>NZ_MRBL01000001.1 GCF_001969855.1 Bacillus haynesii
TCAACGGTCTGAAAAGAGCTGTCATGCAGCTCTTTTTTCCATCAATCATTCAGCCAGCCTGCGCCTTCTGATCTCTTCTTCATTTAAAAATTCCAAAAAGCTTCTCATTACAGTAAACGGCTCTTCTTTGACCGCCCGAACGTAGCGGCTTTTCCGTTCATCGGAAAGCACTTCGCTTGTTTGCATCCGTTCCAATATATACTTCATCACCGATTGCTGAACATTTCTTTTTTGGTATGACGACTCTCTGAACAGCGCCATGCCGAAAGCTGCACCTGCGGCAGCGCAGCCGATTTTTATCATTGAATCGGTTCCATAAGTTGCCTGCCCCCAAAAAGAGGAAAGATAAACAAATGAAGCAAGAAGCAGCGGAATCGCGATAAAAAGAAAAATCATCCTTTTCTTTAAGAACGGCGCCGCCACGCGCTTGAGGTTATCCATTTCTTCTTTCATAAAGGCCGGCATTTGATGGAAACGTTCCATATCCATAATCAATCCCTCCCGTTTTGGTTAAAGAGGCGTTGTTCCGCTAATTAAATCACGCTTTTTATATGTATATCGTAACTTAGATCCAACATGTTTTACAGTTTTTTGCCTTCCTCCCTTTTTCTTTAGAAACTTTCCGGCTGTCGCCCCGTATAACATGAGATAGTTGCTTGAAAGGGGAGTAACTGTTATAAATGGAATGTATAAAAACAAATCCGTCTTGTGAGGTTCAATATGGATATTATTAAAAATATCAGCATCACATCGATATTTCTCGGCTTTATATTAGTTTTAAACACGCTATTGGCAATCGTTGTGATCTTTAGGGAACGCCGGGATGCAAGCTCCTCCTGGGCATGGCTCTTGGTACTCTTCTTTATTCCCGTTCTCGGCTTTATCCTCTATTTGCTCTTCGGCCACAATTTGAGCAGGAATCACCTTTTTCAATGGGAAGACCGAAAGAGGATCGGGATGGAAAAAATATTGGAACAGCAGCTGACCAAGCTGAAAAACCGCGAGTTTGAATTTCGCAATAAAGCGACGGCGGACAGCAAAGACTTGATTTATATGCACATTTTGAATAACCACGCCGTTTTTACAGAAGACAATGCGGTCGAGCTGTTAACGGACGGACGCCAGAAATTCGACAGACTGCTTCGCGACATTGAAAACGCCAAAGACCATATTCATCTTCAATATTATATTTATAAAGGCGATGAGATCGGCAAAAAGCTGCGGGACGCGCTGATCAAAAAAGCAAAAGAAGGCGTTGAAGTTCGCGTTTTGTATGATGAATTGGGATCGAGAAGCCTCAGGAAAAGCTTTTTCAAAGAGCTGAAAAAAGCGGGAGGATTTGTCGAAGTCTTTTTCCCGTCGCGCTTTAAATTTATCAATTTGCGCATGAATTACCGCAACCACCGCAAGCTCGTCATTATCGACGGCGTCATCGGCTATGTCGGGGGATTTAATGTCGGGGACGAATATCTCGGTCTGAACCCGACCTTTGGCTATTGGCGAGACACGCACCTCAGAATCAAAGGAACAGCGGTCCACTCGATTCAAACGCGTTTTATCCTGGATTGGAATCAGGCCTCGCACCACCACGACATTACATATATGCCAAACCACTTTCCTGACATCGATTCCCACGGAAACATCGGCATGCAAATCGTCACCAGCGGCCCTGATTCAGAATGGGAGCAGATTAAAAACGGTTATATTAAAATGATATCAACGGCAAAGCGGTCCATTCTTATACAGACGCCTTATTTTATTCCGGACGCCAGCCTGCTCGATGCCCTCAGGATCGCTTGCCTGTCCGGCGTTGACGTCAGGATCATGATTCCTAACAAACCCGATCATCCGTTTGTGTACTGGGCAACCTATTCTTACATCGGCGAACTTTTAAAAGCCGGCGCCTCCGTATTTATTTACGATAACGGGTTTATCCATGCGAAAACGATTGTAGTAGATGAGGAAATTGCATCGGTTGGCACGGCAAATATTGATATGCGCAGCTTCAAGCTCAATTTTGAAGTCAATGCTTTTTTATATGATGAGGAAATTGCGAGAAGCCTTGTCCTATCATTTGAAAAAGATCTGCAAGTGTCAAGGGAGCTGACCTTTGAGGAATATTTAAACAGAAGCAAATCGATCCGCTTTAAAGAAGCCATTTCGATCCTGCTGTCGCCGATTTTATAGAGCTTAATTCAAAAATCCTCCCGGAAACGGGAGGATTTTTGTTTTACTCACCAGAAGCCGCCGCACCTTTGGATGCTGAATCATGCCTGTCCATTTGACGGCCTGTGTCAGCGTCTTTGAGCTTGAGTGCGATGAAAAATGCTGCCATGAGGAAGCCGGCTGCACCGAGCAAAGCGGTCCGGTAAGCTGATAAATCAGGCTCTATGCCTGCGCCGGGCTGACTGAGCACGGCAAGAACGCACGACATGACGGCAACTCCAAAAGCAGATCCGAGCCGGTTTTGTACATTAAACAGTGTCGTTGCCCGGCCCATTGAAGATGATGAAATGTTGGCAAAACAAACAACCTGCGCCGCACCAACCGCATGCCCCAGGAAAAAGCCCGCCAAAAACAGCAGCAGCCTGAGAAGCCACAGATTTGACCCGTATCCAGTCAGGCTCAGCAGCCCGAACAGCACAGCAGCGCCTAACAGCGCAACGGAAATCACCCGCCGCGGCCCGAGCTTTGCCAATGATCTCGGCATCAGCTGGGATGCCACCATCAAGCCTAATGCTTCTGGAAACGTGATCAGGGCAGTATCGGTCGCAGAGTAGCCGAGTGCTTCCTGACACAACAGCGGAAATATATAGAGCATGCCAAGCAGTCCGCCTGCTGTCAAAAGCGAAATGACGCTCATCATTCCAAAAACCCGGTCCTTCACTAAGCGCAGCTCAATCAGCGGATGCTCAGCCTTCAGCTCGACAAAAACGAGAATGACGAGGAGAATCATTCCCCCGGCTCCTGAAGCAAGCACATCCGGAGAGCTGAAGCCGCGCACAGGCCCCTGGCTGAGTGCAAAAACCGCCAACGCCATTCCCGGCGCCGCCAAAAGGAATCCAGGCCAATCAAATCTGCCCGCTTCCGGCTCCAAATGTTCATGAAGATACAACAGGCCAAACAGCAGAATGATCATTCCGATCGGAATATTAATGTAAAAAATCCAGCGCCATGACAGCTGATCTGTCAGAAACCCGCTGATGATCGGCCCAACCGCAGGCGCGACAGCAATCGGAAGAACGAGAACTCTCGAGATTTTGGCCCGTTCATGCGGAGGAAACGTCCTGAACAAGATCGCCATTCCCACCGGTGTGATCAACCCGCCGCCGGCCCCCTGGATCACGCGAAATACGTTTAATTCCGCCAGATTGTCAGCGATTCCGCATAAGGCGGATGCAGCCGTAAATATCGAAAGGGCGGCTAGGAAAACACGCTTTGTCCCAAAGCGGTCCCCAAGCCAGCCGGCTGCGGGAAGACAGACCGCCAAGCTGACTAAGTACCCGATGTTAATTGTGCCTGCAGCAGACGGTAATGTTTGAAATTCGTTCATGATGGCAGGCAGTGCCATGTTGATGACACTCGCATCCATTGCAGCCATAAACATGGCCGTTACATATACAATGCTGACAACCGTCCTTTGATTGAACGGCCTTCTATTCATTGCTGACCGCCGTGTACTTCTGCAGCCGGCTTTAAGCTGTTCGGCGAGAGATCGGTCCAATTCGAGCTGATATAGTCCATACAGGCGCTGCGGCTCGTTTCCCCGCAGACAATCTCCCACCCTGCCGGAATATGAATGAAGGCGGGCCAGAGTGAATACTGGCCTTCCTCATTCATTAAAACAACATATGTGCCGTGTTCATTTTCAAAAGGATTTGTCATCGTTATCTCTCCCTACTTATCCGTATCTTTTTTCAAGTCGTCCAACTTTTCCGCAACCTGACGTCCGATTTGTCCAAGCGGCTCCGGCTGGCACAAATCTTTATGCCGGCAATCCATATCATGAATATCAATGTTTCCGTTCAGATAAGGAAGCCATGACTCCGGATCGATCGGATCAAACCATTCCGGTATCACGGTTGATTTGAAAAACAGGATATCGCCATGAAAGACGCGGGGCTTATATTCGCTTAAAATTCGGACGGAATTCACATACGTCTCCTTTAAATTTAAGATCGCAGCCTCATCCAGGCTGGCAAGCGCACTGCCGTCGCGACGTAGAATATCGATCGCACTGGAAAGTTTCAGCGGTTCCCCGTCAAGGCTGTCCGGATCGTATCCTCCCAATGCCAAGAGAGCAATCAATGCTTCCTGCTCATCAGGCGCATCTTTAATTGGAAGGAAGTGATTCGGGTAAGCATCAAGCATGACGAGAAGCGATATGTCTTCCCCTTGTTCCTGCAGCTGAGTTGCGATCGCATGTACAACATTGCCTCCGAGCGACCAGCCGAGAAGACGATAAGGGCCTGTTGGCTGAATCGTACGAATGTGCCGGATATAATCAGCTGCCATGACGTCGAGCGTATCAGGAAGCTCTTCCTGCCTTGCGATCCCGCGGGCTTGAAGGCCGTATATCGGGTATTCCTTGCCGAGTGCCGTCATTAAACCCGCATAACACCAGCTGAGACCCCCGGCCGGGTGCACACAGAACAGGGGATCCTGACTGCCTCCGGTTCTCAGCGGAAGCAGTACATCGAGCGCACTTTGTCTGCCGCCGGATTCAAGCCGTTCAGCTAGTCCGCTGACAGTAGGCGCTTCAAGCAGGTCGCCGATGCCGAGTTCGACTCCGAGCGCTTCACGAATGCGGCTCATCAGCTGTACGGCGAGCAGGGAATGCCCGCCGAGTTCGAAGAATCCGTCATCAATACCAACTCGCGGCACATTGAGAATTTCTGAAAAAAGATCACACAAGATTTCTTCCTGCGGTGTTCTTGGCCCCCGCCCTTTAACTGCCGCGGCAAAGTCAGGTTCAGGCAGCGCTTTTCGGTCAAGTTTGCCATTTGGAGTCAATGGCAGGTCTGCAATTTTTACAAATGCGGAAGGCACCATGTACTCCGGCAGAGTGCCTGCGGCAAACCGGCGCAGCTCAGCCGGATCGGTTTCTTCTTCAGATGCCGGGACAACGTAGGCGATCAGGCGCTTGTCTCCGGGCTGGTCTTCCCGTACAACTACAGCGGCTTGATTCACTCTGTGATGGCGGACAAGCACCGATTCTATCTCGCCGAGTTCGATTCTGAAGCCGCGGATCTTGATCTGCTGGTCGGCCCGCCCCATATAATCAAGAGAGCCGTCTTGGCGCCTGCGGGCAAGATCACCGGTTCGGTACATCCGGGTTCCCGGCGGACCAAACGGATCAGCGACAAAGCGGTCTGCTGTCAAATCGGGTCTGCCCAAGTAACCACGGGCGAGACCGCCCCCGGACACATACATCTCTCCGGTGACGCCCGCGGGTACCGGTTCAAGGTATTCATCAAGCACATATACACCTAAATCGGGAATCCCTTGACCGATCAGGCTGTTCGCTTGAAGTGCTGCAGTCTGCTGATCGAGGGAAATATAGCTGACATGTACCGTCGTTTCTGTAATTCCGTACATATTAATCAGCCGCGGGAAATGATCCGGATGGCGTTCATACCAATCTTCAAGCCTCTTCAGCTCGAGCGCTTCCCCTCCAAAAATGATAAAACGCAAGGAAAGCAGCTTTCCTGTCTCAGCATTGTCCCGGTCAGCCTGCATCAATTGATAAAATGCGGAAGGGGTCTGATTGAGCACAGTCACTCCCTCGCGAACGAGAAGATTGAGAAATTCGGCCGGCGAGCGGCTGATTGTATGAGGCACCACGACAAGGCGGCCTCCATTGAGCAACGCTCCCCAAATTTCCCATACCGAAAAGTCAAATGCGTAAGAGTGAAACATCGTCCAAACGTCGTCAGAACCGAAATGGAACCATTGGTCAGTCGCTCCGAACAGCCGCACGACATTTTGATGCGGAACGACCACCCCTTTCGGCTTTCCGGTCGAACCGGATGTGTAAATGACATACGCCGGGTGAAGAGGCAGCAAAGGCGCGGTACGGTCGGCATCACCCGGATTCGCAGCAGCGCATCCTTTCAGTTCCTCTTGTATACAAGGATCATCAAGTACAATCCTTTCAACAGATCCGGGAACAGAAAGGTTTGATTCAACCGCTGAACTCGTTACGATGCAGGCAGGATGTGCATCATTCAACATAAACGCTATCCTTTCTGCCGGGTAGTCCGGATCTAGAGGCACATATGCCGCGCCGGCTTTCAGCACTGCAAGCAATCCGACAACCATATCCAAAGATCTTGGCAGCGCCAGGGCAGCAAATTGTTCGGGACCGACCCCTTTGGCGATCAGGAGATGAGCAAGCCGGTTGGCGCGTTTATTGAGCTCACCGTATGTGAGCGCGTCATTTTCACATATAACCGCAACGGCTTCCGGATCTTTTGCCGCCTGCTTTTCAAACAAAACGGGCAAAGATGAACAAGGTACGTTGTTGGACGATTTGCTCCAATCAACCAGCATGTTTTCACGTTCGGCTGGAAGGAGAATATCGAGTCTTCCGATCGGCTGATCAGGGTCGTCTGCTGCTGAATCGAGCAGCCTGACGAGGCGTTCCGCCAATGTTTGAACCGTATTTCGTTCAAATAAATCTGTGCTGTATTCCAGAAATCCGCCGATACCCGCAGGTGTTCCGTCCGCTTTTCGATGTTCGCGAAGCTCAATCGTCAAATCAAACTTGGCTGCTCCGACGCTGCGAATTTCAATGTCTGACTTGAGGCCGGAAAGTTCAAGCTCAGGTTCAGGCGTATTTTGAAAGGCCAGCATGATTTGGAACAGCGGGTGTCTCGCTCTAGACCTGCGAGGATTGAGCACTTCAACAAGGCGCTCGAATGGAAGGTCCTGATGCTCATACGCTGCAAGGTTTACTTTTCTAACTCTGTTCAGAAGCTCCCGAAAACTTGGATTACCCGATGTATCCGTTCGAAGCACAAGCGTATTAACGAACAATCCGACAATTCCGCCTAATGCATCATCGTTTCTTCCCGCTATCGGACTGCCGAGCGGAATGTCATGGCCTGCTCCAAGCCGTGTCAACAGTGTGGCAAGAGCCGACTGCAATATCATGAACATGCTGACTCCGGTGCTGCGGGACAAACCGAGCAGACGGCTATGCAGCTGTTCGTTAATGCTGAGATCAATCGTACCGCCTCTGTAGCTTGATTCCGACGGACGCGGGTAATCAGTCGGAAGCTCCAGCTGATCAGGCAGATGTTCCAATGCCTTTGACCAATACTCGAGCTGCTTGGCAATCAGACTGTCCGGATTGTTCTCACTGCCAAGCAGATGTTCCTGCCATACGGCATAGTCGGCATATTGTATAGAAAGCGGCTCCCAAACAGGTCTCTCACCTTGCAAACGCGCATTGTAGGCGGTTTCCAAATCACGGGTCAGCGGCATTAAAGACCAGCCGTCGCCAATCATATGGTGCAAAAGCAGAAGAAGAACAAATTTGTCCGGTCCGAGTACGAATAGCTGGACGCGAAACGGAGGTTCCTTTTCTAAATGGAAACGGTGCCGAACGGCCTCAGCCAGGACTTTTTCCAACTCATATTCGCTAACATGGGATACAGTGAGTTCGGGACGCGCTTGATCCGCTTCCAATATCAGCTGGTGTGTTGTCCCCTGCTGATCCGGAAAAATTGTTCGAAGCGGCTCATGTCTTGCTGCTACATCACCCAGTGCGGCTGCCAGTGCCTCTTGGTCCAAACCTCCGGTTAAATGAACGACAACCGGAATATTATAGGTCGGGCTCGGTCCTTCCAAACAGTGCAAAAACCATAGGCGCCGCTGGGCGAAGGACAGCGGAATCTCCTGCCGTCGCTCTCTTTTACGCAATGCCGGACGGGCGCTCTGCGCCTGATCAAGCTGTTTGGCTAGTCCGGCGGCTGTGGGTTCATCGAATAAACGGCCGATTCCGAGTTCGACGCCGAGCGTTTCCCGAATCTGGCCGACGAGCCTGCCTGCCAGAAGCGAATGTCCGCCGAGATCAAAAAAGCTGTCATCAATACTGACTCGCGGCACCCCCAGCACCTCAGCAAATAAATCACACAATATTTCTTCTTGCGGAGTTCTCGGCTCGCGTCCGCCTGTATGCATACTCAACGCCGGAGCCGGCAGGGATTTGCGGTCAAGCTTTCCGTTCGGCGTAAGCGGCAGTTCATCAAGTATGACAAATGCAGACGGAATCATATAGTCGGGCAGTGTTTCACCAACGTAGCGGCGAAGCTCAGCAGGATCAAGGCTTTCTCCCGAAGCGGGAACGACATACGCAAATATACGCGGGTCACCGGGCTGGTCTTCACGAATGATGGCAGCAGCTTGTTTAACAACCGGATGATTTGCAAGCACCGCTTCTATTTCTCCCATTTCAATTCGGAACCCGCGAATTTTGACTTGATGGTCTGCACGGCCGATATAATCAAGCGACCCGTCTTCGCGCCAGCGCACGAGGTCGCCCGTCCGGTACATCCGCGATCCAGGCGGCCCGTATGGATTCGCAATAAATCGTTCAGCCGTGAGAGTATGTCGGTTCAAGTAGCCGCGCGCTACCCCTGTTCCTGCCACATAAAGTTCTCCAGCCGTTCCCGGAGGCACGGGCTGCAATCCGGCGTCCAGGACATAAAGCTGCGTATTCCAAATCGCACGGCCGATTCCCGGAGGTTCCGTGCAATTGCCTTCCAGCGCGGCGGCTGTAGACCAAATCGTTGTTTCCGTCGGTCCATAAAGGTTCGTTAAAGAGCAGCCGAGCTGCTGCAATTGCCGGGCCAGGCTGGCTTGCAAAGCTTCGCCGCCCACAAGCGCACGAAGACCTTTGAGCTTTTCCGGGGCGCTCGAGGCCAATGCATGCCAGAGGGTTGGTGTAGCCTGCATTATTGTGATTTCAAGTGTTTCAATCATTTTGGCCAATGCGGACGGATCTTGTACCGTTTCCTTCTCGGCAAGAACGACTGCTGATCCGCTGATCAGCGGCAAATAAATTTCAAGTGCTGAGATGTCGAATGCAATTGTAGTGACGGCTAGCAGCCGGTCATCTTGATTAAGCGCGAACATGTCCTGCATTGACATCAAAAAATTGAATAAGCTTTCAGCTTGCACAACCACGCCTTTAGGTCTGCCGGTTGATCCCGACGTATAAATCATATATGCCGGATGGGCGCCGGAATGCTGTTCGCCGGGATTTTCTTCAGAATAGCCGGAGACTTTCTCCATAACAGTTTGTTCATCGAGGATTAACTTCGGCATTTGCGAACTGATCGTGTCTTGTGCTTCCTTGCTGGTGATAACAAGCAGCGGCTGTGCATCGTTGAGCATATACTCGATCCTGTCAGCCGGATAATCGGGATCTATAGGTAAATAAGCCGCTCCAGCCTTGAGAACGGCGAGCATGCTGACAACCATTTCCACTGATCGCGGCAACGCCAAAGCAATGAATGTCTCGGGTTTCGCCCCCTGATCGATCAGCAGATGAGCTAGTTGATTGGCCCTTTTATTTAATTCGGAGTAGGTGAGAACCTTACCATCGCAAACGACTGCCGGAGATGCAGGACACTCTTTTGCCATCCTTTCAAATCGTTGCGGAAGACTCTCTTTGGGAAGCCCGTGTTCTGTTTGATTCCATTCGATCAATATTTGAGCGCGTTCTTCAGGGAGAAGAATGTCCAATGTCCCCACCGGCTGAGTTTGTTCGCAAACGACAATCGTTTTCAGAAGAGTAAGAAAACGATGGACGTGATCTTCAAGTTCATCCGCATGATAAACAGCAGGGTTTGCATCCATGTTTACTTTTAGCCCGCCTCCGTCCGGGCGGCCGTAAATGTTGATTGACAGATCGTCCACAGGTCCTGTGGCAAGATTATGGACGATGCCTTGACAGCCGGCAAAATTCAAACGATTCTCAAAAGGCATCAAATTAAGCTGCGGACCAAACAGCCGCTGGTTCTCGCCAAGCAGCTTGAGATCCCGGCGCAGTTCTTCGTGGCGGTAATGCTGATGACGCCTCAGCTTCATCATCTCCGCTGAGATTTGCTTGACCAGCTCTCCTACACTCATTTCCGGCTGCATACCAATCCGAAGCGGAAGGAGATTCATGACCATTCCCGGAATATGGAGAGCGGCTGACCCGAGGCGGCACATCATCGGCATCCCGAGAACGACGTCATTTGCCCCCGTCAGGCGATGAACATATATTGCAGCTGCTGCCATCACGGTTTCGTGCCAAGTTGCCCCCATTCTGCTTGCGGCAGACAGAAGACGATCAGCATGCTCACTTGGCAGATATCCAGACCTGCGAAGAAAACTTGAAGAGGTGCGCGGCGCCCTTTCGGCAAGACTGACCACCTCCGGTTCATCGCTGAAACGCTCAAGCCAAAATCGCCGATCCTCCTGAAACTGTTCTGATGCACGGTAAGCCGTTTCCTCCGCGAGAATCAAATCGAGGGAGCCAAAGGCTCCGCTCTGGTCAATCGATTTGTTTTCCACCAATGCCGTATATATTTTTGACAACCGCTCGGCGATCAATGTAAAGCTGAACCCGTCTGTTGCGATATGGTGAGTTCGCTGATACCAGAAGTAATGATCTTGCGCAGCTTTGAAAAGTGCTTCTGTAAAAAGCGGGCCGCGAGTCAGATCAACCGGACGGGCCAGATCATCCTTCATCCAGCTTTTAGCCGCCTGTTCCGGATCGGTTTCTGAGCTGACATCAATGTAATGAAGCGGAAATTCTGCCGATGGAACGATCACTTGCCACGGTCCGTTTTGATCTTCTCCAAATCTGGCATGCAGTGATTCAGCTTCTTTCATGACATGGCGCAGCGCTTTCTCGAAAAGCTCTTGATCAAGCGGGCCCTTAATTTCAACGTATTCAGCTGTATTGTAGATCGGATTTTCCGGATCAAGCTGCTGAGCAAACCAAATGCCGGCTTGCGCTCCTGATAATGGCTTTCGGTTATGTTGACATTCAGGCATTAAGGTGACCTCCCTCATTGATAGTCTGCATTTGGCAAGGGTGCTTTTTTAGAAGAGGACAACAGTCTCCACCAGTTTTCAATCGAAGGGTCCTCCGCAAGCTCCACAAATGATACCTCCCGCCCCGATCGGCGCCAGCGCTCTGCGAGGCTCATGATTCTCACGGAATCAAGTCCCCTGTAAATCAAATTTTCACTGTCGCTTATCTTTTCCGGCGATTCAAGAAGAAGCGATGCGACCTGTTCGCGAATGATCTGTTTTGTCAGTGCATGAGAGCTTTCTTTTGCGTGTTCATGGCTTTCGTCATCTTTCAGTTGGCTCAGAAGCTGTTCCGCAGTGATTGTGACGCTGCAGCGGTCAGCTGCGTATGTGATGGCCATTTCATGATGCTTTAATGAGAAATCCGCTACCGCATCGCCAACAAAAAACGTTTCAATATCTTGCATAAACGCATCACATGCCGTCATCAGGCAGCCGATGTGGGCATAGATCCCGGTGATGATGAGCTGATCCCGACCTTGCTCCTTTAGCACACCTAAAAGGTTGGTTTTTCTGAAAGCATTGTACCTCCACTTGGTCAGAACGATGTCGTCTTCATTCGGTTTCAGCTCATCCACGATCTTCTGCTCATCGGGATCAGGACCGATTCCGGGCCCCCAAAAGTCTTGGAGAAGCCCCCGTTCTTCCGGTGTCTGGGCGCCTGGTTGAGCCGTGAAAATAACCGGTATGCCAAGCTCGGCACATCGCTTCCGAAGCTTCTTGATATTAGCCAGCAGATCTGTTACCGGAGACTCGCCGTAACGGTAAGCGTTGAGAAAATATTGCTGCATATCATGGATGAGCAGTGCAGCACGCTTCGGATGAGGAGTCCATGACACCTTGTTTTTCGGCATATTTGATGCTTCTGGCATTTGGTACGGTAAGATGGCAGGAATGGCCATCAAATCACATCCTCTCATTTTTTTATCATCTGACATTCTTAGCTGCAGACATTTTTTCAGCAATCGTTGTACGCAGTTCTTTTTTGCTGACTTTTCCTACGCCTGTCTGCGGGAATGCTTCAACCATTTCCACCCGGTCGGGTATTTTGTAGGCTGCAAGGCCTCTTTCTCTCAAAAACGATTGCAATTCAGGCTGAGCCGGTGCAGCGCCGCGAGGGATAATATATGCACACGTTCTTTCGCCGAGAAATTGATCCGGCATCGAGACAACCGCCGCATCGAGTACGGCCGGATGTGCGAGCAGGTGGTTTTCCACTTCTTCTGCAGCAACCTTCTCCCCGCCTCTGTTGATCTGGTCTTTAGCTCGTCCTTCAACAATCAAATAGCCTGATGAGTTGACTTTGACCAAGTCTCCCGTACGGTAAAATCCGTCTTCAGTGAATGCTTTGGCATTATGCTCCTCAGCCTTATAGTAGCCGCGGATCGTATATGGACCTCTTGTCAGCAGCTCCCCGGTCTGTCCGGGTCCAAGTTCGCGTCCTTCTTCATCCAAAATTTTAATCTCGTCAAACGGAGACATCGGTCTGCCTTGGGTGTGAACGATCGTGTCATCAGGATCATCAAGTCTGGTATAGTTGACCAGACCTTCTGCCATGCCGTAAACCTGCTGCAGTTTGCAGCCGAACACCGATGTGACGCGTCTGGCAGCTTCGGCACTGAATTTCGCTCCGCCGACTTGAATGACCTGGAGGCTTGACAAGTCGTCCCGGCGCGACGGAGCAGCGTCAAGCCAGATTAACGCAAGCGGCGGTACGAGTCCTGTGATCGTTACCCTCTCCTTATCGATCAAAGGGAAGGTTTCATCCGGGCTGCCTCCTGACGCAAGGACGACTCGGCCTCCCGCATACAGCGTACCGAGGACTCCCGGCGAACTGAGCGGATAATTGTGAGCGATCGGGAGAGCAGCAAGATACACACTGTTGTGATCGAGCCTGCAAATCTCTGCGCTGACCCTCAAGCTGTATATATAATCATCATGTGTCCTCGGGATGAGTTTGGACAGACCTGTGCTTCCCCCTGACAACTGAAGAAAGGCGACATCTTCTGAATGGACGTTTTGCGGAGGTGCAGGCTGATCATAAAGGCCCGCCAGCGCTTCAAACTCCTCCGGTTCGCCGGCGACAATGACATGACGAAGCCCTCGCAGCTTTCCCTTTACCTGTCTCGCCAGCTTGCGGTAGTCAAACTTTGCGTGACGATCGGGAATAATGTAGGCAGCAGCTTCAGAAAACTCGCAAAAATACGTGATCTCGCTATGCCGGTGCGATGGAAGCGCAAAGACAGGCAGAGCTCCGATCCGGAAGAGCGCAAAACAAACTTCAAAAAACTCGATGATATTCGGCAGCTGGACAACGACGCGATCATTTTTTTTGATCCCAAGCTTTAAAAGACCGCCAGCCAAAGAGTCAGCTCTCTTGTCTAATTCACGATAGCTTAAATGGGTATCTCCGTATGTAAGGGCAATGTGGCTGCCGTATTTTTCAGCCCGTTCCCTCAGCATTCCTCCAAATGTTTCGCCTCGCCAGCATCCCTCCTTCCGATATTTATCCGCAAACTCCTTTGGCCATGACGGGCATCCTTTCAGCATCTTTTATCCCTCCGTTATTCACTGTTCATTCCCATTGCAAGAAGCATTGTCCGAAGCTTTGCAGACGTTTCGGCAAGTTCGTCTTCAGGCTTCGACCCGGCGACAATTCCGGCACCTGCGTACAGCCGCAGCGCGTGTTCCTCCGCCTCAGCACAGCGAATCGTTACGACCCATTCTCCGTCACCGTCCGCGTCGCACCAGCCGACCATACCTGTGAAAAACCCGCGGTCAAACGGCTCAATCTGTTTAATCGCTTCTTTCGCCGCATTCGTCGGCGTGCCGCAGACAGCGGGCGTCGGGTGAAGGGCAGCGGCGAGCTCCAATGATGATACAGAAAGGTCTGTAAGCTCTCCATTCAATTCCGTTGAAAGATGCCACATCGTCGGCGTGCTGATGAGAGACGGTTCCGGCACCTCCAGCTTTCGGCAAAACGGCCTGAGCGCGGAAACAACCGCTTCGACAACGACCGCATGTTCGTGACGGTCTTTAGGAGAAGCAAGCAGTTCAGCCGCCCGTCTTCGATCTTCTTCGGGATTATCGCTTCGAGGCCTTGAGCCTGCTAAAGGATTTGCCCTCACGCGGAACCCGGACCGCGATACAAGCAGCTCGGGACTTGCGCCTATCAAAGTGGTACGAGGCGCTTCAGATGTCTGCCCGGTTAAATCAACGGCAAAGTTGTATCCGCTTGTATTGCGGCGGGCGAGATTTCGCAGCAAATGACCGATATCGACTTTGATCGGCGAGGTCAGCTGCAATGACCGGGAAAGGACGATCTTGCTATATTCTCCTGCTGCTATACCAGCCAATCCTTGTCTGACCCCGGTCATATACGCTTCCGGGCTTGGAATCTGCTCGATATCATAAGGGTACAGGGCAGTTTCAGGCTCCTCTTTACCGTCTTCTTCACATGTCAGCGGCCCTGCATGCCACGCTTCGACCGGCACGGTTAAGTGCGCCGGCTTCGCATCGTCAAACGGCACTGCTCCGACCACAATCGGATTTTTCTGCCCGTTCTCCCTGGCTTTTTTCAGAACTTCCGCAGCCCGCTGAGCAAGGCTTTGCTCTTCCGTTTGAGAAACAGAAGCAAAAACACCTTCCGCCAGAATGGTCCGCTCAGGGGAAGAAAAAAAGAATGAAGCACCGGCCTGATATTCCTTTAACAGCTGATCTGCAAGCGCTTCTGACACGACATGACGTTCTAACATCATTAAAACCTCCTTTAGATTGAATCAGGCTCCAAGCGTTGCTCCGCCATCGACGCGCAAATCGTGCATCGTAATATGACGAGCCCCGTCAGACAGCAAAAATATTACAGCATCTGCAATATCAGCCGGCGAAGCCAATTTTCCGAGCGGGATTCCCGTTTTGAATGTTTCGAGTGACCCTTCAATTACACCTTGCGCAGCTTCCTCACCCTGCCACAGCGACCGCTGCATCGGCGTATCCGTTGATCCGGGCGATACGATATTGCAGCGGATGTTGTACTCGGCAACTTCAAGGCCGAGGCATTTCGTAAACATTAAAGCGGCCGCTTTGGAGGCCGCGTAGGCGGCCATCTGCATCCGCGGCACAGCGGCCGCATTTGATCCGACAGTCACGATCGCTCCAGTCCTGCGCGGAACCATCCGGCGGGCGACGGCACGCGATACGTTAAAAACCCCGGTGGAGTTGACGCTGAACGTCTTCTCCCAATCTTCATCACTCAACGAATGGATCAGACCCGTTCTGAGCACGCCGGCTACATTGACAAGCATGTCTATCGGACCGATATCGCGTTCAACATCGGCGATAAGCTGGTCAACTGCGGCACTATCACCCACATCCGCGGCAAAACCGGAACCCTGCAGATCTTTTTGTTCAAGTTCGGCTTCAAGTTCAAGTAGCCCTTTTTGATTTTGATCAGCTGCTGCAACAAACACCCCGCGTTCAGCAAGCGACAGGGCCACTTCTTTGCCGATTCCTTGTGAAGCCCCAGTCACCAAAGCAACCTTGCCTTTCACTTTTATCATTTCCTTTCTTAAAGCCGGCAGCGCCCGAGTCTCAAAAAGTCTGCCGGCTAAACACTAATTGATAATGATAATCATTATCGTTTAAAAATATAATATACCAATAAATGCAAACGGTCAATCGTTTTCGATTGTTTATCCGTATCAATGCTCATGGTATATTATCTGTTATCCATTCTTATCTTTTCTCAAAGCTCGGGGCGCCGGAAGCGCCCCGCTGTCAATCAGGCTTGAAGGCAAACCGCAGCGCTCTGCTGATTAACACAGGCAGAACCGATATATGACCTTCCCCTTTAAATTCATGGTACTCCGCGCGAACACCCTGGTTTTCCAAGGCGGCCAAGCGGTCGGCCAGCCTTTTTGCATTGTCGTTCATTCCGCTTTTATGCGTCTTTTCGAGCTCTCCGGCCCCAAGCAATACCTTTACATCGCCATCAGCTTCCTGCAATTTCGATGTAAAGTCATGCTCTTCATCAAAAAATGACGGATGCCAATGGATGGACGGACTGCCGGCGATATAGGTCTGAAACAGGTCCGGTTTTGTAAACAGGGTCTGCAGGACAAAAAGTCCACCAAGGGAATGACCGAAAATCGCCTGCCTTTTCACATCAATCGTGAATTCCTGTTCGATCTCCGGCTTTAATTGCTGTTCGATAAAGGACAGAAAAGCTTTCGCCCCTCCCGGCTCCGGCCAGTCCGCTCCATTGGGCCTCCTGGGCAGCTCAGCGCCCGAATCCGGCAGAGTAAAATCGTAATACCGCCCCCGGTCAAAGGGAGCTTCGGTCTCATAACCGATGCCGACGATAACGGCCGGCACGACGCCGGTTTTATCGGGACGGCGCGACTGCATCCGCAATGCCTCCACCATCGTTCCAAACACGGAATTGGCATCAAGCAGATAAATCACGGGATATCCTGCGGGCGGCTGTTTCCCAAATGGTTTCGCAATAAAAATCCGGTATGTGCGGCTCCCATTCAGTGAACGCATGCACCGCTGTTCTGTCCCCGGTATCGCAACCGGGATACATTCAGCAGCATTGACAGACTGCTGAAGTTTTTCTTGAGCCATGTCATTCTCCCTTCCCCTCTTTGATGAGTTAAAAAACAGGCTAATGAACCGTCTTTTTTTGTTTAAAAAGTAAAAATAAGAAGTACGGCACACCGAAAATGGCGAGAATGATACCCGCCGGCACCTCGGACGGCTGGAACAGCAGCTTTCCTGCAAAATCGGCGCACAATACGAGAAACATCCCGATCAAACCGCTTAACAGCAATGAGTGGCGGTGCAGGACGCCGGCGAGCCTCCGCGAAATGTGCGGAGCAATCAGGCCGACAAATGCCATGCTCCCCGAGATAGCCACACAGGCGCTGATGATGCCGACACAAGCCGTAAGCAGCACTACCTTTTCAACATTCGCGGATACGCCGAGACTTTTCACCGTATCTTCATGAAAGCGAATGGTATCGAGCAGGCCGGACTTTGTCAGCAGAAATGGAATGAGAAGCAGCAGCCACGGCAGTGCCGCTTGAATATACGTCCAATTCGCCGACCAAATGCTTCCGTTTTTCCAAACCATGGCCATTTCGTGGTCATTCGGATTCATCTTCAATGACAGGTACAGCGAAACAGCGCTGAAACCCGAATTAATCGCGATTCCAACGAGAATAATCCTTCCCGAATCCAAGTTACCGCCGTGCCAGGCAAAGATAAAAATGAATATGGCCGCCAAAATGCCCCCGATCAAGCCGAAGAATGGCATCCCCATTGCAGCGAGCAGGCTTGTCGTTTCGGTCTGGCCTTGAAAGATCAGCATGTAGCCGACGATCGCCGCCCCCGCACCTGCATTAATCCCCAGGATTCCCGGGTCAGCCAGTCCGTTCCTTGTCATCGCCTGGATGACGGTACCGGCAATGCCGAGCCCAAGACCCACGAGTGCTGCCGTCACAATCCTTGGAAGGCGCAGCTCAAACAGGAGAATGGCGTATTGCTCATTCGGGTTGATGTGAAGCAATGTTGATAACAGCTCAGCCGGATGTACGGCAAACGATCCTACTGTTATGCTGAGATAACAGATTGCAAGAATCAGCACAATAAAAACAGCATAGATGATTGCAACCTTTTTAGGCACGCTGCTCCCCTCCTTTTCTCTTGATCAAATAAAGGAAGAAAGGAACGCCGATCACCGAAGTAACGACTTCAATCGGTGTCTCAAACGGATAGTTGATCAGCCGGCTGAGAAGATCGGCCAGCGTCAAAAAAACGCCGCCGAGAACGCAGGAGCACGGGATCAGCCGGCTGTAATCCGATCCGACGAGAAAACGCGTAATGTGCGGAACGACCAGTCCGACAAAAGCAATTTTTCCCGCCATGGCGACGGAGCAGCCTGTCAGAACGACGACCGCTGCCATCGCTGTCCATTTGACGGCCTGCTTTTTCTGGCCGAGGCTTTCGGAAATGTCATCCCCCAATGATAAAGCTGTCACTTTTTTGCTGAGAGAGAGCGCCAGAACGATGCCGATCACAAAAAACGGCACGGCATACTTCAGCAGCTCGGGATTCAATTGATGCAGCCTCGCGCTGTACCAGAAGCTGACATCCTGGGAAATTTGAAAGTAAATCGATATCGCCGCCGACAGACTGCTGAGCAGCATGCTTGTTACCGTCCCGATTATGGCAAGCTGAACCGGCATAAAACCGTTTGGAATCACCGAGGCGAGGCCGAAGACAAGGCCGGCGCCGACGGCTGATCCGATAAACGAATAGCCCATCATCTCCAGTGAGGATGAACCCGGAATCACCACCATCAGCAGCGTGATCACAAATGCCGATCCGTCGGAAACGCCCATAATCGACGGGGAAGCCAAATAATTTCGGGTGACACCCTGCATAAGCGCACCGGACACCGCCAGCGCCGCTCCGATTAAAAGAGCGCCGGCAGCGCGCGGAAGGCGGGAATGCCAAATGATTTGATGATCTGTGTTGCCCGGATCAAAATGCAGCAGCGCCGAAAAAATCACCTCAGGCTCAAGCTGTTTTGCACCGTAACATACCGACAGAAAAACAGACAGCAGTATGGCAAACGGAGCGGCGATCATAATAATGCGGGTCATTTGCTTTGAATGCATAGCTCAAGGAACCTTTTCTATTTGTTCTGCGCCAATTTCTCAGCTGCAGCCTTTAAAAATTCAACCTTGCTCCATGCCGTGCCGCCCTGCGCAAGCGGGTCTACAGCATTGACAAATACACGGTCATTTTTCACTGCAGAAATGCTTTTCCAAATTGGATTTTTCTCTAGATCTTTCAGCGCATTCGGATTGTCGGCATTCTCATCGTCTGAGAATTGGACAAACATATAGTCCGGATTCATTTCGCTCAATTTTTCTAAAGAAACTAACTCCTGGGCTTTTGCCGCCTTGACTTCTTTTGGAGCTGTGAAGCCAAGCTCACCGTATAATGTGGAATTGAAGAATACGTCTTCCGGATAGATAAAGACATTGCCTTTTCTGATTCTGACAACGAGCGCTTTTGTATCTTTTGCCGTTTTCTCAAGCTTTGTTTTAGCTTCCTTAAGGTCGGCTTCATAATCCGAAATAATCTGCTTCGCTTTATCTTCTTTGCCTGTCAGTTCAGCCAGCAGATTTAAATTGTCTTTCCAGTTTGAAGAAACGTGGGAAACCGGAATCGTCGTCGCGATGTTATCCAGTTTTTTCACCACTTTATCGGGAAATTTCGTTGAAGCCAGGATGACATCCGGTTTCAGCTCAAGGATTTTCTCCAGGTTCGGCTCCATTTTTTCGCCGACAGCGGCTGCTTTGTCAGTAATGCTCTTAAACAGGTCCGGGAACTTTCCGGAGAAGGAAATGGCGCCGGCCGGGTGAACATCCAGAAGCTTGGCATCTTCCATCGATTCCACGCTTCCCGTAATGACGATTTGTTCGGCCGGGATCTTCACCTTGTATGTATGATCGAGGTACTCGATGCTCTTCTCAGCTGACGCTGTGCTCTTGTCATCGCCGCTCGCCTTTTCTTTGCTGTTCCCGCATCCCGCTGCGCTAAACGCGAGAAGGAGAATAAATAATAAGATTGATAGTTTTCTCATCTGACTGAGACCCCCTGATTTAATTGATAACTATTATCAATTAAAATTATAGGGTTGCCTCTTCGATAACACCATGGATAATATCCGGCAATTAAAATGGATTTTTTCCGGACAGCAGCCGAACCGCCTGGCGGATGATTCGTTCCTGGCTGCATGCGGAATATTCCCGCCAAGGATCTGAATTCACCTGATACACCTGGTGATGCCGTACCGCTTTCAAATCCTGCCATGCAGCCGACTGCTGAAGCTCCCTGTAGAATGCCAGCGTCTCCGGCTCTTTAAAGATGAAAATCATAATGATATCCGGCTGATATGCCGCGATCGTTTCGATCGACACGGCCCGGTCAGTCGGTTCTTCCAGCGATACAGCCGATTCAAAGCCAAGGTCGCCGAAAAATACATCTTGAACAGAGCGGTTATGCGCCAGATAAATCTCGTGTTTATGCAGGCGCAAAAACAAAAAGCTTCTGCGTCCGCAGATCGGATAAAGCGTCTCTTTCGCGGTCTCGGTGAGACGCTGGTAAGACAGCATCCATTTGTGAGCCTCCGCTTCTTCGTCTAAATGGGATGCGGTCAGCATAAAATGCCTCCTCCATTGTTCCTGTGAAGGCAAAAAGAAGACATCTGCGATCGACTGGAGTTGTTCCCGTTCCTCAGCAGACACGCTGTCCATGCTGATTATGAGCTCCGGTTCAGCCGATGACAATGTCCGCAGGTTTTCTTCCCACGGCTCGTGAAAGCGGTATGCGCTCAGATGGATCGGAATATCTGCCGCGTAATGCTTATAGTAATACGATGTCCATTTCGGATGCAGGGAAGCAGCGTAAGGAATGAGGTGAAGCGGTATAAGCTGTCCGATCGTATTCTGGCCGTAGGCAGCCAGCTTCCTGCGCCTTTTTTTCATATAAACGGTTGGGGATAAGCCTGTATGCTTCTTAAATGTCCTGCTGAAATAAAATTCATCCTGATACCCGATTTGGCTTGAGATTTCCCTCAGCTTGTAGCTTGCTTTTGCCATCAGCTGCTTCGCTTTCGTCATCCGCGTTTCAGTGATAAACTCTGTCACACTTTGACCGTACAGCTTTTTGAACGTTTCACTGTAGTGCTTCGCGCTGATTCCGGCCATTTGCGCGAGTTGATCAAGCGTCAGTTGTGCATCTGAATGCTCTTCAATATACTCCTTTGTTTTTCCTATGGCTGATGCGGTGTTTTCGGGATGAGTCAGTTTGGCCGAATAGATATCGTACAGAAGCTGCTGCAGGTCTGCTTGGCATTTCAGCTCCTGGAGCGCTGAAGAAGCCGGCCATAAGGCGGAAAGTTCCTGAAGACGGGAGGCCAGATTTCCGACAGGATGGACATTCATCATCTGCAGGTCGGAAAAAGCGTCAGGGTCGGTGTCCGCTTCAAGCGTCAGGCGGCGGTCATCATAGCAGTAGGGCTGAAGCCTGATGAGATACCCGCTGATTTCAGCTGACGAAGCTGTGATTCCGAATGTTTCATAAGGCGGAACGATATACAGCGTTTCTTTTAGGAGCGGCCTGCCTGATGCCTGTATATCGATTCTCCCTTCACCCTTCAAATGAAAGATTAAAACGAAAGAGTCTGCCAGCTGCTGTTCATCCGGAAGATCGCCGGGCTTTCTTATATGATCAATTTGCAAGAGACGATAGAAATAAGAAGATTTCATAGAAAAACCGCCTTTCTTAACACCAGTAATATCACAAAATAAAAATGCCCCTGAACAATATGGTAAATTGGTTGCGGGGTTCTGGTCCGGCACAAAATACCAGTTTGCAAGGTGCATTTCACATCACTTATAGCTGATATGCTTCTTACGATTTACTATAACACAGTCGCTTTTATTGTGGAATCATGTAGCCAGAGCGGCCATCTGCCCAATGTGCACTTTAAAATATAATAAAAAATCAATACTTATCATTTCAATATCTTTTTGCCTAGTGTATAACTATAGAGAAATTACTATATTTACAGGGAAGGCGTGACTTCTTATTTTGGAAATGACAGACAGCATGAAAAAATCGCTTGATGCGATTGCAAAATGGGGAAAAGTAACCGGAGTTTTTATGATTATCGCCGGAGGCATCTATGCCTTTTTCGGAATTTCTTTGCTTATCATCGGAGCGGCTCCAGGTGTGCTGATGATTTTTTCGGGGATCTACCTTCTAAAATCGGCAAACGCCGCTCAGAAAATGAGTCATGACATGCCGCAAGAACCGCATGAAGCCTTGCTTGATAACTATGTGAAGTTTATGAAATGGCAATTTTTCTACTTACTATCGAATATTGTGATCTTCATTTTATGCATCGTCGTCTTTTTCTTCCTGATCTTTTTAGGTGTTCTTGCCGATTCATACAGCGGGTATGACCCTTATTATTACGAATGATAATCAAAAGCCTGTCTCGGGAATTGATCCGAGACAGGCTTTTATTATTCGGCTTCCCCGACAACAGTGAAACGCTCATTGATGTGCTCGCCTTTTTCAGCCTCGTCTACCACTGCAATGGCATAGTCTGCATAGCTGATGTAGCTTTCTCCGGCGGTGTTTACGATCAAGTTTTCCTGACCTTTTTGATATGAACCTGTTCGCTTTCCTTCCGGATTGAAAAATGCCGCCGGGCTGATGAACGTCCATTTCAGTCCCTCCGCTTCTTTCAAATCCTGAAGGTTCTGCCCCTGGTTTTTGGCCGTCGGCAAGTATTCTTTAGGAAACTCAGGCGTATTGTACAGCTGGGTTGTTTTTTCTTTATCGACATAAAGGCTGCCTGCCCCGCCTACGACGATTAATCTTGTTTCAGGAACCTGCTTAAACATTTCGATCAGCTTTCTTCCAGCTTCAACATGGAGATGCTCCTGCCCTGGGGCCGCGCCGAACGCATTGACGACAACGTCGAGTCCTTTGATGTCTGCCGCTGTCAGGTCGAAAATGTCTTTTTCAATGACAGCTGCACTGCTGTTCGCCACTTTTGACGCACTTCTGACAATTGCCGTCACTTCGTGTCCTCTTTCTGATGCTTCTTTTAAAATCATGCTGCCCGCTTGACCGCTTGCACCGATAATACCGATTTTCATAATCGCTTCCTCCAATAATTTAAGTATTTGTAACAAAATTCGTTACATGTTGATGATGAAACATCATCTCTTGTTTAAAAGAGATGAGTTAAGACGTCTTTAAGAGACTTGCTGGCCAATTCGTTCTCCATCGCCTGCTGAACGCTGTGAAACGTTTGATCAAGCGTTGTTTGAATTTGTCTTCCAACCGGACAGTTTGGATTCGGCTTGTCATGAATCGCAAACAATTCCTCTTGCGGCTGAACCGCGCGGTAAATATCCAGCAGAGATATATCTTCAGGATCTCTTTTCAGGGTTGCCCCGGCCACTCCAGGCCGCGACGTCAGAATACCGCCTTTTTTGAGCTGGCTGATCAGGCGCCTGATCACAACCGGGTTCGTATTGACGCTCCCTGCGATCATTTCCGAAGATTCCCGCGGATTTGCGGCGATTAAAGACAAAATATGAATGGCCACTGAAAGACGGGTGTTCACCATAAGTTTTCACCACCGATGTAATTATTATAGTTACAGGGGGAGTTTTTTGTCAACTCTTATCTTATCCTTAATGATCGGAAGAATAAATGAAATTTTTCAAATCACCCTCACGTCTCACTTTGGAACTTTTTCACAGGCTCTTTCGTATTCATTGATGAAAGGAGTGTTTTTTCAATGAAAGAGATAGCAGAAGGAAAAGCAGCTTTGCATACCCGGCTTGAGCCGAATGAAGAGATCAGATCGATTATTCTGTGCGCTTATAACGCGAGGATGTATGCACAATACACCCCATACAGAGGCGTGCTTGCGGCCACTGACAGGCGGCTCATGTTTTATTCTTCTCTGTTTGGCGCCCCTTTTTACCTTGATATCCACTATGATACCATCTCTTCGTTTCGCCGCGAAAAAGGGCTGGTAACAAGAGGCGATCATCTTGTCGTGATGAACAACGGGGATCGGGAAGCATTTCACTATTTTAGCGGCTGTGATCCTTTGGAATCATTCATCGAAGCCGTTCGCAAGCTAAAGAAACTGCCTGAAGATATGATGCATGTCTGAAAACGCCGGCTCCTGGATGTGCCCGCAGCCGGCATACTCAGTTATTAATCTCGTACTTCTCCCCATACCTCAGCACTTTGTAAATTGCCATTCCATCAGAAAGATGATTTTCGGAATATCTCACGGGAATCAAAGCAAAAAATACATAATAGGTTGAAAAGTAAACAAACTGGTAGAAAAAAATATTTTCGGGTATGATGTCTTTGATAATCAGCAGATTGATCATAAAAATAGACGCTAAATTAAACAGCGATCCGCCGGCATAAATCATCGCATTCGTAAAACGGTTATCGTATTTTAGATCTCCGTATTTGCAGAAGGAATCCATGAAGTAAACACTTCTGATTTGCACGGGGCCGATTTTCAGCAATTTTTTGCCCATCCCGATTTCGAGCGAAGATTTCCCGCCGAACAACACCGCCATCACGCTGTGGCCCAAGACATGAAGCACCGACACGGCGGGAAAAACGATCAAGAACGACCAGAAGAATTTGACAATATCCTGCAGTCCGAACATTCAATCATCCTTTCTGTTTCAGGCCATGTTTTTTAAAAAATTTCCGCTTTTCCCCCGTATCAAACCTGTCAATATGCAAGCCAAACCAGCCTCCGGAGCATGAAAAAACCGCCCATCTTTTCAATGGACGGCGTTTTCAGGAGCAGTCAATTATCCTCCTATATAGGACATTTCAACTTTTTTCCGCGGAGCCGCTTTTGAAAGAGCGCGGTCGAGCGAATATTGGTCATCGCGATTCCGCCAGACCGTGCCGATCGCCTCAGCCAGCTCCTGATCGGTCTGCCCGCTTCTGATCAAGGTTCTTAAATCAAACCCGCTTGATGCGAAAAGACATGTGAAAAGCTCGCCTTTTGCCGATAATCTTGCTCTGTTGCATGTGCTGCAAAAAGCATCGGATACAGAAGAGATAAAACCGATTTCTCCTGAACCTTCCAGGTATCGGTACCGTTTGGCGACTTCTCCTTTGTAGTTCGGGTCGATCGGTTCAACCGGCATATCTTCATTGATGATCCGGATGATATCCGCTTTTGTCACCACTGACTGACGGTTCCATTCATTTGTGTTCCCGACATCCATAAACTCAATAAATCGCAAAATATGGCCTTTTTCTTTGAAATAGCGGGCCATCGGCAAAATATCCTTTTCATTGACCCCTTTTTGGACGACCATGTTGATCTTGACGCCGAGTCCGGTCTCTTTCGCCGCTTCAATTCCGGCCAGCACCTTGCTGACGGAAACGCCTCTTCCGTTGATCGTTTTGAAGCGCTCATCATCCAGGGAATCCAGGCTGACCGTCACCCGTTTCAGCCCTGCTTTTTTCAGCTTGTCAGCGTAAACCGGCAGCAAAACGCCGTTCGTCGTCATCGCAATATCGCGAATCCCTTTGATGCCTGCAAGCTTCCCGACTAATTCAGGCATATCTTTTCTCATCAGCGGCTCGCCGCCGGTAAGGCGGATTTTTTCCACCCCGAACTGATGAACAAACAGCTTGGCCAATCGTTCAAGCTCTTCAAAGGACAACAGTTCGCCTTTTGGCAAAAACGGATAATCCTGTCCAAAGATTTCGGCAGGCATGCAATACGTACATCTTAAGTTGCAGCGGTCGGTGACAGAAATTCTCAAGTCCCGAAGCGGCCGGCTTTTCTGATCCAAAACTTGTTCACTGTTGGTGCTCACGCCTGTTGCCTCCTTTTATGTTAACTGAATTCGCTCGTGATGCGTGTATACATTGAATGACCGGTTTCTCGCAAAACCAATCGTCATGATATTCAGCTCCTCCGCCATCTGAATGGCCAGCTCGGTTGGCGCCGACTTGGAAATGACCGCGGAAACCCCGATTTTCGCGGCTTTAAGCAGCACTTCCGAAGAAATTCTGCCGCTGAACACGATCAGCTTATCGCGCACAGGAACCTGATGAAGCAAACAATATCCGTACAATTTATCAAGCGCATTATGCCTTCCGATATCAGATCTGACTGCAATCATCTTGTCGGTGCTGCACAAAGCGGCATTATGAACGCCCCCCGTATGGTGAAAAAGCTTGCTGTTTTTCTGCATGTCGCGCATCAGCTTCAAACAGTTCTCAGGCTTAATGGTCACGCCGTCAATTGCCGTTTTTGCGGTTTTGACGTCCTGCTGGAAATAAAAATGCCGCCCTTTTCCGCAACAGGAGCCGATTACCCGCTTTGTGTAATCCTTCAGCTGCAGTTTTTTTGAGCTGACAAGATCGACATATGCGAACCCGAGACTTTCATCTATTGTAAACCTTTTAATCTCATTTTTAAATCGGATCACCCCTTCAGATGCGAGAAATCCGATCACCAGTTCTTCCAGGCTGTCCGGCGAACAAACAAGCGTGACAAATTCCTCGCCGTTCACCATGACAGTCAGGGGGAATTCCGTCGCCATCTGATCTTCTTGCTGCGCCAGCTCTCCATTATCATAACGGAAAATTTTTCGGCTTGTTGTGATGTTTTTCCCCATGAATAACCCCGCCCCTTTGTTTCTTATGTTTCTTATCATATCTATTACTATACTCGTCTATCATGCCGTTTCACAACTGTCAGGTCAAAATTGGAAGCTTCATCTTGTTGATTGCTTGAAAACATGATATTATTTTTTAAAAGTTCGAAAAATATACACTTTTCAAACAGACTGCCCTTTCTTCACAACAACTCCTGAAACCGCTTTCAAATAATCGCTCCCCGGCAGCTTCTATCTTTATCACAGCCTTTCTTTTCCACAGGGGGTTCTCACATGAAAAAAGTGAAAAACAGGTGGCTCATTGCTTTATGTGCTGTAGGCATTCATTTGTCAATCGGATCTGTATATGCATGGAGTGTCTTTACAAACCCGCTCGCTGAAACATTCGGCTGGAGCCTCAGCCAGATCAGCCTGACGTTCAGCATCGCTATTTTATTTCTCGGGCTTTCAGCCGCATTTTTGGGACACTTCGTCGAAAAGCACGGCCCCAAAAAAGCAGGCATGCTCGCCGCTCTTTTCTTCGGAGCAGGCGTAACGTTTTCCGGCTTCGCCGTTCAGATCGGCTCCCTTCCCCTGCTTTATTTGTTTTACGGAGTCTTCGGGGGGATCGGACTCGGTGTCGGCTATATTACACCGGTATCTTCGCTTGTTAAATGGTTTCCTGACCGCCGCGGCTTGGCCACAGGGCTTGCCATTATGGGTTTCGGATTTGCGGCCTTGATCAGCAGCCCGATCATGCAGAAGCTGATCTCAGCGGTCGGTATAGCCAATACCTTTTTTATTCTCGGCATCTGCTACTTTCTTGTGATGATGCTGTCTTCGCTTTACCTCGCTCCGCCGGAAGAAGGCTGGCAGCCTGAAGGATTTTCAGCCGGAAAAAGCGGAAGGGCACAAAACACTGATATTTCCCAGCTGACGGCAAATGAAGCGATTAAAACGAAACGCTTTTATTATTTATGGCTGATGCTTTTTATTAATGTTACGTGCGGAATCGCCATCATATCAATCGCTTCACCGCTGGCCCAGGAAAGTGCGGGCATGTCCGCCGCCGCTGCCGCCGCGCTCGTCGGCGTTTTGGGCGCATTTAACGGTTTGGGCCGCATCGGCTGGGCATCCGTATCTGATTACATCGGACGGCCGAATACGTATACCGTCTTTTTCGCCATACAGCTGATCGCCTTTCCGCTTTTGCCGTTCATTTCCGACAAGGCCGTCTTCTCTGTTTTGATGGCGTTGATCTATACGTGCTATGGCGGGGGGTTCGCCGCAATCCCGGCTTATATCGGGGATTTGTTCGGAACAAAGCAGCTCGGTGCAATCCACGGATACATTTTAACGGCTTGGGCGGCGGCAGGGCTTGCAGGCCCGATGTTCTCTTCTTGGGTACGCGATGCAACAGGAAGCTACAGCCAGAGCCTGACGGTTTTTGCGGCACTGTTCACCATCGGCCTGTTCGTTTCGATATTCATTAGAACCGACATTAAACAGTTGCGGAAAAAAGCGGCGGTTCATGTCTCAAACTCGGTAAAAGGATGATCTGGCAGTATCCGCTGGAAAGGAGAGAGGGTAATGGGAAAAACAAAGCATCAAGGTCCGATGAAGCTGAATAAAAAGCCCGCGCCAAAACTGTGGGCCTCTTGGGCGCCGATGGGACTCGGAAAGATAAAGCCAAAGCATATCAGAGATACGATGAAAACAGCGTGGGACAATAAAGACAACCTTTCGTACGCCTACAGAATTTTGACGCAAGGCGTGTGCGACGGCTGTGCGCTCGGTGTGTCCGGACTCCGCGATCAGACGCTCACAGGGCCTCATCTCTGCACGACGCGGCTGAACGTCCTCCGCTTAAATACAATGCCTGCGATCGAGGACAAATGGCTGTCCGCCGACATCGAACAGCTGCGAAAGCTGGACAGCACCGAGCTGAGAAAGCTCGGACGCATCCCCTATCCGCTGTCGAGAAAAAAAGGAGAACGATCATTCTCGAGAATTTCTTGGGATGAAGCGCTCAGCCGAATCGCGGACAAAATCAAATCGATTGATAAACGACAGCTTGCCTTTTATTTAACAGCCAGGGGTATTACGAATGAGGTCTACTATACGGCCGCAAAAGCGGCGCGGTTTATCGGCACAAACAACATTGACAACGCCTCGCGGATCTGCCACTCGCCAAGCAAAACGGCTTTAAAAAGGTCCCTTGGTATCGGTGCCTCAAGCTGCAGCTACCGAGACTGGATCGGGACGGATGTTCTCGTCTTCTGGGGATCTGTCGCCGCCAATAACCAGCCGGTGTCAACAAAATACATGTATGCCGCCAAAAAAGCGGGAACGAAAATCATTATGATCAACCCGTACCGTGAGCCTTCAATGGAGAAATACTGGATTCCATCGATACCTGAGAGCGCCCTTTTCGGCACCAAAATCACCGATGATGTATACCAAGTCAATATCGGCGGCGACATTGCCTTTATGAACGGGGTGATGAAGCACTGGTTTGAAATGGAGCAGGAGGCTCCAGGGTCAAGCATTGACCGCGCCTTTATCGAAGCACACACAAACGGGTTCACTGAGCTTAAGCAGCATATCGAAAAACAAAATTGGAAGATGCTTGAAGAGTCGTCCGGCATATCGAAAGATAGAATGAAAGAATTCGCCGTCTTGCTGGCTCGGGCGAAAACCGGCGTTTTCATTTGGAGCATGGGACTCACACAGCACCGTTTTGCAACCGACAACATTTCACAGGTGGCAAATCTCGCCCTTTTACAAGGATTCATCGGCAGAAAGCATTGCGGCCTTATGCCGATCAGAGGGCACAGCGGTGTGCAGGGCTCTGGAGAAATGGGTGCCGATCCTTTCGTCCTTCCAGGCGGTGATTTTGACGAAGAGAACGCCGCACGGATCGAGAAGGTTTGGGGCTTCCGCATACCGACTTGGCAAGGCGACACGATCGGCCAGACGATCGAAAACATGCTGCTGCCGAACGGAAGCGAAAGAAAAGTAAAAATGTTTTATACAAGCGGAGGCAACTTTTTGGAGACGATGCCGAACCCCGATTTTATCAAAAAAGCATTACAGGAAGTTGAGGTGAGAGTCCATCAGGACATCATCTTCAATACTTCTACCCTTGTCGATGCCAAAGAGGAAGTCATCATTCTTCCTGCGATGACAAGGTATGAACAGCCTGGCGGAGGAACCTCGACCAGTACGGAACGGATGGTCTATTTCAGCCCCGAAATTAAAGGACCGCGCATCGAAGAGGCACGTTCAGAATGGGAAATTTATGTAGATCTTGCCAAACGGGTTCGACCCGAAGACAAAGAACTGATCCATTTTGACGACGCTGCGGAAATCCGTGAAGAAATCGCTGCTGCCAACCGGAATTATGACGGGATTCAGCAGTTGAAAAAACGCGGAGATGTCTTTCAATGGGGCGGCGCCTGGCTTTGTGAAGGCGGGATTTGTCCGACAGCAGACGGCAGGGGTAACCTGATCCCCGTCGATCTTCCTGAAAACAGACAAACGGAAGGATGCTTTCTCGTTACGACAAGGCGGGGAAAACAGTTCAATTCGATGATTTATAGTGAAAAAGATCCTTTCAATGCAGCAGATCGCCGGGATGTCATGATCCATCCAAAAGATGCCGAGGAGCTTTATATTCAAGATGGAGAGGCGATCGTTCTGTTTAACCGCTACGGAACTTTCCAAGGACGGGCAAAATATGCCGGCGTACAACGCGGAAACACGGCGGTCTACTGGCCGGAAGGAAATGTCCTGATCCCTAAAGGCGTATACGAAAACCATGCCCGTATTCCGGAATACAACACGGCAGTCATGATTGAAAAGGCGGAGATTTTCCATTCAAGAAAAGATTCGCGCTATGCAGAAAAACGAATCGAAGAACTCGAAATGTCGACCGATTAGCTTAATAGAAGGTCGGGACGGCACTGCTGCCGTCCCGCTCTCGTATGGAGTTACTGAGACAGTTTTACGCCTTCTTCTTTCCATACCTTTTTAAAATCAGAAGCTGAGTCAGCTTCAATCAATTTTCCGCCGCCAGCATCAGCTACTTTTTTAAGCTTTGCTTTTTCTTTCACGGTTTTTACATCCAGCCCAACGATGTTGACGATCGTTTTAATGTTGGATTTGCGCAGATCTTTTGCTGCCTGAACAGGGTCTCCTCCGCACGTTTCTTCACCGTCTGTCACGATGTAGACATAATTCTTACCATCTTTATCGGCAAGATCTTCTTTTACATCATAAAGAGATTTTGCAATCGGAGACCAGCCTGTTGGCTTAATTCCGCTTAAAGCGTTTTCGAATGAGTTGGAAGAAAACGGCTGCAGATCATAGACGGTTTCTGTCGTACCGCAAGATACTTCTTTTCCGGAGTTTTTATTGTTGCCTTTATGTCCGAATACATTCAGCATCACATTCGCATCGCTTGAAAGCAGGTCAGCAAAATCTGTTACGGATTCTTTGGCAATATCAAATTTTCTTTCTCCTTCAACCTTTTGTGCCATGCTGCCGCTTGCATCAAGTACAACTGCAACATTGACATCTTTTTTGCTGTTATCCGCATTTCCGTTTTCAGCCGCGAAAGCAGCAGCCGGAGCCAATGACAAAAGCATGGTGAACGTTGTTAACAGAGTAAACCTTTTTTTCACCTTTCTCACTTTCCTTTCCGCATTTGTTTTTCGGACAGATCTTCCGTGTCAGATCTGGTCCACCAACATCGTAAGAGAAGGCTTGATAGAAATAAATAGGCCGGATCTCCTTTTCAAATTCACAAATTCTTCATAATACTTACGATAATCGATCGACACTTTCACTTAAGTCCTATCAAAAAAGTCCGCTAAAAGACTGTTTTCGTCCCAATAACACCACAGTGACGACAAATTACCCCTCCAAAGGATTCAGCAGGGTTCAACGTTCTGAAACAATAACTTAATATTTGTAAAGTGTTTCACTTGAGTTTTGACAATCTTTTCATCACAAAAGGAAAGCTGCGGAAACATGTCCACAGCTTTTTTCCAGTTTATTTAGAAAGCTCAATGGCTTCCTGAGTAAAAATTCTTTTGATGTCATTTTTAGTTTTTGCTTGGAAATATTCACCGCCGCCGGCTGCTGCGATGCTTGTCAATTGTCCGTGAAAATCTCCTTCATAATCAAAGCCGATCACGTTGACAACCGCATTAGCTTTGCGCAGTTCTGTTGCGACTTTTACCGGATTGCCACCGCATGTTTCCTCACCGTCTGTCAGCAGGTAGACGACGTTTTTCCCGTTGTTGTTCAGCTGATCAAGCGCGTTTTTGGCATCTTGCAGCGCGTTTGCGATCGGTGTCCATCCAGTCGGCCCGATGCCGTTTAATGAGTTACGGAAGCTTTGCTCGTCATACGTTTGGAACCCGTACACTCCTCTGATTGCATTGCAGGATTGTACTTTTCCGGAATTTTTATTATTTCCCTCTGAACCGAAAACTCTCATGAGCACGTTTGCATTTTCAAGCTTAGAGCCAAAGCTGAACGCCTCATTTTTGGCAAGCTCGTATTTTGAGACCCCGCCGATCTTTTTAGCCATGCTGCCGCTTGCATCAAGCATAATCGCAACGTTAGGCGAATCTTCGGCAACTGTTACCTCCTGTTTTTTCTCAGCTGCAAAAGCAGGCGAACCAAGGCTAAGAACCATAGCGGTCAAAATGCCCAATGTCAGTTTCTTCTTCATTTCTCCCTTTCCCCTTTCTGAAATAAAGTCATTAACACATTATTATCGTAGAAGAACACCAGGGAGAAATAAATAGGGCATGTCTCCTTTTCCTCGTTATTCATTTCAGCATACAACAAGCGGATAAAACAGACTTTATAACCTGTGAATCCTTATGTTGACACGGCTTTTACGGCCTTTTGACGCTGTTCAGCAAGCCCTCCGGCACAGATTCTTGAAATATTTGTATAATATTTTGGTGTGCATCAACTTCATGAGAATGCCAAATTTTGATGACATTCAAAAAGACGCCGCCAATAAGGCAGACGTCTCTTTTTTATTTTTTCGCCATGTATTTATTTAAAAATTCAGCAGCATTGGCTACGGCTGTTCCTTTGTAATAATACTTGACGATGTCTTCTGCTTTTTTGCCGTCTTTCGCCATATAATGCGCTCCGTATTGACTCATTCCTACTCCATGTCCAAAACCTCTTGTCGTGAGGGTAATCTGATTCCCGTCGCGTTTCCAATCAAAGTCTGCCGATTTGAGGCCGAGCTTTTCCCGAATATCTCTTCCCTCAAGCTTCTTTCCATTGATGACGGCAGTCGCAACGCGTTTTCCCGGTGTTCTTTCTGTAATCTCTCCGATGCTGTTTGAGCTGGGCAGTTTGACACCAAGCTTTTGTTCAAATTCAGCGACAGTGAACGTTTTATGGTTCAGGAATTTCGGCGACTTTGTATCCCAGGAGCTTTTCACACTTTGCAGGTACGGAATATCACTTGTCCAATAAGCCCCGGCATTCTCGGTGTACCCGTTGCTCGTCGAGAAAAACGAAGCGTCAATCGGCTTATGCTCATAGGTTAAAATTTTGCCTTGCGTACTGGCTACAGCTTCGGTCACTTTTTTGATTTTCCAATCGTAATCCTTCTTCCACAGCCTGCGAAGTTCCTCTTTGTTTTTATACACCTGGAACATCTGTGTATCATCGACGAGCGAGCCTTTCGGCGATTGTACAGCTTGCTCTGATACCATTTGCCTCACAATATATGTGCGGGCTGCGAGCGCTTGTGCTTTTAAAGCTTCGATATCGAAATCAGCCGGCATTTCCGAGGCAACGACACCGATGACATACTCTTCAAGCGGAATGTCTTCAACTTTCCGGTCAGCCGTTCTGTAGACCGGAATTGAAACGGGAGACTCTTTTAAGGTGACTTGCTTTTTTTCCTCTTGTTGCTGAGCGTGTTTTTCTGTTTTGATAGCCCCCGGTCCCCCGTGAAAAGGGAGGACAAGCAGTGTTGGTATGAGTAAAATCAGCATGCAGATTCCTGCTAGTACAATAAATAGCTGTTTCAAATCAGTGCCCCCATTTCTGTTTTGTCTCTTTCATTTTATGGGCGGGGACAAGCTAATATGACTGTACTTTTCAACTGCGCCTGCGTATTTTAAAAGCCATTCTTGTGCATAATGATAGATATGGGAGGCATACTGATATAGAATACTTGAAACGTAAAAATCAGTATGCCGTATGACATACTGATTTCACGTTGATTTATGCATTTAAATCGGATACAACTTCTTTATTTTCAATATGAACTGCTTCTTCATCGTTAACGCGCTCAATATCAGCGCCGAGACCGGCAAGTTTTTGGTGGAAGTTGACATATCCCCGATCTAAATGTTTTAATTCGGTTACGCGTGTATGACCGTCAGCGACAAGACCAGCAAGGATAAGAGCTGCGCCGGCGCGAAGGTCCGTTGCGGCCACCTCAGCACCTTGAAGCTGCACGGGACCATTAATGATGACAGAACGGCCTTCGATTTTAATATCTCCGTTCATCCGGCGGAATTCTTCCGCATGCATGAAGCGGTTCTCGAAGACGGTTTCTGTGATCATGCTGGTTCCATTTGCGCGCATCAAAAGGGCCATCATCTGTGACTGCATATCAGTCGGGAAACCTGGATGTGGCATTGTTTTTAAATCAATAGGCTTCAATTCAGAAGGGCCGATGATCCGAAGACCGTCTCCTTCTTCAAAGATTTGAACGCCCATTTCTTCCATTTTCGCAATTAAAGATGTTAAGTGCTCAGGAACCGCTCCCTTTACCAGTACATTCCCTTCGGTAATCGCCGCAGCAACCATGAACGTTCCCGCCTCAATCCGGTCAGGAATAATGGTATGTTTTGTACCATGAAGCGCCTTAACGCCTTCAATTTTAATGGTGCCTGTACCGGCACCCCGAATTTTACCGCCCATTGCATTGATATAGTTAGCCAGATCAACGATTTCAGGCTCTTTAGCAACGTTTTCAAGCGTTGTTGTGCCCTCAGCTAAAGCTGCAGCCATAATCAGGTTTTCAGTTGCTCCGACACTAGGGAAATCAAGGTAAATTTTCGCTCCTTGAAGACGGCCTTCTACAGTCGCTTCAATAAAGCCGTTTCCGACCTTAATTTTTGCCCCCATTGCTTCAAAACCTTTCAGATGCTGGTCGATCGGTCTTGAACCGATTGCACATCCTCCAGGCAAAGCCACTCTCGAATGACCTGTGCGAGCAAGAAGCGGACCCATCACCAATACAGATGCGCGCATTTTACGAACATATTCAAACGGAGCTTCCGTAGACAAAGTGCGAGATGCATCAACCGTTACTGTATTATTTTCAAAATGTACATTTGCGCCTAAATGACGTAACACTTCGTTAATCGTATATACATCGGAGAGCGTAGGCACATCACATATTACGCTTTTTTCTTCACTGGCTAATAAAGATGCAGCGATAACTGGTAAAACGGCATTTTTTGCTCCTTCAACTTTGACTGTGCCGTTTAACTTTCGACCGCCGCGGACGATGATTTTTTCCAAGGTATTCCCCTCCGCGTCCCAATTTCTCTATATTAATATTCAGTCGTGACGATTGGTGTGCCAACCGTGACGGTAAGTTTTTCGCCCATTCCCGCATTTCTAAGCGAGACTTGCAGATTCATAAGGTGTTTTTCTGTCTTGATGGATTCTTTCCATTCGTTAGTGTAAGCAGAAACAGAAACGAAATTTGGTTCGATTAAATCTTCAACTGACTTTGCATCAAATTCATGTACTAGTTCATTTGCTTTTTTTTGCAAAACAACATTCATCATACCATTTAAATGGCCCTTTAGACAAGTAAAAATTGCGGTCTTTTCTCGCATTATGTCGAATGCATCCCGTTCAAACTGCTTATATGTAGCATTCCAGTTTTCCCGTGGTCCCGCGCCTTTTTGCTCATACAATAAATACGAAACAAGTCTCTGGTTTTTGTGGGTGGATACCAAATGTATTTTGGAATTGATGTGATTTTTTTTGTCCTGAAAAACACCTGTCGCTTTAACTGTATCATCGTCTTCCCGAGTTAAGGTCCATTGATATTGTCGATGCTGTTTCTTGAAATGTTTCAGTTTTGCAAAAAAATCTTTTTCACTTAGGGTAAGCTGCTTTTTTGTATGCAGGGTCCATTCTTCAAGCTCGACATCATGGCGGCTCAAACCTTCCGCAAGCTGTTCCAGCGGCGTATTGCCCGCTGCTTCAAGCGATTGAAAGACATGAACAATTAAAAATAAAACCACAATAAAAATGAGGGCATTAACCGTTTGTTTTGTCTTCATTCCGCATCATCCTCTCCTACTCTCCATTGTTGACGGATCGCAGGAAAAGCATACGTGGAAAAACAAGGTCCCAGGTGATTTTGCGGAACGCGGCGTTACCCACATTCGTCCATTCCCAAAAATTCTTTTACTCAATCATGAAAATAAATTTTGAAGCTGTCTGGAATAATAAAGATAGTCCAAGAAAAAATTGCTGACGGTGGAGCCGACGGCGATGGTAATGATGATCATTAACACCCTCGCCTGAATGACTTTTCCTTTCCTGATAAGCGGATCAATATTGACCGCCAGAAGAGCCCACCAAGTCAATGCAATAAAAAAAAGATGAACGATGATACTGACAGCAGCCTGTTGTCCGATCTCTTCCATTATTGATGACGCCTCCTTACGTTCAGCCGGTCTGGTGCTTCCGGCCTGCCTAGTCTCTTCTGCTGTAGGGTAAAGGAATGATGCCGGTCATTTCAAGTCATTTTAACAGTTTTGATGTTTCATGTTAAGACGTTCATGGATAGAACTTTTTCCCATAGATGGAGTATCCTCTGTTGCCTGAGGCGTATGTTGAGGAGCTTACTTGAATGCCTTACGTCCTCTTTTTGGTGGAAGAGAACATAGCTTACTATTTTGTATTATAGATAGATTCAAACTAAAAAGGCGAACAATTTGTGAACATTTTTCAACATTTTCAATTCTGTTTGATCATGAATATAAAAGAACCCTTCCCATCCTTAAATATGGGAAGGATCCTTATCTTTATCTCGCAACATCCAACCGGTTAATCGCGCGTTTTAAAGCAAGCTCTGCCCGAATAATGTCAACATCTGGAGTTTGCTTCTGCAAACGTTCCTCGGCACGCCGTTTTGCGGCCAAGGCACGTTCTTTGTCAATTTGTTCAGATGTTTCCGCCGTCTGGGCCAGAATGGTGACATGGTCAGGGCGGACTTCCACTATCCCCCCGCTGACGGCAACCAGCTCAGTTTGACCGTCTTTTTTCAGACGGACTGCAGCAATTTTTAGCGGAGCAACCGTCGGAATATGGCCGGGTAAAATACCAAGCTCACCGCTCTCTGCTCTAACGCTTACCATTTCTATATCCGCATCGTATACTGGGCCGTCGGGAGTAACGATATTGACTTTTAAGGTCTTCATGCTTTTACCCTCCTAGGACCAGATTATACTTCTACACCCATTTCTTTCGCTTTTTCGACAACTTCTTCGATTCGGCCGACAAGACGGAAAGCGTCCTCTGGAAGGTGATCATACTTACCTTCAAGGATTTCTTTAAAGCCTTTTACCGTTTCTTTGACAGGAACGTAAGAACCTTTTTGTCCTGTAAACTGTTCAGCTACGTGGAAATTTTGCGATAGGAAGAACTGTACGCGGCGCGCACGGCTGACGACAAGCTTATCATCGTCAGAAAGCTCATCCATACCGAGAATCGCAATGATATCCTGAAGCTCTTTATAGCGTTGCAGGATTTGCTGTACTTGGCGGGCCACTTGATAGTGCTCTTCTCCGACAATTTCTGGCGCAAGTGCACGAGAAGTTGAAGCCAGAGGGTCAACCGCAGGGTAAATACCCATTTCAGACAGCTTACGTTCAAGGTTTGTTGTCGCATCCAAGTGAGCGAACGTTGTTGCCGGTGCCGGGTCAGTATAGTCATCGGCAGGAACGTAGATCGCCTGAATCGATGTAACAGAACCGACATTTGTAGAAGTGATCCGTTCCTGAAGCTGACCCATTTCAGTTGCAAGCGTCGGCTGATAACCAACCGCTGACGGCATGCGTCCAAGAAGTGCAGATACTTCAGATCCAGCTTGAGTGAATCGGAAGATGTTATCGATAAAGAACAATACGTCCTGGCCTTCTTTATCACGGAAATGCTCGGCCATTGTAAGTCCTGTCAAAGCAACGCGCATCCGTGCACCAGGCGGCTCGTTCATCTGACCGAAGACCATTGCCGTTTTGCCGATAACACCGGAATCTTTCATTTCATAGTAAAGGTCGTTTCCTTCACGCGTACGCTCGCCGACACCTGCGAATACAGAGATACCGCCGTGCTCTTGAGCGATGTTGTTGATTAGCTCCTGAATCAGGACGGTTTTTCCAACTCCCGCTCCTCCGAAAAGACCGATCTTTCCGCCTTTGATATATGGAGCAAGCAAGTCGACGACTTTAATACCCGTCTCTAAGATTTCAACCTCTGTTGATAGCTGATCAAATGTTGGAGCTTCTCTGTGAATCGGATCTTTGGAAGCATCAGCCGGAAGCGGCTCATCCAAATCGATGTTTTCACCGAGTACATTAAATACGCGTCCGAGTGTCACGTTTCCGACCGGAACGGAGATCGGCTCTCCCAGGTCGATGGCTTCCATTCCGCGTGTAACACCGTCAGTTGAAGCCATTGCAATCGTACGAACTGAATCATCACCCAAGTGAAGCGCTACTTCAAGGGTAAGTTCGATATCCACTTCATTCTCGTTCTGCGCTTTATGTGTAACTTTAATCGCATTATATATTTCAGGTAAGTGACCGTCTTCAAAACGAACGTCAACGACCGGTCCCAATACCTGGCTAACGCGTCCTTTTTTCATCTCTATCCCTCCTGACAAGCTTTTTCTATTCTAGGGCAGCTGCACCGCCGACAATTTCCGTAATCTCCTGCGTAATCGCCGCCTGACGGGCACGGTTGTAAGACAGTTCGAGGTCAGCGATAAGCTCTTTCGCATTGTCTGTTGCGTTTTTCATCGCTGTCATCCGCGCAGCATGTTCACTCGCTTTACTGTCCAGAATCGCGCCGAAAATCAAGCTCTCAGCGTACTGAGGCAGAAGCACTTCCAAAATTTCTTCTTCGTCCGGTTCAAATTCATAGGAAGTTCTTTTTTTGTTTGGCGCGATATCTGATAATGGCAGCAGCTTTTTCTCCGTCACCTCTTGAGAAATCGCGCTGACAAAGTGGTTGTAGAACAAGTAAAGTTCATCAAAGGTCTCATCGATAAACATTTGTATCGTACTGTTCGCCAAATCCTTGATTTCCGGAAAGGATACTTCATCCCTGATTCCGGTCATTTCGGAAATGACCGGGATGCCGCGTTTTTTGAAAAACTCGCGCCCCATTTTCCCGATCGCGATGACCGCATATTCGTCTGTTGACTGATGGCGCTCCTGAATTTTCTGGTACGCTTTGCGGAGAACGTTTGCGTTAAAAGCGCCGGCAAGCCCACGGTCAGACGTGATGACCAGATAGCCGGTCCGCTTCACGGGACGGCTCGACATCATCGGATGCGTTCCCGTGTATCCAAGCGCAATATCAGCAACGACTTCCTGCATTTTCTCCATGTATGGAACGAACGATTTCGCTTTACTCTCAGCGCGGTTCAGCTTTGAGGCAGAAACCATTTGCTGAGCTTTGGTGATTTGACTCGTCTTTTTATTTGAAGTAATTCTGGATTTAATATCCCGTAATGAGGCCAAAAGGTTTCACCACCTTTTTGTTTTCAAATTCACTTCGAATTTACGTGAAAAAGAGAGAAAAAGAAGATCTTTTTCTCACTTCAAATGTTTAGTTGCTAGGTGCAAACGTACGTTTAAAGCCTTCGATCGCAGCCTTCATGTCCTCGTCGGCAGGAAGGTTTCCTGTCTGAGCAATTGAATCGAGAAGATCTTTATGGTTTTGATCAAGATACATAAAGAACTCTTCTTCAAAGCGTCTGATGTCCTCTACAGGCACATCATCGAGGAATCCGCGAGTCAGGGCATAAAGAATGGCAACCTGCTTTTCGACGCGGAGCGGCTCGTTCAGATCCTGCTTCAGAACTTCAACTGTACGGGCTCCGCGGTTCAACTTAGCCTGCGTCGCTTTATCAAGGTCAGATCCGAACTGTGCGAATGACTCAAGCTCACGGTAAGATGCCAAGTCTAGACGAAGCGTACCGGCTACTTTTTTCATCGCTTTGATTTGTGCAGATCCGCCGACACGGGATACCGATAATCCAGGGTTGACGGCAGGACGCACGCCTGAGAAGAACAAATCAGACTGCAGGAAGATCTGTCCGTCTGTAATTGAGATAACGTTTGTCGGAATGTAAGCTGAAATGTCGCCAGCCTGTGTTTCAACGAACGGCAATGCTGTTAAAGATCCTCCGCCTTTTGCGTCACTCAGTTTTGCAGCGCGCTCAAGCAGGCGGGAGTGCAGGTAGAATACATCCCCAGGGAATGCTTCACGGCCTGGAGGACGGCGCAGCAGCAAGGAAAGTTCACGATAAGCCGTCGCCTGTTTTGAAAGGTCATCATACACAACCAGCACGTGCTTTCCGTTGTACATGAATTCTTCACCCATCGTAACACCCGCATACGGCGCAAGATACAAGAGCGGTGCAGGCTGGGAAGCGGAAGCAGTGACAACGATGGTATAGTCAAGCGCGCCTTTTTTACGCAGCGTTTCAACGACACCGCGAACAGTCGATTCTTTCTGACCGATCGCAACATAGATACAAATCATGTCCTGATCTCTTTGGTTCAGGATCGTATCAATCGCAATCGATGTTTTTCCCGTCTGACGGTCACCGATGATCAGCTCACGCTGGCCGCGGCCGATTGGAATCAGTGCATCGATCGGTTTAATTCCCGTTTGAAGCGGTTCATGAACGGATTTACGATCCATAACACCAGGTGCCGGGCTTTCGATCGGACGGGTTTTGCTTGTGAGAACCGGGCCCATTCCGTCTACAGGCTGACCGAGCGGATTGACAACGCGGCCGAGCAGCTCTTCACCGACAGGCACTTCCATGATCCGGCCGGTTCTTTTGACTTCGTCACCTTCACGGATTTCTTTGTAAGGTCCCAAAATAACGATACCTACGTTTGATTCTTCAAGGTTCTGAGCTAAGCCCAGCACACCGTTTGAAAATTCGACAAGCTCACCTGCCATACAGTTATCAAGGCCGTGCACGCGTGCGATACCGTCACCGACCTGAATTACCGTACCTACGTCGTGAACTTCTATTTCAGACTGATAATTTTCAATTTGCTGTTTAATAAGAGTGCTAATTTCTTCAGCTTTGATGCTCACTTAGGTTTCACCCCTTCTTTCGATTTTCGCCTGCTAATTGACGTTCTATCCGGTCAAGCTTTCCTCTTACACTGCCGTCATAAATACGGTTTCCGATGCGGATTTTCACACCGCCGATCAGATCCGGATTCACTTCGTTTCTGACGCGCAGTGAAGCGGCGCCTGCTTCTTTCGCAAACACTTGAGAAAAAGAGGAAATTTCCTCTTCGCTGAGCGGTTTTACAGAGTATACGATCGCATCTTCCGTCCCGCGGAACCGGTTCGCCATTTTGACATATTCGTCCGCGAGATCCGGGACGATTGACGTGCGGCTGCGGTCAACGAGAAGATAAAGCGTATGTAAGACTGCAGTCGAAACGGATCCGAACGAGTCTTTTAAAATCTGCTTTTTCTTTTCAGCGGGCACTTTAGGATGACTCAGAACGGCATTGAGGTCTTTATGATCAATAAATATCTTCTTAACGACGGTCAGCTCTTCTTCTATTTCATTGACCTGCTTGGATTCAAGGGCAATGTCAAACAGAGCGGCTGCGTAGCGTTTGGAGACAGCTGATTGGCTCATCGGCTCTCTCCTACTTCTTTAAGATAGTCTTGGATCAATTTTTCCTGGGCTTGTTCGTCCAGCTCTTTTTCGATCACTTTAGAAGCGATCATCACAGACAATGATGCAACCTGCTCGCGCAGCGCGCTGACAGCCTGGTCTCTTTCTTTGACGATCTCGCTTCTGGCTGATTCTTTCATGCGTTCTGCTTCCTGGCGCGCAGCCTTGATGATTTCATCCTTTTGCTGTTCACCCAGTTTTTTCGCGTTTTCAATCAGAGACTGGGATTCTTCGCGTGCTTCTTTCAAAAGCGCCTGCTGCTCTTCAATGAGTTTCTTCGCTTCTTCATTCTTTTTCTCGGCAGAGGAGATCTCTCCGGTAATGTAGTCTTCACGCTCTTTCATTATATTTAATAGCGGCCCTAAAGCGTATTTCTTCAAGAGCGCTAACAAAATCAGCATGGCAACAAGCTGGAACAGCATTGTTCCGGCGTTAAACCCTACTCCAGCACCCATAACCTGTGGTAAAAAAGACATCGAATACGGCAACTCCCTTCTTGCAGATTATCTCTCCGAGGCCATCGAAAAATGTTCTCCCTCTTTTTTCATGAGGATGTTTCTTCCGGCCGTTATAACAGTTCAAGCAACCATAAAGCAATGGCGAAGGCCTCTTGCAGTGATCTTCGCCATTTTACTAGTTATATAAGTTTTTAGCCGAAGAATGCTAAGAACGCGATAACAACAGCGATAATCGGAAGGGCCTCAACCAATGCTACCCCGATGAACATAAGCGTTCTTAATTCTTTTCCAGCCTCAGGCTGACGTGCGATTCCTTCTACTGTACGTGAAACGATAAGTCCGTTACCAATACCTGCACCAAGTGCACCTAATCCAATTGCGATTGCAGCTGCTATTAAATTCATGAAAAAGTTCCTCCTTTAAATTGTTATCCTTATCGGATATGTCTTATTTTTAGTGTTCATGACTTACTTTGTGAGACATGTAAACCATTGTTAACATCGTGAAAATGAATGCCTGGATTGTACCTATGAACAAGCTGAACGCCTGCCATGCAAGCATCGGCACAACCGCACCAATGGTCCCAACCAGCCCTAGGAAAATGCTTTGAGAATAGAAGTTGGTTGCCAGTCCGGCAAGAAGGCCGAGCAGTATTTCGCCGGCGAAAATATTACCGTAAAGACGCAATCCCAATGTTAATGTATTCGCAAATTCTTCAATGATTTTCAGCGGCACTAAATATGGAATCGGTCTGAAAAATTCTTTGGTATACTCCCCCACCCCTTTTCTTTTTACTCCGTAATAATGAGTGAGCCCCATAACCATTACGGCGAGGGTTAAAGTAACAGCCGGATCGGCTGTCGGGGATTTCCACCATAATTCGTGGCCTACTGTAATGGAAAACGGAAGGCCGAGCATGTTGGCAACAAATATGTACATCAGCAGGGTTATGCCAAGGGCGAGAAAGTCTCTGCCGACTTTAAGATCCATTGTGCTGCCGATAATATTGCGAACAAAGTCGACAATCCACTCCATAAAGTTCTGGGCTTTCGTCGGCCGGATCGCGAGTGTTCTTGTGGTCAGCACCGCTATCAGAAAGACGATGATGCTTGTCACAGTAATCATTAAGATACTTGATACATCAAAGTTAAGGCCTAAAAAGTTAACAACTCTTGATTCGTGCAAAGGGTCTTCACCTCTCTTCCATTGATGAACGTTTTAACTGGATAAAGGAATCTATCATAATGACAGGATAAATTGTCATCAACCCCACAATGACGCCTGCCAAATGAATATACTCAGGGTATTTAAAGGCAATGGCCGCCGCGATAATGGCGTTGCACAATCTGGAAGCAGTCCCGAGAGAACGGATCATTTTGCCTTTTGCCACTGCTTTATCGAAGGCCTGCATCCTTTTGGTCAGCAGCCAGAGATTGAAATAGCTGAAAACAGTGCCGGTAATCAGGCCTAAAAAAATCGCCTGATATGGCAGAAATCCATAGCCTAACACGCAGACTGCTAAAATATATAGGACATATTTTTGTTGCCTACGGAATGAAAGACTCGCATCGGTCATCAAATACGCTCCTGATGTGAAAATTTTAAAATCTATCTTACGATTACGGTAAACTAGGCGGTCTGACCATTTTACAGAACGTAGTGTTCTGCTCAAGACTTCACACAGTCCGAAAATTCTCGGGCCGATGATCTGTCTGTCGCCTGTAAATATGGGGTTTTCAAAGGATTTTAACAGAGGACTGGTCATTATGATAACCGCTATGAAAACCTTATCATAATAGCCTATTTTAGCATACAATAGCCCCCCTGAGGTGTCAATCTGTTTAAAGTTAAAAAACTGTTCATATTCACAGCAGCTCTCACAAAATGTTCACAAATTCGCCTCATTTAAGACGCACACATGTTTAATTATGGTATAAAACACAAAAAAAGAAAACCCTTTTTCAGGATTTTCTTACATTATTTCGTTCCGAACATGCGGTCTCCGGCGTCGCCCAATCCGGGAACGATATAACCTTTTTCATTTAGTTTTTCATCCAGAGCGGCAATGTAAATGTCAACATCAGGATGATGCTTCTGCACTTCGTCCACACCTTCCGGAGCAGCGATCAGACACATAAAACGGATATTTTTTGCGCCGCGTTTCTTCAAGCTGTTCAGCGCCTCTACCGCCGAACCCCCGGTTGCCAGCATCGGATCGACAACGATGAATTCGCGTTCTTCAACATCGGATGGAAGCTTGACATAATACTCAACAGGCTTCAATGTTTCAGGGTCACGGTAAAGCCCGACATGTCCGACTTTTGCAGCAGGAATCAGCTTCAAAATTCCGTCTACCATTCCAAGCCCTGCTCTGAGAATCGGAACAACCCCGAGTTTTTTTCCGGCGATGACGTTTGACTTTGCCATTTGCACAGGAGTTTCTACATTCACTTCCTCCAGCGGCAGGTCTCGCGTAATCTCAAATGCCATCAGCGTTGCAACCTCATCAACAAGCTCTCTGAATTCTTTCGTTCCGGTCTTTACGTCACGGATGTATGTAAGCTTATGCTGTATAAGAGGGTGATCAAACACATATACCTTTCCCATATCCGTTTTCAGCTCCTTTTTTTCACACACTTCTATTGATTCTACATAAAAAAACAGCTTGTTTCAACAAAAATCAGGAGACAATTTTATGAAAAAAGCCGCCCCTTTAGGGAGCGGCACAAATATCTTAGTAATCAAGCCCGGTATATAACGGGAATCTGTTTGTCAGCGCTTCTACACGCTGTTTTGCTTCTTCCAGCTTCGCTTCGTCTTCATGGTTTTTAAGGGCAAGCGCGATGATCGCTCCCACTTCTTCGATCGCTTCCAGATCAAAGCCGCGGCTTGTCACGGCTGCTGTGCCGACGCGGATTCCGCTCGTTACGAAAGGTTTTTCAGGATCATAAGGAATCGCGTTTTTGTTGACGGTGATGCCGACTTCATCAAGTACATTTTCAGCCACTTTTCCGGTCAGGCCGAGAGAGCGCAGGTCGACCAGCACAAGATGGTTATCCGTTCCGCCGGATACGAGCTCGACACCCTCTTTTTTCAACGTTTCAGCCAAGCGCTTCGCATTGTTGATGACATTTTGGGCGTATGTTTTGAATTCGTCTTTTAAAGCTTCGCCAAAGGAAACAGCCTTTGCAGCGATCACGTGCATTAATGGTCCGCCTTGAATTCCAGGGAAGATCGACTTGTCGATTTGTTTCGCAAACTCTTCACGGCAAAGAATCATGCCGCCGCGCGGTCCGCGAAGCGTTTTATGAGTTGTTGTCGTCACAAAGTCAGAGTAAGGAACAGGATTCGGATGAAGACCTGCTGCTACAAGTCCGGCGATATGCGCCATGTCTACCATCACATAGGCTCCGACTTCATCAGCGATTTCGCGGAACTTCTTAAAATCGATGGTGCGCGGATATGCGCTTGCTCCGGCCACGATCAGCTTAGGCTTATGTTTGAGCGCTTTTTCACGGACATCTTCGTAATCAATATACTGCGTCTCTTTATCAACGCCGTATTCCACGAAGTTGTACTGAACACCGCTGAAGTTGACAGGGCTGCCGTGCGTTAAATGTCCGCCGTGAGCGAGGTTCATTCCCAATACGGTGTCACCGTGCTCCAAAATCGTGAAGTATACCGCCATGTTCGCTTGTGCGCCGGAATGCGGCTGAACGTTGACGTGCTCGGCGCCGAAAATTTGCTTGGCGCGGTCGCGCGCGATATCCTCTGCCACGTCTACATGCTCACATCCGCCGTAGTAGCGTTTTCCAGGATATCCTTCCGCATATTTATTTGTTAAAACCGAACCTTGAGCTTCCATAACCGCTTCACTTACAAAGTTTTCAGAAGCGATCAGCTCAATCTTCGACTGTTGACGTTTCCGCTCATCTTGAATGGCGCTAAAAACTTGTTCATCTTGCGCAGGTAAATGTTTCATCAGCGAGATCCTCTCCTATCTGTTTCCATTTCGTTAATTATACCATCTCATTGTACACGGTTTTTCATGCAAATGTAAGAGATTATTTTTAAAAATCGTTTTTTATTATTGGAAAAACCGAATATTAAACGAATAGACAAATCATATAGTTCGACATATCATTTGTTTAAAAATTATTCTGATAAAGAAAAAAGCCTGTCCGGCTCTTCCTCCCGCTTCTTCCGCTACTCCGCTTCATATACGGCGCGGACGCCTCCAATCAGCTTCGGCCTTGTCCGCGCAAGCGTCACGTGCGCTTCGCCCAGCTGTTTTTGAGAGACGCGGACAGGAACGGCGACAGGCTTTAAATGCATCCCTATAAACGTGTCGCCGATGTCGATCCCCGCATCGGCCTCTATTTGTTCAACAAGAACAGGAGCCTTCATATGTTTATAGGCATATGAAGCCATCGAACCCCCTGCCTTCGGAACAGGAACGGCGAAAACAACGGGAAGACGGTATGCTTTCGCCGTTTCTTCCTCGACAACCAACGACCTGTTTAAATGTTCGCAGCATTGAAAAGCGAGGGCGATTCCTGTTTTATTCCGGAGCTTTTCAAGGCCTTTGTAGACCGCTTCAGCGATTTGTCCGCTTCCCGAAGTGCCGATTCGCCTTCCGGCCACCTCGCTTGTGCTGCAGCCGATGACGACGATCTGGCCGTCACGCAAATTCGCTTGCTGATGAAATTCATCTAATATAGAACGCCATGTCTGCTCAATATTTTTCATGATTGACGACACCCTTTATTCATGCTTGTCTTCATAATCGGCGATTTTCCCGATGCGGACGGCGTGCCGCCCGGCTGAAAACTCAGTCGTAAGCCAAACCTTTGCAATCTCTCTCGCTAAACCAGGGCCGATCACCCGTTCACCCATCGCAAGAACATTCGTGTCATTGTGCTCTCTTGTCATTTTCGCACTGAAAACGTCGTGGACAAGGGCGCAGCGGATGCCTTTTACTTTATTGGCGGAAATGCTCATGCCGATTCCTGTTCCGCATATTAAAATGCCTCTGTCGGCTTCCCCGTCCGCCACTTTTTGCGCGACCGGAAACGCATAATCCGGGTAGTCCACAGATCCTGAACCGCATTCGCAGCCGTAATCTTCGTATTCGATGTTCAATTCATCCATCAATGCCATAATTTCTTTTCTGATATTGATTCCGCCGTGATCTGATGCAATGATTACTTTCATTGGAATGACTCCTCCTCGTTTGATGTGCCGCCAAAAGTCTCGCGGAGACCGTTAAGCAGTATTCAGCCGATATATATTTCTGATTGATCATGTCTATTGTACCCGCTGCCGCTTGATTTGCAAACGCTCCTTAGCCCGCTTCTATTCCTGAGATTTCTTCGCCAGCATCTCTGCCAATTTGCTCAGCAGCTGCTCCAGCTCATCCCTCGTTTTTTGATAGTCGCTGAGAGAACCGCCGAACGGGTCCATGATGTCCCCGCTTTCTCCTTTGACATACTCTTTCAGCGTATAAATTTTATCTCGGCTCTCTGAAAATCCATGTGCTGCCAGCTGCTTGTGCTGCTCTGTCATCGTCAGAACAAGATCCGCCCATTCAACCTTCTCCTCGGAAAGCTGTGAAGATGTATGATTCAGGGCGATGTTTTTTTCAAAAAGCGCTTCGACTGCATACAAAGAAGCTTTTCCGTTTTCAGGAGCAAACAACCCCGCAGATTTGACGGAAACGTCGAGATTTTTTTCGGCAGCCGCAGATTTAAAAAGCGCTTCGGCCATCGGGCTGCGGCACGTATTTCCAGTACAGACAAATAATATGTTCAATCTTGTTCACTCCTTTGTTCATATTATAAAGGATTCAGCCGGAAAATAATAAAATCCGCTCCAGAAATCAAAAAAGAGGGGATCTCCCCCTCTTTTTCTAAGTTCCATTATGTTATGCAAAATAGAAAAAAGATTTTCTCATCTTTCAATTAAATGGGCAGCAAAAGCTTCAGGCCGAAGCTCAGCAAGATGGCTCCTCCGAGCGCTTCACTATAGGCGCCAAGCCATGTTTGAACCTTTTTTCCAAGCAGAAGGCCTGCCCAAGTTAACACCATGCTGAATAAACCGAACAAAAAGATCGTTAATAACGGTTTCGTCCCGTAAAGGCCGAGGCTGAGTCCGACTGAAAAGCTGTCGAGGCTGACGCCGACGGCAAAAATGAATAAGCCGAAGCCGTGCGGAGAGATGATCCGCTCCCCGCTTTTATTAAAAGATGCGGCAATCATCTGAATGCCCAGCACCAATAAAAGCGCTCCCCCAAGATACCCCGCAAGCGCACCAAGCGCACCCGAAAGAAACTGTCCCGCAATCATTCCGCCAAGCGGCATAATGACATGGAACAATCCAATAATGACGCCGATTTGAAAGATTTGGTTCCTTTTCAGCTTGGCCATTCCCATTCCAAGACCGACTGAAAAGGCATCCATGCCAAGTGCAAAAGCCATGATCGAGAGCGTCAGGATTTCGCCTATTAACACGTCAACATTCATGCAATTCCCCCTTGGACACGCCAGCTTTTCTAGCTTATGCACGTCCAAAGGCGGATAGAACAACCCTGCTTAGGCTATGCTTCGATTACGCGGTGGCCGGCCGCTTTCAACAGCCGGTTCATAATCGCCCGGCCCACCCCTTCCTCAGGGAAAGACTCCGCAAAAATAAAATCGAGCCGTTCTTCGTCGAAGCTGCGGAGAATGTCATACAAACCGGCGGCAACCGTTTCAAGACGGTCTCTTCTGCCGCAAATGCGGACGGCATCCGCCTGATAGGCGCCGGCCCGTTCCTCTGTTGTGAGGACACCGACTTTCATGCCGTCTTTCTGATATTGGTCGATCAGCCGTTGAATATCTTCAACGCCCCCGTTCACAATGGCAAGCGGGGCTTCCGGTGCATAATGCGTATATTTCATCCCGGGAGACATAGGCGCCTTTTTTTCGTCGGTGAGGCCCTTGTCAATCAAGACGGGGCCGGCCGTTTCTTCGAGCTGCTCTTTTGTGACGCCGCCCGGCCTCAAAATGACCGGAATTTCACCGGTGCATGAAACAACTGTTGATTCGACCCCTACTCCCGTAGGACCGCCGTCAACGACACCTGCAATCCGTCCGTTCAAATCGTGGACGACATGCTCGGCTTTCGTCGGACTCGGTTTCCCGGAGAGATTGGCGCTCGGGGCCGCCACCGGAACGCCAGCATGTCTAATCAGCTCAAGCGCCACAGGATGATCAGGCATTCTGACCGCAACCGTGTCGAGCCCCGCTGTCACCCTTGTGGATAACACCCCGGGCTTGCTCGGCAGCACAAGGGTCAGCGGCCCGGGCCAAAAACGCTTCATCAGCATTTCGGCCTGAGGCGAATCAACTTCTGCAAATTCTGCAAGCTGTTCAATTTCAGCGATGTGGACAATGAGCGGATTGTCGCTCGGACGCCCTTTCGCTTCGTATATTTTAGCTACTGCTTCGCTGTGTTTGGCGTTTGCACCAAGTCCGTACACAGTCTCTGTCGGAAAAGCAACCGTTTCATTTTGCTGAAGCAGTCTTGCCGCTTGTGCAATTTGTGGACAGTTTGTGGACAAATCGGGTTTTACATCCACAATCCATACTTTTGTTTTCATTAACATCAAAACTCCCTTAACAAAACACTAAAAACGTTAATAATTCATGCAAATCATGTTGAAAGTATAAAAGATGAAAGAAAAGAAAACAAGCGTTGTCCACATTTTGTGGATAACGCTTTTGAATCCGTGGATATCTCTGTGTATAAGTTAATGGCTAAGTTGATGTTTTCTCCATCAAAACGGCTCCGTTTACGTTCAGTGAGTCTGAAACATGTTCAGATCCATCAAGCTCTTCAGGAATTGCCGCGGCTTGTTTAAAACCGAGCACTTCAAGGAAATCCAGCGATGTTCGCTTATTGGCAATTAAATAAAGGGTTTGGATTCCCCGCTTTTCGCACAATACCTGCATGCTTTGAAACAGGGAAACGATGTGGCCCTGGCTGAGTTTATCAGACACGACAAGCGAGCGCAGCAGCCCTTTTTTGTTTTCAAATTCCTCCATTCCGAGGCAGGCGACGATTTCATCGGGAGGGTCTTCCATCATGATAAACTGGCTCTTCGCTTCCTCAAGACCTTTATGGCTTGTCCCCGCCTTTTTTAAAAATGCTTCGATCGCATTCATGTCTTTCGTTTCCGCTAACCTCAATTGGTAGAACATCTTTTCACCCCGTTTTTTAACTTCTCTATCCAATCTATGAGGGCGACAGTAAAATATACCTTTTGATTTGGAAGAAAGCCGGCTATTCATTTTTCAATTTTGATTAGCAGGAACTAACGCTTTGAATGAGTATGCAAATGAACGCTGTACTGGTGATAAGACAGTTTCTCTTCTGTCGCGCAATGTGATTGGCGCATCAGAAACGGGCAAAAGGTGTATATTCGAAAAGCAGTATTTCCCCCGAACCGTTTTGGAAAATTATATCATATTCAAAAGCGTGAATAACCATCATGAAAAAACAAACAGGAAAAAACCGCCCTGCAGTGAAAGCAAGGCGGTCCCTTTAAGAAAAAAGCCCGGTAAACCATTCGACAAGAAAAAATTTCACTTCTTTGTCTTCTTTATCTTTGCCAGATACCGCTTCATCCGCCGTGTCTGTTTTTTCTTCCCGGCGGTTTTCCCCGGCAGCGGTTTGTTCGTCTTCAGGCGACTTTACGGCTTCCCCATTGGAAAAATCAAGAAAGCAAAGCGGCGGAAACAGGACACACCACCAGTTGGCTCCCTCCCCCTTGCCTAATGTAATTAAAACAGCCTCATATTCTCCGGCCGGATACACCATATTGCCGTATAGCTTTGTCGGAAATGAAACTCGATCAAAACGGACAGACACGGATTGCCGAACATTTTCGCGTTTCATGACATCCTTGGCAACCTCTTTGATTTCGGGCAGCTTCGACCTGATGATTTGTCTCGCTTCCTCAACCGAGGTCAGGTTTTCCACCCATTTCGTCATTTGTTTATTGACCTCATCCCTGATTTTGCGTTTGACGCTTTGGTCGCTCCCGCTGTCACTGTTTGCCAAAATCCGCAGCCGAATCGCTTCATCAGGAATCACGGCAGGCTTCCCGCCTGATGATTGGGCCGTCTCTTCCGTCGTGAGATTTGCAAGCGCTCCTATTAATAAAAGAAAAATATACATACAGGCAATGTTTGATTTCTTCATTTCCCCCACCGTTCCTCTCCGTTCTTCAACCTTTTCTAGCAACATTATGGTCAAAGATGGAACGGTTTAAACGGATGCTGAAAAAATTCTACTAAGCTTGTAATCTCTCCCTAAAAGGTCTACATATCCAAATGGCTTTGCTTGTTTTTTTGGAGGCCGGATAAAAAAATCACCGCGCTGATCACCAGCAGCAAGCCCCCCAATCCGCCGAACAGCAGAAACGGGAAGACAGCGGCTGTGCTTGCATCAATCGCCCAGCCGATCAAGAATGAAAGAAGCGCTCCTCCCAGACTTGCGGATGAAATGAAGAGACTTGTGATTTCCTCTGTAAAAGGCTTTCCAGCCAACGAGGCCAGAGTGACGGCGCACGGAAAAATGCCGGCTGCCGACAGCCCGATGAAAAATACGAGGAGCAGCTGTGTTTGATGAACCGGAAACCACGCCAGAATCAAAAGCAAAACAGTCAAGGCTCCGGCACTGAAGATCAGAAAGGCAACGGAAGTTAAGCGTCCGCCAAAAATACTTGTCAATAAACGTCCGCACACCATTCCCGTCCAAAAAAACGTGACGCTGATCACGCTGATTTCTTCCGCTCCTTTTTCCAGCATCAGCGCCGGCAAAAAGTTTGCGAAATTGGTCTCGATACCCGCATATACAAAAGCGAATATGAGAAAGAGGAAAATGTTTTTTTCTTTCCTTCCGATTTCATATATCGCTGACACAGTCGGTTTTTCCTGATAAGCCATTTGACCGGAAGCAGTGTCGGGGGTTTTTCTGCGCAAATAAACCACCCACATACACGCAAGCACAAAAACGAAGATAAATAAAACATACAAGGGGAAATGCCAGGCATATCGTTCCGTAAGGATATAAATAAGAAAAGGAAACAGCAAAGCGCCTAATCCGAAAAAAACCTCTAAAATATTCATCCCTTTCGCATTTTTATCTTGTGCAATCACATACGCTCCCATCGTCGTTTCTAAAGTACCCGCGCCAAAGCCGAGCAAAAACCCCATGATGACAAAAAAGATGAACACATCAAAAAGAAAAACGCCTAAAAGCGTAACGAGAATAAGAAAAAGGCCAAACGTCAATACAGCCATATGAGAGGTGCGTCTGACAAATATCGGCGCAAGCAGGACGCCGATTAGAAAACCGGTGAACTGGAAAAAGATCAGGAAGGATAGATCATGAAGATCCCGTTGATATTCTTGAATGATATACGGTGACAGGCTCCCCAGCAGGATATGGATAACCCCTACAAGAAAATAAAACGAACAGCCGAATAGAAATGTTTTTTTCATTAGACTCACTCCTTCGTTGCAGACCATAAAACCCTTGCGGCTTTTGGCACGGCCGGCAAGGGTTTTTCGCAATGCTAGTTTGCTTGTTTTGAAAGGGACAGCTGCTGACCTTTATTGAAAAATTCATTTAAATAGAACTGCGTCTTGTATCCATCTTCAAAAGTGGCAAGAGATGCGAAATTGCGATCCCGAATTCCGTTCATCCATTGGATCAGCTGAACTCTGAAGGAATCGGCCCATCCGTAAAATTCATTTTCAGGGTCTGTCAGCCACGTGTCCGGCATTGTTATCATCTGCTCCGTCAATCCGGTCCTCAGCAAAAACTGATTTTTCTGCCGTGAATGATAGTAAAATACGCCGTTTTGGCCATTGACCTCGATGCTAAAGCCGCACTCATCCGCTTTTGTGCATTTTGACGTAATCATATTGACAAACACATGATTTTCAAGCTGGCCGTATACTTCAGAATGATCATCAACATATACCTGTTTTTGTTCTTTTTCTTTGACGGCCGTCATCATTTTGACTTTTAAACTGTCCAGTTTAAACGGGCTGTCGAACAAATAGAGAATGAGATCGATTAAATGCACACCCAAATCTCCTAATGCCCCGCTCGTTTTGTTGCTTTTCGAATGATCGCGCCAAGTATATTTTTTTCTTCTCAAGGCGCTGTTTTTCTTAAAATGGACATTGATGGACAAAATATCCCCAAGTTCATTGCCGGAGATCATATCTTTTAAGCGCTGAACAAATGTGAGATGGCGGTAATTGAAGCCCATGATCGGAATATAAGCAGATTGAGACGCCCTGTTTTTCATCTCCTCCGCTTCTTCCATTGAGACAGCCATCGGTTTTTCACACAATACATACTTACCTGCGGCCATCGCTTCAAGCGCATGTTCTTTATGGCAAAAGTTCGGCGATGAAACGATGACTGCCGTCGACTGATTCAGCAGCTCCTGCATACTGTTAAATACAGTTCCTCCGTATTCAAACACACATTTACGCGAGGCAAGCGAATTGATATCAAAAAACCCGGAAAGCTCGGCACCTTTGACTGTTGAAAGAGCTTTCGCATGAGCTTTTGCAATTCCTCCGGCTCCAATAATTCCGATTTTCATCTAAGGACACTCCTTATCGTTTGATATGGGCTTTTAGCACTTCTAAAATTCCAGCCGTATAGCTGCCTTCTGTCATACGGGAATGGAGCGACTTGGCTTCTGCTGTCGCATTCCCCACCAGATAACCATGTCCGGTTTTTTTAAGCATATCCACATCGTTTCCGCTGTCGCCGAAAGCAAATGAATGCTCCCTCTCTATCGCGAATTTATCCAATATAAAATCCACAATGTACGGTTTGCCTGTCCGCAAGGGGATAAAGTCCACATCATAGCTGTTTTCCGGATCGCCTGCCAAAGGGTTGCAGCGATTGATATTTACTCCTATTTCATGCTCTCTTGCAAGCTGCCTGATGGCTTCAAGCGCCCTCTTATCTGTGCTCTCATCCGACGATCTATAGTAATAGTTGATTTTATAGCGGGAAAAACCATGCTGAGTCTGAGGCACAAGCGCAATCTCATATTTTTTAGAGAGAGTCTGCTTGATTTCTTCGACCAGATCATGGGAGAAATTTGATTCTTGCAATCGGGCTTCCCAATCTTTATCAGAGACTTGGCCTTCTTCAGAGAAATAAGTGATGTCAGTGCCAAGATCACTGGCGACAAAATGCGGAAGGTATCGAAAGCCTCCCCGCTTCATTTTTGCAAGAACGGATGACAGGCTGCTCCCGGTCACCCAGCCGAGCAAAATCTTGTGATCAAGATGGTGCGAATGAATAAATGTTTCAAGGTCCATGAGCGCTTTTCTCGATTCGTCGGTGACGCTGTGGGCGAAATATGTCTCATCAAAATCGCAAAATACGGCGTACTTCGGCTTGTTTACTTGCTGCAAGGTGTGAAAAGAAATTGTTTCATGATACGACATCAATTAAGGCCTCCATTACTTTGTCTTGTTCTTCTACGGTGAGTCCCGGATAGAGAGGAAGCTGAAGCATTTGTTTATGAACTGATTCAGTGACCGGCAGCGATGTGTGCTGATAATTGGCTTTTACAAGTGGTGTGTTTTGATGATGGGATAATATCGGGTAGTAAATATCTGTTTGGACATTGTGAAATTTAAGCATCATATCTTTGACTTGGTCTCGATTTCCGTTTAATATTTTAATTGTAAACAAATGCCATGCGTGATCATCGGTCATTTGAGGCAATTTGATCAGACCTCTGTCTTCATACTGCTGCAAATGTGTAATATAACGATCTGCTAAATATAAGCGCTTCAGATTATTTAATGAAAGATATTTCATCCTTGCCAGTCCAATAGCGGCTTGCAGATTATCAATCTTAGCGTTAAAGCCGTAATCAGCCGCCTTTTTATTTTTTTGATTCAGTTCAAAGCCGTGATACATATATTCCATGCATGCGGATGCAAATGATGGATCATCCGTTACAATTGCACCGGCTTTTCCGCAAGTGCCGAGATTTTTATACGGATTGAAGCTTAATATGAAGCAAAGGCTGTTTTTTCCCAGATCGGAAACGCCGATCGACTGGCAGGCGTCTTCAATCATCGGGATGCCGTATTTATCAGCGATTTTTGCAATGGCTTCCATGTCAGGCAGCTTTCCATAAAGGTGTACAGGCAAAATGCATTTCGTTTTCAAAGTGACGCATGCTTCAATTTCAGAAGGATCCATGCAAAATGTAACAGGGTCAATATCGCAGAAAACCGGAGTGCCTCCAGCTGCAAGCACGGCATTTTCCGTTGCAGCAAAGCTGTTTGCAGGCATAATGACTTCATCACCTTGTCCAACACCCGCAGCCTTCAGTGCGACAATCATGGCATCGGTTCCGCTGGAGGAAGCCATGACATGCTTTTTTCTCAAAAGAGCGGCTATTTCAGCTTCAAATACGCCAACATAAGAACCGCTTGTAAATTGCCCGGTCGGCAGCACGCTTTTCACCGCATCAATCACGTCTTCTACTTCTTCTTCTGTAATTAGTCGATGAAGCGGCATAAAGTCAACTCTGGAGGGCGGGGAATCCATTCTGTTCAGCAAATTGGCGGTCATGTCGAATTGGTCCTGCTGCAATGTCTCTTTTAATTTTTGATTGGCCAGTGTGTCGTCTATACGGCATTCACCAGCGAGCTTCCCTTCCTTCAAATCATTCAGAAGGACAAATAGCTGTTTGCTTGTGCAAGTCATGTTTTCACTTGCGGTTTTCATCAATTTCACCCCATTTTTATTATTTTGGGAAATTGTCATATTTCATGACATATCTTAAATGGTGGAATCGATACCATAACAACTCTTTTTTTCAGGAAGTGACTTTATGCCTACGATTGACGAAATTGCAAAATTAAGTAATGTGTCAAAAACAACTGTTTCCAGAGTACTGAACGATCATCCCTATGTATCTGAAGAAAAAAGGAAGCGGGTTTTGGAAGTCATCGAAAAATTGGACTACATCCCGAACACGTCTGCACGAAAGCTCAGATCCAACAAAACGATGTTTCTCGCAGTGTCTGTCCCTCACGCGGACCACCCATTCTTCGCGCAGCTCATGAAGCATATGTCCGCTGAAGCGCTGAAACACCAATACAAAGTCATTGTGTTTCAGACGTTTTATCAAAAGCAGAATGAACTGAAAGTACTGGAGCTGCTCAAGAGGAAAGAAGTCGACGGCCTTATGTTATGCAGCCTTGAAAATGAATGGGAAGACATCAAAAAATACGTCAAATACGGTCCCGTAGTCTTGGCAAATGAATTCCACGCCGAAGCGGACGTGCCGGTGATCTGCTATGACGAATTCGAAGCCGGATATAAAGGAACGGAGCTTTTTATTCAAAAAGGGCATCATTTAATGGCCTTTTGCTGTGATACGATACACAGCAAGGCCCAGATTATGAGAAAAGAAGGGTTTCTGAAAGCATTGTCTGATGCAGGTTTATGTTTCCAGGAGAAGTGGATGTTCAGCCACGCATTTACCATTCATGACGGCTTCCGCATTATGGACCAGATCCACAACATGTCCGAAAAGCCGACCGCCATTTTTACGGGAAACGACCAAGTGGCCGCAGGAATTATTAAAAGGGCCCGATACTATCAATATGAAGTGCCAAAGCAGCTTGCAGTGCTTGGATATGACAATCAATCGATCTGTGAGGTGACCGATCCGGAAATCACGACAATCGATATACCTGTCGAAGAACTGGCTCAAAAAGCCGTATGTGCAATGGTAAACCTTCTGAATGGGGAAAGCGGCTTACAGAGGGATGTCGTGACACTGTCCCCTACATTAAAAATAAGACAATCTGTTTAGGATATTTATTAATCTTGAACTATTTTTTATTTTATTCAGATAAAAATTTTGTTAAAAAATAGTAAAGCAGGCCGCCTGAACGGTCAAGGCTGCGGTTCCTATTTTCAAACAAAAAAAGACCGCCGGGAACTAATTTGAACTGCCCCCCTTTTATTAGACACACTTAACAATTGGAGGTGCAGTTTTCTTATGGCTAAATTTACAGGTGAGGAAAAAATACAAGCGGTTAAAAGGTATTTTGCGGGGGGTGAAAGGCATACTTCAATCACAAACGGATCAAGATCAAATGAAAAGGCATGAGCCCGGTACAATACCAGAATCATGCCAGTCAAATGGCTTCATGAGATTTTATTGTCTAACTTTTTGGGGTCACTTCATTTCCGGCGGTTTTTTTAACGATGTTGTTCAATTACCGCGCAGACGATGCGGTCTTTTCCATTAAGATCCTTCTTCACCCGTACGTCAGCATCAGGAAAGAACCGGTGAAACATGTCTTTGACGGCATTCCCCTGATTCCAGCCGATTTCAAACACCACCAGTGCCTGATCTGCGATGACAAATGGAATTTCCTTCATGAAACGCTTATAAAACTGCAATCCATCAGCACCGTCCGTCAAAGCCCCGGCGGGTTCATGAAGACGGACGACATCTGACAGCGTCTTCATGTCTTCCTCAGATATATAAGGTGGATTCGATACGATGACATCAGCTTTCTTCTGTCGCGTGATAAGCGGCTCAAGCAAATCGCCGCCGATGAAATCCACTTTCGCCCCAAGCCGGTCAGCGTTGTGTCTTGCCGTACTTAAAGCTTGTTCCGAAATATCCGTCGCCGTAACGGAAAAACGCGGGCTCTCAAGCGCAAGGGTCACCGCAATCGCCCCGCTTCCTGTACCGACATCGACGGCTTTAAGACGATCTATTCCGGGAAAAACTCTTTCCGCTTCGGAAAGGGCCGCTTCAATGACTTCCTCTGTTTCAGGACGCGGAATCAGAACGTGTTCATTTACCGAAAATTCCCGTCCGTAGAAGGACTCTTTTCCGGTGATATATTGAACAGGCACTCCTTGATGATGAAGCTCGACAGATTTTTTAAACCTCGAAAAATCAGACTCTGATATGACATCATGGAAGCTTGCCAACAGTTTGCTGCGGTCGATGTTCAGCTGATCGGCGAGCAAAATTTCCGAGGCATTTCGGTCCCTTCCCGCTTCAGTCAAATAAGAAGAAGCCCACTTAAGGGCTTCAAAAACTGTTTTCATCTCAGCTCTCCGCCTCTTGCAGCTTGCTTGCCTGGTCTTCTACGATCAGCGCGTCGATGACTTCGTCAAGCTTGCCTTCAAGGATCTGGTCGAGCTTTTGGATCGTCAAGCCGATCCGGTGATCGGTGACGCGGTTTTGCGGAAAGTTATACGTACGGATGCGCTCAGAACGGTCCCCTGTTCCGACTGCGGATTTCCGGTTTTGATCATATTCAGCCTGAGCTTCCTGCTGAAATTTATCGTAAATTCGCGCACGCAGAACCTTCATCGCTTTTTCTTTGTTTTTGATCTGAGATTTTTCATCCTGGCAAGACACGACAACACCTGTCGGAAGGTGAGTCAGACGGACGGCTGACATCGTCGTATTGACGCTTTGCCCTCCCGGACCGCTCGAAGCGAAGGTGTCGACGCGAATGTCTTTTTCATGAATGTCGACTTCTACCTCTTCAGCCTCAGGCAGGCAGGCTACCGTTGCCGTGGATGTATGGATGCGCCCGCCGGATTCGGTCTCTGGAACGCGCTGTACGCGGTGTGCGCCGTTCTCATACTTCAGCCTTGAATATGCGCCGCTTCCATTGATCATAAAAATGATCTCTTTATATCCGCCTGTACCTGTCGTATTCGCTTCCATCACTTCTGTTTTCCAGCCTTGGAGCTCTGCGTAGCGGCTGTACATACGGTAAAGGTTGCCCGCAAACAAAGCGGCCTCTTCTCCGCCCGCTGCGCCGCGGATTTCCATGATAACGTTTTTGTCATCATTCGGATCTTTCGGGATCAGCAATACCTTCAGCTGATCTGTGAGCGACTCGATTTCTTCCTGCAGTTCGGAAATCTCCTCTTTGACCATCTCGCGCATGTCGGCGTCAAGCTTTTCTTCAAGCATCGCTTTTGCATCGCTCAGCTGTTCCGACGCGCTCCGATAACGTCTGTATGCTTCAACTGTTTCCTGTAAATCAGATTGTTCTTTCGAATATTCTCTAAGCTTCTTCGGATCGTTGACAACTTCCGGATCGCTTAATAGCTCATTTAATTTTTCGTACCGGTCCTCTATCGATTTTAAACGGTCTAACACGCTATTCACCTCTGTTTGCTGTGCGTAACATTCTAATTATAGTATAGGGACTCTTCCCCGTCAAAACAACTTCGCCGTTATCGGCAGCAGCCGCGTCTTTTTGCTATACTTTTAAGAAAAAAGGAGCTTGACTCAATGCTGGAATCGATTCATCACATTGCCATTATATGCTCGGATTACGAAGCATCCAAAACATTCTATGTCGACAAGCTCGGACTTGAGATTCTGAGCGAAACGTACAGAAAGGACCGGGATTCATATAAACTGGATCTCTCATTAAACGGCCGCTATGTCATCGAGCTGTTTTCTTTTCCAGAGCCCCCCGAGCGCCTTACCAGACCAGAAGCTGCCGGACTCCGCCATTTGGCTTTCACAGTGGCTGATCTTGATCAGACCGTCAAGGAGCTCAAGCAAAAAGGCATCACTGCTGAACCGATTCGCACCGATCCCGGAACAAGCAAGCGCTATACGTTCTTCTCTGACCCGGACGGCCTGCCTTTAGAGCTTTACGAGGCATAGCAACGCCCTGCACCGTCTGTGGAAAAACCGCTTTCTTTGCCGAATCCCTTCTTCTTTTGTCTAACAGGAAGGAAGCTTTTCATTCAGGTCGAATACCCTTTTTAATGAACAGTAACAGGTTAAAAGGAGGTATCATATGAATACTGCCGATGCGGCAAATGAACTCGGGGTGTCAACCAAAACGGTGCAGCGCTGGGTCAAGCAGCTGCAACTACCCGCTTCCCGAAATGAGCTTGGCCACTATTTTTTCACGGAAGACGATATCGCCATTTTAAAAGAAGTAAAAGAACAGTTGAAAAATGGGACGCCTATGCAGGATGTCACGGTCAAACGCCCGAAAAAAACCTTCTTCATCAAGAAAAACGAAATGATTCAAACGAAAGAGCCTGCACCGCAAATGAATGAGCGGCTCGAAGAAAGACTGCAGCGTTTTTTAGAGCATGAACAGCTTGAACGCGAGCTGCTCCAAAAGAAAATCGCCGAGCTAGAGAGAAAACTGGAACAAAAAGCTGACGATGTCGTCTCCTATCAGCTTCTGCAGCAAAGACGCGAACTAGAAGAAGAACGGCAACAGATCAAACATCTCGAACAGAAAATCAGCGAATTGGAAAGCATGAACCGCCAGGAAAAAGATACAGCCGGCAGAAGAGAAGAAAAAAAACCGAAAAGCAAATTGAAATCGATCTTCTCTTTTTAAAGCGCAAAAAAGCTTGCAAGGCCATAAAACGGCTTCTTGCAAGCTTTTTCCTTATGCTGTAATGGCAATTAATATCGGCAGTGAAATAATCGACAGCACCGCGCTGATCACAAACGCGGAGGCCGTTTCCGCTTCCTGGCTTTCAAAGTTTGTAGCAATCATGGCCGCCACAGCAGAACCAGGGAATGCCACAAGCAGAACCGCTTTTGTCATGTCAGCGGAAGAAAGGCCGACGACAATCGCGATCACAAACATTAAAGCAGGTTGAGCAGCGACTTTTAATAAAGCGATGCTCAAAGCAGGCATACTGAATTTGATTTTGCGGATTCCGACAGTCACCCCGACTGCGAAAAGGGCGATACCTGAAGTCGTATTCCCGAGCATATCAAGCATTTTCTGCGGCAATTCAGGAATTTGCAGACCGAATAATACAAGAATGATACTTGCAAGCGGTGCAAAAGCGAGCGGTTCAGACAAACCGTGTAAAATTGATTTTCCTGTTACCTTCCAAATACTTTCAGTCGTTTCCGTTTGTTTTTTAGAAGAACGGCCGACGGTTCCGACGATGATCGCAAGCGGATCAAGCATCGCATTCACGACAATTCCCGTAATCGCGATCGGAATCGCAACTTCCTGCATGCCGAACAGGCTGCCCAATACCGGAATTCCCATAAAGGCGAATGTCGGCTGAGCTGAGTTCAATGAGAACATTGAAGCATCTGTTAAATCGTACTTAAATAAAAATCGTAAAAGAAGCAAAATAATAACGTAAAATCCAACGATACCGATTACCAGTGAAATCATCAGCGGAATCTGGCTGTAAAACTTATCTTTTGGCGTTGACAAAATGCTTGAAACAAAGTGGGCCGGAAGCGCGTATTTCGTAACGAGCGTGCTTACCCCTTTTGCAGATTTAGCATCATAGCTTCCAAAGTGACCCGCGAACCATCCCAGCGCAATAACAAAAAATATTGGCGCAAGGAGGATTAAAATATTTAAAAAGTCCAAGACTGTTTCCTCCTCTATGTTGTCCCTTTCAGGGACGAATTAACGGCGGCTGATAAATGCGGTCGCCCTGTTACACAGCCGCCGATCCCATTTTTCATCTTTGATTGGTGCAGCCCGGTGAAAAACTCCCGCACCCGGGCTGCCGTTTCTTTTTATCGTTTCCTCAGTACTGAATATTAGTCGCGTTTTGCAACAATTGTTTGATATTCCGGACGCCACATGGCTTCGCGAACCGCCTTTTCGACATCTTCAGGCTGAACTTGGGCCACGCCGTCTTTAATGGCAGCTTTCACAACGTCGATTGCCACTTGAACGGATACGTCTTGCAGGTCGTCAATTTTCGGCAGAAGGCCTGCACCCGGTTTTTCATGGTCAACCATGTTCGCGACCGCGTTTGCAGATGCGGCAAACATGCCGTTTGTGATGACCTTCGCTTTCGCAACGATTGTTCCCAGACCTAATCCAGGGAATACGAAAGCATTATTGGATTGTCCAATTTCGTGTTTCACGCCATTGTACTCAACAGCTTCAAACGGGCTTCCCGTCGCCACAAGCGCTTTTCCGTCCGTCCATTTGAACAAGTCTTCAGGAACAGCTTCAGCCAGATGTGTCGGATTGGACATCGGCAGAATCACAGGACGCTCAGTATGAGCCGCCATCTCTTTGATGATTTCTTCAGTGAAGGCGCCGGCAACACCTGATGTACCAATCAGGATGGTAGGCTTCACCTGACGGATGACTTCCTCAAAGGAAATCTCTCCCTTTTCATTGCATTTCCAATCTTTCACTTCTTGCGTATCGCGCAAATACGGTTCTTGGAAATCCAAAATTTGATCCATGCCTGTCGTTAATAATCCTCTGTAGTCGACTGTCCAGAATGCACGGCTGGCTTCTTCTTCTGAAAGCCCTTCAAGCACCATAGTGTCGCGGATTTGGTCAGCGATTCCGATACCCGCAGAACCAGGTCCGAAGATGACGACACGGTGGTCTTTCAAAGACGTTCCTGTCTTTTTGACAGCTGCTAAAATCGCTGCCAGCGTGATGGCCCCTGTTCCTTGGATATCATCATTAAATGTTGAAATTTTATGGTTATATTTACTCATAATGTTGCGGGCATTTTTATTCCCAAAATCTTCCCAGTGAAGAAGCGCATTAGGGAAAAACTTCAATGCTGTTTCGACATAAGCGTCGATAAATTGTTCGTAGCGCTCGCCTTCTACACGCGAATGACGGTTTCCGATATAAAGCGGATCGTTTAGCAGTTTTTCATTATTCGTTCCGACATCCAGTACGACCGGGATGACGCGGCTCGGATCGATTCCCGCTGCCGCCGTATATACTGCAAGCTTACCAATCGCGATGTTGATGCCTCCGACGCCCCAGTCGCCGATGCCCAAGATGCTTTCGGAATCGGTAGCAACGATCAAATCGATGTCATCAGCAGATGCCTGCAGGTTTTTAAATGCCGTTTCGATTCCGTCCATATCATCGATTGACAAGTAAACGCCGTGCGGTCTGCGGTATTCGTGGCTGTATTCCTGAATCGCTTCACCGACAGTTGGCGTATAGACAACCGGAAGCATTTCACGCAGATGGTTTTGCAATAATTTATAGAAAAGCACTTCGTTTCTGTTTTGCAGATCGTTCAAATATACGTTTTGACGAAGTCTGTCAGGTTGACGGGAAAATTGTTCATAAGCCCGTTCTGCCTGCTGATCAAGGCTGAGAACAGTCGGCGGCAGAAGCCCTTCCAGACCGAGGTTCTTTCTTTCTTCAAGCGAAAATGCAACACCTTTATTAAGCGTTGGAATGGAAAGAACGTCTTTTCCCCGCAAAGAAGTCTCCAAATATCCTTCCTTCGTTCTTCTCATGTTGTTCACACTAATTACCTTCTTTCTTAAAATGTTAATGAGGTGAAATAAATACGGTAAACAATATAGAATATTTGCCTTTTTACACATGTAGATTGTCAAATATGTAACGCGCGTTTTTGACAAAAAACTGAACATTTCCTAAAACCTATTTACTTTTTACTGACTACAGTAAGTCATTTTATGCCTGCTTTTGTCAAAATTCAAGCGATGAAAATTAGTTAATTTTTTCGTATTCTTAATTAAGTTTTTTAATTACATTAATTCCTATAAAAAGGATTCAATAAAAAAAACACTTGTTTTTACCAAGTGTTTTTTTGTGAAAATCTATATGTTTTTCCGGTTTCATTTCGGCTTTCCGGGCACTTCATGATGGTGGCGGCAACGCGCTTCATATGCTTCGGAAGCCCCCACCAAAATGACTGGATCGTCATAAGAAGCAGGTTTTCCATTGATCAGCCTCTGGGTTCGGCTGGCCGGAGAACCGCAGACAGAGCACACCGCTTGCAGCTTGGTCACCGTTTCCGCTAAAGCCATAAGATCAGGCACGACACCGAAAGGCTCGCCCCGGAAGTCCAAATCAAGGCCTGCTGCGATCACACGGTAGCCCTGATCAGCCAGAGAAGTTAACGTGCCGACAATCGTTTCATCAAAAAACTGCACTTCGTCGACACCGATGACATCCGTATCTTTGCTTATGTATTGAAAAATTTCTTCCGGAGATGCGATGGCATGGCACACAATGGATGTCCCATTATGCGACACAACCGATTCGCTGCTGTAGCGATTATCAATGGCCGGTTTAAACACTTTGACTTCCTGCTTCGCAAACGTTGCCCTTTTAATCCGGCGGATGAGCTCCTCTGACTTGCCAGAAAACATGCTTCCGCATATGAGTTCAAGCCAGCCGCTTTGCTTCATGATGTACATCCAACTAACTCCTCTCCAGCAATTATTGCAAGTAAAAAAACAGGCAAGACGAATCCTGCCTGTTTATCATATCTATTATTACTTAAGACCGTATTTTTTGTTAAAGCGATCAACACGACCATCAGCAGAAGCGAATTTTTGGCGGCCAGTGTAGAACGGATGGCATTCAGAACAAATCTCAACGCGTACCTCTTCTTTTACTGAACCTGTTTCAAATTCATTTCCACAAGCGCATTTGACTGTTGCTTTTTTGAACTCAGGATGAATTCCTGCTTTCATATCTGTCATCTCCTTCCGCCCTGAATCCAATTCGGAAACAGAGTTATTATTCCGGGACAAAACCTCCGGAACGCACATGATGAAATTATAACAGCGATTCGGACGTTTTGCAAACTAAAGTTTTAAATCAGCGCCTTGCCGCCGACATATTGGCTTGTTTCCATTCCTGGATCAGAATATCGAAAAACTCCTGATTCGTTTTCGTCTTTTTCATTTTTCTCATAAATTTCTCGACGAAATCAGGCGTGTCAGACATCGTTTTCCGGATTGACCACAGACGATCAAGGTGCTCTTTCGGAACGAGAAGCTCTTCTTTACGCGTACCCGAACGGCGAATATCAATGGCAGGAAAGATTCTTCTTTCCGCAAGAGAACGGTCAAGATGAAGCTCCATGTTCCCTGTTCCTTTAAATTCTTCATAGATGACGTCATCCATCCGCGAGCCCGTGTCGACGAGAGCAGTCGCCAGGATCGTTAAGCTGCCGCCCTCTTCGATGTTGCGGGCAGCTCCAAAGAAACGCTTTGGACGGTGGAAAGCGCCGGGATCGATTCCCCCAGACAACGTTCGGCCGCTCGGCGGAATGACAAGGTTATAAGCGCGGGCCAGCCTTGTAATGCTGTCCATTAAAATGATGACGTCCTTTTTATGCTCGACAAGCCTCATTGCACGTTCCAAAACAAGCTCGGCCACCTTGATGTGGTTTTCAGGAACCTCGTCAAACGTGGAGCTGACGACGTCTCCGGCCACCGAACGTTCGATATCGGTCACTTCCTCAGGCCTTTCATCGATAAGAAGCACGATCAGCTCCGCTTCCGGATGGTTGGTTGTGATGCTGTTCGCGATCTCTTTCAAAAGCATGGTTTTACCCGCTTTAGGCGGAGCGACGATCAGACCGCGCTGTCCAAAGCCGACCGGCGCCATCATGTCCATGATCCGTGTTGACAGGTGATTCGGTTTCGTTTCAAGCACCATCTGGCGATCTGGATAAAGAGGCGTTAATGCCGGAAAGTGCACGCGTTCTTTTGCCGATTCAGGATCGTCACCGTTAACCGCTTCAACGTGCAGCAGGCCGTAATACCGTTCGTTTTCTTTTGGAGGACGGACCTTTCCGGACACTTTGTCACCGTTTCTCAAATCAAAACGGCGGATTTGCGAAGCGGAAATATAGATATCCTCTGAACTCGGGGAATAGTTGATCGGCCTGAGAAAGCCGAACCCTTCGGACTGGATGATTTCCAATACGCCTTCCATGAACAGCAGATCTTCCTGTTCGGCGTTTGCTTTCAGAATGGCAAAAATCAGTTCCTTTTTTGTCAGTTTGCTGTAATAAGAGACTTTATAATGCCTTGCAAGCTCATACAGCTCTTTTAATTTCATATTTTCCAAAGATGAAATGGATACATCTTTCACTAAGAACACCACTCTTTTCTAATCAAATAATTTACTTTGTCTCATCAATTTCACGAAAGACGCTTAATGTATACTGCCGATTCGTTTTACCGGCAACGCTTCTACCCATATATATCGACGTATTGAAAAGGATTATAAGTATGAGTCGAGAAAGAAGCGAGGACTTAACAAGAGAAGATAATCGCATATCTGATAGATGCGGCAGGATTTTGGCTCTCTCTAAGAACCAACATGTGCAGAAAATTTCGCAGCACTCTTTAGTTTTACCTTATTTGTCGTACATATTCAACTTCATTTACGATTTGACATGAAATTGATAGAGATGACCCTGTTTTGAAAAATGCCTTGACATGAAGAAGAAAAGCCGTAGCTATTGTATCAGAGTATGAACCTTGATTCAATTCGTGAAGTGAAATACAAGGGAAAAGCGGGTCGTATATATCCCCGCTTTTCTTTTTCCTTATGGCCGGATGACTAGGTTAGGTTTTTTCTTGAGACTGTGTCTTCCGTCCACAAACCGTACCGTACCGGATTTCGCTCTCATGACTACGCTGTGGGTCGTTCCAACAGATCCTTTGAATTGCACGCCTTTCAGGAGCTCTCCGTCTGTAACACCAGTTGCGGCGAAAATCGCGTCGTCTCCCTTGACGAGGTCTTCCATGCGGAGCACTTTGCCCGTATCAAGCCCCATCTTTTCACAGCGTCTCAGTTCTTCCTCGTTTTGAGGAAGAAGCTTTCCGTGAATTTCTCCTCCGAGAGCTTTGAGTGCGACAGCCGACAGAACGCCTTCCGGAGCGCCTCCTGAGCCGAATAAAATATCGACGCCCGTATGATCAAAAGCGGTGTTAATGGCACCGGCCACGTCCCCGTCATTGATCAGCTTGATTCTGGCGCCCGCTTCGCGAAGCTCATGGATGATTTTCTCGTGCCGCGGACGGTTCAAAATCGTGGCTACGACATCTTCTACATCTTTATTCTTTGCTTTTGCTACAGCTTTCAAGTTATCAATCACAGGTGCTTCAATGTCGATGCAGCCGACAGCTTCAGGACCTACAGCGATTTTATCCATATACATGTCAGGCGCATTCAGCAGGTTTCCGTGATCAGCCACCGCAATGACTGCGAGCGCGTTCCATCCGCCGCTTGCGACGATGTTCGTCCCTTCGAGAGGGTCTACTGCTACGTCTACGCGAGGGCCGTAGCCGTTGCCGAGCTTTTCTCCAATATAAAGCATCGGTGCTTCATCCATTTCCCCTTCTCCGATTACGACCGTTCCCTTCATAGGAATGGTGTCAAACACATCCCTCATGGCGCTTGTCGCAGCGTCGTCGGCTTCGTCTTTTTTACCTCTTCCCATCCAGCGCGCTGACTTAAGCGCAGCCGCTTCTGTCACACGTACAAGTTCCATCGATAAGCTTCTTTCCATTCCTATCTAATCTCCTCTCCCCCATATGAAATCCTTTATGTTTTATCTATCACAGCATTTGTCCATCAGGAGTTTTGCAGCTGTTCAATTTCCCGGTCTGTCAATTTTTCGCGCCAGACAGTGGCCCCGAGCTTTGTCAGCTTTTCTTCAAGCTGACTGTAGCCTCTGTCAAGGTGCTCCAAACCGGTGATTTCCGTGACTCCTTCCGCCATCAGACCCGCAACAACGAGACATGCTCCCGCCCGCAGATCACTCGCTTTCACCTTGGCTCCCTGCAAAGGAACGGGACCTGTAATAATCGCCGATCTTCCTTCGACCTTCATCGACGCACCCATGCGCCTCAGCTCGTCGATATGTTTGAAGCGGGCGGAATAAATGGTGTCAGTGACAACGCTCGTCCCGTTTGCCTTCGTTAAGAGCGATGTCATCGGCTGCTGCAGATCGGTCGGAAAGCCGGGGTATACGAGCGTTTTCAAGTCGACCGGTTTCAGCTCTTTCTGTCCGCCGACCATTAAAATCTGCTCACTGCTTTCTTCGATCCGAACCCCCATTTCGCGGAGCTTGGCGATTAACGATTCCAAATGCGTCGGAATCACATTATCAATCAGCACTTCTTGTCCCATGGAAGCAGCTGCGATCATGAACGTGCCGGCTTCGATCCGGTCCGGGATAATCGAGTGTCTACACCCGTGAAGCGATTCAACGCCTTCGATGCGGATGACATCCGTACCGGCACCTTTTATTTTTGCTCCCATGCTTGTTAAAAGGGTGGCAACATCGATAATCTCAGGTTCTTTCGCAGCGTTTTCAATTACGGTTCTGCCTTTGGCAAGCACGGCGGCAAGCATGATGTTGATCGTTGCTCCAACACTGACGACATCAAGATAAATGCGTGCGCCTTTTAACTCCTCCGCACGCAGATAGATCGCACCCTGTTCGTTTGTCACTTCGGCTCCGAGCGCCTCAAAACCTTTGATATGCTGATCAATCGGTCTCGGACCAAGGTGGCAGCCGCCTGGAAGGCCGATGACCGCTTTCTTAAAGCGTCCGAGCATCGCGCCCATTAAATAATAAGAAGCCCGAAGCTGTTTCACTTTTCCATTCGGCAAAGGCATGCTGATCATCGGCGCAGGATCAACGACCATTTCTCCCTTTTCAAGATGAACGTTTCCGCCAATCTCTCTCAGCAGATCGCGCAGGGTCAAAATGTCTGAAATGTGGGGAAGGCCTTCAAGCGTAACCGTCGAATCAGCCAAAATCGTCGCGGGTATGAGAGCGACAGCGCTGTTTTTCGCTCCGCTTATATGTACTGTGCCATTGAGAGGATCGCCGCCAGCTATATTTAACTTTTCCATGATCGTCTCCTTCCTTAAAGAAGATAGCTAATGGAGCGCTTCATAATGAGAATTCCTCAAACTCAAAATAAATGGTTCATTTCAAAATCTATCCAATTAAAAGAGAAAGAATACAACACATTTTAAATTTATCGGGAAGAAAAAGTAGCGAAGCAGACTGCGGCAAGGTTCTCTTCTGCAAAACATTCATTTCTCTTTGTAAGACAAAATGGTGACAAACGGAGGGAGCCCCTCCACTTGCCACCCACATGAAGCAATTATTTATTCCAGTCAGCTAAAAACTGTTCGATCCCTTTATCAGTCAGCGGGTGCTTTGTAAGCTGGTGAATGACTTTGAGAGGCATCGTGCCGATATGCGCTCCCCTTAGCGCGGCCTCAGTCACATGCTGCGCATGACGGATGGACGCGGCGATGATTTGCGTATCCAAACCGTGCACATCGAAAATTTGTTTAATTTCACTGATCAAGTCGAGGCCGTTGTGGCCGATATCGTCAAGGCGTCCCAGGAACGGGGAAACATACGTAGCTCCTGCTCTTGCGGCAAGAAGCGCCTGATTTGCGCTGAAGATCAGTGTGACGTTCGTTTTAATCCCGAGATCGGTTAATGCTTTAACAGCTTTCAGGCCGTCAGACGTCATCGGAATTTTTACCGTAATATTCGGCGCGATTTTCGCAAGCTCTTTTCCTTCTTCAATCATCTCTTCAGCCTTCAGAGAAATAACCTCAGCGCTGACTGACCCAGAAACCACTTCGGTAATTTCACGCAGACGGTCATGAAACGAAATGTTTTCTTTTGCTACTAAACTAGGATTTGTCGTAACTCCCGCAAGCACGCCGAGAGCGTGCGCCTCTTTAATTTCGTCTAAATTTGCAGTATCAATAAAAAACAGCATATTGATAAAACCTCCTGTCATGAAAATGTCTGAACTGTGGAACTTGTTTGCGCTTTCCGGATGATATGGATAAAACCGCCTGTCGCTATCAGGCGGCTTTTTTGACTGAACGGGAAGCAAAAGAGCCTCATGCCGTCAAATAGCATGTGTTAACAGCACTTCCCTAAAACATCAGAAAAACATCCTGTTTCCCCGGCCTTGCGGGAAAACAGATGCTTTTCCAATCGTCATTATGCTTTGTTTGAAGAACCAAATTCACGCATTTTGCCGATCACTGTTTCTTTGATAGCTTCACGTGCAGGTCCGAGGTATTTGCGCGGATCATACTCTTCAGGCTTCGCAGCCAGCGTTTCGCGAACAGCTTTCGCAGAAGCAATTTGGTTTTCAGTGTTGACGTTGATTTTTGCCGTACCTAAGGAAATAGCTTTCTTAATGTCGGCAGTCGGAATGCCTGTTCCGCCGTGAAGTACGAGCGGAAGACCAGTTGTGTTTCCGATTTCTTCCATTTCTTTGAATCCAAGGTTTGGTTCGCCTTTGTAAGGGCCGTGAACAGAACCTAATGCAGGTGCAAGGCAGTCGATTCCTGTGCGCTCAACAAGTTCTTGGCACTCTTTAGGATCCGCGTAGATGACGCCTTCTGCAATTACGTCGTCTTCCTGTCCGCCTACAGTTCCAAGCTCAGCTTCAACTGATACGCCGTGGAAATGAGCGAGCTCAACAACTTTTGAAGTCGTCGCAACGTTCTCATCGAAAGGATGGTGAGAAGCGTCGATCATAACGGAAGTGAATCCCGCATGAATCGCTTTTGCACAAGATTCAAAGCTTGAACCGTGGTCTAAATGAATCGCAACAGGTACTGTTACGTTGTATTCTTCCATCAGCGCTTTAACCATTGCAACAACGGTTTTAAATCCGCCCATATAGCGTCCTGCACCTTCTGATACACCGAGGATAACAGGAGATTTCTCTTCTTCAGCGGCTTGTAAAATCGCTTGAGTGAACTCAAGGTTATTTAAGTTAAATTGTCCGACAGCATATCCGTTTTCTTTTGCATTATTCAACATTTCCGTCATTGATACTAAAGGCATGTCGAAAGTCCTCCTTATGTAGCCTGATTTGCTTTTGCGAAAAAAGCCTCCACACCTACCTAGCATGACCAGAAAAATCCGCCATATGTAAAATGTTTTGGTTTTTTAAAAACGTTAGATAGCTTTTCTCCACTTATATAGAATAACAATTAATCAACAAATCGGCAACAACATGACTGTGACAACATCAAAAACTTTTCCCGTCTATCCGTTAGACTTTATGGGCAGATAGGTTTTAACGGCATCGCGAATTTCGTCGATGTCAAAAGGCTTCGCAAAGTGCGTCAGGGCTCCGAGCTCCTTCGATTCCTGGATCATGTCGAGCTCTCCGTAGGCCGTCATAATGATGACGCGGATCCCCTCGTCTATGACCTTCATTCTTTTCAAAATTTCAATTCCGTCCATTCCGGGGATCTTCATATCGAGCAGAACGAGGTCAGGGCGCTGGTTTTTCACAATGTCAAGCGCTTGAATCCCGTTCGCGGCCTGGAAGGTTTTGTACCCTTCTTTATTGAAAACTTCATTCAGCAGAACCCGAATCCCGTACTGGTCGTCTACGATTAAAATCTTCTCATTCATGATTTACACCTCTATATTTATAATTTTCGCCAAAATTAAGCAGTAGTTTATCTATTCTGTTTTGTTTTTCTCTTTTCCTTTAATTAAAAAATTTAAGTTTGCGACATATTTAGAGGATTTTTCCCATTATTCTCTTTTGTTATATAATGATAGTCAGTAAAAAAGGAGGAGTCAGCTTGCTTAAAATTTTCACCACTCAATTGACGGGAATCTTCAAGCGGATTCAAGAGGGCGAGGCCCAATCGATAGAGGACGGCGCCCGCTTGTTGGCTCAGGCGGTCATCAGTGATCATTCGGTTTATGTATACGGAAAAAATGAATTGGAAGGCATTTTGAAAGAAGCGATGTACAGTTCTGAACCGTTCCCCTCAGTCAAACCGCTGCCGAAAGACGAAGAAAACTGGCCCGGTTTTGAAATGACGGACAAAGTGCTGATGTTCTGCGCCGGTTCAGCGGATGACGAAGAGCTGAAAATGGCGGAAAAACTGTATGAAAAAGGAATCGGACTTGTTGTCGTCTCCCCTTCGGGAAAAGACGGCGCCCCGATCTCTTCCTTCGCCGATGTCCATATCGATTCAAAGCTGAGAATGCCGCTTCTTCCCGATGAAGACGGAACAAGGTACGGATTTCCGTCCCTGATGGTCAGCCTCTACATTTATCATGCCCTATCCTTTACATTAAAGGAAATTCTTCAGGAATACCAATAAAACAGGGTTGCCTAAAGGAAATTAGTGACGGTGAGGCCGGCCTTATGAATATAGTACCAGTTCGGGCCGCCATTATCATCAGAAAGAGCCAAAAAAAGCCTGCCGGCGTGATTTGCCGGCAGGCTTTCTTTTTTTACAGCTTTTCCGAAGTCTTTAGCGAAGCATGTACGAAGTCTCTGAACAGAGCCTGAGGTCTTGTCGGTCTTGACGTAAATTCAGGGTGGAACTGAGACGCGACAAACCATGGATGGTCTTTAAGCTCGATAATTTCCACGAGGCGGCCGTCAGGGCTTGTACCGGAAAATACGAATCCGGCTTCTTCCATCTGCTGTCTGAACTCATTGTTGAATTCGTAGCGGTGGCGGTGGCGTTCATACACCACTTCATTTTCATATGCCTGGTACGCTTTCGATCCTTCTTGAAGCTTACACGGATAAAGTCCGAGGCGCAGGGTTCCGCCGAGGTCTTCAATGTCCTTTTGTTCAGGGAGAAGGTCGATAATCGGATACGGTGTGGACGGATCGATTTCGGCTGAGTGCGCTCCTTCAAGACCGAGCACGTTTCTCGCGTATTCAATCGATGCCACCTGCATTCCGAGGCAAATGCCGAAGAACGGAATCTTTTGTTCGCGGGCATATTTGACTGTCGCGATTTTTCCTTCAACACCGCGGTCTCCGAATCCGCCCGGCACAAGAATACCGTCCGCATCCTGAACAAGATCGGCAACGTTGTCTTCCGTCACTTCTTCCGCATTGATCCATTTAACCTGAATGTCTGCGTCAAACGCATAACCCGCATGGCGAAGCGATTCCACAACAGAAATGTAAGCATCAGGGAGCTCAACGTATTTACCGACCAAAGCGATTGTTACCGTTTTGGACAGATTTTTCACCTTTTTGACGAGTTCTTTCCACTCTTCCATATCGGCCTCTCTGCAATCCAGCTTCAAGTGGCTGCAGACCAGGCTGTCCAGCCCTTGTTTTTGCAGATCGAGAGGAATGGAGTAGAGCGTATCCGCATCTCCGGCCTCGATGACGGCTTTAGGATCGATGTCGCAGAACAGCGCGATTTTATCTTTCATGTCCTGAGAAATCGGCATTTCTGTTCTCACGACGATGACGTTTGGCTGAATGCCGAGGCTGCGCAGTTCTTTTACGCTGTGCTGAGTCGGCTTTGTTTTCATTTCTCCCGCCGCTTTAAGATATGGAACAAGTGTACAATGGATGTACATTACATTGTCGCGGCCGACATCGCTCTTGATCTGGCGGATCGCTTCAAGAAACGGCAGCGATTCGATGTCACCGACGGTTCCGCCGATTTCGGTGATCACGACATCAGCGTGCGTTTCTTTTCCGGCGCGGAATACGCGGTCTTTAATTTCATTTGTGATATGAGGGATGACCTGTACGGTACCGCCTAAATAATCGCCTCTGCGCTCTTTTTTCAGCACCGTGGAATAGATTTTTCCTGTTGTCACGTTGCTGTATTTATTTAAATTGATGTCGATGAAGCGCTCATAATGGCCGAGGTCAAGATCGGTTTCCGCACCGTCGTCGGTTACGAACACTTCACCGTGCTGATACGGGCTCATCGTCCCCGGGTCTACGTTGATATACGGGTCAAATTTTTGAATGGTAACATTCAAACCTCTGTTCTTCAGCAGGCGGCCGAGCGAAGACGCCGTAATTCCTTTTCCAAGCGAGGATACAACTCCTCCGGTTACAAAGATATATTTTGTCATTTCTGTACCCCTCTCTTCGATTAACGCTTATTCCTTAAAATGCTCTTTTTATGAAAAATCATTTAGATCTTTTCTAAATGATTTAAATGATTAGGAGGCGGAAAAACAAGAAAGCTCCCTTTCAATTTCTTGAAAGGGAGCTGATAGTCCGTATCACTCGAATCTCTTCGTTTTGAAGAGCCCAAAATACATACTACATAGTTCGCCTGTGAAAGTCAAGATCGATTTAGACATGAAATTCCGTTCAGACGGCAAATTAATCTTCGTCTTCCTCTTCTTCAAAATCTTCATCATCATCATCCAGGATCTCGTCTTCAAGATCATCCAGCTCATCATCGTCGGCTTCATCGATTTCTTCGAATTCATCGGCGTTAATGTCCAAATCTTCTTCGACATCGTCAAGAAGAATATCATCCTCGTCGATTTCTTCGAATTCGTCAAGATCAAGATCTTCTTCAACCACTTTTTTCGCTTTTTTCTTTTTCGCTTTTACAGTCGGCTGCGTTTCTTCATCAAGCTGATCATACGGATACCAGCTGCGCAGGCCCCACGTTTGGTCTGACAGCGCCAAAAAGCGTCCGTCGATATTTAAATCTGTGTAGAACTGGGCGATGCGGTCTTCCAGCTCTTCTTTCCCCATTCCAAGCAAGGAAGCCACTTGATCTGTTAGCTCCTGGAATGTAATCGGTTTTTTGTGTTCCGAGAAAATTTCGTATGCGATTTCAACTAAAGCCATTTCCTTTAGCTGTTCCTCTGAGTATTGTTTCAAACTCATCGCCAGACACTCCCTTTCTATCTTCATGTATGTATCTACTATCTCTGTCATAGAAAATAAGCATGTAATCCCTGTCTTTTACGACAAACCATACCTCTCATTATAAACAAAAGAAATCACTTTATGCCACCTTTATTCCCGTTAATTCAATAATTTTTACCGGTTGCATTGGAAATCGGCGGCAAGCGGGATTGAAACATAGAACAGCCGGGAGCATCCGGCCCTTTCAAAACGAAAAAAACTGCGCCGGCAGCCTGTCCGCCGGCAGCAGATCAAGCCGTGCCAGACGGCTGTTTTCCACCCTTATTTCATCAGCATTCTCGAAATGACGAGCTTCTGAATTTCCTGCGTTCCTTCATAGATTTGAGTGATTTTTGCATCGCGCATAAAGCGCTCGACCGGATAATCCTTTGTGTAGCCGTATCCGCCGAATATTTGCACGGCCTCGGTCGTCACTTTCATGGCCGTATCCCCTGCGTAAAGCTTTGACATGGCGGAAGCTTTTCCATAAGGCAGTCCCTCCGATTCCAGCCATGCCGCCTGGTAGGTTAAAAGCCTTGAAGCTTCAATCTCCGTCGCCATATCAGCCAATTTAAAAGCGATCCCCTGCTGCTCGGCGATCGGCCTGCCGAATTGCTTCCGCTCTTTCGCATACGCTTTCGCCGCCTCAAATGCGCCCTGGGCAATCCCGACAGCTTGAGCGGCAATTCCGTTTCTACCTCCATCGAGCGTCTTCATTGCGATTTTAAAGCCTTCACCTTCCCCGCCAAGGCGGTTTTTTAAAGGTACGCGGCAATCCTGAAAGATGATTTCGGTTGTCGGCGATGAACGGATGCCCAGTTTCCTTTCTTTTTTCCCGACAGAAAAGCCGGGAAAATCCTTTTCAACGATAAAAGCGGTTGTGCCTTTGTGTTTCTGTTCCGGCGCAAGGTTGGCAAACACGATGTAGAAGTCTGCGATTCCGCCGTTTGTGATAAAAATCTTCGTCCCGTTTAAAATATATTCATCGCCGTTTTTAACCGCGCCCGTTTTCATACCGCCGGCATCGGAGCCTGAACCGGGCTCCGTCAATCCGTAGGCTCCTATCTTTTCACCGCGGGCCATCGGCTTTAAGTATTCCTGCTTCTGTTCTTCTGTTCCGAATGCGTAAATCGGCCAGCCCGCAAGCGATGTATGGGCAGACAAGGTGACACCCGTTGAGGCGCAGACTTTCGAAAGCTCTTCAACCGCGATAACGTAGGCGAGATAGTCGCTGCCGATCCCTCCGTATTCCTCAGGCCACGGTATACCTGTCAGCCCCAATTCCGCCATTTTTGCAAACAGTTCTCTGTCAAACCGCTCTTCCTCATCCCGCTCCTTCGCAGTCGGCTCCACCTCGTGATGGGCAAAGTCGCGCACCATCTTCTGTATCATTTGGTGCTCTTCACTCAGCTTAAAGATCATCCTTTTTCCCCCTTTGACCCCTTATAAATGCTTACCGATAACGATCCGCTGGATCTCGCTTGTGCCCTCATAAATTTCACACACTTTCGCATCCCTGAAATATCGTTCAGCGCTAAAATCCTTTGTGTATCCAAAATCTCCGAGCAGCTGCACGGCTTCTCCGGCGACATACATCGCCGTTTCCGAAGCGAACAGTTTGGCCATTGAAGCAGCTTTTCCCGTCTGCATGCCTTGCTGTTTCAGCGAAGCGGCCTGATAGACGAGAAGCCTGGCTGCCTCTGTCCTCGCCGCCATGTCGGCCAGCTTAAAGGCAAGCCCTTGTCCGTTCTTATACAGCTCTCCGTCCGGATACCGTTTTTTTAGAAATTGAACAGCTTCAGAAAGCGCTCCTTCGGCGATACCCAGAGCCTGCGCCGCAATTCCGATCCGGCCGGTATCCAGGTTAGACAGGGCCATTTTGAATCCCTTTCCTTCCTCCCCCAGCAGCTGCCGGGCAGGAATGACAGCGTTATCAAAATTTAAAGTGACCGTTAGCGAACCGTGAAGCCCCATTTTCTTTTCATTTTTTCCGATGAAAAAGCCCGGCGTTCCCTTCTCCACGATAAAAGCGGAAATGCCTCCCGTTCCCGCCTTCTGATCGGTTGAAGCAAAAATAAGATAAATGTCCGCTGCTCCGCCGTTTGTGATGAAAACTTTCGTTCCGTTCAGCACATAGGTATCGCCGCGCTTTTCGGCCCTGGTTTTTAGACTGCCCGCATCGGAACCGGCACTCGGTTCGGTTAAACAAAAAGCTCCCAAGTACTCTCCTGCTGCCAGTTTTTTAACATAATGCTCTTTTTGCCGCTCATTTCCGTATAAAAGAATGGGAATGGTGACAATTGACGTGTGTACAGAGAGAACCGCACCAAGAACGGGACTTTTCTTTGACAGCTCATGTATGGTCATCATATAGGTGATGAAGTCATGACCGGCCCCGCTGTATGTAGCCGGTATCGGAAGCCCCATCCAGCCGCGCTCCGCCATTTTCTTCAAAAGAGAGGCTGGAAAACGTCCTTTTTCCATTTCAGGTACAAAAGGAGCGACCTCCTGGTTGACAAATTGCCTGACAATCTTCTGCATGCGGGTCTGCTCTTCTGTAAACTGAAAATTCAAGCTCACCCCTCCTTATGTCGGCTGCTTTTCGTACGTATAAAACCCTCTGCCCGTTTTCTTTCCGAGACGTCCTGCGCTGACATATTGTTTAAGGAGCGGACAAGGCCTGTATTTATCATCGCCAAAGCCTTCATGCAGCGTCTCCATAATATACAGACACGTATCCAGACCGATCAGATCGGCGAGAGCCAGCGGACCCATCGGATGGTTCATGCCAAGCTTCATGATTCCGTCTATGCTTTCTTTCTCGGCGACGCCTTCATAAAGTGCAAAAACCGCCTCATTAATCATCGGCATTAAAATGCGGTTGGAGATAAATCCCGGAAAATCCCGCACCTCTATCGGAACCTTGTTCATCCGCTCCGCTGCAGACACGACGGTTTCATATGTTTCGCCGCTCGTCTCAAGCCCCCTGATGACCTCGACAAGCTGCATGACCGGAACCGGGTTCATAAAATGCATGCCGATGACATTCTGGGGTTTTTTCGTGACGGAAGCGAGTTCCGTAATCGACAAGGACGATGTATTTGATGCCAATATGGCTGAGTCTTCGGTCACTTCATCAAGCCGCTTGAAAATCTCTTTTTTTACATCCATTTGCTCAACAGCCGCTTCAATGATGAGAAAGGCTTCCCGTGCTTCGTCCAGCGAAGCTGAAGGAGAAAGACGCTGATAGATTTGCTGCACGTCTCCATGCGGCAGCTTGCCTTTTTCCGCCTGTCTGACTAGCTGGCCGGAAATGCGCTTCATTCCCTTTTCAATTTGTTCAGGTGATACGTCATACATGTAAACATTGTATCCGGCCTGGGCAGAGACCTGGGCGATCCCGGCCCCCATCTGGCCGGCTCCGATGACCATGATCGTGTCTTTTTTCATTTAAAATCCCCCTTTTTATACCTCGATCATCACGGCGTCTCCCTGGCCGCCGCCGCTGCAAATGGCAGCAATACCTGTACCGCCGCCGCGCCGTTTTAATTCGTACATAAGCGTTAAAATGATTCTTGCTCCGCTCGCACCGATCGGATGGCCAAGCGCAATGGCGCCGCCATTGACATTGACCTTCTCCATATCAAGGCCCGCGATCTTTCCGCTTGCTAAAGCAACCGCGGCGAAAGCTTCATTGATTTCAAACAGTTTGATATCAGAAAGTTCAGCTCCCGTTTTGTTAAGCAGTTCTCTGATGACAAGCCCGGGGGTTTTCGGGAAGTCTTTGGCTTCGACTGCAATGGATGTATGCGCTTTAATGACGGCGGACGCCTTCACATTGAGTTCCTTTGCTTTGTCTTCATTCATCACGATAAGTGAGCATGCCCCATCATTTACCCCCGGCGCGTTTCCCGCAGTAATTGTCCCATCATGGTCAAAAACCGGAGCAAGCTTTGACAGCCTTTCCAATGACGTGTCGCGCCGCGGAGCTTCATCTTGATCGACCGTTAATTCGCCGCCCCGCTTCTCTTGGATGCTGACCGGGACGATCTCTTCTCCAAGCGCGCCTGAAGCCGTAGCCTGTACGGCCCGCATGTGGCTCCTGAGCGCCCATCGATCCTGCTCTTCCCTGGCAATCTCCAACTCTTTCGCAGCGGCGTTTCCGTAGGAGCCCATGTGAACGCCAGTAAATGAGCATGTCAGCCCGTCTGTGATCATCAAATCTTTAACCGCTCCGTCTCCCATTCTCAGCCCCCACCTCGCTTTTTGAAGCAAATAAGGGGCATTTGACATCGATTCCATACCTCCCGCGGCAATGACCTCCGCATCACCGGCCCGGATGATCTGATCCGCCATTGTGATGCTTCTTAAACCTGAAGCGCACACTTTATTAATCGTTTCCGTTTTGACGTCCCATGGAAGTCCCGCAAAACGCGCGGCCTGCCTCGACGGCAGCTGCCCCTGTCCGCCTTGAAGAACGGAGCCCATGATGACTTCATCGACATCCTCAGGATGTACACCGGAACGTTTTAATGCCTCTTTTATAGCGATTCCGCCGAGCTCCGCTGCCGTCTTTGACTGAAGCGCACCCCCGAGTTTTCCAAAAGGCGTGCGCGCGCCGCCTGCAATAACCGATCTCGCCACCTGACATCCTCTCCCCTTATCATGATTTGTACATACCGAAGATAAAAGAAGGCGGAGATCCAGCTCACACCTTCTTTATTCAAAACCTGAAATCCGTCTATGAAGCATGTTCTTTTTGTTCTGACCCGAAGACGGCGCGTTCAAGCAGCTCCGCTACATCGTACGTGCCGACCTGATCCTCCAATTCCTTGGCTTTTGTTCCATCGCCGAGCATCGTTAAACAATACGGACAGCCCGAACTGATAACAGAAGGTGAAGTGCTGAGCGCCTGCTCCGTTCTGGCAACGTTGATCCTTGTGCCCGCCTCTTCCTCCATCCACATGAGGCCGCCCCCCGCTCCGCAGCACATTCCGTTTTCACGGCTGCGCTCCATTTCCGTTAAACGGATGCCCGGAATGGAGCGGAGAATAGCGCGCGGCGGATCGTAAACCTCGTTGTAGCGGCCCAAATAGCATGAATCATGAAAGGTGACGGTTTCGCGAACCGGAAACTCAGGTTTCAGCCTTCCTTCTTCAATGAGGGCAGCGAGAATTTCTGTATGATGATATACTTCCGCTTTCAGACCAAAATCAGGATATTCATTTTTAAAAATATTGTATGCATGCGGATCGATGGTTACAATTTTTTGAACATCATTTTTTTCAAATTCTTCTATGTTTTTTGCGGCAAGCTCCTGGAATAAAAACTCGTTGCCAAGCCGCCTCGGCGTATCGCCTGAATTTTTTTCTTTATTGCCTAAAATCGCGAACGTGACCCCGGCTTGATTGAGGAGGCGCGCGAAAGCCATGGCGATCTTCTGACTTCTCCGGTCATACGATCCCATCGATCCGACCCAAAACAGGTATTCAAAGGATTCGCCTTTTTTCTTCATTTCCTTCACTGTCGGCACCTCAACGTCGTCTCTCATGTCACGCCAGTTTTCACGTTCTTTTCTGTTTAACCCCCAAGGGTTCCCCTGCCTTTCAATGCTCGTCATGGCGCGCTGGGCATCTGCATCCATTTTTCCTTCTGTGAGCACGAGATAGCGGCGGAGATCGATGATCTTATCGACGTGCTCATTCATGACCGGGCACTGATCTTCACAATTCCGGCAGGTTGTGCAGGCCCAAATTTCTTCTTCTGTGATGATGTCGCCGATTAAGCTCGGATTGTAAAGTTCTGAAGCAGCCGCTTCCCTTGATCCTTCTCCCCCTGCCGCTATGGCCAGCTGGTTGCCTTTCGTATGCTGAAAGAGCGGCGCGGGAACCCAAGGCGTTTTCGATGTCACTGCTGCTCCCTTTTCTGTCAAATGGTCTCTGAGCCGCAAAATCAGATCCATCGGCGAAAGCATCTTGCCTGTTCCGGTAGCCGGGCACATATTGGTACAGCGCCCGCATTCCACGCACGCGTAAAGGTCGATCAGCTGGGACTGCCTGAATTCCTCGATCCGTCCGACGCCGAACGTTTCTTTTGTTTCATCTTCAAAATCGATTTTTTGAAGCTTTCCCGGGTTTGTCAGCCGGCTGAAAAATACGTTTGCCGGTCCGGCAATTAAGTGGGCGTGTTTTGACTGCGGCACATAGACTAAAAATGTCAGTAAGATGAGAAGGTGCGCCCACCATGCCGCGTAGAACACTGCCTCTGCGGCGGTTTCCCCCATAAAACCGAAGACAAAAGCGATGCCTGATGCCATCGGTTCGTGCCATGATAATGAATGTTCATGCCAGATCATGTTCATACCGTTTCCGAGTAAAACGGTAAACATCAAGCCGCCGATCAGCATGAGCACGATCCCCGACTTAAAATTGCGCTTCAGTCTGACGAGCTTTTCAATATAGCGCCTGTGAAAAGCCCAGACTACCGCAATTAAAATCATCAGCGTGACGATTTCCTGAAAAAACGTAAACGCCGGGTAGACGCCGCCAAGCGGAAGGCCTTGATCAGGAACGAGCCCTTTCAAAATAAAATCGATCGCTCCCAACTGTACGAGAATAAATCCGTAAAAAAACATGACATGGATGATGCCGCTTTTTTTATCTTTAAGCAGTTTCTTTTGGCCAAACACGTTCTCCCATATCTTTTGAAGGCGCTCCTTCGTCCGCTTATCAAAATCCTCTTTTTGTCCGAGCCTGATGTAGCTGATTCTCGTTCTGATCAAATAGACAAACAGATAAACGGCGTAAGCGGTTACACCTAAAAACGCAATGAAATTCAACCACAGTAAGACATTCATCAGCTGCTCCCCCCTTCATTTCCCCAACCTTAAATCCCCTTGAACTACCTTTATCTTAAATAATGAATGAGTGTTCAGTCAATATATTTTCATAAATGCAGGAAAATAGGGGGACACTATTCTTTACACGAAAAAAGGGAGTGTCTTCATTGGTGCCTCTTATGATTATGGTATGTTTTCTCATCCTGCTTCTTGCGCTCGATTTCCGTCTCGGCCGCAAAGCCTTTGAGAAGAAAGCCTACGAACCCGTTTTTTCAGCGAAGAAAAGCGATATTGAACTGATTCATAATGGAGAAGACTTGTGTGAGCGGCTGATGGATGACATCCGCCAGGCCGAATCGTCGGTGCATGTCATGTTTTATATTGTGAAGAACGATGACATCAGTCTTGAATTTTTGAAGGTGCTGAAGGATAAAGCGAAATCCGGCGTATGCGTCCGCTTGCTGATCGACCGGATCGGCGCGATGAAGGTGAAGAAACAAGTGCTGTCCGGCTTAAAACAAAGCGGAGCGCACGTTTTTTTCGTCAACAAGCCGGGCTTCCCTTATTTCTTTTATCGGCTGAATGCAAGAAATCACCGAAAAATCGCCGTCATAGACGGAAAGATCGGCTATGTGGGCGGATTTAACATTGCGAAAGAATACCTTGGTAAAAAAGCGGAATTCGGACCGTGGAAGGATTACCATTTGCGAATGACGGGAGAAGGCGTGGCTGACTTGCAGCACATTTTTTTATCGGACTTCAAAAGAGAAGCGCCGCAGGCAAAGCCGGACAGCAGCGTGTTTCCGCCGCTGCATCAAGGAGCTGTCACCCATTCCATGCATGCGACAAAGGGGTTTTCTCTAGAGGAAAAATACATTTCATTTATCGAACAGGCAAAAGAAAGAATCATGATTTGCACACCGTACTATATACCGAGCCCGGCTTTGCAGCAGGCTGTTCTTTCAGCCAGGGAAAGGGGCGTGAACGTGTCGGTTCTCGTGCCGATGAAAGCTGACCATCCGCTTGTCAAAGAGGCCGCCTACACGCACTTTCCCGCACTCTTGGAAGCGGGCTGCTATATTTACCGGTACTACAGGGGCTTTTATCATGCAAAAGCATTGATCGTCGATGACCGGCATGTGATGATCGGAACATCGAATTTTGACAACCGGAGCTTGTTTCTCAATGATGAAGTGAATGTCGTCATCCATGATAAACACTGGGCAAAACAATTCTTTGACGTCGTCAAGGAAAGCATTGAACACGCTGAGCTTCTGACAAAGGAGCGGTATGCGAAGCGGCCGGTGATGCAGCGGCCCGTCGAATGGCTGACGAAATCGATTTCATACTTTTTATGAATCATACGTTTATCCTGCATGACATGCGGGTAACATTTCACCAAGGTGATGATTACATACGGAGGGATGTACGATGAACCAAGCAGAGTCGATTAAACTCCGCGCACAATCGATGACATTAAAAAACTTGATTGAGCTGTACAGGCTTTGCCGCTCAGCCAGACATCAGCTATATATATGCTCAAGAAAAACGATGTGCAAAATTAAAGATTTAATTGAGCTGGAAATGTTCAGAATGGCCAATCGTGAAAATGAGTGCCTGATTGTCATCGAAGGGAAAATGGCACAGGAATTAGTAAAAAAAGCACAATCGATTCTTTCTGATGCTCAAGTTCAATAAGAGAAGGCGGCGGTCCTTCCTTTGTGAGACGCCTCCTCACTAAATAAAAAAAAAGCCCCCGTTCAATGGACGGGGGCTTCGTTTTACATTTTTTCAGGCGCTGATACGCCGATCAGCTTGAGTGCATTATTTAATGTGATTTGTGTTGCCTTCATCAATGATAAACGCGCCCGACTTTTTTCTTCATCTGCCGGATCGAGAACTTTCTCAGCATTGTAAAAGCTGTGGAGCACAGATGCCAATTCAAAAATATAGTTTGTAATGCGGTGCGGAATCCGCTTCTCTGCGGCATCAGCGACGGCCTCAGGGAACGAGCCGATCACTTTAAGCAGATCATATTCTTTTTCAGAACCGATTTTCGTCAGATCAGGGGTTCCTTCAAATGAAATACCTTTTTCTTCGCCTTGGCGCAGCATGCTGCAAATTCTCGCATGGGCGTACTGCGCGTAGTAAACCGGATTTTCATTAGATGTAGAGACGGCCAGATCAAGGTCAAAGTCCATATGGGTATCGGCGCTGCGCATCGCAAAGAAGTAACGCACCGCGTCAAGGCCGACCTCATCAATGAGATCGCGCATTGTGACGGCTTTTCCGGTTCTTTTGCTCATTTTCATTTTTTCGCCGTTTTTGTAAAGGTGGACGAGCTGAATGATCTCGACCTCAAGCGTTTCTTTGTCATAACCGAGCGCTTCAATGGCCGCTTTCATGCGCGGAATATAGCCGTGATGGTCCGCTCCCCATACGTTGATCAGCTTTTGGAAGCCGCGGTCAAGCTTGTCTTTATGATAAGCGATGTCAGGCAGAAGATACGTGTAGGACCCGTCTTTTTTAATCAGCACGCGGTCTTTGTCATCGCCGAACGCCGTTGAGCGGAACCATGTCGCCCCGTCTTCTTCATAGATGTGCCCTTTTTCGCGAAGGGCTTCGAGCGCCTGATCGATCTTTCCGTTTTGATAAAGCGATGTCTCTGAGTACCAGACATCAAATGGGACACGGAAATTCTCGAGGTCTTCACGAAGTTTGCCCAATTCGTACTTTAAACCGTATTCGCGGAAAAACGCGAGGCGTTCGCTCTCTTCTTCATGAACAAAACGGTCGCCGAATTCGTCAGCGAGTTTTCGGCCGATTTCCTTAATATCTTCGCCGTGATATCCGTCTTCAGGCATCGGCTTATCTTTTCCGAGCGCCTGAAAGTAACGGGCCTCGACGGATAATGCAAGGTTGTTGATTTGATTGCCGGCATCGTTGATATAATATTCGCGGCTCACTTCATATCCCGCTTTTTCAAGTACATTGCAGAGGGAATCTCCGACAGCGGCTCCGCGGGCATGTCCAAGATGCAGGTTGCCCGTCGGGTTTGCTGAGACGAATTCCACCTGGACGCGTTCTCCGCCCCCGATATTTGTTTCACCGTAGGCCTCTCTTGCTTCAAGCACAGCCGGAATCAGCTTCGTTAAATATTGATTGTTCATGTAGAAATTGATAAAGCCCGGTCCTGCGATATCAAGTTTGTCGATCGACGCTTTTCCTTTATCAAAGGATGCAACGATTTCCTCGGCAATATTCTGCGGCGCTTTTTTGGCGATTCTCGCCAGCTGCATAGCCATATTAGTGGAATAGTCGCCATGCGACTTGTCCTTCGGAACTTCCAGTACGACTTCGGGAATCTCGCTTTCTTCAGCGAGGCCGGCTTTCATGACAGCTTCCTTAATTTCCTGCTTCAGCACATCTTTCATTTGTTCGACTATGTTCATGACTCGTGTCCTCCTCTATACGAAATCGACATCTTATGTAAATGCTTTTGTTCATCGCTTACAATCATATCGTACTCAACGCTGATCTTTCCGTCTGGCGGTTGATGGGTGACTGATACGGCTTTTGTATCCACGCCAAGCTCCAGTCTGCCGAAAGGCATTTTATAATGAGTGACGGTGCGGCTGCCCGGCCTGAAACGCTGTTTCATTTCAATGGCGCCGGAACGCATGACCAGAACTTCGTCTTCACTTGCTTTGACGATCGTCTTCACCTTTCCCGCATCATGCTCTTCATGATAAGAAAGATATATTTTATCTTTTTTCATATAATAAAACCCAGTTGTGCGAAACTCGATTGTTTCTGTGTCCGATCCTTCCCGGATAACAGATTTCACATGGATATTAACGGGTGTCTCCTGATCCATTCCGACACTTCCTTTTTTGATCCGATTTGACTTGATTAGTATAATCATTCGGGGAAAAAAGTTCAACCGCAGCTCCTTTATATCATCTTAACAGAACGGACGGGAAGATAAACCATTTTCTAAGAAAAAAGCCGTCCTGAAAAAAGGACAGCCTGTTTTATTTCACCCAGCCGAGCAGCATTTCGCGAATCAGCTTGCTTGCCGTATTTGCGGTTTGTTCAGAATGGTCATAGACCGGAGCAACTTCAACAAGATCTCCTCCAACGACGTTGACGTCTGAGCGGGCGATTTCGTGAATCGAAGCGAGCAGCTCTTTTGATGTGATGCCTCCGGCGTCAACCGTACCGGTTCCCGGTGCATGTGCGGGATCTAAGACATCGATGTCAATTGTAACATAAACCGGACGCCCTGCGAGTTTCGGCAGGACGGCTTTAAGAGGCTCAAGCACTTCAAATTTGGAAATGTGCATGCCGTTTTCTTTTGCCCATTCAAACTCTTCTTTCATACCGGAGCGGATGCCGAATGAATAGACATTGCCGGGACCGATCAGTTCCGCGGCTTTACGGATCGGCGTCGAATGCGAGAGCGGCTCACCTTCATAGTCGACGCGGAGATCTGTGTGCGCATCCATATGGATGATGGCAAGATCGGGATATTTTTTGTACATCGCTTTAATGACCGGCCATGAAACGAGGTGCTCTCCCCCCATTCCGAGCGGGAATTTTCCTTTTTCTAAAATGCTGTCAACATATTCTTCAATCATGTCAAGGCTCTTCTGCGGGTTCCCGAAAGGCAGCGGGATGTCGCCGGCGTCAAAGAAATGAACCTCGTCCAGCTCCCTGTCCAAATAAGGGCTGTATTCTTCAAGCCCGATGGACACCTCCCGGATTCTCGCCGGTCCGAAGCGGGAGCCGGGACGGTAGCTGACCGTCCAATCCATCGGCATGCCGTAAAGGATGGCGTCCGCCTCTTCCCAATCGGGGCGGCTTGCGATAAACACCTTGCCGGAATATGCTTCATCAAATCTCATCTTCAAAAACCTCCCTGAAAAAAAGCGCAGAATGCCATCCTGCGCCAAACTGTTTTATTTAATTAAATCGCTGACGAATTTCGGAAGGACGAATGCCGCTTTATGAATTTCTTTTGTATAGTATTTCGTCTCAATATCGAAGAAGCGGCTGTCCTCCACTTCAAGAGGATCGTATTTTTTCGAACCGATCGTAAACGTCCACAATCCGCTTGGATATGTCGGAATGTTGGCCAAATACAGCTTTGTAATCGGGAAGATCTCTTTTACATCGCGCTGGACGTTTGTGATCAGCTCAGGTGTAAACCAAGGGTTGTCCGTCTGAGCAACGAAAATGCCGTCTTCCTTTAGCGCTTTTGCTATGCCGGCATAAAAGCCTTTTGTAAACAAGTTGACAGCAGGCCCTACTGGCTCGGTTGAATCCACCATGATGACATCGTACTCATTTTCAGACTGGGCAATGTGCATGAAGCCGTCATCGACCTTTACTTCGACGCGCGGATCGTCAAGTTTGCCTGCAATGGAAGGCAAGAATTTCTTGGAGTATTCGATCACCTTGCCGTCGATATCGACAAGCGTCGCTTTTTTCACGCTCGGGTGCTTCAAAATTTCACGGATGACGCCGCCGTCTCCCCCGCCGACCACAAGCACATGCTCAGGATTCGGATGCGTAAACAGGGGCACATGCGCCACCATTTCGTGGTAGACAAATTCATCTTTTTCAGATGTCATGACCATGCCGTCCAGAAACAGCATGTTGCCGAATTCTTCCGTCTCGGCCATTTCGAGCTTTTGAAAGTCTGTTTGCTCTGTATGTAAAGTCCTGTTGATTTTCATCGTAATGCCGAAGTTTTTCGTTTGCTTTTCTGTATACCAAAGTCCGCTCAAAGCGTCATCTTCCTTTCGTAATAAGCTGTATTTCCATCTATTTTTCTCGCCTGCGGCGACGATTATTCTGCACTGAAGCATCGGCTTTTGCCTAAGGAAAAAGTATAGAGGAATTGCAGGTAATTGTAAAGACGGATCGATTCATTTTCAGGGGTCATTCCAAGATCATTCTATTCCCATTGGCCGATTTTTCTTTTATAATGGCTAAGCTTAGCACAGATGTACATAAGGCTTATTCTGCCGCACTTTTGGAGGTGTTCTCATTTGCAGAACAAACAACTGCTCAAACTGTATATAACCGGCCGCCGGAAAAGGTTTTTATTGATATTTTTTCTGATCGGGGCGGCCGTTTTGTTTTTCAGCCCCGTTTATATCCGGGAGGCGGCCGTTCCGTCTTTGCTGGATTGGCTTCTCGAAGTCAGCGGATCCGTTTATTTGATGCATATGGTCGCTGTCCTGTCCGCAGCCTGTTTGTTTTACGGCACAGCGGAATGGATGCGGCGTTCAGCCGGTGCAATTGTAAAAAACAGAACGGTTTGGCCGTTGATTTTGCTCGGCTGCACCGTTTCTGCTTTTGTGATGATCTGCCTGCTGTTTTGGAGCGCAGCCATCGGCTGGTTTACATTCGGCGGCTACGGCTCGGAGAATGTTCATCCTTTTTTTGAGCTGTCAAGTTCTCCCCTCTGGTTTGTCGTGTCACGCCTGTTCATTGACTGGTGGTCGCTTTGCTTTCTGATTTTTCTCGGTTTGGCGGGTGCGCTGCTCGCAAAGAAAGAGCAGCTTGCTTTATGGCTGCCGCTTGCGTGGTCCGCCGGTTTAATGCTCCTTTTCAAATTCAATATATCCTTTAAAGGGCTGCTCCCGGGAGAAGGCATGCTGTTGTCCATCCATGCAGCCGGGGCTTCCCCGATTCTGGCCGCATCAGTCAGCGAAGGTGCCGTTCTCGTCTTATGGCTGATTTTATATGTGGCGACCGCCAAAAAATAGGATTCCTCGGATTGCTTTGTTAATCGGCCGATCGAGGGTCTGCCGTTTTTTCCTTCCCGCTTGTTTAAATCCTCCTCTTTTTCCTCATAATGATAAGAACATTTTATTTATCCGGGAGGAGATTTGAACATGGACATGATGACGGACAAGCGGGTCCGTTTAACCATCAAGACGATACGCGCATTTTTGTTCATGGGAGCATTGATGCTGATCTTCCTTTCAATCGTTGTCATGACGGTGGTCCTGGCGGCCAAATGGCAAGGCGCTCCTTCGATTCAGGTGCCGAGGTCTACCGTGCTGTATGACGAAAGCGGAAAGCAGATGGGGGAAACGCATTACGGGCAAAAGCGGTACTGGGTTTCGCTGAAGAACATCAATCCCGCAGTCATCGATGCCACGCTTGCCGTTGAAGATCGGAACTTCTTCCGGCACCACGGCTTTGACTATATGAGGATGGGCGGCGCCCTCATTGCCGATCTAAAGGCAATGTCCAAAGTTCAGGGAGCCAGTACCATTACCCAGCAATATGCGAGAAACCTCTACCTCGGTCACGATAAAACATGGAAAAGAAAGTGGAATGAAGCTTTTTATACGATACGGCTCGAACAAAACTACACAAAGAAAGATATTTTGGAAGGCTATTTAAATACGATTTATTACGGGCATGGAGCATACGGGATCGAAGCGGCTTCCCGGCTGTATTTTGGCAAGCGGGCCAAAGATATCAATGCGGCGGAGGCTGCGATGCTTGCCGGCATTCCAAAGGGTCCTTCAGTTTATTCGCCTTTTGTTAATGAAAAAAAAGCGAAAGAACGCCAGGAAATGATCCTGACAATGATGGAGAAAGAAAACAAGCTGACGAAAAAGCAAGCGGCAGAACTGAAAAAGCTGCCGCTCCGCTTTGAAAAACAGGATAAGCCAACAACCGCAAAAACCGCTCCTTACTTTTATGACGAAGCTGTTAAAGAAATCGCGCGATTGCTGCATTTGACACCGGAGCAAGCGGAAACAGGCGGCTACAACGTATTCACCACGCTCAACCCGCGTCTCCAAAAAATTGCCGAGGATACGATCGAACATACGATAGATTCGTCATCCGATATTCAGGCAGGGTTTGCAGCGATCAACCCGACCGACGGCAGCGTTCTTGCGCTTGTCGGAGGACGCGACTACGATAAAAGCCCGTTTAACCGCGTAACGCAGGCTATGCGGCAGCCCGGCTCCACTATGAAACCTTTTCTTTATTATTCGGCGGTTCAAAACGGTTTTACGCCGGCCACCCGGATGAGGAGCGCGGAAACGACATTTGAGCTCGGGCAAGGCAGCGCTTATTCCCCAAGCAACTATCACGGCTATTATGCAGACGGCCCGATCACGCTTTTGCAGGCCTTGGCTTTGTCCGATAACATTTACGCGGTGAAAACACACCTTTTTCTCGGCATGGACAAACTGACTGATTCTGCAAAACAATTCGGGATTACGAGCCCGCTGCAAAAAGTGCCGTCGCTTGCGCTCGGAACATCCCCCGTGAAACCGATTGAAATGGTGAACGGATACGCCATGTTTGCCAATGGCGGAAAAAAAATCGAACCTTCCTTTATTACGAAAATTACCGATCCGAACGGGAAGGTTCTATACGAAAAACCGAAGCGAAGCAAACAAACCCTTGACCCAAAAGCGGCTTTTATCACGGCGAACATGATGAGCGGGATGTTCGACAAATCACTCAACGGCTATACATCTGTTACCGGCCGGACGATCGCAGATCAGCTCACGCGCCCATACGCCGGAAAATCGGGAACGACCAGCACCGACAGCTGGATGATCGGCTTTTATCCCGGTCTTGCTTCAGGCGTGTGGACGGGATATGACAAAGAGCGGACAATCGATGCCGTCGCAGAGAAAAACTATGCCAAACAAATTTGGGCTGAATTTATGGAAAAAGCGCTTGAAGACGCGCCCGCTGCAGCATTAATGCCGCCTGAAGGTGTGAAAGGGATGTACATCGATCCGGCTACAGGCTATGCGGCGGCGCCCAGCTGCCCGTCCAAATATTTCACTTATTTTATCGAAGGTACTGAACCCGATCAGGTTTGCTATGGAAAGGAAATCTATAAGGATCAAAAAGCCGGGCACGAAAAGCCCGCCGCTCCCCACAAGCGGAAAAAGTGGTGGGAAAAATGGTTTAAAAAAGGAGAATAAACTTTTTTGGCGGGATAGACGAATCCCCCGGACTTCACGGCGGTCCGGGGGGTTATTTTCCTATTGCTGGAGCAATCCCTTTTTCAGCTCGTCTGATGAACGGTCCCAAAGCCCTTGATCATGATTTTTCAAAAAATCGGCAAGAACGCGCTTAGAACCTTCATCCATATGCTCGACGATAATCTTCCGCTTCATCGACTTATCCATTAAATTGACGTGTTCCGGAAGCGATTTGTAGCCGCGGCGAATGCTTCTGTCCACCGTCATTTCGCAAGCCGTCACACCCGCATAATAAGGGCCTTCTTCCCTGCGGTCGATCGTAACCCACACAAGCCAGTAAGGTTTTCCGTTCGGCACCTCTTCCTTGTTCGGCAAAAATTTGATTCCTTTTTCAACCGTGCTGCGGGCGTGCATGGCGCCGATATCAACAAATGCTTCTTTCTCTTCAACATCGACAAAGACAGGCGAGATGTTGTCAAGGCTTAAAGCGCCTGCACCAAATCCCCCGTGTCCGTCTGTCGGATCGCTTTTAATAATGTTGAATCCGATTGTTTTTTTCTTTTTACCTTGTTCCATTAAAAAATACCTCCTACATCAGCGGCCGGAAAACGCTGTTAAATATCGAGATGATCCATTCCCGCCCGTCATTCAAAAATGGCCAGAATACATATTGGCCAAGCGGTGTAATGACGATAATCAGAAACACGATCGAGCCGTACGCTTCATATTTCGACAGCTTCGCCCGCACTTCGGGCGCGACAATATCCTGTATAACCCGAAAACCGTCAAGGGGCGGGAACGGCATTAAATTAAACAAAAATAACAGCAGGTTGAGATTCACCCAAATCGTAAAAAATTGAAGCAAGCCGCTGTAAAAACCGGAAGGCAACGTCCCGGACAGCTTCACGGACAAAAGCAGCAACATAAAACCGATGAAAGCAAGGATCAGGTTGCTGATCGGTCCTGCGATTGACACGAGAAATCCGGCCAGCCTCGGATTTTTAAAATAAAAGCGGTTAACGGGCACCGGCTTTGCCCATCCGAATCCCAAAATAAAGATCAAAATCGTCCCAAACGGATCAAGATGCTTGAGCGGGTTAAGCGTCAGCCTGCCCTGCCGTTTGGCCGTCTCATCGCCGAATTTGTAAGCCACATACGCATGGGCGACCTCATGCACGGTGAATGCGGCAGCAAGTGTCAAAACAACATACGGAATCATTTCCAGCGGATAAATAAGAAAACGGTCTAAAATGTGGCTTTCCCTCTTTCTCATATACAAAGATTTACTATCTCCAGTATACTATAAGAGCACCTGATGCTAAAGTGGCAGCCATTTTTTAAAAAGGAGGAGGAGAACATATGCCATACGTAACTGTTCAAATGCTGGAAGGCCGTACAGATGAACAAAAAAGAAATCTGGTGAAAAAAGTGACCGAAGCCGTCTCCGAAACAACTGGCGCACCTGCAGAAAAAATCGCGGTCATCATTGAGGAAATGAAAAAGGAAAACTACGGTGTCGCTGGCAAACGAATGAGCGATATGTAATGAAAACGGCGTCTGCCGCTTACGTGCGGGACGCCGTTTTTATTATCTATACCAAGCTTTGTTTCTAGTGATCTGGCTATTGTGAGCTGAATCCCAAACATCGACCGTGTAGGCGTAGTCATAGTTCATAATGCAGCGGATTCCGCTTCCTTGCGCATCGTGGTTCAAGCCGAAGTTATGGGAAAATTCGTGGGTTGCAGCTTTTGCCGTGTTGGCCGTTCCCTGGTCGAGGTTTACGCTGAAAGCGCTGCCGTTCGGCTTGCTGTTGTATACGTATGCGATACCGCCAGCGTCAAAATTACTGTTCGCCGTAAATCCGACGACGAATTTATAGCTGCGTCCGCTGAAATTGCTCTGAAGGTTTGATAGAATTTGAGAGCTGTTGCTGCCTGAAGAGGTCCAAGGCGCCACAGCTTCGACGACAAAATCAATATCGTGATCCCTGTTGAACATGACATCTGCCTGCTCAATAATTTGGACGATTCTTGTCTGCCAATCGCTGTATTTCGCACGATACTGAGCGTCAGCCACGGCAAGGACGCTCACTTTCTGGCTTCCCGTGTCTGCCTGGGTTGAAAACGTCCCTTTGCTTGTATTCTTTTTAAACGTTTTCGTTCCCGTCACATTTCCTTTCTCATCCAATATTTTCGTATTGACCGTTCTTTCAATTTGAACTTTTCCTTTCAAGTCTTTAAAACCTTTCGCTTTAGGCAAAGAATCGATATAAGTTCCTCTTACTTCATGATCGTGCTCATGCCCTCCCGTCTTGGCGGCACCGGCCGTCACACCGGGAATGAGACTGACGGAAAGTAATAGAGATAAGAATAAAGAACGTTTTTTCACTGCAAAACCCCTCCTTATTTTTTGAACGAATGAAAAATTCTGCTAGTTATCTAAAAATTCCTTCAATTCATCCAAAAAGAGGAAATATTGCATACGTTCTTTTCACTGCTTCTTTCAATTTCCCTACAAATATTCCAAACCGTTTACAAAAAAACAAACCAAAAAACCTACCGTTTTTCGGCAGGCTTATGAACAAAGGTCTCTGAGCTTTTTTATGTAAGCGACGGCTTCATCGAATTCTTCGTCCGTATACCGCTGCTTGCTTTTTACGGTAAACACTTTTTCTCTGATCTCTTCCTGCTCCAGCCCCTCAAAATACAAAATCGTCGACACCAGTTCCAAAAAACGCGATGACTGGCCGTTCACGTCGTCAATATAGGCTTTAATATCCCGCATATCCAGCTCACACTGGCTCAAAAACTGCTTTCCCGCTTCAGTGGATGAATAGCGGTATTGATAATAGCCGCCTTTTTTTTCTTTGACTTCATGGAGAAATCCGAGATTGCAAAGTTCTTCAACTTGAAGCGTCAGCTCCTCTGAATACGGCCCGTAAAAATGAAAATCATACTTTTCATAAAAGGGAAGCTCCAATTTCTTTGCGATATAAATAATTTTCTGCAGCTTTTTCCGTCCGACAATCTCCCCCGAATCCGAGAAGACCTTCATCAGCTTTGCATGTTCTTTTAACAAATCTCCGCCATCTCCTTCATCCTTTTCTTTCTATATCAGTCCGAGCAATTCTTTCATTCTTTTCGCATGACGGCCGTCAGGCAACCCTTCGATTAAATCGAGTGGGAAATACAACTTATGGTCCGTTCTCCGCTTACCTGATATTGCATCGACAATATCGGACTGCCGCGACAGCTCCTTAATCTGGCCGTTGTGCGTCAGCAATTGAATCGGGAGGCGCTCCTCTTCTTCCCCCGGTCTGTAGAAATCATAAGGAAGGTCTGAGGACGAATCCACCACAAGATAATAATCGGGATCAATCCCTGATTCTTTAAACAAGGCGGTCAGTTCAAAGTAAGTCGCCATTTCCTCATTCGGGTTGAACTCCGCATACTGGAACAGCCTGCGGTTGATAAAACGGCGGCATAAATCAGACAAAATCTCATCCTCTTCTTTTTCCCAGGCCTGAAAATAATAAAGAATGATTGATTCATCAAGACTTAAATAATCTTCCAATGTGACATTGCCTTCAAAAATAGAATAAAAATGCACGGGTGCATGCGTGAACACATAGCCTTCCTCATGAAGCTGCTTTGCACGGTGAAGAATCTTCGTTAAAATCACTTCCGCACTTCTTGTCACAGGATGGAAATAGACCTGCCAGTACATCTGGTACCGGCTCATAATATAGTCCTCAACAGCATGCATTCCGCTTTGCTTAATCACGATTTGATCTTCGCGCGGCCGCATGACGCGGAGAATCCGCTCCATATCGAAATGGCCGTAGCTGACGCCGGTATAATAGGCGTCCCTCTGAAGGTAGTCCATACGGTCAGCGTCAATCTGGCTTGAGATCAGACTGACGACCTGCTTATTTTGATAGGTTTTCGCGATGACCTCAGCGACATCCTTTGCAAACGTCGGACTCACCTTGTTTAACACCCGGTTAACCTCTGTATCGCCTAAAATGATCGCTCTCGTAAAATCTTCATGATCAAGCCGGAAGACCTTTTCAAACGAATGGGAAAACGGGCCGTGCCCCAAATCGTGCAGCAATGCGGCGCAAAGGCACAGATCGCGCTCGCTGTCATCCCATTCCTCCCTGCCTTTAAATACGTCATCAACCATTCTTCTGACAATTTCATAGACGCCGAGAGAATGGTTGAAACGGCTGTGTTCGGCTCCGTGAAACGTCAAATAGGTCGTTCCAAGCTGTTTGATTCTGCGCAGCCTCTGAAATTCACGGGTTCCGATCAAGTCCCATATCAGCTTGTCCCGTACATGGACATAGCGGTGAACAGGATCTTTAAACACTTTTTCTTCTGATAATTTTCCGTTTGGATACGCCATTTTTGTCCCTCTTTTTTTCAAACGTGAGGCAAACTGATCGCTGCCCATCCGTCTCTTTTTCTTCGGAAAACTAAATGTATATTGTAAGTATTGCCCGATCTGCTTGTTTTCTTTTAGGTCTGTTTCTATTATATCGAGTCTGCTTTTTTGAAAACATCCTTGAATTTACCCGGCCATTTGTTCCAGCCTCCAAAAAACCCGGCAAACAAGCAAAAACGCCTGACCCGTTAGGGAGGCGGTTATTTTTTGAGTTTCTTTTTCACTTTTTCGATCAGCTCGTCTTCATCAGGAGCTGACAGCGGACGATTATTGACAAACGCGAACGATTTTTTTCGTCCCGGCCCGCAGTAAGACTGGCAGCCGATTTCCACTTTTGCATCCGGATCGATTTCTTTCAGACGGGGCAAAAGCGTCTTTAAATTAGTGGCCTGACAATCGTCGCATACTCGAAATTCATTAGCCATTTCATACGCTTCCTTTCGTTTTGTTCATCTGTCTTTATGAAAGGCATTCAACCGTGCCGAACTTTGATAAAAAATGACACCATCCTTCATTTTACAAGGATTCTTTCATTCCTGCAAGGATCGCGCTAAAAAAATCAGTTCCTATTCTTTTAGCAAACTTGTATAAATATTTTCCAAATTGGACAATCTAATACCAATACTGACAATGGGAGTTGAGAAGTGATGAAACAAAGACAAGACGCTTGGTCTGAAGAAAATGATTTACTGCTTGCTGAAACGGTATTGCGGCATGTCAGGGAAGGCAGCACACAGCTGAACGCCTTCGAGGAAGTCGGAGACAAACTGAACAGGACATCAGCCGCCTGCGGTTTTAGATGGAACGCGGTTGTCCGCCACCAATACGAAAAGGCTTTGCAGCTGGCTAAAAAACAAAGGAAGCAAAGAATGCGCGCCCTTGGAAACGGCCAGCCGGCGAAAAAACGCTTATTATACAAGCCGCCGGTCGAAACAGATGCTGAACAGCCTGCAGAAAGCGTCATTGAGCAGCAGAAAGCAACCGCCGATTCAAGCGAACAGCAGCCGATCGCTAGCGAGCATCTGCCTTATGTTGATGAGAGCTTTAAAGAAGAGTTAGCTAGTTTATCGCACCTTTTATCGCCAAATCAGCCGCAGGCCGGCCATACAGCCGACTCATCGAAAGACATGACGATCGATGATGTGATCCGCTTCCTGCAAAACTATACAGGAAACGAAGAACAGACTGCCGCTTTAAAAATGGAAAACGACCGCTTAAAACAGGAAAATGAAGAGCTGACGAAAAAAGTTGAAAAGCTTGAAGCGGAAGTCAAAAAGCTGGAAAAAGACCAGACGACCATCCAGGAAGACTACGAAACGCTCGTAAAAATTATGAACCGTGCAAGAAAACTAGTTTTATTCGAAGAAGACGAACACGCTGCGCCCGCCTTCAAAATGGACCGGAACGGCAATTTAGAAAAAATGGCTGAATAGCGCTCTCAGAGGGTGCGGCAGAGGCGCTCAGGCAGCCAGGACTGACAACGCATACAAAAATTTTCCGATACGATGATACCCCTTTCTTGAAAAAAGGGGGTATTCTTACCTCTGCGGCTTGCTTTCATATGACAAAAATTTCATAATAGGGATAGCAATTCATAAGGCGGGGTATTTGATGAAGTTTGTTTTATATGCGGTTCAGTTCGGCACTGCGGCCCTTTTGTTTTTGTTTTCTGCATTGGCAAGCTGGTATCAAGGAAGCGAGCTTTTAAAGGTTCCGTGGGAGTGGAAATATACAGCCAAATTTACAAAGTTGCTCTATGGACTTTCACAGGATGTGATGGCGGCGGTGTTCAGGCAGGACGCCTGAGCATTTAGCCGCCGATCCTTCTTCCTGCCAAGCATACGCCGGCAACCGTTATTTTAATGGCCGTCAGTTTGGCATATATCATCTCTTTGGCGGCTTATCTTCTCATCAAGACATATGTAAAACGAAAAAGCGCTTCGAGCGCAGCATAAAAAAACCGCTTCGGAAGCGGTGAAGTGTGACAAAATCCTGAAACGTTCAACCGTTTTAGGATTTTGCCGTCTATGAAGCATTTTCTCAATCCGCTAGAGGCAGCCTAACGAGTATAAAGGCGCAGAGGCTCCTCTCCTATCCAAAAACTTTTTCATTCCGTTCAATCATACGGACAAGATTTTTCTCATACACTTCCTCTTCTGCGGGCGTGAGGGGGCCTTGATAAATCTCCCCGCCCAGCTCTTTCAGCTGTGTCAGAAGCAAGAGCATCAAGTCCTGCACCGATATGTCTTCATTGAGGAGTTCAGAGAGCGAAGCCATCGTTTCCGGGCGAATATCGGGATAAACGGCTTTTGTTTTCCCGCGCATGTCTTTCAATGCGGTGTCGTAGAAACGTTTGATCAGCTCAGCCCGACCGCTTCCGCTTTGATCAGTGCACAAATAAATTTGAACAGCCACTCCGCCTCTCAGGCGCCTCTGGGAAATTCCCGCAAACTTCCTGCCCCCGATGCTCAAATCAAAGCTCCCCGGACAGTAAGAGCCTTTGATTTCATAGGCTTCGATTGCTGCGTCATAGGATGACAGCATTCGCTTAACGAGCTCAAACATCGCTTCATAGCCCCGGTCGATATCAATTCCGTTTTTCTTATCCTGAAAAATCAGCGAAACGTTTAAAACCCCGCTGTCCAAAACGACGGCCAGTCCGCCGGAATTGCGAACGATGACTTGATAGCCCGCTTCTTCAAGCAATGAAATCCCGTCTTGTAAATAAGGGAGCCTTGTATCCTGAATTCCGAGCACGATCGTGTCATGGTGCACCCAGGAACGCGCCGTCGCCGGAGACAAACCCTTTCCGACAGAAGCGCACAGCGTATCATCTATCGCAAATGATTGTTTTGCATCAAAATATGGGCCGAGACTGGATTGGTCAATAATTCTCCATTTCGGCTGGATGAGTAGATCAATCGGTTGCTTTGCCATATATATTGTAAACCCTTTCGTTATGCATTTCAGCCAACATCCATTATACCATTTACGAAATCATGTTGCGGAAATTTTCTTTTCTCCGGCGCTTCTCCTTCATTCAAGTGACGCTTAAAGATGGTTCTCCGAATTCAAGCGGCAGCCCGACATAATTTTCGGCAAGACTTTGAGCGGCCGCTGTTGAGGTTGTGACATGGTCAAGTTCAGCCAATTGAATTTGGTAATCAAATGGCGTGTAGCCGTGATGGCGGTGCAGCAGGGATGTCATATACCAGGAAAAGCGCTCAGCTTTCCAGACGCGGCGGAGGCAAGCCTCAGAATAGCGGGCCAGCCGTTCGCTTCTGCCGGCTTCGTAATAGTCTTCGAGCGCCCATGCAAGCCGCTGGACATCCGCCATCGCAAGGTTCAGGCCTTTCGCACCTGTCGGCGGTACAATATGCGCGGCATCCCCCGCTAAATAGAGTCTGCCGTATTGCATCGGATCGCATATAAAGCTTCTCATCGAGACAATGTTTTTTTGAATCACCGGGCCTTCAGTCAGCTTCCACCCGTCATCGGCCGACAGCCTTAAGTGAAGCTTCTCCCATATCCTTTCGTCCGGCCAGTTCGCGACTGAATCTGAAGGACTGACTTGCAGGTAAAGCCGCTGGATTTCCGGTGTCCTCGTACTGACGAGGGCAAACCCGTCTTCATGATGGGCATACACAAGTTCAGGCGAGGACGGAGGGGCTTCGGCCAATATGCCGAGCCATCCGTATGGGTACACTTTTTCGTACTCTTTACGGATCTCCTTCGGTATGCTTTGTCTGCTCGGCCCGTGAAAGCCGTCGCACCCCGCGATGAAATCACAGGTCAGTTCTTCTGTATCGCCGTTTTCATTCTGATAAGTAATGACAGGCGCTTCTGTATCAATATTTGACAGGCGGACGTCAGACACATTGAAAACGATGCGCCCTCCCGATTGCAGGCGGACGGCGATTAAATCTTTGATCACTTCATGCTGGGGATAGATGGCAATGTACTTTCCTCCCGTCAGCTTGTGCATATCAATTCTGTGCCGCTTGCCGCCAAAGCGGATCTCAATCCCTTGATGAAACATAGCTGTTTTCATCATCCGTTCACCGGCGCCTGTTTCATTCAGCAAGTCTACCGTCATCTGTTCAAGAACACCTGCACGGACGGTCTCTTCAATCTCCTTTCGCGAGCGGGATTCGATCACGACCGCTTCGATTCCCCGGCGGTGGAGCAGATTTGCGAGCATAAGCCCGGCAGGCCCCGCTCCGATAATTCCCACTTGTGTCCGCAAAATGGTTCCCTCCCTTTATCCATGTTTTGATGTAGCTTCTAATGTAAACTCTGCGCTTTCCTTATCGACAAAATCAAATGAAGCATGTTTCTCTTGGACGAACATGATGCCGAGTGCAGCAAAAATACTCGGGATCGCAAACACCATGAAAGCCTGCTTCGGCTCCATCCCGGAAGCAAGAATCAACGCAAACAGCGAAGGCGCAATGATCGCTCCGAGTCTGCCGACCCCGAGCGCCCAGCCGATTCCGGTCGCTCTGATTTCTTTCGGATAATATTCTGAAATATAAGGATTGGCGATATTTTGCGCTCCGACAGTGCATGCCCCGCCCAAGGCAATCAGCAAGTATAAAAGAACGGGGTTCATCGTCATTCCAAACGCTGCAAAACAAAAGGCCCCGATGACATACATAGCCGCAAGCACTTTTTTATGGCCCGCTTTATCTGCCAAATATCCGCCGAATACCGCTCCTGCGGCTTGTCCGCTGCACAGCGCCAGATTGAATGACAAGCTTGATGACAGCCCGTAGCCTGACGCCTGCATCATTTTCGGAAGCCATGTATTCAAGCCGTAGACCATGAGAAGGCAGCTGAAAACGGAAAGCCAGAATGCGAATGTGCTCGCTGCACGTTTTTGTTCGAACAGTTTTTTTACCGGAAAGCCCTTCTTTTCTTTGGCAATCAGCGAGATTTGATAATTGTCGTCTTCCCTATACCGTCCCGCCGGATGCACCTGGTTGAGAATCTCAGCTAGCGCTTTCGTCTTTTTCTTCAAAACGTAAAATGACAGAGATTCGGGGAACCGGCTGAAAAAGAACGGGAGCACGAAGAGCGGCACGGCTCCGATCAGATACAGCACTCTCCAGCTTGTCCCGGGCACGGCGAACATGCCGACTAGGGAAGCCAGCACGCCGCCTGCGGAATAGCCGCAATACATAGCGGCTACGATCACCGCTCTATTTTTTTTCGGCGAATACTCTGTCATCAGCGAAATCGCATTCGGCATCAATCCGCCCATTCCAAGAGCAGCGAGAAACCGCATGATCGTAAACAAAAGCGGAGAATCGATCAGCCCGGCTAATGCCGTAAACAGGCTGAACAGAAAGATACAGAGGCCTAACACCTTTTTGCGGCCGTATTGATCTGCGATCGGCGAAAAAATAAGCGCGCCGAGCATCATGCCGATCAACGTATAGCTCCCGATCGCCCCGGCTTGAATGGCGGTCAGGCTCCATTCCTCCATCAGCCATGGCAGGCTGACGCCGTACATCGCAATATCATAACCATCAAAGGCGATGGCGAAAAAACACCACAGGAAAACAGTCAGGTGCACTTTGTTGAATTTGCTGGCCGCCATGACTTCTGCTGGATGAACTGAACGATTTTTCATGTTCCCCTCCACGATTCTTATCGTATTGTGAAAACCGCTTAACGCACGGTATCTTTTTCATTGAAAGCGTGCGGGCGGGCTTTTTGTCCCGCCGGTTCGAATGCCATGACGACATTGGAGCTTCCGGAAGACTGACCGTATCCGTAAAATGTGCTTTTACATCCGTCCTCAAGCACACCCAAAAGCATTGCGATGTGGCGGCCGCCGGCTTCGAGCCCGGCGTTTTTAGCATATTGAGGCAGCATCTGCTGAGCTGATAAAAGATCGTTATCTGTTAAATAAGTTAAAAATTGTGCATCGAGGGCCTGTTCGGCCAAAGTCGGCATACATTCTGGCCCCCTCACCAAATGATGGCTGAGTGCCCCGCTGCTGATGAACACGGTTTTCTTTCTGCTTTCTTTCAGCACTCTTCCGGCAAGCCGGCCCCACAAATACGTTTCTTCCAGGTTCGCGGCCAATGTAACCGATAAATCGATGACCGGAATATTCCCTTTTGGAATGAGATAGCGCAATGGAACGACCGTCCCGTAATCCCAGCAGTAGGCTGGATCATTGACAGGAATGACGGAAAGCCCCCCTTCTGCGCCGGCTTCGGCCAATTGCAGCGCCAATTCAGTGTCCCCGGGGTAAGAATACGGAACATCGGAAATTAAATTCGGGCACTCCAAAGCTGTTAAAACGCCTTGATGGTCGGGAGCTGCATCAATCAGATGGTCAAAGCTTGACGTCCAGTGACAGGAAATCAGGACAACGGCATCAGGCTGAATTCTTTCAATGATCTCGGAGAGCCGCTTCATACCTTTGACCAGCTCTTTTTGGAAGTCAGGGGTTTTATCTTCAAAGCACATCCTCGGTGTATGCGGCACAAGTGCCGCCAATTCGATTGACATGTCGATTCCTCCCATCGCCTTCTTTAAGGTCTTAATTTTGAGACCGGTGTTCCGCCAATGCCCCAGTGGCTTTTAGGAACTTCGGTGACAAGAACGCGGACGTTTTCACTCGGAGCATCAAGGGTGGCGCTCAACGTTTCCGTCACTTTTTGAATGACTTCCTCGACCTTTTCAGGCGGCCGGCCTTCTAATAGTTGAATATGAACGATTGGCATATCATCACCTCAGGTTATGACTGGACTGAAAATGATACATCTCCCAGCCCTTCTACGTGTGCTGAAACGCGGTCGCCCGGCTGCAGCATGACAGCTCCCGTTACACCGCCCGTTAAAATGATGCTGCCGGCCGCAAGCTTTTGTTTTTTCCTGGAGAGCATGTTGGCGAGCATGGCCGCCGAATTTGCGGGATGTCCGACAACCGCTGCTCCAGTGCCCCGCTCTTTGACCTCGCCGTTTATCATTAAAGAGACACTTGCTTCATCCAGCTTGAAATCGTCCGGCTTCTTCACTTTTTCACCTAACACCACTCTTGAAGATGACGCATTGTCCGCAATGACGTCAGGCAGGGTAAATGAGAAATTTTCATAGCGGCTGTCAATCACTTCAAGAACAGGAATCAATTCAGCAACGGCTTCAAGGACCTGCTCCTTTGTAACACCCGGCCCTTCAATATCCTTCCCCAGCACAAATGCAATCTCCGCTTCAACCTTCGGGTGAATCAGCTCGTTCATCCGGATGCTTCCGCCGTTTGGCACGATCATATCTTCAAAAATATAACCGTAGATCGGCTCCTCGACGTTCATCTGCTTCATTTTCGCCCGGCTGGTCAGGCCCATTTTCGGACCGATAATGCCATTGCCATCCCATAATTTCAGCTGAATCAGCTCTTCTTGAATCGCATACGCCTCTTCGACGGTCAGCTCCGGGTAGTCCTTTGTGATTCTTTCAACCTCGCGCTTCTCTGTTTCGGCAAGATACAAGAGACGCGCCGTATCTTTTAATGCTGCGGCATTCATCCGTTTTCCCCCTTTTACAGCTTGATGCAAATATTGGTTAATTCGCTGAAGAATTCGAGGCTGTGAATGCCTCCTTCTCGTCCGAGCCCGCTCTGTTTCATGCCGCCAAACGGCGTCCGAAGATCGCGGAGAAACCAGCTGTTGACCCACACCATGCCCGATTCGATTTGCCCGGCTACACGGTGCGCCCGGCGGAGGTCGTTCGTCCATACGGTCGCGCTTAACCCGTAATGTGTGTCGTTAGCCTGTGCAATGACTTCCTCCTCATCGTCGAACGGAATCACCGTCACGACCGGGCCGAAGATTTCTTCTTTGATGAGCCTGGAATTGCGGGAAAGTCCGGTGATAATCGTCGGTTCAAGAAAGCAGCCGGATTCCTGTCCTTCAGGGCGTTTTCCTCCGGTTAAAATACCGCCGCCTTCCCGTTTGGCCAATTCGATGTAGTTCATTACACGCTCGGTGTGTTCAGAAGAAATCAAGGCGCCGATATTCGTGTCCGGATCAAAAGGATCGCCGACTTTAAGCTTTTTCGTTTTCTCAACGAACTTGTTCAGAAATTCGTCATACGCTTCCCGCTCGACATAGATGCGGGAGCCGCTCATGCATACTTCGCCCTGGTTGACGAAACTCGATTTCAATGAGGTGCTGACAGCTTCATCCATGTCGGCATCGGCAAAAATAATGTTCGGATTCTTCCCTCCCAATTCAAAGGAAAGTTTCTTTAATGTTTTCGAAGCAGCTTCCATAATGACTTTGCCGGTCGTCGTTTCTCCGGTGAAAGATATCGCATCGACATCAGGATGCTCAGAAAGCGCAGCGCCGGCGGAATCAGGCCCAAATCCGTGGACAATATTAACGACTCCGTCAGGCATCCCTGCATCATGGCAGATTTCCCCGAGGAGGGTGGCTGTCATCGGCGTCAGTTCAGCCGGTTTGATGACGGCTGTGTTTCCCGCCGCCAGGCAAGGCGCCAATTTCCACGTCAGCAAAAGAAGCGGCAAGTTCCACGGATTGATCAGCCCGACGACGCCGACCGGACGGCGGATCGCATAATTGATTGCAAGATCGTCAGTTTGATATGCTTCCGTTCCGGCTCCTCTCATAAAATCCGCAAAGAAATGAAAGTTGAAAGCGGCGCGTGGAATATCCAAAGTGCTTGAGAGCGAAAGCGGTTTTCCCGTATCCAATGTCTCAAGCCTTGCCAGTTCGTCTTTACGCTCAAGTATGATGTCGCCGATCTTTCTGATGATCCGAATCCTTTCGTCAGCGGTCATGTTTTTCCAGCGTCCGTTTAATGCACGCCTGGCTGCCGCGACTGCAAGATCGACCTCTTTCTTGCCTCCTTCCGCAACGCTTCCGATGATTTCCTGTGTGGCCGGATTGATGTTGTCAAACGTGCTGCCGTTCTCTGAAGGAAAGTACCTGCCGTTTATGTAGTGCTGACAGTCAAAAGGTTTTACGAGTTTTGCCGATGGGGTCTGAACATTCATATTCTACAAACATCCTCCTTTTCAAATCCTTTCCATTAAATTAAATGATTTTAAACAGCAAGAAAACAGCAATGTTCCTCTATGCGGAACAAACCGGACATTTTTTCCGAAAATTTGATATTTTCCGCTTTTTTATTTTTCAGATCGTGTTATATTATGGAATAAAAGGTAACAAAAACAAGGGAGAGAGTTGAGGAACCTATGACTGTTGAGACAAAGGACCACCAGCTGCTCGGCTCAGTAAAAAATGCACTTCGGCTGCTTCAATCGTTTACCTTAGATACACCGGAAAAGAAACTAACCGAACTCGCCTCATCGCTCGGCCTCGGAAAAAGCACGGTCTCGCGCCTTTTGTCTACATTGGAAAGCGAAGGGTTTGTCATGAAGGACCCGGAATCCAGAAGATACAAGCTCGGCTTATCGGTCCTGCAGTTAAACACCATTGTCAACTCCACTCTTGAAATCAATCGTGAATCCCAGCCGGTCCTCAAACAGCTGACAGAAGAGACCGGCGAAACGTCGCATATTGCGATGCGCCGCGGTCTCAGTGTCGTTTATCTCAATCGGACGGAATGCCCCCGCCCGGTCGAACTTCTCTCATATATCGGGCGGCAAAACCCGATGCATTGCACAAGCTCGGGTAAGGTGCTTCTCGCCTTTGACGAAGATGGCATATTGGACGAGTATGTGAAGGAAGGCTTGAAAACCTGTACGAAACAAACGATTACAGACGGGGACAAATTGCGGGAAGTGCTGAAAACCGTTAAAGAAAACGGATTTGACGTCAGTTGCGGGGAATTCATTGATGGTGTCACATCAATCTCAGCTCCCGTCAGAAACCACGCCGGTCGAGTGTTGTACGCCGTCAGTGTCGTAGGCCCTGCTAATCGTATAAAAGCCCGGCAGGCGAAAATCGTATACCAGGTGAAAAAAGCGGCCCGGGATATTTCCGAAAGGATCGGGTACTGGAAACGAATATAAAAATTGGGGGAATCGGCTTTGTATGATCTTCACACGCACTTTATACCGCACGATGTGCTGCTTTGGCTGGACGACAATGAAAAGAGAGTCCACGCAATCCGCGAAAAAAAGGCTGGCTGCCAAGCGGAGTTTTTGACGGTCAATCACAAATGGGGCTTTGAATTAAAAGAGCTTTTCTATCAGGAGGCTTTATATTTGGAAGCCCAGCGGGAGGCCGGCGTCACACACTCATTGGTATCGCCGGTTCCCCAGCTTTTCCTTTATGACTTCGCCGAAGAAATCACAGACGAATTGTCCTTTGTATACAACAAAGCGCTTGCCGGATGGGTTAAAAAACACGACGGCCGCCTCTCAGGCCTCGGCACAGTCCCGCTGAACAGCCCTTCAAAGGCGAGCGAGCGCCTGAATGAAGCGATGAACAACGGGCTTAAAGGAGCGATTATCGGACCCGGCGCTTCGCAAATGCTTCTCTCGGACGAAGCATTCACACCGTTTTGGGAAACGGCTGACAGAAGAAAAGCGATTATCTTTATCCATCCGCTCCTTTCTGAAGATCCGCGGCTCCGCCGCAGGATGCTGCCAAACTTGATCGGCGTTCCGTGGGAAACGACGATTTGTGCCGCAGACCTTTTGTTAAGCGGGTTTACAGACCGTTTTCGCAATGTGAAAATTCTTTTGGCGCACGGCGGCGGCTTTTTGCCTTATCAGATCGGAAGACTGAACAAAGGGTATGACAAATGGGCCGGCGTTTCTTCATCGCTTTCGGCTCCGCCGCGCGAATATTTGCGGAAGTTTTGGTTTGATGGGGTACTGTGGGAGGAAGAAAGCGCGGCATATTTGAAGAAGCTCGTCGGAGAAGACCGCCTTGTCCCGGGTTCCGATTTTCCTTTTGACCTTTGTCAGTGGCCGCCTCTCGATCCCGGCCGGAAAGGGGCGGAATCTCTGCTGAATGTAGCGATTGAAGCATAAAAAAAGGCGAACCTCTTCAGGTTCACCTTTTTCAAAAGCAATTACAGCGCTTGAACGGCCGTAATCAGCGCAAGATTATAAACGTCTTCGGCGTTGCAGCCTCTGGACAGGTCGTTTACAGGCATGTTCAGCCCTTGCAGAATCGGACCGACCGCTTCGAAGTTACCGAGGCGCTGAGCGATTTTATAGCCGATGTTCCCCGCTTCAAGACTTGGGAAAACAAATACGTTTGCATCACCTTTAATGACGGAGTCCGGCGCTTTTTTCTCAGCGACAGACGGAACGAATGCCGCGTCAAATTGGAATTCGCCGTCCAGTGTAAGCTCAGGCGCTTTTTCTTTGGCGATCGCAACCGCATTGGCTACCTTTTCAGTTTCATCTGATTTTGCCGAGCCTTTCGTTGAAAAGCTGAGCATGGCGACACGAGGGTCAATGTTGAACATTTTCGCTGTGTTCGCGCTTTCGATTGCGATTTCCGCAAGGTCCTGACTGTCAGGAGCAATGTTGATCGCACAGTCTGCGAATACGTACTGTTCATCGCCGCGCGCCATGATAAAGACGCCAGATGTTTTCTTCACGCCTTCTTTTGTTTTAATAATTTGCAGCGCCGGGCGAACCGTATCCGCTGTTGAATGAGCCGCACCGCTGACAAGACCGTCGGCAAGCCCTTTATAAACAAGCATCGTTCCAAAGTAGTTTTCGTCTAAAAGGATTTGGCGAGCCTGTTCTTCCGTCGCTTTTCCTTTGCGGCGTTCAACGAAAGCCTGAACAAGGTCTTCCATTCCTTCGTATGTATGAGGATCGTATATGTCAACGCCTTCCAGCGTCAAATTCAACCCGTTTGCTTTATCTTTGATTTCCTGCTCATTTCCTACAAGGATCGGCTTTAACACGTTGTTTCCGGCCAAATCGTTGACAGCTTTGAGAATGCGCTCGTCCAAACCTTCCGGAAATACGATTTTAACTCCTTTTCCTGCTACTTTTTCCTGCACTGTTGTAAATAGATCTGCCACTATATACCCTCCTTGAAAGTGTCACAAATACTTCATTTCTCTATTAAGCATACTCTTTTGTGATATAAATTCAATCCTTCTGTATTTTATTATAATGCTTTCACTTTTTAAACGCTTTTTTTTAATTAATTTAAGTGCAGCAAGGCTTCAAACACTTCTATTAGTATATAACAGCCTTTCCCAGTTATACGACAGATGTCACCTTTTGTTCAAATCTTCTAAACGGATAAAACGCGGCAAACTATGATATGATGAAGACAAGTACATACAAATTGGGAGTGATTGCAAAATGAGCGAACAGCAAAAAACGAACGAAGCCGCACAAACGCTTGACGGCTGGTATGCCCTTCACGATTTCCGGACAATGGACTGGTCCGCATGGAAAATGCTTTCAAGCGATGAGCGCCAGATCATTATCAGCGAATTTACAGGTCTTCTTGAAAAATGGGGAGCTGCTCAAAAAGAAGGTAACGGAAGCCATACGCTTTACAGCATCGTCGGCCAGAAAGCGGACTTCATGCTGATGATTTTGCGTCCTACGATGGAGGAATTAAATCAAATCGAACTCGAGTTCAATAAATCCAAACTCGCTGAATACACGATACCTGCCTATTCATACGTATCCGTTGTCGAGCTGAGCAACTATATGGGAAGCGGAGACGGAGACCCTTACGAAAATCCGCAAGTGCGTGCGCGCCTGTACCCTGAGCTGCCGAATGCCAAATATGTCTGCTTCTATCCGATGGATAAAAGAAGATCGGGCGATGACAACTGGTACATGCTGTCTATGGAAGAGAGAAGAAACTTGATGCGCAGCCACGGGATGATCGGACGCGGCTATGCGGGCAAAGTGAAGCAGATTATTACCGGCTCAATCGGATTTGACGATTATGAGTGGGGTGTCACGCTCTTTTCAGATGATGTGCTTCAGTTCAAAAAGCTCGTCTATGAAATGCGCTTCGATGAAGTAAGCGCCCGCTACGGTGAATTCGGCTCGTTCTTTGTCGGCAACCGCCTCGCAAATGAACAGCTGCCTGCATTTTTGCATGTGTAATGATAAAAAGCTCCAAAGACCGAGGTCTTTGGAGCTTTTTTGCCTATTTACTTGCAGTTACACGGCTGTGTAGGCGGAGTCGCCCTTTTTTGCACCTCGATTGAAGATTCGGCATAGAAAGTCGATCCGAGCCCCAGTACTCTGTTCTCCGCCCGGAATGTATACTTTCCTGCGGCAGGCAGCGTTTTGTTGGCCAACACCAGCTTAAACTCCGCAATGCCCAGCAGATCAATTGTAAGCGGCAGCCTTACCGTTTTTCCGTTGTTCAAAATTTGCCCCGTTGTCAGCGCTCTTCCATTCACCGTATCTTTCGTTGTTGCGGAAAATCCCGACGGCAATGTAAATTCAACCGTTCCCAGCGCCAGAATTGAATTAGGACGATATGTTAACTCAATATCCGAGAACGACCACTCCTGTTTGCTGGCACCTGTTATCACCGAATACAAGGAAGCCCTCGCAGCCGGACGGTAGACAGATTCAGTTTTTGTTGTTTGAGCGCTGGCCTGGAACGAGGGCAGAAAAATCGAAGCCATCATCACGAGACTAACCGCCAAGATTGACAATTTAGAACGACACATTCTTTTCAACACAGCAATTCCCCCTAGTCATCATTTTTTCATCATTCGTCATGACGAAAGCGTGCAAGAAAGACGTAAAATCAAGCAACGCCTTCTTTCCAAAGCGCCGGCACTTTGGTGATTTCTATTAAAAACTACCATTTTTTCTGTAGATGGTAAATGTTTTCCATGTCATATTTTTAAAAGAAATGCAAAATAATAGAATTTAACCAGGCGTTGTTCCTCTTGATTTTCTCCGCTGTGCTTTAGTAAAGGACAAAAGGCCTGCCCGCTTCCCTTCTCTTCATTCTCCTGATTTTTTGTTGACAAACGATGTATCTGGCTGTACATTATTGACATTATTGAAACACCACGAACCGCGTTTATGATTGACATAACCTTGCTTTTTCTCCATTCATGTTTTGACTGAATGGATGAAGAAAGGAACGAAAAAATGCCTAAATTTGTTTCTTCAAATCTTGTAAAAGGGAAGATCATCAATATTAGTCCGCCGCAGACGTTGGCCCTCAGTTTCTTGATTATCATTGCCATCGGCGCCTGTTTATTGAAGCTGCCCGGTGCCTCCACTACTTACATCTCATGGGTGGATGCTTTATTTACGGCCACCTCAGCAACTACGGTAACAGGCCTTGTCGTTGTCGATACAGGGGCAGATTTTACGGTGTTCGGACAAACAGTTATTATGTGCCTGATACAAATCGGCGGGCTCGGCTTAATGACATTTGCCGTCCTCATCGTCATGATGATCGGCAAAAAAATCGGCTTGCAGCAGCGGATTCTCGTTCAAGAAGCATTTAACCAGACTTCTTTAGGCGGGCTTGTCCGCTTGGTCAAGCATCTGTTTATTTTCACGATTGTCATAGAATTTGTGGCATTTCTGATCCTTTCGATCAGATGGGTTCCTGAATACGGTTTGCAAAAAGGCTTGTTTCATAGTTTGTTTAACACGATTTCAGCCTTTAACAATGCAGGGTTCTCCCTGTGGCCGGACAGCTTGTCTCAATATGTCGGCGACCCGATTGTCAACCTTGTCATCACAGGCCTTTTCATTACAGGGGGGATCGGCTTTACCGTTCTGCTGGATTTATGGACAAAGCGAAACTTCCGGAAATTATCGCTGCATTCCAAGCTCATGATCATGGGAACATTGATCATCAATACGACAGCCGCCTTGCTGATTTTTATTTTGGAATACTCAAATCCGGGTACGCTCGGCGGACTGCCTTTGGCTGACAAAATGTGGGGCGCTTACTTCCAAGGTGTGACACCGAGAACTGCCGGATTCAATACACTTGATATCGCCCAGATGACAACGCCGTCCCTCCTGTTAACCATTGTTTTGATGTTTATCGGAGCCGGAAGCGCGTCAACAGGAAGCGGAATTAAATTGACAACATTTATCGTGATGATCTTGGCGACGATCACCTTTTTAAGGGGGAAGAGCGAGACGGTTGTGTTCAACAGAGCAATTAAAATGAAAACCATTTTAAGAGCTTTGGCCATTATCGTCATCAGTTTTTTATTCGTGCTTTTCGCATTATTTATATTGACGATCACAGAAAATGCCCCATTTTTGGAAATTGTCTTTGAAGTATTTTCCGCTTTCGGAACAGTCGGCCTGTCGATGGGGCTGACACCTGATTTAACGACTGCAGGCAAAGCGGTTATTATGGTGATGATGTTCATCGGCCGCGTCGGGCCTCTGACCATGGCGTTTACACTGGCCAAGCCGAAGAAGGCGCCGATCCGCCATCCCGAAGATGAAGTGATTACAGGTTAATATGGAGAAAGACCGCTCTTTTCGCGAGCGGTCTTTTTGTTTTTCTCTTCCTAACATGATGTGTCGTCATATTCGCCCCCACCCGTTCATACTGTAAAAGGGATGGGAAATATTGATCTATCATCTTGAGTCATCCCCCAGCTTTTTCAGCCGGATCGTCTTCATAGCAGCACTTTATCATTCCTCATGTATGGATGGTAGGCATGACTTTGACACAATGAAATGAGGAGGAACGAGATGAAATTTAAAAAAAATCAATTTCAGCCGCTTCAGGAGCTTGAAATGCCGGATTTCCGGCAGCAAATGGGGCCCAACCCTTATCCGCAGATGGGGCAAATGTATCAGCAGCAGGGACAGCAGCCTTTCACCCAAATGGGAGGGCAGCAATCGTATCAGCAGCCAAGCCCACAGCTGTTCCAGCCGCAGCCGGCAGGAGTCCAGGTCCCTCCGATGCCTTCAGCACAGCAGACTTCACCGAGTATCCCCGGCATGCTGCCGCTTGAGCAATCCTATATTGAAAATATTTTGCGGCTCAATCGCGGAAAAGTAGCAACCGTATATATGACATTCGAAAACAATCCGGAATGGAATGCGAAAGTCTTTCGGGGAGAAATTGAAGCAGCCGGCCGCGACCACATCATTTTAAGCGACAGAAAAACAGGCACACGCTATTTGCTGCTGATGGTGTATCTTGACTATATTACATTTGATGAACCGATCACTTATGATTATCCGTATTCAATGGCCTCCTATACACCAAGGTAAAGGTTCGGTTTAACTAAAACCGAACCCTTTTTTTATAGATATTAAGCGAAGTTTCTCACATCATTACTGCGTTTGAATTTGTAAATGACGATGAGGAAAAAGACAGCAGCGAAAGCAAACAGGATCATGATATTCAAGTACAGATCTTGAAGCTGCTGTCCATCCTGTAATTTTGCCAGCGTATCCAACACCCACCGCTGCGGAAGAAAGTCCGCGATTCGCTGTGCGAAAGACGGCATGATTTCAACCGGCCAAAAACATCCCGACAGCATGATCGTCGGCATAAAAATCAAATTTCGCAATACCCCGGATGACTTGGAGCTGTTTGCAAAGACGACGGTGATCAATGCCAGGCCGACCGCGCTTAGCGCAAAGATCAGCAGCACCGCTGCCATCTCCCAAAATGAGATGCCGGTTTCCATCCGGAAAACATATTTCACCATCATCAATGTTAAAAAGATTTGGCATGTGATGACAGACATACTGACGGCCACATTGGACATGACGTACTGCCTTGACGTTATCGGTGTGGTCAAAAGCCTGAAATACGTTCTGTTCTCTTTTTCCTTCACTAACAGTTCAGTTAAGCTTCCCGCTGAAAAAAGCATCGCCATCAGCAGAAAACCGACCGTCCGCTCCGTCATATTTTTATTTTTCGCCGTGTCTTCAATCGTATATGTTTTGACACCCGTTTCAGAACTCCGGTAATTTTTATACATTTCCTCAAAGCGCTTTTCATTCCCCTGCGCCGATTTGCCGATTGCGGCGATATTATCAATATAATGATAGACATACGCTTTCACAAATCCGGTAATTTCAGCACCTTTGACAGAGGCGATTGCGATGTGAGCCGGTTCTCCGCTCTGCACGCTTTGAGAAAAGCCTTGCTCAAACGTAATGACGCAATCAAGCTCTCCTGACGCAACTTGACTTTTCCCTTCTGCTTCACTGACCGCGCTGATGTTGACATTTTCAATCCCCTTCAAAAAATCCTCGGTATCTTCGGCAATTCGTCCGCCGTCATGATTGATGATTCCAACGCGCAAATCCGTCTTGCCCATACCTCCCTCTGTCAAAAGCAATACGAATATGCCTAGCAAAGGCAGACATACAAACAGAAAGATATTGATCTTCTTTTTAAAGGTGACATTCAGTGTGTTTTTGACAAGCCATAGCATTTCTTTCATCTTACAGCCCCTCCCTTCTCTGCAATGAGACAACGGCAATCAGCAGAAATAACAGGGATAAGCCGATGTTCAGCAAGATGGCAGGCAGCCCTGCCGCTAGATCGTTCGCAAATATGATGTTCATAATAGCTTCGTTCGTCCAGGCGAGCGGAGACAGGTCTTTGATCAAAGCTAAAACACCTTCCGCACCGTCGACAGGAAAATACGCGCCTCCGAAAAATGCAACCAGCGGAATCAACACGTTAATGATCGCCACCGCCGCTTCCCCCGTTCTCGTCAAATAACTGACGCCAAGGCCGAGGCATACGGCAAACAATACGATGCTGAACAGCACGGCCGCTACAAGCCCGAGATGCTCTCCCCAGTCCGCTTTAAATACGTATTTGCTGACTGCGACGACGGCAAAAATACACAATCCGTTTGTCACAAGATTGCCGATCAGCTTGCCGGCAAAAATTTCGCCTTTATGAACCGGTGCCGCGATCAGCCGGTCGGCTGTTTTTCCAAGCCGCTCTCCCCTTATTAAATAGCTGGCACTTAGTGCACTGTAAAGCGCGATCAGAGTGGTCATGGTAACCGCGTAATAATCTATGGAGCTCGGCCGCCTGTCTGAGCTGAGCGACGTCTCTTTGATATAATTGTCGCCCGGTGTGTCACCGAGCACGGCACCCGCTTGCTCGGGAGCGGCTTTGATGATCTCCGCTGCGGCATTGTACCGGTTAGCAAACGCGGAAAGCATTCCTTGAATAATGCTGTTTTTCATACTGTTTTTACCCATTTGGTAAAGTTTGATGCCGCTGTTTTCGATCTCAAGATAAGCATCGTAGTTCCCCTGTTTGATTTCTTGTTTTTCATCCATATCGGACAATACTTTGTTAAAATGAACGCCGGATGTTTTCGCTTCCTTTGTGAATGTTTTAAAACCTTGCGAAAACGCTCCGTCAGACTTGTCTTTATACAAGACATGAACCTCGCCGACCGCTACTACTTGCTGATCGAAAGCGTTCGTCAGCGCTGTACCCAAAATCATAATCAGTACAATCGGAAATGCCAGCATAAAAAGGAACGTCCGTTTGTCCCGAAAAGCCGATACAATTTCTTTTTTCGCAATGATGAGTGTATTCAAACCTTGGACCTCCTTTCTAATCGCGCAACTGTCTTCCGGTCAAGGTCAGGAACACGGTTTCCAAATTAGGCGCTTTCTCTTCCAATGAACGAATCTCGGCCCCGTTTTTCATCAGCTTTTCAATAATCTGGTTTAAATTGTTGACGCCTGCATCCGAGTTGATTTTGATCGTATTGTCTTCAAGAGCAGCCGCTTCCACGCCGCTGATCGTTTTCAGTTCGCCGATATCGATATTTTCTGCCGATTTAAGAACGACCTGAATATCTTTTGTATTGGTAATGATCGATTTCAGCTGCTCCTTCGTTCCCTCGGCGATAATTTTTCCGTGATCAACGATGGCGATCCGCGTACAGATCTCTTCAACTTCCTCCATATAGTGGCTCGTGTAAATAATCGTACATCCCATCGCATTTAACTTTTTGACGGATTCCAAAATATAATTTCTCGAATGCGGATCAATTCCAACCGTCGGTTCGTCCATGATGATCAGCTTTGGCCTGTGGGCAATCGCGCAGGCGATATTAAGCCTTCTTTTCATACCGCCGGAAAAATTTTTCGGAAAGCTTTTATGCTTATCGCTTAAACCGACGAACTGCAATGCTTCTTCAACCCGATTGTGTAAATGGGCCCCGCGCAGACCATAGAGCCCGGCAAAAAACTTCACATTTTCATATGCCGTTAAATCCTCGTAAATGGCCAGATCCTGCGGAACAATGCCGATATTCATCTTGGCGAACTTGCGGTATTTCGCAATGTTTTTTCCGAGAATCAAAATCTCGCCTTCATTGCTTCTCAGCAAACTCGAGATCATGTGAATGGTCGTACTCTTTCCCGCCCCGTTTGCCCCGAGCAATCCAAATATTTCGCCCTCTTCGATCGAGAGTGATATATTGTCGACGGCAACGAAGTCGCCAAATTTTTTCGTCAGATGCTGGATTTCCAATACATTCATGTTCTCACCTCATTTTGATTTCATTATAAAAAAAAGATGAATGGTGCGGCAGTGCAGCATTTCATCTTTTTCACATGAGAAAATTCATATTTAATTCATGAAATCATTCATGCTTGGGCAGCAGAGTGGTGACAGAGAAGCCGTTCGAACCGTCAACGATCACCTTTCCGTTAACAGAAGCGGCCCGTTCCTCCATCCCGATGATCCCCATCCCTTTCTTAATTTTCTGCCGCCCTTTTCCGTTGTCTTTCACTTCGGCTTTAATGAGCGTATTCAGCACATGAATATAGATGGATACATGTGTCGCCTCAGCATATTTCACCGAGTTTGTCAGCGCTTCGGTGATATTTTCAAAAATAATCTTCCATTGAATCTGAGAAATAACATCCAAATCGCCTTTATGCAAAAATGAAATATTCATATGGTACTGCGCCGAACATTCATCGATAAACAGCCTCAATCTGTGGATACCCATCTGTTCTGAGGGCGGCTTGACGCTTTTTAACGTCAATCTGATGTTTTCGATCCCGTCCTTGGAGATGTTAATCGCATTTTGTAGGAGCTCGGAAGCTTTTTCCTTATCTATGTCAAGAACGCGCTTCGCCGCTTCGAGCTGAATCAGCGCTCCTGTTATGGAATGGCCGATTTTATCGTGTATTTCCTGGGAAAGCCGGTTGCGCTCCTCAAGCTTATACGTATATTCGGATTGTCTGATAAACTCTTTGTTTTCACGCAGGATGTTTGTTAGCTTCTGCATGTCTCTTCTCGTTTGATCAATATGATGTTCAAGCTTTGCAATCCGCGCTGCATCATGACTTGCGGCCCAGTATAGCAAAAATTGAAAAGCGGCCGTCAACGCGTAGACCGCTAAGATGCTTTCATTAATAAACAAAACCGGAACGATTGAAGCGGCAAGTACCAACCACTTCGGCAGTCCGAAATCGGCTGCTCCTTCACACAGGGTAAAAGGAAGGAATAAAATAAATAGGGGGTGCACTTCTGCATAAGAAACGATTGAAATGATGACAGAAATGAGAATAAAAAGCTTTTTTGTTTTTCCTTTAGGTAAAATCGCAATCCCGAGGTTGATACAGACGTAAACAAGAAGGCTGAACACAAGCCACGGCAGATTGTCAATTTCCGAAAAAACGCATTGATAGATGATAAATCCCAACAAAATCAGTTTACCGGTCATAATCCGCAATTCCATGGTGATCCCCCAGGTTAAAAGTTAACTTTTCCGGTTAAATAATAAATTGCAATTTGTGTCCGGTGTTCAAGCCCTGTTTTCCCCAAGATCGAGGAAATATAATTGGCGATCGTACCTTCAGAGATAAACAGTTCTTTCGAAATTTCTTTATTGGACAGCCCTCTGGCGATCAGCGCCATAATCCCGAGCTCGCGTTCGGTAAACAGGCTTTCGTCTATCTTAGGTTCCGCTTCTTTATGATCCGCCAAATTGGACTTAATCTTGTCGAGGATGATATCCTGCATCACAATATGGCCGTTGAACACACTTTTAATCGCGTCTCTGATTCGCTCGGGCTCGGCATTTTTCAGCAAATAACCTTTTGCTCCGTTCCGTATCGCAGCGACGATGTATTCGTCGTCATCAAACGTTGTTAAGATAAAAGGCTTAGCGCCCGTTTCTGAAATGAACCGCGCAGCTTCCACTCCATCCATGTTGGGCATGCGGACATCAAGCAATGCAATATCCACAGCTTGGCCGCGGCAAAATTCGACTGCCTGTAAGCCATCCTCCACCGTCGCCAGCACTTCAAATTCATCATAAGTGCTCAATATGATTTTCATGCCCTCTCTTATGAATGAATTGTCATCCGCAATGATCACTTTAATTTTCATCGTTTGAACGGAGACCGGTCCTCCGCCGTGCACATCCCTTCTGTCAAAATGCAAAAGCCGGGTCTTTCGCCCTGGTCATAACATTAAATTACCATGAATCAGCCCCTGTTAAAATAAAAAAAGCCAATCCTTTTCAGGAGATTGGCTTTTTTAGTACAACTACAAGTATTTGACCGCTGAGACAATGATCATGATCCATGCGGCAATAAACGCCACGCCGCCCAGCGGAGTAATCGCACCGAGGACGCTGATTTGCGTAAGGCTGAGGACATATAAACTTCCTGAAAATAAAACGATTCCGGCAAACATCAGCCACCCTGCCGCAGATACGCTTCCCGCATCTGTCAGTTTTGCCGCGATGAGCGCGACGGCAATTAAACCGAGCGCATGATACATATGATACTGGACGCCGGTCTGCCAGATTTGCAAATATTTCTCGGGAATTTTCCCTTCAAGACCATGGGCTCCGAACGCCCCTAAAGCAACCGCAAGCATAGCATTGACAGCACCTAAAATTAAAAATAATTTCACGATCAAATCGCCCGCCTTTCTTTTATCATCATAGCGTACACGCTTTGAATTTCAACGTTTGCAAATCTCATGACACGATATTGTCATATTTCTTTTTCCTAAGCTGTATCTGTTCCGCAGCAATCGCTACAATTGTTCCAAGGACAAGCCCGTTGCTTAAAATGGAAACAAAAACAGGGTGCATTCCTTCCAAAGCACTTTCAGGTACAAACATAACCCCCACACCGGCAAGGAGCGCAATCCCGGTAACAAAACGGACGCGGCCGGCCTCGTCCTTTTCATAAGAATCGAATTCAGCAAATGCCAGGCCGACCATCGTTGAAAACACGACGAAGTTCACCGCAAAACCGACCGGAGACGGCAGGCTGGCAAAAGTATTCATGACCAGCGGGAAGAAGCTGATGACGATCACGATCAGACTCCCGAGCAAAAACGGTTTTTTTGAAGACATTCTCGTCGTTTGAATAAACCCGGCCGCCCCGGATATCGGCACCGTCCCTACAGCTCCGAGCACACCGCTCAGCAAATGGCTGACGGAGGCGATAAATCCGGCCGGACGGGCCCGCTTCCTCTCTTCCAGCTTCTCAAACTGTCTGACCGCTCCTTCAACCACCCGTATGCTGGCGAGCATATTGACGATTAATAAAACTGTAATAAACAGCGAAGTAACGACTAATCCGCTGTCAAACAGCGGCATCCCGAAAGGAAAAATATCAGGAAGATGGAACAGCTGGTTCGCACGTTCAGGCGCCTTCGCCACGCCAAATACGGCAAATAAAACCCAGCCGCCGAAAAGTGCAATTAAAATTGAATATTGCTTAAGAACCGGAATGTTTGACCTGCTCATCAGAAACGTAGCCAGCATAATCACAACCGCCAGCAAAAACACGGGTATATCGACCTCGTTTTTCCGGTAGCCGATCCCCATGACACCTTTAACGATCGGATCGCTCAGCTGGATGACCAGCAGCAGTAAATAAATGCCCGTCACAACAGGAGTAAACATCACAGCCAGCTTATCAATGACTTTAAACAAACTAAAAATAAAGAAGAAAACCGCGCTTAACAGCATCGCTCCCTGCAGCCCCTGGAGCGTTTCGATATGAGTCGCAAATACGGTCCCTGTAAGACCGGCATAAATCGTGTATACGCCCCACCAGAGACCAGCCGGACTCTCATTAATCGGCAGGCGGTGTCCCAATAAACATTGGATAAAAGCCGTTGTGCCGAGCACGAAAAAAGTGCTTTGAACCAGCCCTGCGGTCTCTGCCTGGTTCAGCCCGAATGACTGACCGATTGCAATGGGCACCACGATTGCGGACGCAATAATAAATGCCGTCCATTGTAAAGCCCCAAAAAGCAGTTTCAAGTTGATCAACCTCTCTTTTTTACAACAGCCGGACGGCGTCTAGAAATCAAAAATAGAATCTCCGTTGCCGTCATCTTCATGCTTTTGTTTCTCTTGTTTTTTGTATTGTTCAGCACCGGCGCTCCCCATCATTTTTTCTAGCATCAGCTGATCGCTCGATGGTTTATTGGCCGTTTGAACATAAGGCGAAGACTGGACGGACGGCCGCTGCTGCGGTTCAACAATGACGTCGCAAAGGGAGCGGATCACCGCGATGTGCATTTTCAATTCGTTTTCCTGGTTGCATTCCTTTGCTTTTTTCAATTCGTCCTCCATCTTCTGCAGCAAACTTGATATATGTATGTTCATCAAATCGATCCTCCAAACCGTTTTTCAGTTTCCATTTCATTTTACCAAATTAACTTCTCTCATGCCGAATGCACTTTTAAAATATCCGTTGCGAAAAATTGCCTCTCCCGCTATGAAATATGGTCTTTTACATTTCAAAAAAAGATATCTACGGGCACATGCGGGTGAAAACACCGATTTTCTTCCGGCCAAAAGTTGACAGCTGAAAAGGCTGTCACACATAATGAAAAAAACTTCACTCGAATTTCTAAAAGCGAAAGGAAACAGGGAATGGCAGAACAAACACCCCCTATCGAAACGACCGTTACCGAGCAAAAGCGATATTTTTTAAGCGGGGCAACACTCGCTGTTGAAAATCGTCTGGAACAGCTCAACATTCTTAAAGATGCTGTAAAAAAATATGAAGGGGACATACTTGAGGCTCTTCAGAAAGATCTTAATAAATCAGAGCACGAAGCCTATATGACGGAAATCGGCATTGTACTGGAAGAAATCCGCTTTATCAGCAGACGATTAAAAAAATGGACCAAACCGAAAAAGGCGAAAACGGCCGTCTCGCATATCGGTTCAAAAAGCATCGTCATTCCGGAGCCCTACGGCACGGTCCTGATCATCGCGCCATGGAACTATCCGTTTCAGCTTGCCGTCTCGCCCCTGATCGGCGCACTTGCTGCGGGGAATACCGCCGTCATCAAACCGTCTGAGCTTGCTCCCGCCGTATCAAGCGTCATATCCGAAATGATCAAGGAAAGCTTTCCGCCCGAATATGTGTCCGTTATGGAGGGGGGAGTGGAGACGAATCAAGAGCTTTTGCGGCAAAAATTTGACTATATCTTTTTTACGGGCAGTGTTCCCGTGGGCAAAGTTGTCATGGAAGCTGCAGCAAAACAGCTTATTCCAGTCACCCTCGAGCTTGGCGGAAAAAGCCCCTGCATCGTGCACAAGGATGCTGATCTCAAGCTTGCGGCTCAAAGGATTGTTTTCGGAAAGCTGACAAACGCAGGACAGACGTGCATCGCGCCTGACTATCTGCTCGTACACAAAGATGTAAAAAGCGAGCTGATACGCGCTCTGAAACAAACGATTCAAACATTTTACGGAGAAGAGCCGGAAAGCCATCCGGCGTACGGAAAAATTATAAGTAAACGTCATTTCGAACGGTTAATCCGCTTTTTACACAATGAGAATATCGTCACAGGCGGAACATATCAAAGAGACGCACTCAAAATTGCTCCGGCCATTATCGATGAACCTGACTGGGAATCGCCGGTCATGCAGGAAGAGATTTTCGGACCGATCCTTCCCGTCATCGGCTATGAAACAATCGAAGACGTTATCCAAATGGTTCAAAGTCGCCCTAAACCGCTCGCACTCTATTTGTTTACGAATGAAAAACCGGTACAAAAGCACATCCTCAGCCGGATTTCATTTGGCGGGGGATGCATCAATGACACGCTGATGCACACAGCCACACCTTACCTACCCTTCGGCGGTGTAGGTGAAAGCGGAATCGGAAGTTACCATGGGTATCACAGCTTTAAGACGTTTTCCCATGAAAAAAGCGTTTTAAAACAGACAAACCTGTTTGACATTTCATTCCGTTATCCTTCATCGAAAAACGGACTGCGGATCATCAAAAAACTTCTCAGATAGAAGCGAGACAAACGAAGAACCGCTTTTTTAGCGGTTCTCGCGATTTTAAAGATTCGGAAGGGACCAATTAATCGGCTCATCCCCGATTTGTTTCAAATACTGATTGGCTCTTGAAAACGGTCTGCTCCCAAAAAACCCGTTTCTAGCCGAGAATGGGCTCGGATGCGGCGATTGGATAATAAAATGTTTGGATGTATCGATTCGTTCTTTTTTCATTTGGGCATGCCGGCCCCAGAGAATAAAAACGACCGGCTTATCTCTTTTGTTTAAAACATCTATGATACTGTCTGTCAGCTGTTCCCAGCCTTTTCCTTTATGCGAATTTGCCTGGCCCCGTCTCACGGTCAAAACGGTGTTCAGCAGCAGAACGCCTTGCTTAGCCCAGCTGACGAGAGAACCGTGATTGGGGATATCGGCGCCAATGTCATTCTGCAATTCTATAAAAATGTTTTTCAAAGAAGGCGGTGGATTGACACCGGGTTGCACGGAAAAACTTAAGCCATGGGCCTGACCCGGACCGTGATACGGATCCTGGCCGAGAATCACGACTTTAACATTTTCATAGGAAGTATAATGCAAAGCATTGTATATATCGTTCGGTTCAGGATATACGGTGTGTTCTGCATACTCCCTTTTCAGCATTTCCCTCAGTTCTTGATAGTAAGGCTTATTAAACTCGTCCTTCAGCTGTTGCCACCAACTGTCATTCAAAATCTGTTTCAATGTTCAGGCCTCCTTAATTCAATTGTCTTGCAGCAGTGAGCCTGGATGTGACCGGTTTTCCGTCCCAGACGATTTCGCTTTCCGCTTCCCTTTTTTTCATGGCAGGTTCTTCGAGAAGCACGAAAAAGTTCTTTGTCGGCAGCTTGCCAAGCTGATGCTTTTCACTCAAGACATCCAAGTAATACTGCCTCATTCCGCCAAGATCTCCGGACTGGTTGTCACCCTGGTCTGAAAACGCATAGATTACGCTTGCGAAAGGAACCCTTTTCACGCGAAACCGCTCAGCGGCTCTCAGGAAAAAGTCCCAATCCCAATAATTGTGGACGTCAGGATCAAAATAGCCGATTTCGTCATGAAGAGATCGTTTGTACATACTTCCTGAAGGAACATATGTAGAAAACTTCCTCATTTCATCCAAGTTAAAGGAATACGCAAAAAGATAACGGCTTATTGGAATTCTTTTATCCTCTTTTTCTTCGAAAGACACAATCTCAGCATCCGAATAAACAAAATCAGCGGTCTCCAGCTCAATCAACATTCTTTCCATATGACACGGAGTGAAAAAATCATCATCATCACACAGCATAATAACATCTCCGGAAGCTTCTTTCACCCCCATATTTCTCGCTTTTACATGCTTCACGTTTTCTTTCAGAAGTATAACTCTGATCGGAAGGTCTGAATAAAGGCGCTCAACAAAGTCGACGCTCTCCCCGGCATCATTTACAATAATGACTTCAAACGGTGCAACAGACTGTTTTGTAATGGATTCAAGCAATTCGCACAAAGCGGTGATCCGATTATGCGTAACAACTACGATAGATAAGTTCATGTTTGTGATATACGCTCCTTCTTATTTCATTCTAAACATATTAAATCATAATGCGAATGATTTCACATGGATCAAAAGATGGTTTGGTTTTTTATGCCAATCCATTCACGAAATTTGGCAGAGGACCGCTGCACTATAAAGCGGCAGCCATTTCATTGTGATCTTGCGAAAAGCTGTCTATAATAAGTAATAAGCCAACTTTGGATGGAATCTCTTATCGTGGAGGATTGACTGAACATGACAATGCATAAAGCACTGACAATCGCCGGCTCTGACTCAAGCGGAGGCGCCGGCATTCAGGCGGACTTAAAAACGTTCCAGGAAAAGAACGTCTATGGAATGACGGCCCTTACGGTTGTTGTCGCCATGGATCCTGAGAACAATTGGAATCATCAGGTATTCCCAGTTGATACGGAAGTCATCCGCGCCCAGCTGTCGACGATTGTGGACGGCATCGGTGTAGATGCGATGAAAACGGGCATGCTTCCGACCGTTGACATCATTGAATTGGCGGCAGACACCATCAAGAAGCACAGCATGAAAAATGTCGTCATTGATCCTGTTATGGTATGTAAAGGGGCAAATGAAGTGCTGTATCCCGAACACGCAAAGGCTTTAAGAGAGCTTTTGGCTCCGCTTGCCACGGTCATTACGCCAAATCTTTTTGAAGCCGGCCAGCTCAGCGGACTTGGGGAAATTAAAACGGTTGAACAAATGAAGGAAGCGGCAAAGGCCATTCACGGCCTCGGCGCCGAACACGTCCTCATTACAGGGGGAGGCAAACTGAATCACGAAAAAGCGGTAGACGTATTATTTGACGGCCGGAATGCAGAGGTCATCGAAGGAGAAAGAATTGACACCCCATACACACACGGGGCGGGCTGCACCTATTCCGCGGCGATTACGGCTGAACTTGCCAAAGGTTCAAATGTAAAAGAAGCCATTTATTCTGCAAAAACGTTTATTACGGAAGCGATTCGCGGATCATTCCGTTTGAATCAATACGTCGGTCCGACGAAGCACTCCGCTTTGCGACTCAGCGGCAAATAAAAAAAGCCCCTTTTACATAAAAGGGGCTTTTTTTTAGCTTTCCCGTTTGATCGTTCTTGCAGATGATCTTAAAAACGTCTCGATCGATTCCACAAAAAGAGCATATTCTTTCATTTGTTCATAAGTGTCTCGAAGTTTCTTTTGTACTTCTTCATCATTCGGAATTGTTTTATCTTCAATACCGCCGATCAGCTTCTTCATCTGAAGAAGCAAACCATTGTATTCCTCTCTCGTATCCTCAATATGATCCGCTATTTTTTTCAAACGCACGGCTGTCAACTTCTGCTGGTTTTGATCCAAAAAAACAACCCCTTTATCACTGCACTCTCTCTAAAAAAAGCATATCATAAAGGGATTGTACAGAAAATAGCAAACCGCAGCCACGCCCTTTATGCCATCGTCCAGGATGTCACATTCATTATGATTTCTTTTCTGGCACTGATCCAAACATCATTATTTCCCGGGTAAGGAAAATATCTTGCCGTAAAGACTTCCTCTCCCCCATTGACGAAGATTTCAATAGAAGACGCGTCTAAAAAGATGTTTAAATCGCGAAGCTCATGCAGACGGCACTGTCTGGCTTCCGTTCTTTCATCAACATAACTGTTTCTCTCCAAGGTTATGATGCCGTCTGCTTTATTGTAAATGAGTCGCGCGGCACCCCTGAAGGAAATCTCAAAGCTCTCTTCAATAAGTTGCGGGCTGATGAAAAGTTCGGCTTTGTCCGGTTGAACAATGTCCAGTTTTTCGGTGCCTTGATTAAGTGATATTGCCGCGTTTTTTTCGTTTTGGCGGAGCGCTCTAAGCTCCGCGACCGGTTTTTGAACGATTTTATCATTTTGTAAATGCAATACCCTCGGCAATGTCATACAATGCACCCATTGATGCGGAATCGTCGGCTGGCTCTGTTCATCCTGGTCTGGAACACCCATCCAGGCAACCAATATCCTCCGGCCTGATTCGTCTTTTGTTGTCTGCGGCGCATAAAAGTCAAAGCCTCGATCAAGCTCTTCAAAATCTCCGTGTGTAAACCCGGGTTTCCGCTCGTTCAATTCACCGACAAAATAGCCTGACTGATAGACGTTTTGGTAGCGCATCTCTTCTGCTTCAAGGCCTTGCGGGCAGACAATTAAGACGTCTTTGCCGTCCAGTTCGAACATGTCAGGGCATTCCCACATATAGCCGAATTCCTCGAGCTGATCTGTATTTGAACCTGTGATGTCGCCAAGGAACTGCCAGTCCTGCAAATTATCCGATTGAAACAGCACCGCCCTGCCCTCAAGATTTTCAGTCTGGGCGCCGAGTACCATGTACCAGATGCCGTTCTTTTTCCATACTTTCGGGTCGCGGAAATGAGCCGTATATCCTTTCGGAAGCCTTGCAACAACCCCCTGCTTTTCAAACGAGATGCCATCTTTTGAGACAGCGAGACATTGATAGGTCTCCCTATTTCCCTCGGCGTCTCTGACATTCCCCGTATAAAACAGGTGCAGCACATCATTTTCAGCGATCGCGCTTCCTGAATAACAACCATTTTTGTCAAACCAGTCGCTCGGCGTGAGGGCGATCTCTTCATGCCGCCAGTTCACGAGATCTGTTGAAGAGTAGTGTCCCCATAACTTTGCTCCGTGCCCCGTTTTAAAAGGCATCCACTGATAAAAAAGATGGTAAACCCCTTTCCACTGAACGAACCCGTTCGGATCATTCAGCAGTCCGACAGGAGGCATGATATGATAATGCAGCCGATAGGGATCAAGATTTACAATATCCCGGTATTCTCTAACCCGGTTCATTGCCTTTTGACGAAGCTCCTGATCTTGATTCATCGTTTTCCCCTCCCTTACGTCACTTTTTCTCGTCTTCATTAATGCCTAAGATAAAGGCTGTGATAAACGCGACAGACACAGAAATCGCCATTCCGATTAAATAATGGATCAGGTTACCCATTCCAAGCGGGGCGACAATCGCAATCATCGGAATTCCCGTCAAACCGTAGGCGTTTGCTGCAACATTCATAAAGACAACGTATGCCGCACCGAGCGCTCCCCCGGCCATTGCCGCGATAAACGGCCTGCGGTAACGGAGGTTGACACCGAAAATAACAGGTTCGGTAATACCGAGAAAAGAAGAAAAAGCAGCAGGTAAAGCGATTTCTTTTGTTTTTGCACGCTTTGCCAAAAAGAATACAGCAAGTCCGGCCCCGCCTTGGGCGACATTGGACATAGACCAGATCGGGAGCAGGTAGTTCCTGCCGATATCAGCGATAAGGCCGGCCTCAATCGCGTGGAAACTGTGGTGAACACCGGTTAAAACGATCAGCGAGTATGTTCCCCCGAAAATCAGTCCGGCAACAGGCCCGGCAACGTCATACACATATGTTAAAACGTTCGTGATTCCTGTACCAAGCATTCTTCCTAAAGGACCGATCGCTATAAAAGCAATGAATCCCGTTGAAATAATCGTGACAAACGGTGTTACTAATAGATCGATCGCATTTGGAACGATTTTTCTTACGCCTTTTTCGATTTTACTCATCACATATACGGCAAGCAAAATTGGAACAACGGTTCCTTGATAGCCAAGCATCTCGATTTTGAGTCCGTAAAAGTCCATCACATCCGGTGAGGCAGTTGCCAGTCCCCAAGGATTGAACAAGCTCGGGTGAATTAAAATTCCTCCAAGTACAGCCCCCAGGTAAGGATTGCTGCCAAACTCTTTCGCAGCACTGACACCGATCAAGATCGGAAGGATAATAAATGCCGCGCTCGAGAACATATCAAGCATTTTATACAGCGCCGCATCAGGATCGACCCACTGAAATGCCTTCATCATTCCCAGCAGCCCCATTAATAAACCGCTTGCAACAATGGCCGGGATGATTGGCACGAAAATATTTGACAGCGTTTTCGCGAATCTCGCTAAAGGATTCATTTTTCCCTTTGCGGCATCGCTGTGCTGAACCGTTTCCTTTTGATCAAGATTCAGCTCTTTGGCAAACTGTTCATACACTTTATTAACAAGTCCTGTTCCGAAAATAATCTGGTATTGCCCAGAGCTCGAAAAGGCTCCTTTTACACCTTCCAGCTCTTCGACCTTTTCCTGGTCGATTTTTGCTTCGTCCTTGATCACCAAACGAAGCCTTGTCGCACAATGAGCTGCACTGATGACATTATCTTCTCCGCCAAGAAGCTGTATAAGACGTACGGCGATTTCTTTGTGATTCATGATGACTCCTCCTTTTTTTTAAAAAAAAAGCAGAAAAGACCTAAAATTCACCAACGAATGGAGGATAAATTTTCACCATTCATCTAGCAAATTTTAGGTCTTGCCTGCTTTACCAGTCACAATCCCCGGTATTTATTTTTTAATACGCTTTCATTTTATTATGTGATAACGCTTTCGTCAACAACTTTTTTATTTTCTGTGAAAATCAACCTAAAAAAGCCTGATCGCGCGATATCAGGCGGTATTACCTATAGGAATCATTTAAACGCTGGACATGCAGCGTAATATATCCGACTTCTGATTCCGGAAGATGAAGTTCATATTCAGTTTTTACGTAATCCGCCAGCCCTGCCGCACACCGGTAGCTTTCAGGATACTTTTGCCGGATGAAATAAAGCATGTCATCGTCCATGACATGAAACGCTTCATTTGATTCCAGCCGGTTGATGGCATACCTGAGATGCGTGACAAGACGCTGATATGAGATGCTGTTTTCGTCAATCTTCTGATTGAAACAGCCTTCGATTTTTTCTATCAATTCTTTGATGATGTTCGTGTATTTAAGAGTCTTCTGCATGTTTTCCGCATCCATTTTTGCGGTATGAATATGCAGCGCAATATAACCCGCTTCATCATCAGGCAATTCGACTTTCAATTTTTCTTTGACCAAATCGATTGCCCAGAGTCCGATCTCATATTCTTTTTTATAAAGCGCTTTGATTTCATTTAATAATTTATTTTGAATGACGAATCCTTTGCGGACTCGCTCGATCGCAAATGACAAATGATCCACAAGGGCGATGTGGATATGATCGCTCAACGGTGCGGACAGCTGCCCTTCCGCATAGCTGATGATCTCTTCGGCAGCTTCAATATGTTCTTCCGGAAGTGTTTCGAGAATTTGTTTAAACTTTTCATTTTCTTCATGAATGGTAAATATTTTTTCTACCTTGTTTCTTGAAATGGTATCGTTTTTGCCTTTTTGAAAAGCGATACCAGGTCCCATGACAATTTTTTCTTGACCATCCTCCTTTATGATTGCTGCATTGTTGTTCAATACTTTATAGATTTTCAAAAGCTGTCACCCACTTCCCGTTATGAGTGGGATTTTACCTTGTTTAAGTTCCCGTGTAAAGAGTTGGTCCGGCTCTTACCCTCTTCACTGCTTTTTTGCAAACAGCCCGGTTGGGTTCTGCTGTAAAACTGCCGGGCTTCACTCTCTTACAGCCCGACATCCGCTCTGTTTTCTCTTCTCTTTTTTCCGAAAAGCCGCCTGCCTGATAAGCATCGGCAGCCTGATATGTACCGCCGGCGAACGCCATCACCTTCATCTGATTCTCTCTGACAGGCATCACCGCATTCAGCAGCACCGCCGTCCATAACTTTAAAAATGATATCAAACCTTTCATACCGATCCCCTCCAGTTTCGTTTTGATAAAACTAGCAACTCTATTAAACTTTCTTGCTCTATCTTATCCCAGCAAAATGAAAATGTTTGTCACAATGTGTGTGCAAAATGATTCTAGTTTTTAGAAGTTTTGTTGAAAACTGCTGGAATCGCATGATTCAGCGGAAACAAACCATGATTGTGACTTACTCACAGCTTATCCTAAGGATAAACACATATTACCCACAGGGTATATCCACATATCCACATATTTATTCAACATTTAGTATAAGAACGTACATTCCCTACAATATCTATACACAGGTTTATTCACTTATACACAGTAAATTGTGAATAAATCTGAAAAATCTACTCCAATACATTGAATCTTTGAAAATTATTTCTATATATAGAAGGATTTTTTTAAAACTGAGAGAATATTTTAAAAGTTCGAAACTCTAAGGATTACAAAGAAACCATTTATCCATAAGGGGGAAAACAGATTGAGAAAAAGTATCGTGCGCTATTTTGTTATGGCTTTTATTCTATTATTTACGTTATCCACATTCCTCACCGGAGTGCAGGCAACATCCGTTCCCGATCAAAAGTCGCCTGAGCTTGAGAAAGCAGAAATCTACGGTGATATTGATGTGACGTCTGATAAACAGACGACGGTTATTGTGGAGCTGAAAGAAAAGTCGCTTGCCGAAGCAAAAGCGGATGGGGAAAAACAAACGAAAGCTTCTTTAAAAACCGCTCGCAGCAAAGCGAAAAACAAAGCGGTGAAAACACTCAAAAAAGCGAAAGTAAACCGCGAATACGACCGTGTATTTTCGGGCTTTTCTATGAAACTGCCGGCCAGTGAAATTCCGAAGCTGCTCGCCGTCAAGGAAGTTAAAGCGGTTTATCCAAACGCAACTTACAAACCTGACAGCGTAAAAGGAAAAGACGTGACACTTGCAGCAGATGCCATTTATCCACAGATGGATAAAAGTGCACCGTACATCGGAGCAGATCAGGCATGGAAATCGGGCTATACCGGCAAAGGCATTAAAGTAGCCGTTATTGATACGGGCGTGGATTACACACATCCTGACTTAAAGAAAAATTTCGGTCCATATAAGGGGTATGACTTTGTGGATAATGATTATGATCCACAGGAAACACCGACAGGCGACCCGCGCGGGGGAGCGACTGATCACGGCACTCATGTTGCGGGGACCATCGCCGCAAACGGACAGATTAAAGGCGTGGCGCCTGAAGCAACGCTTCTTGCTTACCGTGTGCTCGGCCCCGGCGGCTCAGGAACAACCGAGAACGTGATTGCGGGCATTGAAAAAGCCGTTGCGGACGGAGCAAAAGTGATGAACCTCTCATTGGGAAATTCGCTGAACAGTCCTGATTATGCAACAAGCATCGCACTGGACTGGGCGATGGCCGAAGGAGTTGCCGCCGTTACGTCAAACGGGAACAGCGGTCCGGAAAACTGGACGGTCGGCTCGCCGGGAACTTCAAGGGATGCGATTTCCGTCGGTGCCTCACAGCTTCCGTATAATGAGTATTCTGTGACGTTTCCTTCGTATTCGTCAGCAAAAGTGATGGGATACCAAGAGGAAAAAGATCTTGAAGCATTGAACGGTCAAGAGGTGGAGTTCGTTGAAGCCGGCCTCGGACAAGCTGACGATTTCACAGGCAAAGATGTGAAAGGAAAGGTAGCGGTTATCCAGAGAGGCGTCATTCCATTTGTGGATAAGGCCGAAAATGCCAAAAACGCCGGCGCTGTCGGAGCCGTGATTTACAATAATGTAACAGGGGAAATCGAGGCCAACGTCATGGGGATGGCCGTACCGACTGTCAAATTGTCAAAAGAAGAAGGCGAAAAGCTTGTTCAACAGATCAAAGAAGGGAAACGCTCCGCTGTTTTTTCTTTTAAATTGGACAAAAAGCTGGGGGAAACGATTGCCTCCTTCTCGTCCCGCGGTCCTGTCATGGATACCTGGATGATTAAACCTGACGTTTCAGCGCCAGGCGTCAACATCGTCAGCACCATTCCGACCCACGATCCGCAAAACCCTCACGGTTACGGTTCAAAGCAGGGAACAAGCATGGCTTCCCCACATGTCGCGGGAACGGCAGCCATTTTAAAGCAGGCCAAACCGGATTGGACGCCTGAGCAAATCAAAGGCGTGCTGATGAATACGGCGGAAAAACTGACGGATGAAAACGGAAAGCCTCTCCCTCACAATACGCAAGGAGCGGGCAGCATTCGCATCATGGACGCCCTTAAAGCTTCATCGATTGTAACGCCGGGCAGCCATTCATACGGAACATTCCTGAAAGACAAAGGAAAACAAACGAAAAAACAAGCGTTCACGATTGAAAACCTTTCTTCATACAGAAAAGCCTATCAGCTCGAGTACTCCTTTAAAGGAGCAGGCATTACGGTATCAGGAACGGAACGAGTCGTGGTACCGGCCAATCAAACAGGTAAAGCAACGGCAAAAGTAACCGTCAATTCCGCCAAAACGAAAGCAGGCACATATGAAGGCACGGTTTACGTCCGTGAAGGAGGAAGAAAAGTCGCCGAAATCCCGCTCCTATTGATCGTCAAAGAGCCCGACTACCCGCGCGTCACATCCGTAACGGTTGAACCGGGGGCAAAACAAGGCACTTACACGATCGAAGCCTACCTGCCGGGCGGGGCTGAAGAGCTCGCATTTCTCGTCTATGATGAAAACCTGAACCTTCTCGGACAGGCCGGCGTTTACAAAAATCAGGGCAAAGGCTATCAATCTTATCAATGGAACGGCAAAATCAATGATGCCGCATCCCTTAAATCCGGAAAATACTATATGCTTGCCTATGCATCCGCCAAAGGAAAATCAAGCTACGTCTTGACGGAAGACCCTTTTATCGTCGAATAATGACAAGCCTTGTTGAGAACCACTCAACAAGGCTTTTTTATGTTAAAATACGGATAATGCGTTCAGGAGAAGCTCTCCCTTCTCTTCAAAACGTGAAAAAAGCAATCGGAGGACATCGTATATATGCTTTCTTTTATCGTATTATTCGGCTTATCCTTCATTATTGTCTGCTTTATATTTTTCACGATTTTGTACTTCGCCGTCAACCTGCAGAAGCGCGAGCCCAAGCCATTTCAAAAAGCTGCGGAGCAAACAGTCGATACCATCATCCTCGTTCCGCTCAGCTGGCTGTTTACCGCTTTATACATATGCATGCTGTTTATTCTTTTCCCGATCCGCCATTTTCTCGATTTTTTTCAGCAAAAACGCTAATTTGACTGATGAAACACTTCGGCCAGCAGCCGGTATGATTCCAGCCTGTCTTGAAAATCGTGGGTGATCGTCACCGCCATGATTTCATCTGTTCCGTAAGCGCCGGCCAGTTCAAGCAGCTGTTTCTTCACTTGCTGCGGCGTCCCGATGACCATCCGTTTTCGATTGTCTTCCACTCTCTTTCTTTCATAAGGAGAATATTGATATGACACGGCCGTTTCCAATGATGGAAAGCCTTCGGTCACCATCCCCTGTTCATTGGCCAATAAAGAGAAATCCAAACTTTTGGCAAGGTTCTCCGCTTTCTCTTCTGTCTCAGCGCAAATCACAAATACAGCAACGATCACGTTTGGCTGTTCCCCCAGTACAGAAGGTTCGAACCTCTCTTTATAAAGTCTGGCCGCCTCTTTTCCGCCTTCACCGTTAATAAATTGGGCAAATGTATAGGATGCCCCTGTTTGGGCGGCAAGCCTTGCGCTTTCCCCTGAGGAACCGAGCAGCCAAACAGCGGGCGCTGTGGCGACGTTCGGCGCTGCGGTCAAGTTGGGAAAGCGGTGATGTTCATCAGCTTGATCGTATAAATATGTGACGAGATCCTGAATTTGTTCGGGATATTGGTCAGCCATCCGTCTTGCTCCATTTTGAAGAGCCATGGAAGCGATCGGCATCCCTCCCGGAGCTCGTCCGACACCGAGATCAATCCTGCCGGGCGCAAGTCCTGCCAAGACGCGGAAGTTTTCTGCCACCTTGTAGGCGCTGTAATGGGGAAGCATGACGCCGCCGGATCCTATACGGATCTTCTCTGTTTTAGCCGCAAGATAACCGATCAGAACCTCCGGACTTGACCCTGCCAAGTTCCTTGAAAAATGGTGCTCAGAAACCCAAAATCTCTTGTATCCGAGCCGCTCCGCCGCTTGCGCAAGCTCCACCGTATGCTGCAAAGCCAGTTCAGGTGTGCTTCCTTCAGAAACAGGAGTCTGATCAAGTATGCTTAATGACAACATCTTTTTCACCCCAAATCTTCGTTTACTTTTCCTGCGCAAAAAGAAATAATAGTATCATGGATAAACTAAAGGAGCTCCCAGTACTGATGAATGAGACGAAGCAAAAAACGCACCCGCCAGCCGTAGAAGAACGCTTTGCAAAAGGCTGTTTATTCGGAATCCTTTTCAGTCTTCCCTTTTGGCTGATGTTTTATCTTTTCCTGCAATACATGCTGAAAAGATAAGTCCCCTCCGAGTCGGAGGGGAGGTTCCTTACCTTTTGTTCAAACCTTTTCCTTTAACGAATTCATTCATATACGCACGCGGCGGCTTTTTGAGGCTGCCGGTGATCTGGTCTGTCCATTTGTCAGACCGTTTGCCGTCTGTCCGCTGTTGATAATAGTTTGAAATCGTTTCGTCATATGCGGACAAGTGCTTTTCAAACTCGTCATCGTCCGCTTGATAGGCATTTTCATGATAAATGTGATCAAGCGGCAGACGCGGTTTTTTGGCCGACGGGTTGGCCGGATGACCGACGACAAGCCCGAACAGCGGAAGAACGTATTCAGGAGTTTCAAGAAGCTTGGAGACTTCGTCCAAGTTATTGCGAATCCCACCGATATAGCAGATGCCGAGGCCCATTGATTCGGCCGCTATTGACATATTTTGAGCGGCAAGCGCTGCATCGATGACGCTGACCATAAAGGTTTCCGTCCCTTGAAGAGAGGCAGTGATATCTACACCCTTTTCCCGGGCCATTTTATCATGCCGGTAAAGGTCTGCGCAAAATACAAACAGATGGCCGTTTTTTTCAACATATGGCTGATTCCCGGCCAATTCCGCAAGCTTGCGCTTCTTGTCCGGATCGGTGACACCGATGATTGAATATGCTTGAATATAGCTGGACGTCGATGCGCTTTGAGCGCTCTCCACAAGCAGGCGAACCTCTTCTTCGGTCAGGAGCTGATCTGTAAAAGACCTGATCGAACGGTGATTTAAAATGGTTTCAATCGTTTTATTCATCCTTTTACCTCCTCAACCTTTATCATATCCAATATCTGCTTTTCTCTAAAGCAAAACGGTTTGGCGGACTGCAAAAGGATTCAATTTCATATGGTAAAATGATAGAATCGTCTTACTATTTTTGAAGCGGAAAGGGAGATGACGGTGAAGTCCGTAATTGAAGAATTAGATGCATTATATCCGGAAATGATCGAACTCAGGAGACATTTTCACCAATATCCGGAGCTTTCCCATCGCGAGGTCAATACACCGCGCACCATTGCAAATTACTTGGAAAACCTCGGGATTGGTGTGAGAACGAATGTCGGTGGCCAAGGAGTCGTCGGTCACATTAAAGGCGGTCGCCCTGGCAAGACGGTCGCCTTGAGAGCCGATTTCGACGCTTTGCCTTTACAGGATCAAAAAAATGTTCCGTACCGGTCGACTGTCCCCGGCGTCATGCACGCTTGCGGACACGATGCCCACACGTCGGCTCTCCTCACAGCCGCAAAAGCCCTGGCAAAGCACCAAAAAGACTTGAAGGGAAATGTCGTGCTGATCCATCAATTCGGTGAAGAGGTCACACCAGGCGGCGCCAAGCCAATGATTGAAGCCGGCTGTCTCGAAGGCGTGGATGCCATTTTTGGCACCCACATCTGGGCTCCGATGCCCGTCGGTCAAGTCGGTGTTAAATCAGGCTCGATGATGGCAGCCGCTGATAAATTTAAAGTCACGATATCCGGGCGGGGCGGACACGGAGGCGCGCCTCACTTAACGACAGACGCTTTAATCACAGGAGCCTCGGTCGTCAACCATCTTCAGCAAATCGTCAGCCGCAGAATCGATCCGACAGAAGCAGCCGTCTTGTCGATCGGAACGTTTCATTCAGGCCAGGCATTTAACGTCATCGCCGAAGAAGCGGTCATCGAAGGAACGGTCCGCACCTTTTCAAAACATGTCCAGGAAACGATCATCGCCGAGATCGAACGCGTCATTAAGGGCGTCTGCGACAGCGATGGCGCTTCGTTTTCACTCGACTATGAAAAAGGCTACCCGCCTGTCGTCAACCATGAAAAAGAAACGGACATCGTCCGCCAATGTGCCAAACGAATCGTCGGCCCTGAAGCCGTCATCGAACTCGAACCGAATATGATCGGCGAAGATTTCTCTTATTTTCTTGAACATGTCCCTGGATCATTCTTTTTTACCGGCGCGGGCAATCCGCAGACTGGAGCCGTTTACCCGCACCATCACCCGATGTTTGACATCGATGAAAAAGGCATGCTGAACGCGGCGAAAATTCTCGTATCGGCAGCTCTAACATTTTTAAACCAAGACTAAAAAGACAGCCTGATTCGGCTGTCTTTTTTTATTTAAACATATAGCCTTTATATTTTGTCAGCTGGCAGCTGGCGTTATAAACGATCGCATAGCCGATCAAAGCAGACAACACAGAGCTCCCTCCGTAGCTGATGAACAGAAGGGGAACGCCCGTAACCGGCATCAGACCGACGTTCATTCCGATATTTTGGAATGTGTGGATGACGATCAGCGCCGTATATCCAACACAGAAAAACGAAGCAAACTTGTTGTACGGGTGTATTTTATCGATCAGCACAACAAGCCGGTAAATGAAAAGGAAAAACATGATGACAACAAATGTACAGCCAATAAAGCCGAAACTTTCACCGATGACGGCAAAGATGAAATCGGTTTGGCCTTCAGGAACGTATACTTTCAAATTGTTCATGCCCATTCCGAAGATTTCTCCAGAGCCGATCGCCGTAACGGCCTTTTCGGTCTGATACGTATCGTTCGCGTCCTGCTGGCTCGAATCGACCCATGTCATCACCCGATTGATCTGATATTGCTGGATATGCAGCGTATCCTTTGAAAACTCCGGAAAATTGATCACCAAAAACAGAACGAGCAGTACGAGCATGATTCCTGAGCCCGCCACGATGAAAATCAGCTTCCAGTTCACACCTGATAAAAACACCATAACGGCGACAAAGAACATGCAAATACCGGCCGTACCGGCGTCCTGCATTAAAATCAAACCGACCGGAACCGCCGATACCCCTGCGATTTTCAGCAACAGGCGAACATCCTCCTGCATCGAGCGCGAGCCTTTCGGACTTGCTTTGGAAATCACAGAAGCCAGCATCATAATCAGGCCGATTTTCATAAATTCCGACGGCTGCAGCGTGATCGAACCAAATTGAAACCAGCTTTTCGCTCCTTTGATAACCGGGGCGATCGACGGTGGACTGAACTTTAAGACGATCAATGACAAAATGCCGAATAGATATATGTATATGCTGAATTTTTCAAGCTGCTCCAGATCAAAATAGAGAAAGCCGACGATCACCGACATGCCGAGCAGATAAAAGAATAATTGCTTTGCCGGATAACCCTTCGGTGAAAAAGACGGCTCTGCAGCGTAAACAGCGATCACACTGATCAAAAAGAACATGGCTAATATAAAAATCAAATCTCCCTGATAATAGGGACTTGTCGTATTTTTCTTCTGGCCCATTATACCCCGCCTTATTTCTTCATCAAAAGCACTAACTTTCATTATAGCATGAACAATCGTTCACATTGTGAAAAAAGGTGAATAAAATAACAGCCTGCATACATCAGGCTGTTATTTGAACATATAGCTTTGATACTTTGTTAACTGGCAGCTTGAATTGTAGACAACCGCGAAGCCGATCAAGGTTGCTACGACTGAACTGCCTCCGTAGCTGACCAAAAGCAGAGGGACGCCGGTCACGGGCATAATGCCGATATTCATTCCGATATTTTGAAAGGTATGAATGACAATTAAAGCGGTAAAGCCCGCACAGAAAAATGAGGCAAACCTGCTGAACGGATGTATTCGGTCGATGAGCACGACAAGCCGGTAAATTAAGAAGAAAAACATAATGACAACAAAGGTGCATCCGACAAACCCGAAGCTCTCGCCGATGACGGCAAAAATAAAGTCTGTTTGCGCTTCAGGAACATAGACTTGAAGATCGCTAACGCCATTTCCGAATACTTTTCCCGAACCGATCGCCAGCTGCGCCCTTTCGACCTGCATTTTATCGTCGGCATTTTGTTCGCTCGGATTGACCCAGGTCATGACGCGGTTGATTTGGTATGGTTCAATCCCGACCGCTCCCGCGACATCGGGAAATTTGATGATGACAAACAAAATCAAAACAACGGCTGCAAGACCCGTTCCAAAAATGAGAGAAATCAATTTCCAGTTCACGCCCGACAGAAATACCATCACAAGGATCACAAACGCGACGATCCCGGCTGTACCCGTATCCTGCTCTAAAATCAAGCCGAACGGAACAATGATGATACCGGCGATTTTCAGCAGAAAAATCCAGTCTTCTTTCAACGTACGCTTGCCGACAGGCCCGTTTTTAGACATGAAGGAAGCCAAGTACATGATCAGCCCGATTTTCATAAATTCCGACGGCTGCAGCGTAAACCCGGGAAGCATAAACCAGCTTTTGGCACCGTTGATGACCGGCGCAAACCTGTATGATCCGATATATGCCGGACTGAACTTTAACACGATCAGCATCAAAATGCCGAGCAGATAGAAATAAAAGCTGAGCTTTTCAAGCTGCTCCAAATCAAAATAAAGAAACACGATGATGATGAAGGCCCCCAGTAAATAGTAAAGGGACTGTTTCATCGCAAAGGGTTCATTATATTGATTAAACTGCTGAGCAGCGTACACAGCCACAACGCTGATGATAAAAAAGACAATATAAACAAAAATCAAATCCCCCTGGTAAAAGGGATTTGTAATATTCTTTTTCTGACTCATTCGAAATCCCGCCCTTATAATATGACACGATGAAATAATGCAGGAAGACGGCATCCGCTTCCTCACAAATGATATGACGTACAGAAGACCAAAATGTTTCGATTTTATTGCGAACAAATTCCTATTCTATTTTAAAGGATTTTTCCAACTATTGTCGAATGTGATAAATTCATTGATTTTTGATTGATTTGTATTAAAATGAGTAATGTTGCATAAAATTAAACTTTTGCCTTCGGCAGAAGTGGTACAGAATCACCAATTCATAAGGAGTTTTTCATTTGGATAAAGCACTTCAAAAGCGTAAACGGCTTGATCTCATAAAATTTTTGATCCCTTCTCTTATCGGAATTATTCTGTTTATGATTCCTGTTAAAATTGAAGGAAATTTAACGATTCCAATTGCTGTCTTTTCAAATGCATTGCAGAAGCTGCTTCAGCAGCAATTGCCGTTAATCATGACGGTTATCGTAACCGCAACATTTATCTTAACCTTTATCACCAAAACCTTTCATCCGGCTTTCATCAAAAAAAGCGAGTTTTTCTATAACCTGCTGAATGTATCTTTATTTTGGTATATCGTCCGCCTGTTCGGCATGATTTTCGCAGTGATGGCGTACTTTAAGATCGGACCTGAAGCGGTGTATGCCAAGAGTACCGGCGGAACATTATTATTCAGCCTGCTTCCCGTTCTCTTCTCCGTCTTTCTATTTGCAGGCCTTTTTCTGCCGTTCCTGTTGAACTTCGGCTTGCTTGAACTGTGCGGCGCTTTGATGAAAAAGCTGATGAGGCCAGTCTTTAAGCTGCCGGGACGGTCATCGATCGATTGTATGGCTTCATGGCTCGGCGACGGCACGATCGGCGTGCTCCTGACAAGCAAACAGTATGAAGAAGGGTTCTACACGAAGCGTGAGGCCGCCGTCATCGGCACGACTTTCTCAGTCGTCTCCATCACGTTTTGCCTCGTGATTATTTCACAAGTTGACCTTGCTCATATGTTCGTTCCGTTTTATTTGACGATATTGCTGGCGGGTGCCGCAGCTGCGGTGATCAGCCCGCGGATTCCTCCTTTATCAAGAAAGGCTGATACTTATATTACAGATCAAGCGGATCATGATCAAGAGGAGATTCCCGACGGATACACTCCGTTCCAATGGGGACTCAGCCGGGCTGTCGCAAAAGCAAAACAGAATACAAGCGTCAAAGATTTCTTGCAGGACGGAACCAAAAACGTGCTCGATATGTGGATGGGCGTCGCTCCCGTCGTCATGGCGCTCGGCACAGCCGCACTGATTGTCGCTGAATATACGCCGGTTTTCAAGTGGCTCGGACTGCCGTTCATCCCCCTTCTCGAACTGCTGCAGGTTCCTGAAGCCGCTGAGGCCTCACAAACGCTTGTCGTCGGGTTTGCCGACATGTTCCTGCCGTCTGTGCTCGGAAGCGGGATTGAAAGCGAAATGACCAGGTTCATCATCGCCTGTGTATCGGTTACACAATTAATCTACATGTCCGAAGTCGGCGGTCTTTTGCTCGGTTCCAAAATCCCGGTGACATTCCTTGACCTCGTCTTGATTTTTCTCGTTCGGACGCTTATTACGCTGCCTGTCATCGTATTGTGTGCCCACTTTATTTTTTAGACAAATAAAAGGCTCCCGGCGCCAAATGCCGAGGGCCTTTTTTGTTTAGAATAAATCGTTGATCCAAGGCGTCTGCGGCCTTATCGTGCGATCCAGCCTGTTTACTTCTTCTTCGCTTCCCGTATGCCTGCCGGCTTCGTATAGGAAACGTGCGGTTCTTGGCTAACTTTCGCATGATCAATCTCCTCCACACATTTTCGCTATTCACTTCTTCTCCCCTTCACCCTTTATGTCCTACTGAATCGCCGTGAAAATTGAGCCGATAGTTGGAGCGGAAAATGCTTTCCAATATGTATCATTTTTCGAAGAACGTGGTATAATAAATGTAACAGAATGTTCACAAAATATTCTCCAATTAGACACAATTAATGTTTTGTTCCGCTTTTTTTGACAGCGCTATCATTATCGAAAGGGGCTGAAAACGCATGGATATGTTTTTCGCTTACTTGCTGATTGCAAGCGCCACTCCTTTATTTTTATGGCTGGACAACAAAAAGGTCGCAATTTCTTCTATTCCGCCGATCATTTTAATGTGGGTATTCTTCTTTTTCTATATGACCAGCAGCCTTTCTCCTACAGGACACTCTCTCATGATCGTACTCTTTATTCTCAACGTTGTCATCGCCCATGTCGCCGCTTTCATGATTTACGGACTTCCATTGATCCGGAAGCACATGAGCCGATAAAAAAAGTGCCGGTTTTTCCGCCGGCGCTTTTTTGCTGTTAAACGCAACTATAAATCAAAGTTAAATGTTGAATGTGAGTAATCTTTGATGAATGTTTGATACCGGGCGCTGAAGTCAAGGAGGTGGTATATTTTTGATTTTTCCGCAAACCGCTTTTGGTTGTCTCTGGCCGGATAATAAACGGACATACCGCTTCCTCTTGGGTGCTCCGGAGACTTGATGTTCATGATGACCGCCTTCTTGACGGATTTTACAACCGCTTTTGCTTCTTTTTCAGCTCCGATCTGCTGACCGATCAAGCTTGACAAATCCGCCAAATCAACCATATCTGATTCATCTGCATAATCTTCAGCAGCGAGACGTGCGTAGTAAAGCAGGCGCTTTCCATCCGGCTCTTTCAATGCCCGGTTCATGCTTAAGCTCAATCTGTCGAGGGCATCAACAGCGTCTTTGACGCGGTTCAATTGAATTAAAGACTGCTGCAGGTCTTCTGTTTCACCGTTTTCTTTTGACTGCTGTATGTAGCCTGCAGCGATTTCCCTGCCAAGTTCTTTCGGATCGATAGAAGGGTCGTCTTGAACAGACTGCAGCGCCCCTTTGTAATCCCAGCCGTTTTGGTTCGTATAGTCGACCGAAGCCAGCATATACCTTCCATAATCCTTTAAGGCATATGCCGTTTCAATCCCGGCCATTTTGCAGTTGTCAAAACCGATTAAATCAAACCTTTGCTTCGTATGTTCATAAGCCTTTTTGATTCCCGACTGGAGCTCGCTTATTTTCATTTTCTTATTGCCGAAGTTTTCGTCTCCCCCGTAGCCGTCAACGGAGCCAAGCCCGTGCCCCCAGAAGATCAATACATATTTTTTAGCCGGGTATTTTTTGACTCCCCATGTGATAAAGTCTGTGACGGAGCCGGGACTGTCCATATTTTTCTTCCCGATATTTTCGAGGGACACCAGTTTCTGATGTTCGACTTTCCACCTCTGATTCACCTTGTGACTGATCGACGGGTTCGCCCATTTTTTTGCTCCCCCTGTCTGAAGAACGACATTGACGTTTGAAGATGAACCGGCATCCATCATTTCCTGAATATCATCGCTTGCCATATGAAAATCGCTTTCCATGTCAGATCCAATCATATATACAAGAATGGTATAGTCATCCTTTTCTTTTAATAGCGCGGCTGATGCCGGCTGAAAAAAGGCGACTGAAATAACGGAAAAAACAATCCATTTGATCAAGTTCATCGTCTTATGCTCCTTATTTAAGATTCCGGGAAATAAATAAGAGAGTAGTAGCCGTCCTCATCCGGCTGATCGTGTTCCAATGAATATCCGACTGATCTGAAGCACGCTAAGCACCTCTTGTTATCTTCTTCAATCCCGGCAAACCACTTGTTGATCCTGCTCAATTCCGGCAATGCCATCGTCCTTTTGATGAGCGCTTTTCCGTATCCCCCTCCGCGCAAAAACGGATCGACTAAAAGGGCAATGTTCCCGGTCGAGTCTTGCTCAACTTCAACCATGACAACGCCGACGGGCTTGCCTTCCTTTAAAGCCGCCCATATCCGGTAGTTTTCATTCCCGCCTGCAAAATTGAACCACTCGTCAAGTGGCATCATTCCTTCCAGCCGCCTTTTCACTTCTGCATCCTCAAACCAGGTCTGCAGCCATTCAATATCTTCTTTTCGAAACAGACGAAGTTCTTCTATATTGCTCATTGCTTTCTCCTTTACTGCGCGTATTTTTCAGCTTGCAGGCGATACAGCTCTGCATACTGTGCCTGATTTTTCATCAACTCTTGATGGGTTCCGGCCTCCGCCACCCTTCCTTTTTCTAAAAATACGATGTGGTCGGCAAAACGGGCCGTGCTTAACCGGTGCGAGACAATAATGACTGTTTTGCCTTGCGTCAGCTTTTGCAGCTTATCAAATATCTCTTCCTCAATAAATACATCCAGCGCAGAAGAGGGTTCATCAAATATCAAAATGTCGGCAGACTCATCACGCATAAATGCGCGGGATATGGCGACCCGCTGCCATTCTCCCCCCGACAAATTCCTGCCGCCAAACAGTCTGCCAAGCTCTGTTTCATAACCGTCTTCAAGCTTATGCAAAAACTGATCCACTCCGCCGAAGGCCGAAGCACTTTTTATTTTAGCCAAGTCGGTGCAAGAAGAAATGTCGCCCAGGCCGATATTGTATTTCAATGTCATTTCGTACCGCAAAAAATCCTGAAACACAGCCGCGGCATTTGACCGATAATCTTCAATATCATACTTATAAAGCGGTAAACCATTATAAGAGATCGTGCCTTGATTAGGATCAAAATAACGCAGGAGCAATTTAACGAGTGTGCTTTTGCCTGATCCGTTTTCTCCCACGAGAACGGTCGTCTTATTCAATGGAATATCGAGCTTATGAATATCAAGAACCGTTTTGGTTCCATCATAAGAAAATTCCACTTGATCACATGTAAATCCTTTTTGCTTTTGAGCAGCTGGCGCGATTTCCCCATTTTCCATGGAATTTTTGCTGTTTAAAAAAGAATGCACATTTCCGAGGTGCCTCGTTTCTCTTGCTCCGATTGCAAACGCAGCGAACATTTCATTGATTCCTTCATTGAACTGAACCGCGGCTCCGATAAACAGCATCACATCCCCGATGGATAACCCCCCATGAAAAGCCTGGTGTACGATGTAAATCAGGACGGCACCTGCGGCCAAAGATTGTAATACCGACCAGAAAAGCTGATACAGCGCCAGTTTTTTTTGATCGTTGGACAGCGTATGAAGGAGCTCCATCGAGGTGTTTTTATAAAACGATTTAAAAAAAGGAACAAGATTGTAAATCTTGACCTCGCCGGCTGTTTCAGACATGAGAGGGACACCTGCATAATATTCCGCGCGCCGCCTCAGTTCCTGAACCTCTTTCCGTCCTTCAAATGTCGCATTGTTTAACTTCGCCTCCCAGTACAGTTTGGGAACGGCCAATATGAGAAACAACAGAGGCACCCACGGTGCAGACATGCCAATCAATAAACTGCTGGCTGCAATCATCACCATTCCGCCGAAGGTTTGAGACACGATGGATACCCACATCGTGACAAAATATTCATTATAGCGGATGATTTGTGTATTGGTATGAAAAGATGCGTCTTCAAAAGCCGCGATATCAGGAATGGAAATTGCCTTTTTCATGAGCATTTCATCAAGATAAGCTTCGAGCTTGGCGGTAAGGAGCCTTTTCTGCATTTCAGCCACAGGCTGAAGGGCATCTACGATCAGCGTAAAAGCAATGTATGCAAAGGACGCCCATACCAGTGTATTCCAAGAAGACAGCTCAAACGGCGCCCGTGCAATCTCATCGATCACCTCTGCGCTTAGCCAGACTAGGAGCGGTCCGAGCATAGCGCCAAGCAAGGTGATCAAAAACAGAACCGCCGACTTAAAAGGATCGCAGCGCCAAAACAACGTTAAACCGTAAAATATGATGGAAGCGGTTTGAGGCAGCTTTTTGAACAACGAATAAAACTTCAGCAATATACCTCATCCCTCCCCTGAAACGATTTGGCTTGCATGCGGAACATTCTGCTGTATTCCCCGTTTTTGTCCATAAGTTCCTGATGGCTTCCCTCTTCCGCGATTCTTCCGTTTTTCAAAACCAGTATGCGGTCAGCCATTTTTACCGTACTGAACCGATGGGAAATCATGATCACCGTTTTTCCCTCTGTGAAGCTGTGAAACTGCCGGAAAATATCATACTCAGCCCGAATATCCAAAGATGCGGCCGGCTCGTCCAATATGACGAGTCCGGCATCTTTCATAAACGATCTGGCTAAAGCGATCCTTTGCCATTGGCCTCCCGAAAAATCGGTACCGCCCCATTCAGGGCCGATCATCGTTTCCAGCCCTTCAGGCAAACCTTCGATGATCGTTTCCAGCTTGGCAGACCGGGCGGCGGCGCTAAGTTTTTCCTCATCACCTAAAGCTTCCGTGCGGCCTATCGCGATATTGTGCCGGAGTGACAATTCGTACTTGCCAAACTCCTGAAACACAACCGCCATCCTGTTTCTCAGCTCATGAAGATCGACTTGGCGGATGTCTTTGCCGTTCACTTTAATCTCACCCTCATCATATTCATAAAAACGGCAGAGCAGTTTGATGAGCGTTGTTTTCCCCGATCCATTCGCCCCTACAATGGCAATTCTTTCTCCCGGTGATACTGAAAAGCTGATTCGATTCAGAACCTCGCCTGAGTGCATGTCATCTGATTGAGGCTGCTCGTCGTGTTGCCGCATCTCTTCATCCTCAAGCTCATCGAGCATATCCAAATCTTCCTCATCCTCGTCAGCTTCAGCTTCATTTACCCGAGAGCCGGCAGCCGCTTCTCTGAAAGGATAGCGGAAGGTTACATTTTTGAATTCGACTGCCAGCGGTCCTTCGTCCCCGAGAGATTCGCCATTGGAAGGAAGCCTGATATCCTTTTCAGCGTTCATAAAAAGAAAAAAGTCTCTTCCCATTCTCCATATATCGAACGTATCTGCACCTTCTTTGGCGATATCCCGGAGAGCCGCTGATAATTGAAACACGGCCCCTAAGTACAGCGATATATCCCCCACAGAGAAACTGCTTGAATGGGATTGGGACAGAATCCAAAAGTACCCCAAACCCGTTCCGGCCCCCGATAAGAAACCCGTTAAAACCGACCAGCGCGCGCTTCTGACTTGAATATTCCGCAGCACAGAATACAAGCCTTTAAAAGCAGATTGATATAAATCAAGAAAGAAAGATCCCAGGCCAAACAGGCGTACTTCTTTTGCAGATCGTCTCCCAAGCAGAATGTGGCGCGCATATGCAGCCCTCCTTCTGACAGGGGCGTAATCCTTGTGATATTCCCACTCCATTTCATTATAATGATTATGGACAAAAGCGAATGGAGCGGTAGACAAAATAAGGATGAAAGCAAGGACGGGCGACAGATAGGCGATGATCAAAACGACGCCCGCCAAAGACATAATGGCGGTCACCAAGTTCGAACTGATATTAATGAATTGGGAAGGTAGCCATGTCGAACGATCCCGCAGTGTTTCCAGCCGGTCCCTGTACTTTGGATCCTCAAAAAAGCGCATCCCCGGAATGCGGTCAAAAGCGTCGATTAACAAACTGTTGACTGTGATCATCGACCTCTCAGAAAGCATTGCCTTTACCCATTTTTCCAATGATTTAACGACACTGATCATGACTAAGCTTCCTGCATAAATGACAGCCCATATTTCCGCATGGATGACGGCTTCCTGCTCGACAATGCCGTCGATCATTTCCTTTGAAGCGTACAATTGAATTAAAGGTGCTCCGGCCTCGATCAGCATGAAGAAAACCATGCAAATCATCAGCCACGGGCCGGATTTCCAGACCATTTTCCCAAGCAGACCTGCCGTTTGCAGCGGCTCTTGGATATGCTTCATCTTCCACACATGCTTCACCTTCAATTTCTATACCTATTGTGGTCATTGATACGAGTATATTTTGGCTTTCTCCGGCGTATTGACGGTTTCGATATCAGCCATGACCCTTGGTTTTCCCGGACGGCTCCGATCGAGAAGGTGCTCCTTCCCCTTGGATGCTTCCCTGAGCCATATTTCCAAGTCAATGACAGATCTCATATACTGATATCCCATGCCTAGATCATTATTTGGATCTTCAGAACGGATAGCCATAGCCAGCAAGTGTTTCCACCATATATCGCGCTTAATGATGCCAAGTTCTTCAACGAAGACGCGCTCCCCCGGTTCAAATAGCTGAAGGACGTGTCTGCGGTCATTCATAAAGCTTTTCCTGGCCATATGGGCATATGTTGTTTTCGTTGATCTGTTATATACATAGGCAGGCAGGATATCGGTGAAAGATTTGCGAAGAAGCATTTTAGAGCCTGCATAATGTTCTTCAAGCCCTTTTAAAACATCAAAATGCTGTTCAGGCGGTACAGAAAATGAAAATTCGATCAGCCGCCGATCCAAAAACGGATGGTACGTAGGCAATGTCACACCAACGGCATCCATGTACCTCGCTCTCGGCCACAAAAAGTCAAAATGAAACCTCTTGCCCCACACTGAGAGCTCCCGGCTTTTTCGATAGCGAAGATGATCTTCCTTATTGATCTCCCGTTCTCTCTTTCGGTGTTCTTCAGTAAAATATTCAGGCAGCTCATATTCCGTATCTGACCACAGCAGGTCATAATAGAGCTTTTCGCCGATATAAGGCATGAAAGGGGCGATTCCGTATTGAAATCCGAGCTTCAGCATCTCTTTCACGCTGCCGCCTGACCATTCACAAAGCAATTTGTAGATTTCAGAAAAACGTCTCTTCCGAAGCAGAGAATCGAGCACTGACACTTCTCCGCTAAAAATGAAATCCCCGCCCTCACCTGTAAGGACAGACGAAGCACCATACTCCTCAGCGATCACTGTAAAAGTCTCATTGACCAGTGAATTGGCTCTCGGATCAGGACCGTCTACAAACCAAAGCGGATCACGCCCGATTTCCGCGTTTGGAATTTTGGCTGTAGCGTCTCCAAGAATGATCAGGCCGGGGATGTCCATATCCCGCATCATATTTTTTACAAGGTCCATGTCATGGCTTAATATCATGTCAGGTTCGGCAAATGATATGTTGACGGCCAGCAGCTGTTCCTTGCATCCGCCTGCCACTGCTGCGGCAGTTACGGCAGCTGAATCCAGTCCGCCGCTTAATTCGACAATATGCCTTTGATCTTTTAAACGATCTGCTGTCACTTTCTGAAAAAGCTCCCGGAACCGCGGAACAGCGTCTCCGGCAAGATCTTTCACGTTTAACAGCTGCGGGAGTCCCCAGTAGCTGTGCACGTGAACCGCATGATCCCGGCCGAGAAAAGCGTAGGACGCCGCAGGCACTTTGCGTATTCCTTTAAAAAACGTCCGATCTTCAAAGCCGTTTTCTCCTACAGCGAAGCCTGAAGTAGGAAACATTCTGCACACATCTTGATCGATAGCAAAAGGAATGTCATGAACAAGCAAAAGGATGCGCAAGTCATTCGCTGCAAACCATTCTCCTTTCGGACTGACCCAGTAGTAAACCGGACGGGTTGCGTATATATCAGTCGCCAAAACAAGGCTATGCAGACTGTCATCCCACCACATCATTGTAAACTCGCCATGCGAGTAAGAAAGCATGGCAGCTTTGTCCTGCTTCAATGACGCGTACAGCTCGTCATCAGATTCGATCTTTCGGGTGCCATCCGATTTTGCGTTAAGACCGCCGCTGATCCAGCCGTCTAAGATGACGGGGTGCAAAAGGTTTATTTGGGTCGAAGGTCTAAAAGCTTCATCGTATCGGATATGCGCTTCAGCCATGTTTGCGATCCCGCTGCTGTAGCTGTGAATCTGTTCTGCCCGCCCCCATTTCTTGACGGCGGTAACCCACTCTTGCCATGCAACGGTGTTGTCTCCCTGCATTCCAAACCATATTTTCATACTAGAGATAACACCCACCTTTCAGCATAAGCGCTCATCTTATACGTCTGTAAAACTTTTAAATTCTTATTTTTATGATTCGGATCGATCGATTGGCCGTTTTCCATCTGAACCCACGCATGAGAAAACAGCTTGTCATCAATTTTCTTGACCCCGATCACGAGATCAGCATCAGATCCATTGCTGAATAATATAGATTGAATCGTCAATGCAATAGAAACGCATGAAGTGACCAAATGGTCGTCTTCATCAAGCGAATACAAATATTCGCCGTGCCGAAGCAGTTCGTCTATATCAAGAAGCCCTGCGCCTCTTGGCTTTGCGCTCGCATACAGCGGAAACAGATGGATCGCAATTTTTTCATAAGCTTCTTCAAAGTCATGATTTAACAGCATCATACGTACAAAAGCATGAACGGTTGTAAAATACTCATGATTTTTGACTGGCGCTCTTTTTTTCATCAGCTTTTATCCTCTATTTTAATCAGCTTGTGATGTGTCAGTTCCTGTATCGCCTCATTTAATATCGCTGACAGTTCTTCCTCCGTCTGATCGAACGCCGATTGCCACTTGATCAGAATATCTTTTTTATCCTTTCGTTCATTTTCAATTTCGATCCACAGCTCTTTTAAAGCCCCTTCCAATCCGAAATACTGCCCATTGTCCAGGTTTAGGACGATGCATTCATTCTCCAACACGGTTGTCGCTGTCTCTTGATTTCGAATAATTTTCAAAGTTAGACCTCCCCGGTATGCATGATTTCAGAAAAATAAAGGAGAAGAGAGCCGGTAAGCTCTCTTTCAGCACTTTATGCATGATGTTCTTTCCACTCCCCAGGCGAATGCCGTTATCATTCCAGCGCTGGAGCGTTTTAAAAAGAGCCTGCAATGCGACGATACCCCTGAATTTACCAACTGATCACATGAATCAGATTATCACAGGACAATATCAAAAAAACCGCAAAAAACTACCGAAAACCGACATGATTAGCCAACTGCATCAATGGGCCATTATTACGGGATTTATTCGGAGGAAAAAGAAAAAGAGAGCCTATCGACTCTCTTTTGCAGGAAAAAACGAATATATACCTTGTTTTAAACTTTCTGCTTGATCAAATTAAGCATCGTTCCTTTTTTTACTGCACAGTACCGCGACGTTACTTTTAGCTTTTTATATATTTTGCTCAAGTGATACTCTACGTTGCGCGTCGACATTTGTAAGTCTGCTGCGATCTCTTTATTTGTTTTACCGCTGGCCACCTTCTGCAAAATATCCAGTTCTGTGTCTGTTAAATGCTCGTCCACAGCGAGATCGGAGTCGAGCCTCAGTTTTTGCAGCAAGCCGTCGGGAAATAACACCGCCCCTTTTAAACACAATAAAATACTCGAAGCAATCATGCTGTCTGTATACGATTTATCGATAAACCCTTTGACTCCGGCTTCGATCAGCTTATTAAAATATGAGTGAATTTCATCTCCCGAAAACATAATGATAATTTTGGATTGAGGTGCGATTTCCAGCGTTTTAAGAGACAGTTCCAACCCGTTCATCCCCGGCATTTTTAAATCATAAAGAAAAACGTCTATATGTACCTCTTGATTTTTTAAGAGGTCGAGAGCTTCATTTCCTTCGTGGCAAACGATGACATCCATATTATATTTTTTTAATATTTCCTTCATTCCGGATGTCAGAACCCTGTAGTCGTCTACTAACAACACGCGAATCATCAGTAACACTCTCCTTAAGTCAGTTTCCTCCGAACAAATACCGCAATAAAAACCCTATGAATAGAATTGAAGGATGATGTCGGGTTTTAGTGCCTTTTTGTGGTTTTTACCACTTTATTCTATGATAGCATGAATATGTAATCAACTGGAAGTAATAAGGAGGTGAGACAGATGCGCAAATTGGAAAGTGCTCAAGTTAAAAACTATGGTACATTCCTGACTGTTACTCTTTCTAAAAAGAGCAAGCCAGGCGACGGCAAATTCGGCCGCGGCGTAAAACGCGGTTAAGAGTGTATGAGAAAGAGAGAGCCTGAGGCTCTCTCTTTTTCCGTTCAGCAATCAAAAAAGAGTGCGGATCGTTGAAATCCGCACTCTTTTGCCAATCAATTAATGTCCGCTGTGCTCAGAATGTTTTGCACCTGGAGAACCGCCCTCAGGGTTGTCTCCGTGATGGTTGTGAGCAGCGAAGATCCAGACGGAACCGGCAATAATCGCAACCGCAATAAATGCGGCAAACAGCGTATTCCCGACTTGGATTTTGCCGCTGTCACTTTCAGTCATATGCATAAACATTAAGAGCTGAAGTCCAGCTTGGACGATCGCAAAACCGAAAATAATCCACAGCTTTGCAGCCATGCTTAAATCCGTATAGATCACCCACAAGGCCAATAAGGTCAGCACAATGGACAACACGAACCCGACAATATGCTTCCAAGGAAAGTGGCTGTGTTCAGCCGATTGTTTTGCTGCCATTATACATTCACCAACCCTATCAAATAGACACCGGTAAAGATGAAGATCCATACCACGTCTAAGAAGTGCCAATACAAACTTGAGATAAACAGCTTAGCAGACGTTTGCGGGGTTAGGCCGCGCTTTTTCGTCTGAAGCAAAATGCCGATAATCCAGAAGATACCGATCGATACGTGCAGTCCGTGCGTTCCCAATAGAACAAAGAAAGATGACCAGTAAGCACTTGTCGATAAAGTGGCACCTTCGTGTACATAATGATTGAATTCATAAAGCTCATAGCTGACAAAACCAGCACCGAGCAACAGGGTAATGATCATCCAGATCATCACGCCTTTCAAACTGCCGCGGCGCATCTCATGCACTGCAATGCCGCATGTGAAACTGCTCGTTAACAGCAGGAACGTCATGATTAAAACGAGCTTTGCATCGAACAGTTCTGCCGGCAGTACGCCTCCTGCTGTTCTGTTATGAAGAACAGCATAGGTCGCAAATAACGTAGAGAATAAAGCAATCTCCGCTCCAAGAAAAATCCAAAAGCCAAGGATATTCAACCTTCCGATTTCAGAACGGTATTCCATAGGAGCGTTAGAATTGCTGTGTTCTGCATGTTCCATCAATCCCGCCTCCTTTACTTGGCATTCTTTCGTTCAGTCTCTTTTATTTCCTCAACACTTACATAGTAGCCGTCGTCATATTCAAATGAACGAAGAATCATACAAAGGAATACACCAATCAGACCGACGATTCCCATCCAGAACCATTCAAAGACAAGCCCGAATCCAGCAAATCCGAAGCATAATGACATGAGAAACGGACGGCCTGAATTGCTCGGCATATGAATCTTTTTAAACTTGCTTTCGGGATGAATCTCGACATTGTCTTCCTTCATTTGCGCAAATGCGTCAGGTGATGTGACTTCAGGCAGAACCGCAAAGTTATAGTGCGGCGGGATCGCAGAAGATGTAGCCCATTCAAGCGTACGACCCATTCCCCAAGCATCTCCTGATTCCTCGCGTTTTGAATGACGGAAGCTGTAGAAAATGTTGTAGCAGAGAACGATGAATCCTGCGGCCATCAGTAATGCGCCGAATGTCGCAATCATGTTCAATGCAGTCCAGCCGTCTTCTGCTCCGTATGTGTAAATACGGCGAGGCATTCCCTGCAATCCAAGGAAATACATCGGGAAGAAGCAGATATTAAAGCCCGTCATGAACAGCCAGAAGAACCATTTTCCGATGCGTTCGTTCAATTTGTGACCGAACATTTTCGGATACCAGAAGATCAATCCGGCGAAACATGCAAACACAGTACCCGCGATCAGCACGTAGTGGAAGTGTGATACGAGGAAGTATGTGTTGTGATATTGATAATCCGCAGCTGCCATCGCAAGCATAACGCCCGTAACACCGCCGATGACGAAGTTCGGAATAAATGCAAGCGACCACAGCATCGGCGTTGTGATTTTGATTCTGCCTCGATGCAGCGTCAACAGCCAGTTAAAGATTTTAACCCCGGTCGGCACCGAAATCGCCATCGTCGTAATTGAGAAGAACGAGTTGACCGCCGCGCTGTTGCCCATTGTGAAAAAGTGGTGCAACCAAACGACAAAGCTGAGAACCGAAATCGCCACAATGGAATAAACCATCGCTTTATAGCCGAACAGCTGCTTTCTCGCAAATGTTGCAATGATTTCTGAAAAAATACCAAAAGCAGGCAAAATAACGATGTAAACCTCAGGATGTCCCCAAATCCAGAACAGGTTCGCCCACAGCATCGGCATACCGCCGTTCGCCAAGGTGAAAAAGGCTGTTCCGAACAAGCGGTCAAATGTCATCAGCGCCAAAGCCACTGTCAAGACAGGGAAGGCGAAAATGATAATCACACAAGTGATCAGCGTTGTCCAAGTGAACATCGGCATCCGCCATAGGGTCATGCCTTTTGTACGCATTTTCAGGATGGTAACCATAAAGTTGATCCCGGTGAGAAGCGTACCGATACCCGCGATCTGAAGTCCGAGCAAGTAATAGTTCTGCCCAGGTCCGGGACTCAGCTCATTGCCCGCAAGCGGCATGTAAGCCGTCCATCCTGCACTCGGTGAGCCACCGATGACGAATGAAATATTAAACAGCATCGCTCCGACCATGAAGGTCCAGAAGCTCAAGTTGTTCAAATACGGGAATGCAACATCGCGCGCACCGATTTGAAGCGGTACGACCACGTTCATTAATCCAATAAGAAACGGCATCGCCATGAAAATGATCATGATCGTACCGTGTGTCGTAAATACTTCATTATAGTGGTTGGAATCTAAAAAGCTGTTATTAGGAAGCGTGAGCTGGGCACGCATCATTAACCCGTCGACACCGCCGCGGAAAAACATAATCACTGCGGCAATAAGGTACATGATTCCTAAACGTTTATGATCGACGGTGGTAATCCACTCTCTCCAAAGCCATTTCCATTTTTTGAAGTATGTCAGCACAAATACGATTGCAATGGATGTAAGCAAAATGGAAATCTGTGCTCCAAGAATTAATGGGTCACCTGTAATTATGAATTCGTCCCATTTCAAATTCATGCAAGCTTCCTCCTTTCCTAGTGAGAATCTTGGTCTTCAGATTGTTTTTGATCTTTGTTTGTTTTCACGTCTTCAAACGGATCTGATTTTGAGTGCGGAGACACTGGTTTATAGCCCAATCTTTCGCGCGCTTTAATGGCATATTCCGCATCATTTCCGTGATTAACGTACTTCAGGTGTGTTGATGAGAACGTCATTTCGTCCGCATGCTGAGGAAGCATCAGTTCATCATACTGGCTTTTCGTCAGCTTAGGAGCTTCTTTCTGCGTTTTCTTCACCCAGTCATTAAACTTGCTTTCAGATACCGCATTGACATTAAACTGTTGTTCTGCAAAACCTTCACCTGTGAAGTTTGCATTTCGGCCTTTATAAGTACCCTCATGGTCTGCCTGTAAATATTGCTCCATTTCCATTCCGGACATGGCATATTTTTGCCCGCCAAGCTGCGGGATCCACAAGGATGCCATAGAGTCGGCAGATGAGATTTTAAACAAGATCGGTCTGTCTGTCGGGATATTCAAATAGTTGACCGTTTCGATATCCTGTTCCGGATAGCTGAATACCCATTTCCAATCGACAGATGTAGCATATACGACCAAAGGTTCCTTGTCCTTTGATGCTTTTGGAGCCTCTTCTAGAGAATAAATTGTTTGAACTGTCGGCACTGACAGCGCAATAACAATTAAAATCGGAACCACTGTCCAGACGATTTCTAAAAATGTATTGCCTTCTACTTCCGGGCTGTAAGGAGACTTTCTGTCTTTACGCTCACGGTATTTTACAATCATCACAGTAAAAAGGACAAATACGACCGCTACGATAAACAGCATAAATCCAATCGATAATAGAATAAGATCTCTTTGCTGCGAAGCAACCGGTCCTTTAGGATCCAATACCGCGATTTGACTGCAGCCGCCCAATAAAAAAACGGAGGAAAGCAAAGTCAGCATAATCAGTGGTTTAAATGCTCTGAACAAGAGGATCACCATCCTTCCTTAAATGATGTCTAAAATTTGGTCAGAATATCTAAGATAAAAGGATTCTGAAAAACTTTTTTCTTCTACCTTGCTATGCTATCAAAATCTTCACCAATTAGCCTTATTTTTTTCGATTGTTCACCTTTTTTTCACCCAAATGTCACAAAATCGTCAAATTTTGTTCATGATATTATGAATAATGAAGGAAATAGACTGGTAATTTCTTAGTTCTTTTTACACACATAGCAAGCGCTGACAAATCCCTCCGGAACAAAAAATCTGTCAAATTTAGGTTTACCACAATAAAAAACTTTGGTCAATCATTAATTTAACATTGTTAAATTTTTTCAAGGTGAATCATTATCTTCCTCCATTCCTTTTCCCTGCTGACAACCCGCTTTAAACTTCAGAACATCAAAAAAGAGCTTCCTTCTGTACTGAAAGCTCTTTTTCATCCTATTTATATAGTTGTTATCGCATTCTAGCTTTGATAGCCATTCGGATGTGCTTTAAACCACTTCCACGCGCTGTCAATGATCGTTTCCAGTTCGGCGTATTTCGGCTGCCATCCAAGTTCTTTCACGGCTTTTTCCGAAGAGGCGATCAGCTGTGCAGGATCTCCTGCGCGCTGCTCTGCAACCTCCGCCGGTATCGGACAGCCTGTCACTTTCCGGGCTGTTTCAACGACTTCTTTGACTGAGAAGCCCGTGCCGTTTCCGAGATTGTATACGGCACTTTCTCCGCCGTTTCGAAGCCTTTCGACAGCGAGGATATGGGCGTCAACCAGGTCCATCACATGGATGTAGTCTCTGATGCACGTGCCATCTGGAGTCGGATAGTCGTCGCCGAAAATCATAATCTTGTCCCGTTTGCCAAGCGCGACTTGAAGAATGATCGGGATCAGGTGCGTTTCAGGCTGATGATCCTCGCCGATCAAACCGTCTACATGCGCACCGGCAACATTAAAGTAGCGAAGAACGACATGACGGATTCCGTATGCTTTTTCAGACCACTTCAGCATTTTTTCAATGGCAAGCTTCGTTTCCCCGTATGGGTTTGTCGGATCCGTCGGATCTGTTTCCATAATCGGCACCCGATCCGGTTCTCCGTATGTTGCAGCGGTTGATGAGAAAACAATTTGCTTCACATCGAACTCTTTCATGACCTTTAACAGGCAGACGGCTCCGTAAACATTGTTGTCATAATATTTGAGAGGATCTGTTACGCTTTCTCCAACCAACGAATCGGCCGCGAAGTGCATGACAGCCTCAATGTCGTTTTCCTGAAACACTTTTCTCAGGAATGCTTCATCGCGCAGATCTCCATTATAAAAAGAAGCTCCCTTTAAAGCCGCCTCTTCATGTCCAGTTTGCAGGTTATCAATAATCACGACTTCTTCATTGCGGCTTAACAGTTCCGCTACAGCATGGCTTCCAATATAGCCCGCCCCTCCGCATACTAATATTGCCAATTCATTTCTCTCCTTTCAGCGGCGTTATCCTTCTATTTTGAATCTATCAAACGCCTGTGACTCTCTTTTTCAATCCCAAGGTGATGATATATCTGCTTTTTCATTTTACCACCTTCAGCATTTTCCAGCTTGTATTTTCATCATTTCTTCAAATAAAAACTTGGGGTAAAACAAATTGAGGGACTCATGTTCCATTAAATACCTTACAAGGAATAGTTCGGGTTTTTATCCATGACAATCGTTTTTCCTTGGTGAACTAACGCGATTTTGAGGCAAAAGCTATACTTTTTTCACTGCATTTGAAACCAATGTTCTTTTTTTCCACTTAATGCTGGTCGATAATAGTATTTTCGTATTACCCCTCTTTAACCCATACAGCAACTAAGCCCAAAGGACCCTCCCTATCCACTATATCTGCAATCTAAATAATCCCTTGAAACCATTGATTTTCCAATATTTCTACACAATACTCTCTCAAAAAACCCTTCTTTATTTTTAGAATATTCAAAGGATATTCGGCTGCAATTGAGAAATTCTTAATAGGGAAAAATGATCATTTTTATTTGAATACTATCCAGTCAGTAATTGATTGTTTATTATTATAAGTAAGAATCTAAGATTTTTTGGTTTTTTTAGTCAGTTATTTAGGGAATAGGTAGGTTTATCAATGATGACTTTGTGAATTTTTTATGAAATTTGTCATTGTTTTCACATGGCTGTTGTTTTATAACTTTTATTGCATCTCAAGGAAAAGCCGTTTTTTCTTTGAGGTGAACAACGTCTTATCATATTGGAGGAAGCTATGAATACTCAAACGAAACACAAGTTGGACAAAGATTGGGTGATTTTGATGAAGGAGGCGAAAAAACTTGGGCTGCAAATTGAAGATGTGAAAGAATTTCTTCGCAGTCAGCCCATCCAAAGCGATGCTGAAAAACAGATAAAGCAATAAGCGTTTAGAAGCATCAGTTATCCAAAAAAACAGGCGGTTCTGTTGAATCTTGGTCTATCAAGATGATCCAACCGGCTGTTTTAACGAGTGTTTTAATTGATAATGACGTATTTGAGCAGCAGGCTTGCTGCCTGTGTATACATTCTGACTGCTCCATATAAACGCGCATTTTATTAAGGAGCAGCCTTACCTTTTGCCCTGTACATAGGTCGTTTCATTTTTCCAGCTTCACTCTCTTAAGGGGTACCAGACCGGATTGATTAAGGCGTTTTAGAGGCATTGCTGACCAACGCTGATGTCAGCATCCCCATACACTTTCTTCTGCATCGGTTTCGATTGCCTTTCTCCTGATAGGGGGCGGAGCTTTTGGCCTTGATCCTTCTGATAACATCCTCAGGCTTCCTTTCCACACTCTCTTTTCTATTAAGCATTTGCCTGTATCATCGTTTTTTTCGATGGTAAATATCTAAAATATCAATTTTACTGATGGTTGTTGTTATCTTAAACTGAATTCATGACCGATTCCAAGGAGGATGATGAATATGGGGATAGCAGCAATCTGCGGAAGCTCCCGCGAAAACGGAAATACGGAAGAACTGGTGAATCGATTAGTAGACGGGCTTGATACCGATAAGATATACCTGCGAAACTATCACATTGAGCCCGTATCAGACTACAGGCACAGCAATACAGCTCCTTTTTACCCTGATGATGACTACAGAAACCTGATCAGCCGGGTGCTGGAGAAAGATATCCTGATTTTTGCCACTCCGATCTATTGGTACGGAATGTCGGGTTTGATGAAAAACTTTATTGACCGCTGGTCACAGACGTTGATGGAGCACGGGAGATCTGCATTTAAACAGGAAATGGCGAAAAAAACAGTCTACGTCGCGGCTGTCGGGGACGATGATCCCCGCTTGAAAGGGCTGCCGCTCATTCAACAGTTTCAATACATCTTTGATTTTATGAACATGACATTCGACGGCTATCTGCTCGCCAAAGGGAACAAGCCCGGCGGCGTGATGACAGACCGGGCAGCGATTGTGGCTGCAAATGAACTGAGAAGGAAGCTGACAGAGTCGGAAGCGGGGCGGAAAGCATGACAAATGAAAAGGTGAACAAACGGTTTGATTTATGGAAAAAACATTTATTCGAGATGATCAGGTCTTTCATCTTATATAAATAAGAGACTTTGTGAAAATTGAAGAATAAATCCGGAGCTTGTTACATACCTTTGTTGTATCTTTTCAGACAAATACAAGGAGGGGCAAAGAACAAATGAGAGAAGGCAAAATAGATTACAGCAAAGCTGCGGCATCTCCGGAGTTCCAGCGGTTGTTGAAGCGGAAACGGGCTTTTATTGTACCGATGACGATTTTCTTTTTGCTCTTTTATTTCCTGCTGCCGGTTATGACATCATACTTCACATTTTTGAATCAGCCGGCAGTCGGAGCCATCACATGGGCATGGGTTTTCGCGATTGCTCAGTTTGTTATGACGTGGACGCTGTGCATTGTCTATACGAGAAAAGCCGGTCAATTCGATCAAATTGCAAACGATTTCAAAAAGAAGATTGGAGGCGTTGATTCATGAGTGCCACAGCCTTTATTCTGTTTCTTGTCATTGTCGCCCTCACGCTTGTCATTACGTATTTCGCAGCCAAACAGACAAAAACGGCCAATGAGTTTTACACGGCGGGAGGAGGACTTACCGGCATTCAAAACGGACTGGCTATCGCGGGAGATTACATGTCAGCGGCTTCTTTCCTCGGAATTGCCGGGATGATCGCTTTGAATGGGTTTGACGGTTTTTTCTACAGCATCGGCTTCCTCGTCGCTTATTTAGTCGTGCTATATATTGTAGCAGAACCGCTCAGAAACCTCGGCAAATTTACAATGGCGGACATGATTGCCTCTCGTTTTAAACAAAAGAAAATTCGCGGTGTCGCCGCATTAAACACGATCACGATCTCCACCTTTTATATGATTGCACAATTAGTCGGCGCCGGCGCGCTGATCAAGCTTCTGCTCGGCATCGATTATACGCTGGCAGTGTGCATTGTCGGGGTTTTGATGACCATCTACGTCGTATTCGGGGGAATGATTGCAACCAGCTGGGTCCAGATCATCAAGGCCGTTCTCTTGATGGCGGGGACGCTCATCATTTCAGTCATCGTTTTTTCAAAATTCGGCTTCAGCCTGACGAACATGTTTGAACAAATGAAAACAGCTACTCCGCTCGGGGCGGATTTTTTGAACCCCGGCAATAAGTATAAGGTTCCTCTTGAAACACTTTCACTCAATTTGGCACTCGTCCTCGGAACAGCCGGCCTTCCCCACATTCTCATCAGGTTTTATACAGTGAAAGATGCCAAAACGGCCAGGAAATCGGTTATCTCGGCTACATGGATTATCGGTATATTTTATATTATGACGGTGTTTCTCGGTTTTGGTGCTGCCGCGTTTGTCGGTTTTGAAAACATTTTAGCTGCCGATAAAGCGGGTAACATGGCTGCACCGCTGCTTGCTCAGGCGCTCGGCGGAGATTTTCTGTTCGCCTTCGTCTCAGCCATCGCTTTCGCAACGATTTTGGCGGTGGTCACAGGACTTGTTCTGTCGGCAGCATCCGCCTTTGCGCATGATATATACAGCCAGATTATCAGAAAAGGCGCGGCTACGGAAAAAGAGCAAATGGTTGCTGCAAGGTGGGCTTCCATCGGCGTATCCGTCCTTTCGATTCTGCTTGCTGTCTTCGCCCAATCGCTGAATGTCGCGTTTCTTGTCTCGCTTGCATTTGCCGTGGCGGCAAGCGCCAATCTGCCGCTCATTATCTTCACCGTCTTCTGGAAAAGATTCAATGCGACCGGCGCTTTGGCCGGCAGTCTGACCGGTCTTTTAAGCGCGCTGATCCTCGTCTCCATCAGCCCGAGCGTCTGGGACCCGGCCGGAAACGCCATCTTTGTCGGAGAACCGCTGATCCCGCTTTCCAACCCGGGAATCATCTCCATTCCGCTCGGCTTTTTAGGCGCTTATCTCGGAACGATTCTGTCTTCAAAAACCCCTGATCAAGAAGCATTTGCAGAAATTCAGGTCAAAGCGCATACAGGCATCCACATGGATCAATCTTAAACCGTATCGAGCCCGAAAAAAACTTATGAGCCGGCCGGCCCATAAGTTTTTATTTATTCCCGAAAGCTTGCCAGCCGCTCGTTCAGCGTTTTCGTGTGCCGGTAGACATCTCTGTAAATTTGAAAGAGAGCTTTGTATTGTCTGCTGTATTCACGGCGGGGCGAAAAGGTTTCTTTGATGAGAACGAATCGGTCTGCACAAGCTTCAAGCGACGGAAACCAGCCGCACCCGACGGCCGCGATCATGGCTGCACCGTATGCCGGTCCCTGTTCGCTTGTCAGTCTGATGATGTCGGTGTTGAAGATATCCGCCTGGATTTGCAGCCATTGATCGCTTTTGGCGCCTCCTCCGATTGAAATCACGCGGCTGATGTCTTTTCCCCCGGCACGGAATTGTTCAATACTCTCGTGAAGGGAGAATGTGATGCCTTCAATGACGGCTCTGACAAAGTCCGCCCGAGTATGTGCACTGTCCATCCCGATAAAGCTGGCGCGAATATCTGCGTCGGCATGAGGGGTTCTCTCCCCTGACAAGTAAGGGGTAAACAGCAGTCCCCCGGCCCCGGGACGGGAATGGTCAATATCGCTGATTAATTCGTCAAATGACGCTTGCCCGGCAAATACATCTTTAAACCAGCTGAAGCTGCGTCCTGCAGAAAGCGTCACTCCCATCGAATAAAACGCATCGGGGGCGGCGTGGTTCAGAAAATGAATATTGCCATTAAACTCTTGATCACGGTTTGATTCATATGTGAGAACAACCCCTGAGGTGCCTATGCTGCAAAGGGCGGTTCCTTCTCTTAAAATACCGGCGCCGACCGCGCCGCATGCATTATCAGCGCCGCCGGCAAACACCTTGACTTCAGGAGCCAGCCCGGTTTCGGCAGCAAATTCCGGACTGAGGCCGCCGACACAGACGCCCGGCTCAATCAAATCCGGACATAAGGACTCCGGGATGCCGAGCTTGCTGCAGATTTCCCCGCTCCATGTTTGATGTTTCACATCGAGCAGGAGCGTTCCGGCTGCATCTGAATATTCGCTGTGAAGACGCCCCGTCATCGTGTACCTGACATAGTCTTTCGGCAGCAAAAAAACGGCCGCCTTTTCAAACAGCTCTTTTTCATGTTCTTTCACCCATAAAAGCTTCGGAAGGGTAAAGCCTTCGAGCGCCGGGTTTTTCGCGATCTCGAGCAGGCGCTCCTTTCCAATTTTGTCGTTAATCAGCCGGCATTGTTCGGTTGTCCGTGTATCGTTCCACAGGATGGCGTTTCGCAAAACCTCTCCTTTGCCGTTTAAAAGCACCAATCCATGCATCTGTCCGGAATAGCTGATCCCTTTAATCTGAGATGCTTTTCCCGGGAAATGCATGACTAATTCCTTAATGGCTTCCTTCGTTTTTTCCGCCCATTCTGCGGGATCCTGTTCAGAATAACCGGAATGGGGCTGAATGATGGAAAACGATTTGGAGACTTCGCCGCACAGCTCTCCCCGCTGATTGACAAGGATGATTTTAACCGCGCTGGTACCGAGGTCGACCCCGATCACGTATTCCACTAGCGTGTCTCCTTTCCTGCCGGCGCTTCGCGCAAAGCGTTCAATAAGTAACGGTTAACGGTCGCTTTCAGTCGTTCCTGGCGGCCTGACTGATTTTCAATATGGTCGTGTTCAAGAGCGTAAGCGGCGAGCTTTTTCAAATCGGTACGGCCTTCTTTGATCTCAAGCCCGATGCCTTTCGTATAGCTCTCATAACGTTCTTCAATGACCTGATCGAGCGCTTTGTCTTCGAGCAGGCGGGAGGCGACTTTCAAGCCGACTGCATACGTATCCATTCCTGCGATATGAGCGTGAAATAAGTCTTCATCGGCAAATGACGGGCGCCTTACTTTAGCATCGAAGTTGATACCGCCGGTTTTAAACCCGCCTGCTTTCAAAATTTCATACATCGCCAGAACCGCAGAATACAGATCAGTCGGGAACTCATCTGTATCCCAGCCCAGAAGCAAATCGCCCTGATTGGCGTCAATGGAACCCAGCATATCGTGCAGGGCAGCCACCCTTAGTTCATGCTCAAATGTATGCCCGGCCAATGTTGCATGGTTCGCCTCAAGATTGAGTTTAAAATGGTCTTTTAAATCGTAAGTTTCTAAAAAAGCGATCGTTGTGGCCGCATCAAAATCGTATTGGTGCTTCGTCGGTTCCTTCGGCTTCGGCTCGATCAAAAATTGGCCGTCAAAACCGATTTCGCGCGCATACTCAACTGCCATTCTGTAAAATGAAGCCAAGTTTTCGAGTTCAAGCTTCATATCTGTATTCAGCAATGTTTCATAACCTTCTCTTCCGCCCCAGAACACATAGTTTTCCGCTCCAAGCTCATTGGCGATGTCCAGCCCTTTTTTCACTTTTGCGGCTGCATAGGCATAGACGTCTGCATTGCAAGAAGTTGCGGCTCCGTGGACATATCTCGGATGCGTAAACATATTGGCTGTATTCCAAAGCAACTGAACACGGCTTGTCTCCATCATTTCTTTGAGAAAAGACGACATTTGATCCAAATACGCGAAGGTCTCACGCAACGTTGCTCCTTCATCAACGATATCAACGTCATGAAAGCAGAAATAGGGCACGCCGAGCTTTTCAAAAAATTCAAAAGCCGATTCCGCCCGGGCTTTTGCTTTATCCAAAGGATGTGTCAGCCGGTTCCACGCCCGGAACATCGTCCCGTCGCCGAAAGGGTCTTTCCCGTCCGCATCAAAGGTATGCCAATACGCAACAGCGAAGCGAAGATGTTCCTTCATCGTTTTGCCGCCGACATATTCATCAGGGTTGTAATATTTAAATGCGTAAGGATTTTCCGAATCGGCTCCTTCATACTCAATCATTCCGACATTTTTAAAAAACATTCCGATCTCCCCCTTCACTTTTCCTTGCAAACGTTAAAAACCAAGTTTGTTTAACCATTAAACTAACTTCCTTGTATTTATTTTACAAGATGAATCAACCGCTTTCAATGGAAATGAAGGAAAAAATTGAGTTTTCTAAATTTGTTATACTATAATAAATTCACAGCTTCAAAACAATGGAGTGATTGACATTGAATACAGCGGATCAAGCCCTTGTAAAAAAAATGAACAAAGCCCTGATTCTTGAGCAGATTATTGAAAACGCGCCCATCTCAAGAGCAAAACTTTCGGAAATAACGGGATTAAATAAAGCGACCGTTTCCTCCCAAGTGTCTTCCCTGCTTCAAAAGGACATCATTTATGAAACCGGCCGCGGCGAGTCAAGCGGCGGCCGGAGGCCCGTTATGCTGAAATTCAATCGAAAAGCCGGCTATGCGGTAGGTGTAGACATCGGAACCAATTATGTGATTGTTGTGTTAACCGATCTTGAAGGGCATTTGCTTGAACAATTCGAACGGATGCTTGATGAAGAAGACATTCAGGCGACAGAAGAGGCATTAATCGAGTTGACGGGGCTTGCCGTTGACAAAATACCGCCTTCCCCATACGGATTGACCGGAATCGGCGTGTGCGTGCCCGGCTTGGTGGACAACGAACGGCAGGTGGTGTTTACGCCAAATAAGCCGATCCATTTGATTCCGTTAAAAGAAAAACTGGAAGAAAGGTTCGGCGTTCCCATTTTAATAGAAAACGAAGCAAATGCCGGCGCCGTTGGCGAGAAGGAATACGGAGAGGCCGGCCAGCTGGAGCATGCCGTGTTTGTCAGTATTAATACCGGGATCGGTTTAGGGATTTTAATGAACGGAAAACTGTTTAGAGGTGTGCAAGGTTTTTCCGGAGAAGCCGGGCACATGTCCATTCACTTTGACGGTCCATTATGCCGGTGCGGAAATAGAGGCTGCTGGGAGCTTTACGCTTCTGAAAAAGCCGTCTTCTCTCATTATGCAGCGAGTTCCGGGTCGCCGCTTTACGAAACCGTTAAAGAACTTGCAGACCGCGGTGATCCGGACATGATGGAGACGTTTGAACGGTTTGGCTTTCATATCGGCATCGGACTTCTCAACATCTTGAAGACGTTGAATCCCGATACCGTTATCTTGCGGAATACCATTGTGGAATCCTATCCGATCATCGTCGATGCGATCAAAAAAACGATTGCCTCAAGAAGCGCAGCAGAAGCCTTGTCTAATTATCATTTAAAAATCTCCACGCTTGGACGCACCGCCTCGGCACTTGGCATGTCCTCCCTTGTGACCGGGAGTTTTCTGGAACGGTTTATGAACGAGAGATTTTAATTTTCATATAAAAAGCGCATATTCCATTTAGGAATGCGCGCTTTGCAGATTGTTGATAAAATCCCAAAACGGCTTTTTGTTTTGGGATTTTATCATCCTTTCAGCGTGATTGAAAACCCTTGCAGTCTAGGAAGGCCGAGCATCGGAGCGGACTTTCACAGGATGTAATGACGGCGGTGTTCAGGCAGGACGCCTGGGCGGTTAGCCGCCGATCTTTCTCCTATTCGTGAGCACCGACGCGCAGACCTGACAACGAACGCGAGGGTTTCTCGACACGCTGAAAAGCGCATATTCCATTTAGGAATGCGCGCTTTGTTTAGCAGCTTGCACTTTCTCGCTAAACGCCTTGGCGGCCTGCTTTGGATCGGCGGCTTTGCTGATGGCGCTGATGACACTGATGCCGTCGGCGCCGGCCTCGATGACGGGGACGCAGTTTCCGACCGTGATCCCGCCGATTCCGACCACAGGAATGCCAATCCCCTGCCTGCGGATTTCTTGAATGAGCGAGACGCCCTGCACAGCTTTTGTATCCCGCTTTGTTTCAGTCGGATAAACCGGTCCTGCACCGATGTAATCCGCTCCATCCTTTTCCGCCTTTAGGACTTCTTCGAGTGTATGCGCGGACACGCCGAGGATTTTTTCCCCGATTCTCGCTCTGACGTCTGCGGCCTTATCATCATCCTGTCCGATATGCACACCATCGGCGTCAAGTTCAAGTGCGAGCTCTACATCATCATTGATGATAAACGGAACATTGAACTGTTTGCAGAGTGCCTGCACCTGTCGAGCAAACGCCCTTTGATCTCCCGCTTTTAACGCACCCTCGCCTTTTTCGCGGAATTGAAAAAGGGTCACACCGCCTTTTAAAGCTTGTTCAATAACAGTTAAAGGCTCCTCTGCGGTATTGTTTGAACCCATAATAAAATAGACCGACAACAGATCTTTCATTGCTTCTCCTGAGACTCGCGTCATCTTATTCCACCTCTCTGATCCTGCCGCGTTCTTTTATATCCATAACTTCAACGGCAGCAAGCTGATTCACAAACTCGATTTGAAAACTTCCGGGCCCTCGGCTTTCCGTTTTCTCCGCGGCCAACTCGGCCGCCGTTCCATAAAAAACAGCTGCAGATACAGCAGCATGGCAAACGTCTTTTTCAACGGCGCAAAATGCACCGATGACAGAGGTAAACAGGCAGCCTGTCCCCGTCACTTTTGTTAGCAGTTGATGTCCGTTGCCCACGGTATAGGTTTTTGTACCATCCGTTATCACATCTTCAGCTCCGGTTATGATGACGGCAGTATCCCATAATTTCGCGGCTTTTTTTGCGAGCTCCATTCTGTCGCCGCTCCCTTCACCCGCGTCCACACCTTTGATCAGCCAGTCTTCTCCAAGCGTGTTGGCAATTTCCGCGGCATTGCCTCTGATGGCGGAAACCTTCACTTCGCGCATGATCGCTTGAGCCGATTCCGTACGAAACGGCGTCGCTCCAGCACCGACTGGATCAAAAATAACCGGCACCCCATGTTCATTGGCGGACTTTCCTGCAATGATCATCGATTCAACAGATTCACGGCTGAGCGTGCCGATGTTCAGCACAAGGGCTCCGGCGATCTTTGCCATGTCGGCGGCCTCTTCCCTCGCATACGCCATCACCGGCGATGCGCCGAGAGCCAGCAAACCGTTTGCCGTAAAGTTGGTAACGACATTGTTTGTCATGTTGTGTACGAGCGGTTTTTGCTTTCTGACTTTCTCAATTCCCCTTGCGGCATCTTCCAGATTCATTCGGCTGCATCCCTTTCTGTTTTTGAATTCTCGCTCCATATATACGATTTTGTATGATCAATCCACGCCCTCGCCGCAAACGACAGATAGCGGTCTTTTCTCCAAATGACGGCGACATGCCAAGGAATGGCCGGTCTCACCAGCGGGATGATCCTCACCCTTTCAGGATCAAGATCCCGGCAGATTCTTTCAGGCAAAAGACCGATCCCAAGGTTCGCGGAAACCATTTCGCTGATGAAATCCCATTGCGAAGTTTCATAAATGACATTCGGCTGAAATCCCGCCTTCAAGCAGGCCGTAATGATCCTTTCGTGAAGAACAAAGTCTTCCCGGAAGAAAATAAACGGTTCTTCGCTTAACTGTGGAAGCTCGATCTCTTCAGCATCGGCAAAACGATGGGACGGGTGGACGATCAGCATTAAGTCTTCTTTTACAATCGTAAAGGAGTGAAAAGTCTCCTCTTTTGCAGGCAGGACGACAACGCCGATATCAAGCGACCCGTCTTCTACTCCCTCCTGCACTTTCACAGATCCGTGCTCAACAAGCTGAAAGGTGACGTTCGGATATTTGTCTCTGAAATCCCCTATCACTTTCGGAAAAAAACCGGAGCCGATCATCGGCGGCAAACCGATCCGCACGTGCCCTTTTTTGACGTCCATCAAGTCGTTCAGCTCTGAAGTTAAATTTTGAAACGACTTGGTGATTTCCTGAGCCTGCACATACATGCTTTGCCCCGCATCAGTCAGCTCGATCTGCCGCCCCCGCCGGTAAAACAGCTCGATCCCCAGCTCTTCTTCAAGATTTTTAATCATTTTGGAAATTGTCGGCTGGGATATATATAATGACTGAGCAGCCTTTGTGAAGCTTTTCAGACGGGCTACCTCCAAGAAATAGGTTAAGTGGCGTATGTCCATTTGTTTGACATCCTTTCAGAGTTCCTGCTTGTATTCATATTCTAAACCAATTTCATTATTTTCTGCACCCCGCGGAGCCCTTTCTTACATAAAAAAACGCCGCCGGCATATAGCCGGCAGCGCCTATCTTCGGGCGATCGCCTCATCCTGTTCTTTCAGTGTGTCTACATTCGAACGGGTGTCCTCAATGTTTTTACGAACAGCCTCTTTATACTGTTCGACCATATTGCAAATTTCGGCTTCGCGTTCAAGCCACTTTTTTGTAAAATCAAGGTTATTCCGCCCGAGCGCTCCGGATGACGGGCTTTTTAAAGATATGGCTTGAAGCGTGCTGTTCACTTGTTCCAGCTGCTTCATAACCGCTGCATGGTTAAGTTTAATCGTTTTGCTCATTTCAACCATCCTTTTAAACCGTTGATTGTGCTGTGCAAAGCGTCGACGGCCTCCTCTCCTTTTTCCATCAGAAAGTCCGCCCGGTCGGCTGACCAGCTTGCAGCCTGAACAGCCCCTTTTTCAGAATCTAAAGCAAATATCTTTAAATCAATTTTATGAATATACCGATCATACTCATCGGTGAAAATTCTGTACATAGCCGTGTGCGCTTCATCACGTGCTTCGTCAAAATCGGCTGCTCTGCTTCCGGTCCACGACTCATCAAGGTTCGGTCGCAAAATCTGCCTGATTTCTTCGATTCCGAGGTTTTGTTCCCGCTCTACATCGCGCTTTGCCCGCTCCAGCCTTGCGATTTGTTCTTCCAGCTCTTCCGCCTTATGGGAGAGGACACCGTGTATTTTTTGCAGCGTGTCTGAGTAGTCCATTATTGTCACCTCTGAAATTGCAGTATGATTCGCATTGATTGTTTCCTTGTCAAATCATGATTCGGTTTAGATTCACATCTTTGACTAGACTTGCTCTCATTTCCAATATTTATAGTTTAAGTCGAAAATCACGGATGTTGAATAGGCTTTAAATACTGTTTTTAGGGATATATACACAGTTCAGCATCTTCCTCACATCGCATTTTAAGGACATATAACCCGCCTTTTTGAATCAACTGTACACCGCTTTCATCGCGGACAAGTCTAAAGGCACGGGAACACAGCGGTTTAATGGTCACAAAAAATCGCCAAATGATTCCGGACGACATTTTCTAATTTTAGTCAGTAAACTGTTTCTTTTGACCCGATTTCCGCTTTTAACTATAGACAAAATGAATAATATCTATTCTGTATATGTATTTTACCTATACTTGAAACTCATGTACACTCTTGTTTAGAAAGGGGGATAATGACATGAAAACATTCATTAAAGGATTAGGTCAGGTCGCTCTTTTATTTTTATTCGCGCGTTTCATGAATCTGATTGTCGAGGTTCTTCATATAAACATTCCCGGCAGTATTCTCGGGATCATCGTCATTTTTGCGCTTCTCCATTTCAAAATCATTAAGCTGGAATGGATTGAAATCGGCGCGCTGTGGCTTCTCGCGGAGCTGCTTTTGTTCTTTGTCCCTTCAGCCGTCGGGATTATGAACTACGGGGATATACTGGCTGAATTCGGCACAAGCATTATACTCGTTGTCCTCATCAGTACATTCGTCGTCATGGTGTCGACCGGAGTGCTGACTCAATTGATTGCCAAAAGAAAGGAAAGGAAAAAAACATGCTCATCGGATGCTTAAGCCTGATCGCAACAGTTTTAATCTATTTGGGCGCAAAAGCGGTGTATACACGCCATCCAAAGGTGTATGCATCACCTTTATTGGTCACGCCGGTGATACTGGTCGGCCTGCTGCTTTTCATCAACGTTCCTTTTGAAGCATACAATGCGGGCGGACGCTTGTTAACAGACATGCTCCAGCCGGCAACCGTGGCTTTTGCGATTCCGCTGTACAAATACTTTCCAGTCTTGAAAAAATACGCGGTTGAGATCATTATCAATGTGGCTGTAGGCTGCTGTATCGCGATCCTGTCAACAGCGTTAATCGCAAAACTTTTCAAGCTGAATGAAGACCTGATCGAGAGCCTCGTTCCCAGATCAGTCACTACGCCAATTGCAATGAGCGTTTCTGAAATGATCGGCGGAATGCCCGCGGTGACCGCTGTTTTTGTCATATTGACCGCCCTGTTCGGGTCAGTGATCGGACCGATGGTCATTCGCTACTTCCGGATTGATAATGAAATCGCAAGGGGCGTGCTGCTTGGCACAAGCGCCCACGGCGCAGGTACGTCAAAAGCATTTGAGCTGAGCTCCGTGTCCGGAACGATTTCAAGCGTATCGATGATCCTGGCAGCGATCATCACGCTTTGCGCAGCGCCGTTTCTCATTTCCCTTATTGCAGTGTCATAGCCTAGCCGAAAAAATAAAAAACCAAATTGACGAAAGTTTTTTTCCGCCAATTTGGTTTTTTTCATTTAGAAATCGATCAGCCATATGAATACGGACATCATCAATAATATAACGGCCGGAATAAAAGAAACACACATGGCAAACAGCAAATCAATCAAACCGAAAAGTGTGAAGATTCCCGATCCAATCCGCCGCCATTTCCGAGAAAAATTCATCGCCTTTTTCTTTGGGAAAAGCCCACAGGAATCCTGCGAAAGCTCCGATGAGAAACGCGATCGTCAATCATACTTTGACAAAGACCATCACCATATTCTCACCCTTTCAGCTGTTCAACCGCCGTCTCAAATTCCTTTTCAATCTCTGCCGGCGGCTTCTTTGTCATCAGACTGACGGCAATGATCACAACCGTACAAACAATAAATCCGGGAATGATTTCATAAACCGGGTCAAAAGCTTTCACTTGTTCCCACACAATAACGGTCAGCGCACCGGAAAGCATTCCTGAAAGCGCGCCCCACTTCGTCATTCGTTTCCAATACAGGCTCAGCAGAACGACAGGGCCAAATGCCGCCCCGAAGCCTGCCCATGCATAGCCGACAAGATTCAGAATCGTTTCATTCGGATGAAGCGCCATCATGAGTGCGATCAGTGAAATGGCAAGGACAGACAGCCTTCCGACAAGCACAAGTTCTTTGTCAGAAGCCCCTTTCCGGATAAACGCTTTATAAAAATCCTCAGTCAGCGCGCTTGAGGTTACAAGAAGCTGCGAAGAAATCGTGCTCATGACAGCCGCTAAAATGGAGGCCAGCAAGAACCCCGTAATCATTGAAGGAAACAAAAGGTCGGCAAGTTTAATGAATATCGTCTCGGCATTCTTTAACGAAAGATGATTCGCGCTGAAATAGGCGATGCCGACGAGTCCTGTCAGCATTGCTCCGCAAATCGAAAAGATCATCCAGCCCATGCCGATTCTTCTGGCACTCTTCAACTCTTTCACGCTTGAAATCGCCATAAACCTGACAATAATATGAGGCTGTCCAAAGTAGCCGAGCCCCCATGCCAGTAAAGAAATGATACCGATTACGGTTGTTCCTTGAAACGGTCGGAGGAGGTCCGGGTTAACCGCGTTCACTTCCGAAAATGCCGGTGCAATCCCCCCCAATTGGACAAAAACGACTACCGGCATTAAGATAAGCGCGATAAACATGATCGTCCCTTGAACAAAATCGGTCCAGCTGACAGCCAAAAAGCCCCCGAAGAGCGTATAAAGAATGACAACCCCGGCCGTCAGCCAGATGCCGATCCGATAATCAAGGTGGAATGCTGTTCTGAACAGCTCTCCGCCCGCCACCATTCCGGATGATGTATAAAAAGTGAAAAATACTAAAATAACAAAAGCCGACGTCATCCGTAACAGCCTTGAACTGTCTTTAAAACGATTTTCGAAATAATCGGGTATGGTAATGCTGTTGCCGGCCGTTTCCGTATACGTCCTCAGCCTCGGCGCAACATACACCCAGTTCAAATAAGCGCCGATTGTCAGACCGACAACGATCCAGCCGCTGCTCAATCCGTTCAGGAACATCGCACCGGGCAGCCCCATTAACAGCCAGCCGCTCATATCGGAAGCTCCTGCGCTTAACGCGGTGACGGCGGGGCCCAGATTTCTTCCGCCAAGCATATAGTCGGTCAAATTTGATGTCCTGCGATATGCAAAATATCCGATGAAAAGCATTCCTGCCATATAAATACCTATCGATATTAAAATTCCGTAATCCATAACTTCCCCCTGCCTGAGTTTTTCGATTAATATCAATATACATGAATAATCGATCGACAGGTATTGTTTTTATCGCAAAACTATTCCCCAGCCTGCAATCAGCCGGCTTCCATTAACGATGACGTATCCGCAAAAAAACAACTTTTAAATAATCGCCCTCAGGATAGTTTTTCACCGTTTTAAAATCTTCGGGAAGCGAATGCTCCTCAAGCACCGTAAAGCGCGTCCCCGTTTCTTTGCATGCCGCTTCGATAAAGCCTTTGAATTTTTTCATCCCAAAAGCGCTGCTGTTCGTCGAAGCGACGATCACACCTTGATCTTTAGTGATTCGAATCGCGTCTTTCAACAGATTTTTATAATCCTTTGCCGCGCTGAATGTATGTTTTTTCGTTCTTGCAAATGAAGGCGGATCAAGGATGACGAGGTCAAAGGCGAGTTCTTTTTTGGCCGCGTATTGAAAATATTTAAAAACGTCCATGACTTTAATATCATGAGCTTCATAGTCGAGCCCGTTCACGCTGAATTGTTCGATCGTCCTGCTTAAACTGCGGTTTGCAACATCAACGCTCGTTGTTTTTTCGGCCCCTCCGAGCGCCGCCGCCACAGAAAATGCACCTGTATATGAGAATGTGTTGAGCACGGTTTTTCCTTCCGCATACCGGTCCCTAACCGCCTTGCGGACATTGCGCTGATCGAGAAAAACGCCGGTCATCGCTCCGTCATTGAGGTAAACGGCATAATGAATGCCGTTCTCTTTCACAATGATCGGAAAGTCCCCTCTTTCCCCTTTAACAAAGTCGTCATCTTCTACATACTGCCCGGCCGTATTAAACCTTTTTTTCTCATATACGGCTTGATAGTCCGTCAATTCATCAAGGGCTTTCATAATCGTATCTTTAAACGTATAAATCCCTTTGCTGTACCATTGGAACAAATAGTAGCCGTCATAATAATCAATCGTAAAGCCGCCGATTCCGTCGCCTTCCCCGTTAAACAAACGAAAAGCGGTCGTATCCGGATCTTGAAAAAGCGTTTTTCTGGCCTGAAAGGCTTTCGCCAGCCTGCTTAAAAAGAATGACTGGTCAATCGATTCCTCTTCGTTTTGGGTCAGAACCCAGCCGATCCCTTTGTTTTGCTCGCCATAATAGCCCTTTCCCAAAAACCTGCCGTTTTCATCGGTAATTCTGATCAGCGATCCTTCCTTTATGCCGTTTTCTTGCGAGGAAACGGCTTCTTTTTCGATTAGAGGATAGCCCTTTTTCATTTTTACAGCGAATGGATGTTTTATTTTTAATGTATGCATTTTGATTCAGTCCTTATCTTAAAGTCTTCTCTATCCTACCATAACGCCTGATCAATATTCTTATTCATCATGTAATCGACATCATTGACAGATGATTCCGATTTTTCTAAGATGATGGAGAAACTAAAGGAGGAATGGCGAAATGGCGCGAATCGACCACGTAGGACTGATGGTGAAAGACATTGATGCTTCGATCGCATTCTACCAGGATGTGATCGGAATGACGCTGAAAGGCAGAATGACCCATACTAACGGCGTCATGAAACTCGCTTTTTTAGGCTTTGAGAACAGAGACGAGACAGAGCTGGAACTGATCGAGGGATATAACGACAACCTTCCTCAGGAAGGAAAAGTTCATCATTTTGCCGTCTCAACCGATGATATCGAGGCTGAATTTGCTCGCGTAAAAGGCGCCGGCATCAAGCTGATGGAAGATGAGATCACCGTATTGCCAAACGGCTTCCGCTATTTTTTTCTTTTTGGGCCCGAAGGCGAAATGGTCGAGTTCTTTCAAAGAACATAACCGGACGCGGCTTATCGCCGTTTCCGGTCATTTATGGAACGCGGAAAGCCGGCGGCTGTTTTTCGATAAACCTTTTGATGTTTTGATATGTCACCTCTTCGATGCGCCTGATGCTCTCGTACGTAGCGCCGCCGATATGCGCCGTGCAAATGACATTGCCGAGACCGGTGATCCGGGCAGCCGGCGGTTCGGTTTCAAAGACGTCCAATGCTGCGCCTCTGATCTGTTTTTGTTCAAGCGCTTGAATAAGCGCGCTTTCGTCCACCACTTCTCCGCGGGCAATGTTGATCAGGTACGCGGTTTTCTTCATTTTTGCCAGTTTTTCTTGATTGATCAAATGATAGGTGGCAGGTCTTAATGACGTGCTGATACATACAAAGTCCGATTTTGTCAGGAGATCGTCAAACTCTGCGAACCGGACATTCAGCCGTTTGGCTGCATTGTAGTCTTTGTATGTGCCATACGCCAAAACGTTCATATTAAACCCGGAAGCCCGCCTTGCAATCTTTTTGCCGATTTCCCCAAAACCGATAAGCCCCAGCGTTTTTCCATCGAGCTCATAGCCCATCGCCGACTGCCATAAGCCGGCTTTGACAACGGTGTTTGACTGCGGAATCGAACGGGCGCCAGACAGCAGAAGACCGAATGCCAAATCGGCGACTGCCGCGGCATTTTGGCCGGGTGCATTCGTGACAAGGATTCCTTTTTCATTTGCATATTCCACATCAATATTGTCGATTCCCGCGCCGAATTTCATGATATATCGGAGTCCCGGAGCGGCATCGATCAGCTCCCGGTCCGCTTTTTCAACGCCGGCGATATAAATATGGACATCTTTGATATGAGTCAGTAAATCCTGTCTCGTCAACCGATTTGAATCCAAAAACGCAAATTCGGCGCCGAGCTGTTCGATCCTTTCTTTCAACCGCGGCGCAGCGCGGTAAAACAGTCCGTTAAGCGTCAGCAGCACTTTAACCAAAAGCTCTCCTCCATTCGTCAGGAATTTTTCCGACCAGAAAAATGCTTGTTTCCGATGAAAGGAAACAAGCGAATATGGGGATACGTCAGGGTTTGTTGTCATTATATCGATTCACCCTGCGATTTAAAAAGAAGATTGGCATGTTAGCTGACATGGTTTTTAGACAATTTGGCCGGCTGGTTAAAGGCCGTGGACTGCAAATACTTAAAATATTGACGGGCGTACGGGTGTGAGGTTTGTGAATTCCAAGGCTTGTTTCCGCCGCAGAAATGAACGATTGCGGGATTTGCCCTTGTTTCCATATAACGCTTTTGATCGATGAGAGGAACCGGTGTTTTTTCTTTTAAAATAATGTGTGTTTGGGCGTTCCACCTTGGATGAAGTTCGAGCCACTGATCATAAAGAATCGCGTTCAGCGCGTCCTGGTCATGAAACACAAACATGTCTTCATCGTTGTTATTGATAAAGTCGATGACTTTTTTCGAAATGTCGTTTTTTCTCCAGGCTTCCATATCGATGACCATTATGCCCGAGTTAAAATATTTTGCTTCATCACTGATGTTCATCTTTTTCAGCCGTTCATGCTGGCCTGCATCTTCAACCGCCGCTGCGAAATAAGGTGATATGTCCTTGTCCCACAACTTCGATATATCCTCCAACACTAAGGCGTCGCAGTCGACATAGATCATTCGTTTGACGGATTCGTCATCAATCAGATCGGGAATCGAAATTCGATAGTAAGCCGCTTTTGTTATATGGCTGCTTTCAACCGCCCGGTCATACTGGCTTTTTTCCACATTAAGAAATGTAATGGGAGCCCCGAATTGGAGGGTCGTCTCTTCCAGCCGCTTTTTATTCTCCGGTTCAATCCCCCCGTCGATGACATACAGTTTCACATCGCGCGTCTGATCCATATTCGTCAGCAATGATGCGAACATCACGCTTAAATGCTGTGCGTAGTTATTGTCTGTACAAGAGATAATATGCATGGTTCGGTCGCTTTTCATATGTCTTCCATCTCCTTTTCTTTTTTTTGTTCTATTCCCTTTTTTAAAAAAATAAACACCGGCGATAGGCCGAAAAAAAAGGATCATGCAAGATCCTCAGATTGTATAGCGTCTATTTCACTATCTAGTGGAAAGAAGCTGCTTTAAATAAAAGTAAGGATAGCCAACAATGATAAGCGGGGCTGCTAATGCAAGGAGTATCCATGAGCCCGAGTGACTGTCTCTAATGACTCCAATGAATATACAAGTACCGATGAGAACATATAATAAAGCACCTAAAAACCAATACATATTCATTCCTCTTTTTCTTTACACGTGTTCTTGGATTGACTATTTTTGTTTCGATGCTTGTCTGTTTTTTCGTTCGCATTGCTTAATCGATCAGGGCACTGATTTTTTGACACTTTCTCAGTTCTGATTCCTTTTCTTTTTAATGATAAAATTGTGAGATCAATCGATTTCAATGTTGATCATTCCTTTAATGAATAGTGAGTTCCTCATTATTTTAAATGTAAATTTGAAAAGATAAAACGTACATAAAGGCAGAACGCATATGTACGTTTGGGCAATGATCATATGTTGGGAACATCTAATGGTTCACTGCACATTGGTATTGTTGTGTTCCTTCTCTTCCTATAAAATGATTGGATAAATGTATGTTACACGTTCAATGAAATGGGATCGATTTTCATTAGTCTCTTTTCGGTTAAACTGTTAAAGGAAGTGAATGAGGTTTGAGGAATCCTTTCAAAGAAAAATACTACTTACATGATAGACGGGCATTAAATATGCTTGCGCTCAGAGTGCCGGGCCTGGCTTTTATCCTCATGATTTATGTAGCCTCTATCGTGCTGCAATTTCTGAATGGGAGCTGGTCCATTTTATTGCTTAATGTGTTTGCGGTATTGGCCGCCATCTTTGCTTTGTTGCATTGGCACTCATATCGCTGGGTTAAGAAAAGGGTGATTCTGTACTTCGTAATACAAGGCTTGATCACTTTTACGCTTGCTAATCTCATGACTGACTTCTTGGTGCTGATCGTCATTGGCCTTTATGCATTTTTGATCGGACAGATTATAGGAATGGCAGACAAAAGAAAGACGTTCCTCATCCTTTATTTATTGCTTCTGCTGTCAATCAATGTACTATATCATATTCACAAAGGTGAATATTTGCATTTTCTTGTCATAGTTGTACCTATTATGACCGTGATTATCACATATGCCGCTACACTTTTTGCCCAAGTCGATGAAAAGACAAAAGCGCAGCTGACTCTTGAAAGGCTGGAGCTGGCTCATCAGCAGATAGAACAGCTGACACTGCAAAACGAGAGACAGCGTATGGCCCGGGACTTACACGATACGCTTGCTCAAGGGCTGGTCAGTTTAAATATGCAGCTGGACGCTATTCATGTTCATCTCGCCAAAGACAACACAGAGAGAGCAAAAGAAATTGTTCAACAATCTATGAATAGAGTGAAAAGCACATTAGCTGATGCACGTTCAGCGATTGACGATCTGCGCAGCAAATCAGAAGAAATCGGTTTTTTAAAAGAAAGAATTACCTCATTAATGGATCATTTTCAAGAGTCGTCAGGCATGGCTTGTTTTTTAGACTACAGATTAGATCAAGTGCCGGACGTTCGTACAGCTGAAAACTGTTATTACATCATTGGAGAATGCATAGCGAATGCAGCAAAGCATGCTGAAGCAGAAACGATCTCGGTATCCATTTGGGATGATGATAAGAGGAGGCTCCATTTAACCGTCAAGGACAATGGCAAAGGATTTGATGTTGAAAAGGGCAAGAAAAAGAGAGGACATTATGGGCTTCTCGGCATAGAAGAACGCGTCAGAGCAATGAAAGGCCAATTCAATATAAAGAGCACAAAATCTAAAGGAACACAAATTGAGATTACTGTACCAATTCAAGGAGAGATGCAAGATGAATAAGGTATTAATCGTTGATGACCATCTTGTCGTGAGGGAAGGTCTGAAGCTTTTAATTGAAACGAATGATCACTACATCATCATAGGAGAGGCGGAAAATGGCAAAGCAGCAGTCCGCCTTGCAGATGAATTAAAACCGGATATTATTCTCATGGATTTGTATATGCCAGAGATGAGCGGGTTAGAAGCCATTAAACTAATAAAAGAAAAACACGACATCCCCATCATTATTTTGACTACGTATAATGAAGATCACTTAATGATTGAAGGAATTGAATTAGGGGCGAAAGGATATCTATTGAAGGATACAAGTTCAGAAACCCTTTTTCATACAATGGATGCAGCAATAAGAGGAAACGTGCTATTGCAGCCTGATATCTTAAAACGTCTGCAAGAAATCCAATTGGAGCGGATGAAGAAGCAGAGCAATGATACGCAGCTGACAGAAAAGGAAGTCATTGTTCTAAAAGCCATTGCCAAAGGTCTGAAAAGCAAAGCGATCGCCTTTGATTTGGGCGTCTCTGAGCGAACAGTAAAGTCAAGACTAACGTCCATTTACAATAAATTAGGCGCGAATTCAAGAACTGAAGCAGTGACGATTGCCATGCAAAGAGGTATTCTGACATTAGACTAATAATATCAAATTTGAAATTTGCCCAAACGTACATACCCGAATGTACGTTTTTTTTATTTCATTGTCCACTACAATGAGAAGGAATATGATGAAGCAATGTGCTGAAAGGAGATTATCATGTCAAAAATGTTATATAAATTAGGAGGATGGGTTGCTCGCCATCGCATAAAAGTTATATGCGCGTGGATCGTTGTGTTAGTTGCTTCGATAGGCCTTGCAACCACATTAAAACCAAGTTTTTCTGAGGATATGTCCATACCTGATACACCTTCGGAAAAAGCGATGGATGTCATTCAAAAAGAATTTCCTCACGGCCCTGATAAAGGGAGCATACGGGTGATTTTCGGTGCTGAAGATGGAGAGAAACTTACTGCAGAGTCAGCCAAAAAGGCAATCGAAAATACGTTAAAGGAAATCGATAAAGATGGTTCCGTTGACTCGATTGCAAGTCCTTTTGTGAAAGGAACAATCGCGAAAGATGGCACAGTTGCCTATGCTGATATCAAGTATAAATCATCAGCAGATGATATAAAGGATTACTCTATCAAGCACTTAAAAGACAGTTTGAAAATGGCTGATTATGAGGGATTGCAAACTGAGCTAAGCGGAGATGTACCGGGAGCCGAGATGGAGATAGGCGGAGTGTCTGAAATTGTCGGCATTATTTTGGCCTTTATCGTTTTAGCCATTACATTCGGCTCTTTATTAATAGCAGGTTTGCCAATTTTAACAGCACTGATTGGATTAGGTGTAAGTATTGGGCTTGTTTTGATGGGGACACAAGTATTCGATATTGCTTCCGTCAGTCTATCATTAGCCGGAATGATTGGCCTTGCAGTCGGGATTGATTATGCTTTATTTATTTTTACGAAGCACCGCCAGTTTTTAGGTGAAGGTATACAAAAAAATGAGTCCATTGCGAGAGCTACAGGAACAGCTGGGAGTGCAGTTGTTTTTGCCGGACTTACTGTTATCGTCGCACTTTGCGGATTGACTGTCGTTAACATTCCTTTTATGTCTGCAATGGGGCTGACAGCAGGGCTTAGTGTACTGATGGCTGTTCTCGCTTCAATCACGCTTGTGCCTGCCGTCTTGTCGATAGCGGGGAAACGGATGGTTCCGAAATTAAACAAGAAAAAAGGAAAACAAAGCGCTGAAACAAATGTCTGGGGACGCTTTGTCACAAAAAATCCTATCATGCTAAGTGTATGCAGCATTCTCATTTTGCTCGTTATTAGTATCCCGTCTATGCATTTGGAGCTGGGCTTGCCTGATGCAGGGATGAAAGCGAAGGATAATCCAGATCGCCGGGCTTATGACTTGCTTGCCGACGGTTTTGGAGAAGGATTTAATGGTCAATTAACAATTGTAGCGGATGCCGCAAGTGTGACAGAAAATAAGGCGGAAGCCTTCGCAGATGCAGTGAAAGAAATAAAGGAACTGGACCATGTAGCGAGTGTCACTCCTGCAATGCCTAATAAAGAAGGGAACTTTGCCATCATTACAGTAGTTCCTACAACAGGTCCAAATGATGCAGCAACGAAGGATTTGGTAAAGGATGTGCGCAGCTTATCAGATAAAAACGGGGTAGATTTGCTTGTTACTGGATCGACTGCAGTGAATATTGATATTTCAGATCGCCTTAATGATGCGATACCGGTGTTTGCTGTACTCATTGTTGGTTTTGCGTTTGTATTGCTGACAATCGTATTCCGTTCGTTGCTTGTGCCTCTTGTTGCTGTTGCAGGTTTCATATTGACGATGACAGCCACTCTTGGAATCTGTGTATTTGTTTTACAAGACGGGAATCTCATCGATTTTTTCAAAATACCTGAAAAAGGGCCGATACTCGCGTTCTTGCCGATTTTATCTATTGGGATACTGTTTGGATTAGCCATGGATTATCAAGTATTCCTTGTAAGCAGAATGCGTGAAGAATATGTGAAAACAAAGAATCCAGTCCAAGCGATTCAAGCTGGATTAAAACACAGCGGTCCTGTTGTCACCGCAGCCGGCCTGATCATGATATTCGTTTTTGCAGGATTTATCTTTGCTGGTGAAGCTTCTATAAAAGCCAACGGGTTGGCTCTTTCCTTTGGTGTGCTCTTTGATGCATTTATTGTACGAATGACACTGATTCCAAGTGTGATGAAGCTGATGGGGAATGCAGCCTGGTATTTGCCAAAATGGCTGGACAAGATGATTCCGAATGTGGACATAGAAGGGCATCAACTCACGAAGGAAATACAGCCAGAAATAGCTCATGAACAAAGGAAACAAATCAGTATGTAATAGAAAGCAGATCTTTTACGAGATCTGCTTTTTTGCTTCATATTCCTGATCACGCTGTGAACGATTCTATCGCCGTAACATTGTAGTATGGGATACGGCCCCTCCTATTTAGAAATACAGGGAGATCATGGGTGTTCCCTTCACTTGCGGTATTGGCAGATTTTATTGCCAAATCACTCCGACGGATGCTTATTTTTAGAAAGGTTAATCGCTAATATCAGCCATGGAAAAGGCGCATTATATCCTCACGTTGAGGATCATGCAAGATCCTTTTTTTCTTTCACCTTCCTAGCGATCCAAAACGGCAAATAGAGAAGGTAGAAGAAGACGATCGTAACCGCTTCAGCTGATAAAAGATACCATGGCCATGGCCCGAGCATATCTAACAGCGATGCTCCGCCGCCAGGCTTTTTCATCATGTACATATAGTTCGAATTCAGCAAACGGTTGATCAAAAAAATGAGAGCGCCATAAACATTGACGAGAAGAAACGTGACCCAGAGAGAGCGCACCGTCGGCTTATACTTTTCGGCTGCAATCATCAAGAGGCAGGAGAGAACGACGATTCCGTGGGAAATAAAAAATTCAAAAAAGCGGAAATGAGGAAAGCCGTACCTTCCCAAGTCAGGCGTCAGAATCGCCTGCAATGCGCTTCCCAAACCTGCAAAGTAAAGAAATTTAAACAAGTTGAGGTTTTTCGTCAATAACAGAATGATGACGAGATAAACTGAAAGATCGCTGAGGTGAAGCGGTAAAGAATAGCGCGGCGTCCATGAGTTCACATAAATGAACCAGGAGTGGTAACTGATTTCCGAAATAATGAGAACCGCCACAAAGACATACCGAATCAACCGGTTCGATTCGGGCTTTTGCAGCGTCTTCCGAAAGACGAACAGACAAACACCAAGCGCCGCAATCACTAACAAAGTCAGAATATGGGATGCTGAAAATAGCTGAAACGAGCCGAGCTGATAATCTTTTTGAAAATATGTTTTCATCTTATGCACCTATCATCAAAATATTTTAACGTTATTTTGTGACAAACCATGATCTATTATTCAAAAAGGCCGCCGAATGTCCGGCAGCCGGGTGTCACATAGAAATAGAATCGTTTTCCTTTGCGTCATCATTGACCTGAATCCGTTCAACCTTTCCGACAAGAAAGATGTAGGAAAGCGCTCCCAGAAGGGCGAGGCTGCCGATAAAGACGAGGGCGGGCGCAAAGCTTCCCCCGTTAGCGAGAAAGCCGATGACAATCGGAACGATAACGGAGGCGAGGCTGCCGACAAAATTAAATACTCCGCCGGTCAGCCCGATCAAATGCTTAGGCGCTAAAGACGATACAAGCACCCATGTAATGGAGGCAAGGCCGTTTCCAAAAAAGGCGAGCGTCATAAACAAAATGATCAAGGATGTTTGATCGACATAATTGGCACCGATAATTGAAATAGACAGAAACAATCCGGTAATAATCGGTGTTTTGCGGGCAACCCCGGCCGATACGCCTCTTTTGATCAAAAAGTCGGACAGGAAGCCTGACAACAGAACGCCGGTAAATGCCGCAAGAAACGGAAGCGAGGCGAGAAAACCGGATTGGAGAAAATCAAGGCCTCTATATTTTACAAGGTATGTCGGAAACCACGTCAGAAAAAACCATAAAGTCGAATTAACGGCGAACTGTCCGATATATATGCCCCACAGCTTCCGATGAGCGGTTACTTGTTTGAAATGCTTCCAAGTAAATGCCGATTTCTCCTTCTCGGAAGTCCGGCCGCGGCGGACGATACCCCCGCCTTTTTCAATATGGTCAAGTTCAGCCTTGTTTACCTTTGGATGACGGTCGGGATCACGATAAAAGATATACCAGATCAGGCCCCAGATGATGCCGATCACCCCCGTTACGATGAACAGGCCGCGCCAGCCGACGACATGCTGGATGGCGCTGAGCGCCGGCGTCAAAAACGCAAGACCGGCAAATTGCCCCGACGTATAAAATGCAATCGCTGAAGCTCTTTCCTGTTCAGGAAACCATGAAGTCACCACCCGGTTATTGGTCGGAAAAGCCGGCGCTTCAAACGCTCCGGTCGCAAGACGCAAGCCGAATAGTGAACCGAAGCCGCGGACAAACCCCTGCAGCAATGTCGCGAGCGACCAAGTAATCAAAGTAAAACCGTAAACAAGCCTCGGGCCAAACCGGTCGACAAGCCCGCCTCCCGGTATTTGCAGGGCGCAGTATGCCCAGCCGAAAGCTGAAAAAATCAAGCCCAATTGAACGGCAGACAAGTTTAAATCGTCCCCGATTGCAGAAGCTGCAACAGAGATATTGCTTCGATCCATATAATTGATCACGACACATACAAAAATAAACAGCAGTACCCGCACTCTAACCTTTGTCGGCTTCTCTTTTAAAGTTGTTTGTTTCATGACAGGCCCTCTCCTTTTATTTGTTTGTGATGACGGACACCATTTGAAAGCGGTATCATTTTTACCATTCAGCTATGCTTCCGTCCTTGTGCCGCCATACCGGATTGCGCCAGTTATGCCCGATATCAGCCATTTTCCGAACGTGATCCTCATTGATGGCAACCCCAAGGCCAGGTCCATCCGGAATTCGGACATAGCCGTCTTCATAGAAAAACACCTTTTGATCCACTATATAATCAAGCAAATCCGTGCCTTTGTTGTAATGGATTCCTAAGCTTTGTTCCTGAATAAATGCATTGTGGCACGTTGCATCAACCTGAAGGCATGCCGCCAGAGCGATCGGGCCCAGCGGACAATGAGGGGCGGCGGCAACATCAAATGCTTCCGCCATCGACAGGATCTTTTTACATTCGGTAATTCCGCCGGCGTGTGACAAGTCAGGCTGAATGATATCGACATAGCCGTCAGTCAGCAGGTTTTTAAATTGCCACTTTGAAAACATCCGTTCTCCGGTCGCAATCGGAATTGAGACGAGGCTGGCGATATCGCGGAGCGCCTCATTATTTTCCGGCAGAACAGGCTCTTCTATAAACATCGGACGAAACGGCTCAAGCTCCTTTGCCAAAATCTTCGCCATCGGCTTGTGCACCCTGCCGTGAAAGTCAATGCCGATTCCAATGTACGGGCCGACAGCTTCTCTGACAGCTGATATTCTTTCAATCACCTGATCGATTTTTTCATGTGAATCGATGTATTGCAGCTCTTCCGTGCCGTTCATTTTGACGGCTGTAAAGCCTTTGTCAACCACCTGTTTGGCAGCGAGGCCGACGTCTTGAGGCCTGTCTCCGCCAATCCATGAATAAACTTTGATCGATTCCCTGTTCTTCCCTCCGAGCAGCTGATGCACGGGAGCATTGTAAAACTTGCCCTTAATATCCCAAAGCGCTTGATCGATGCCTGCGATCGCACTCATCAGAATGGGTCCGCCCCGATAAAATCCGCCTCTGTACATGACATTCCAGTGGTCTTCGATGTTCATCGGGTCTTTTCCGATTAAATATTCCATTAATTCGCCCACTGCCGCCTTAACTGTCGCGGCCTTTCCCTCGATTACCGGCTCTCCCCATCCTGTAATGCCTTCATCCGTTTCGATTTTTAAGAAAAGCCAGCGCGGCGGAATTTGGAAACACTCGAATCCTGTTATTTTCATCTCTGATCTCCCCTTTTTACTGTTTTGCTGCTTCTACAAATTGCTTTGCTTTTTTGGACAGCTCTTCTAAAAACGCGTCGTCAACATCTTTATTAGCCCGGACAAGTGAACCGCCGATTCCTGCTCCGACCGCACCGGCCTGCAGAAACTCGTGAAGGTTTTCCAATCCGACTCCTCCGGTCGGAAGCAGCGGAATATGCGGAAGCGGTCCGTGGATATCCTTGATATAGCCAGGCCCCATTGTTCCGGGAAATATTTTGATGATGTCTCCCCCGCTTTCATACGCCGTCAATATTTCAGTCGGGGTAAAAGCGCCTGGAATGCTGACCGCTCCATACCGTTTTGTCAGCTTGATCGTCCCTTCATGAACAGTTGGCGACAGGATAAACCGCGCGCCGGCTAAAAGCGCCGCTCTCGCAGATTCGGGATCAAGTACGGTTCCCGCTCCGACAAGCATTTCGTCTCCAACATGTGCTGAAACCGCTTCAATCGCTTTGATCGCTTGAGGGGAATTGAGCGTAATTTCCACGAGCCTGATGCCGCCCGCTTTTAAGGCGCCGGCAATGCTCACTGCCTCCTCCGGATTGTATCCGCGGATGATCGCAATCACTTTTTGTTCTTCGATTTGTGACAATACATGCATTTCTGCCACCCTTTCTTTACGGTTTTTTTATCGGCTGACATCTTCTTCATCAGATTGTTCCATAAACGCAAACAGTGATTCGCGGTCAGGCAGCCCTTCAATATCACCGTTTACCGCCGCTACCATAGCGCCGACGGCACAGCCCCGTGTGACAGCTTCTGAAAGCGGAATATGATCAATCAAACCCGATAATACGCCGGCTGCAAAGCCGTCTCCGGCACCCACGGGGTCCGCTGCAGTCTGAATCTGATAGCCTTCCGCATAGCCGCTTTCGTTCCCGCCGGCATAATAGGCGCCTTTTGCACCAAGCTTGACGATGGCGGTTTCAGCCCCGAGCCCGCGGATGGCTTCCGCTATTTTTTTCTCATCAGCAGTGCCGAACAAAAAACGCCCTTCGCTCAGGCCAGGAAGCACGATATCAGACTGTTTGATTAAATCAAACATGGTCTGCCGCGCCCGCTCTCCGTCCCAGAGTTTTTTTCGAAAATTCGGATCAAACACAACGCATTTATTATGCTTTTTGGCGAGCTCCACTGCATAAAACACTGCACCTGAAGCGCTTTCACTTAAAGCCGGGGTAATTCCCGTAATGTATAAAAACCCCGCTTTCTCAATGTATTGCTCATCAATATCGCTTTTTTTCAAAAAACTCGCCGCTGAAAGCTTCCTGTAATAGAAGACATTGACTTTGGCCGCGCTTTTCCTTTCTTTAAAAAACAAACCTGTCGGCGCCGCGTCATCGAGCTTCACCTGGCTGACATCGACTCCCTCTCCTCTGACAGAAGAAAGAATCATCGCCCCGAACTCGTCTTTTCCAAGCCGTGTAATCCAGCCGGCTTTTTTTCCGAGCTTCGAAAGCCCGATCAGCGTGTTGGTTTCTGCACCCGCTATTCTCACCTGATAGTTTCTTGCGTATCTGAGAGGGCCGTCTTCATTCGGAGTGAACAGCGCCATTGTCTCTCCTATGCTAATAACATCCATCAGAACTCTCCCCTTTGCTAAAGCGGCTTTTTAAATCCGCCAATGCTTTCTGTAATTTTTCCGGCTGTGTGAAGCAGCTGCTCAACGATAACGGCTTTTCTTGCGAGCATGCGCTCCTTTGGCCCGGCGGTGCTGATCGCCGCCTTCATCACGCCATCCGGACCATAGACAGGCGCCGCCAGACAAAACAAACCTTCTTCATTTTCTTCATTGTCAACAGCATATCCCTGCTCCAAAAATGTCTGCAGCTGCTTTTCCAGCTCTTCTCTGGCGGTGATGGTATGCCCGGTAAACCGGATAAACTCCATGCGGTCGAGCAGCCCTTCACTTTTATCCTCCGGCATGAATGCCAAAAATGCCTTGCCAAGCCCGGTGCAATAAAGCGGCTTGCGCGAACCGGGCTGTGCAGTTGTTCTGATTGACCTGTTGTTATCAATTTTTGCAATGTAGACGAGCTGATCATCGGATAGAACGGCCATAAACACCGTTTCCTGAACGCCGTCCATCAGCTGTTTTAAAAATGGAACACCCTGCGACGAAATGTCTATCGACTCCATGGCAGCGGTTCCAACTTGAATCAGTTTTGCCCCCAGCCTGTAACGCTTGATAGCATCCTGCTGAAGGTAGCCTTCTTCCAAAAGTGTAGCGGCCAAATTGAATGTACTGCTCTGGGGCAGCGACAATTCTTTGCTGATTTCCTTTACGGTTAATCCATCCGGATGATTTGACAGCAATTCAAATATACGTACAACACGTACCGCGGATTTTACTGACATGACACCCTCCAACATTCACATATGTGATTTAAAATCAGGTTCCTGATAATTCGGACGTATTCTAAACAGAAAGAAGGCTCACGTCAACCATCCTATTAAACAAAAAAACTTTTTTATTAAACTTAAAATTACCGGTCTATTGAATCATTTATCTGATGCATGCAGGATTCACCCGTTCAGCTGCGAATATCTCTTCTCAGGAAAACAAGACCATCGAGGAGGTTTATGTATGAAGAGAAAAATGATCATGTTCGGATTGGCGCTATCCATCATTGCAGGCGGCGTGTTCGCCGATGGAACGGGGAATGCAGTTCAAGCGTCGCCTCAGGAAACGGCTATCGCAAAAGATACCGAAAAATTCAGCAAAAAATTCAACGAGAACCGCGCCTATCAAACGATTTACCATTTAAGCGAAACAATCGGACCGCGTGTGACAGGCACTCTGGAAGAAAAAAAGAGCGCCGCTTTTATCGCCTCACAGATGAAAAAGTCAAATCTGAAAGTGAAAACACAAACCTTCAGCATACCTGACCGGCTGGAAGGAACGCTTACCGTTCAGGGAAATAACGTGCCTTCGCGGCCTGCCGCCGGTTCCGCTCCGACTGCAGCAGAAGGCTTGGCCGCTCCTCTTTATGATGCCGGCCTCGGCCTGCCCGGCGACTTCACCGAAGAAGCGAGAGGAAAAATCGCCGTCATTTTAAGAGGAGAGCTGACATTTTATGAAAAAGCGAAAAACGCTGCTGACGCAGGCGCAAGCGGAGTAATCATTTATAATAACGTCGACAGCCTCGTCCCACTGACTCCGAATCTCAGCGGGAATAAAGTCGATATACCAGTTGTCGGCGTCAAAAAGGAAGACGGAGAAAAGCTGCTTTCTGAACAAGAAGCGATCTTGAAGCTGAAAGCTCATAAAAATCAAACATCGCAAAACGTAATCGGCATCCGCAAAGCAAAAGGTGTCAAAAATCCGGACATCGTGTATGTGACTTCGCATTATGACAGCGTCCCTTATGCTCCTGGAGCCAATGACAATGCCTCCGGCACTTCAGTCGTCCTTGAACTGGCCCGGATTATGAAGACGGTTCCAGCCGACAAAGAAATTCGCTTTATTACATTCGGCGCTGAAGAAATCGGTCTCCTCGGATCGCGCCATTATGTCAGCACGTTGTCAGAGCAGGAAGTCAAACGGAGCGTTGCCAACTTTAACTTAGATATGGTGGCAACAAGCTGGGAAAATGCTTCACAGCTGTACATCAATACGCCGGACGGTTCAGCAAACCTTGTCTGGCAGCTAAGTAAAGCCGCTTCTTTAAGCCTTGGAAAAGACGTATTATTTTTACATCAAGGCGGATCATCCGACCATGTCCCATTCCATGAAGCAGGCATCGACTCGGCCAACTTCATTTGGAGAGAGCCGGGAACAGGTGCATTGGAGCCTTGGTACCACACCCCTTACGACACAATTGAACACATCAGCAAAGACAGGCTGAAAACAGCCGGTCAAATTGCGGGAACAGCTGTTTATAACTTGACCAAGAAAGAAAACAGAAAACCGTCTTACGCCACAATTGCCCAGTAATAATAAAAAGGAGCAGATCGATTCAATCTGCTCCTTTTTTTATACCGCTTCTTTTCATAGACCCGAAGCACTATTCTCCTCACCTCCGCAGCGTCATTACCTTTCCAGCACATACCTAAAAGTAATTGAGCGATTCACGAAAAACCGATGATTCTCCGAACAATTTTTCCGCCTACAAATTCACTTGTCCCAGCCTATAGATGTATGTAAGCATAGCCTTTTCCTATCATCGACGGTTGCAAGTTTGAGCCTAAGGGCCTCATTTTGTAAAGTTTCCTTGACGTAAAGTTTGTTTTACGTTAGGGTGAGAACACAGGGGAGGGGTTCTATGGATAATCGAATTGTTGAATTTAGAAAGAAATACAATTATTCTCAAGAAGCCTTAGCGTCGATACTTAATGTATCTAGGCAAACCATTATTTCAATTGAAAAGGGAAAATACAACCCTTCTCTTCCTTTGGCAATGTTGATGGCTAAGCTTTTTGATACTACAGTAGAAGAATTATTTATTTTAGACAGCGAAGATGTTTAAGGAGGTAATCATAAATATGAATTCACGATTAGGCAATTTCATAATGAGTTTTTTAATGTTGGGTGTAAGTCTTTATTTGTTTTTTAGTAACGTAGTTAATGGGAAATCCGGAGATGAAATTGTTTATTTGCTCTTTTCTTTGTTTATCATGTTTTTTGCATTAGGGTATTTACATCCTCAATTTAAAAAGAAGGATGAACGCTTTAAATTAATCCAACAAAAATCCATGTTTTTCACATATTTTATTTTAATGGGGTATTTCTTTATTTTTACAATTTTATTAGGATACAACATCATCAACCTGAGTGCGCTGGCTGCTATCAAAATCCTTGGTGCTCTTACTATTGCGACACTCAATTTATTATTAATTATATTCTCAAAAATATACTAGGAGATGATTATTGTGCTTCCTTATCTTATACAATTATTCAGTATCTTTATAGTCATGATGTTGATTAAAGTTGTGATCAATAAACACAGACATTGATTTTCTTCAAAACCGTATGGTTACTCAACCATACGGTTTTGAAAGTTTATAGAGATTCAACACTGAAAACAAGTGCCCAAGTAATTGAAACTAAAACACCTTTTTTTCCGTTATGCGCACTTACACGTGCTCCTAATGTTACCCAATACGACCCAGCCATCCCGCCTAATGCCGCTATCGGCGGCAATACAACTGACACAAAGCCTGCACCTCCAGCAGCGGTATTTAACTCATTTACAAAACTGTCCGCTTGTTTATGAGTGAATTTTCTGTCATATCCCCACCAATGGTAAGTCCACTTACCATAAGTAGCCATAGGTTGAAATCCAGTCGGTTTTATATTAAGTTGATTATCTATAACCAATAGATTGTCTTCCACACGTTTATTTATGTAGTCAAAATGATCTTCTAAGGCACTAAGATTATACTCCTTGTATAAATCTTCGGGGACATTTTTCAAAATTAACTTTCCATCAGCATCTACATGTACATAGGGTTTAATAGTATTAATTAATTTTTCTTGTTCGGCATTTTCTAGTGCCTGATCATTATCTTTCACATTCACCTCTTTCGAATATTCTTGAGCAAAACTAGTTTTAGGAATCATAAATCCCACCATAAAAATTCCTACTAAAAACATGATACTCAACTTTCTTAACATAACTAAAGCACCTCTTTGTTAATTATTTTCCATTATATTGTTTCATCACCTGCAATTTCTTTCAACCAATTTATTAAATTTTATTTATATTTTTCTATATTTGGAACTTTATCACTATATAATTAATAAGTGATTAATACCAGTTTTTGATTTTCCCCTCTTCTCTTTTGCCATTGCCAAAGTCCAATCTCCAAAATCAAGCATGAGAATCTGCGGGAAGCAAAAAAAATGGAGCCGCATCTCGCGCTCCATTTTTCAATCCTTCATCAGCTTGATAAATCTGAAGCTCATCAAAACGCTGCCGATGGCAACCACAATCATGACCACCCCCAGATCCTGAAAATGACCCGCGGTTATTTCTTCTCCAAACAACAGACCGAGAATGACGGACGAAAAGATCGAGCCGAGATAGCGGCATGTTTGGAAGAGGCCCGAAGTGGTTCCGACGATATCCGGCGGACTTGCCGTAAACATGGCAGCCTGCAGGGCGACATTGCCGAGGCCGTAGCTGACCCCCAGCAAAGAGAGGATGATGCCTTTCCACAACATCGGTGCATCGACAAAAAACAATGTGAGCAGGATGGCGCCGGCTGCCATTAAGCAAGAACCAATGAAAACGGGCTGCGTTTCACCTGAACGGTCAATCCATTTCCCGACAAAAGGCGAAATCAATACGCTCGTCCCCGACATGAACAGCATCAAAAGACCGCTCGTTTGAACGGAAAGGTGCATTTCATCCTGAAAATAACTCGGAAGTCCAAAAAACAAACAGTAGTTAAAGATGTTCAGCATAATAAATTGAGCATAGACCGAAGTTAGCGTCCTGCGTGCGATCAACAGTCTGATATCAATAAACGGGCTGTTCACTCTCAGCTCCCACCAAACAAACATCAAAAGCAAGACGAGTCCGAACATCCCCTCGGCAAAACGGGGCTCGCCCGTGCTCAATGAGAGCAGGAATACCAGCAGGAGAACAATTCCGCCCGCAAACAGAAGAATCCCGGTCAGATCAAGCCGCCTGATAATGGCGCGAACATTTAAGCCGGCTTTTTTCTCATCTTTCGGAAACATGTACATCCCCAACAAAAAGCTGAACAAAATAAATGGAAAGTTTACGAGGAAAATGGCGGGCCATCCCCCGAGAACGATTAAAAATCCCCCCACGGTCGGTCCAAAGGCGGTCATAGCCGAAGAAAAAATGGACAGCACACTGAGTGCAGACGCCCGCTTCTCATGAATGTGGCTTCTGATCAGACCCACTCCCGAAGGATAAATGGCGCCGCTCCCAATCGATTGAAACAAACGCATGATCAGCAAGACTGAAAAAGCCGGTGCGAGAGGAGCGCCGATTGCCGATACGGCAACGAGAACAAGCCCTGACAAAAACATCTTTTTCCGGCCGATTAAATCGCCGATTTTTCCTGTGACAGGCTGTGCGACCGCACTGGCTAAATAAAAAGATGAAATCAGCCACGATACGGTTGCAAATGAAAGGTGAAACTCATGCTGGATGCTGTGCAGCGCCAAAGAAATCATTGAAGAGTTGAGCGGATTCAGCATCGTCCCTGATGCAACGGCTGTTAAAAACAGAGCGCGATTCTTTTTCAGTCGGGCCATTTACTCAAGAAAGCAGCCTTTCGCCGGCTCCGTCCGCTTTGCCGCCCGCACCCGTATCACGGTTGAAAACATTGCCGACGGCCCCGTATAAAGCAGCATCAAGCCGTTGCGATTCCCGGTTCATCATCGCTGCCGCTCCATTTTGCAAACCGCATTCCGCAAGTTTTTCAATATCCGATTTCATTTTTAGACCTCCTCATGCTCTTATCATTTTCTTGTTTTCTTTTTTCGATTCATGACAGTCATAACCTTTGATACAGAGGAGCACGCTTCCTCTTTTCTCTTCATGAAAAATTTACATGTTTTACATTTCAATAGTTCAAAATATGTAAAAAGGGGGAGATATCGATGAATGCATTGCTTTCTTTTCTATTTCGGTTTGACGTCATGACTGGTGCTTTCATTGTTGTTATTGTCCCTTACTTTTTTATAAAAGCCGGAGCGTTTTTAAAGGAAGTCCAACGGAAAACGAAATGGCCCGGTATAAAAGAAAAAAAGCAGCAGACAACGAAAGCCCTCTCAGGTGATCTGCAAGCCAATATCAATGAGATAGCCGGGCACATCGGTCACAGCTCTGACGTGTCAATCAGGGAATTTGTCATCGGTTCGTCAGGACGGAAGGCCGCTCTTATTTATATAGATGGACTCGCAGATAAACATATGATCCACGAACACCTTCTGACTCCGTTAATGAAAGCAGAAGGCGATGTCAAACAAGAATCGGATTCTCCGGACGCACTTTCCGAGGAGCGCTTTAAAGCCTTACTGCTGAATCGGCTGCTTCCGATGACCGGCGTCAAAGAAAACCGGGACCTTGACGATATTTTGCACGGCATTCTGACAGGTTCCGCAGCCTTGATCATCGACGGCTTTCATGACGGAATCATGATTGATGTGAAAGGCTGGAAATCGCGAAACATCGAAGAGCCGATCACAGAAAGTCTTGTCAGAGGCCCCCGGGTGGGGTTCGTCGAAAACCTGCGGGATAATACGGCGATTCTGCGAAGACTCAGTACAAACCCGAATTTGACCATGATCGATTATCAAATCGGCAAAATGGCTAAAGCATGCTCTCTCGTTTATATAAAAGGGATCGCAGAAGAAGGTCTTATCAAAGAAGTGACAGAGCGGATCAACAAAATAGACCTTGATGATGCGCTGGAATCGGGCTATATCGAAGAATTGATCGAAGACAACTATCTGTCCTTTTTCCCGCAAATTCAAAATACCGAGCGGCCCGATCGTGTGATGGGAGCTCTTTTGGAAGGCAGGGTTGCCATTCTGATGGACGGAACGCCTTTTGCGTTGATCGTTCCGGTTACGTTTCCGATGTTTTTTCAGACGCCTGAAGATTATTATGAACGCTGGCTGCCAATGTCGCTTATTCGCATGCTGCGTTTTGCGGCCGGTTTTATCAGCGTTTTCCTGCCGAGCATATACATTGCGTTTGTCTCTTTCCACCAGGGGATGATCCCGACCAAACTCGCTCTTTCCATTGCCAGCACCAGAATAGGCGTCCCTTTTCCTTCTTTAATTGAGGCCATTCTGATGGAGGTCTCAATCGAAATCCTGCGCGAAGCGGGACTGCGCCTGCCGAAGCCTGTCGGCCAGACGGTCGGCTTGGTCGGCGGCCTGGTAATCGGTGAAGCGGCTGTACAAGCAAGCCTTGTCAGTCCGATCATGGTCATCGTTGTGGCGCTGACGGCCATTTCCTCGTTTGCGATCCCACAATACGGCACAGGCATTTCTTTAAGAATACTGCGCTTTGTCGCCATGTTCTGCTCGGCCGTTTTTGGACTGTACGGCATTTTATTATTTTTGCTTGTGCTCTGCATTCATTTTTCAAAACTCGAAAGCTTCGGTGTTCCTTATTTTACGCCGGCTAATATTTTCAGCAAGGAAGATTTAAAAGACTTTATATTTCGGCTGCCTTTGTTTACGATGATCCGCCGCCCTGAAGAATTTTCCTCTGGCCATAACCGATACCGCCGAAAAAAGAAGAGGAAGTGAACGTGATGTTATTAAGAAGCAAAGAAGACCGGATTACCACCGTTCAAACGATCTACCTCGTATCATCTACGATTATTGCCGTCGGCATTTTGACGCTTCCGCGCGTGCTTGCCGAAGAGGTCGGGACCCCCGATATGTGGATCTCCATCATTCTCGGAGGCATCCTCTCGCTATTGACCGGCTTTTTGGTCATCAGCCTGGCGTTGCGCCATCCGCGGAGAACGTTTTTTGACTTCAGCAGACAGCTGGTAGGAAAAGGGGCAGGCAGCATTCTAAGCATCATTTTTATCTGGTACGCCATTTTGCTCGGAAGCTTTGAGATCCGCTCCATGGGTGAAGTCACTCAGTTTTATTTATTGGAAAGCACACCGATTGAACCGCTGATGATCTCCATGCTGTGGGTCGGAACCTATGTTGTGACAGGCGGCATCAATCCGATCGCCCGTCTATTCGAATTATTGGCTCCCATTACATTTATTATTTTTTTTCTCGTCATCATCATGGGGGTAAAGCTGTTTAATACCGAAAATTTGCTGCCGGTCTTGGGACAGGGATTCATCCCGGTCTTGAAAGGCATTGCCCCGACGTTTCTGACCAATTCAGGGATCGAGTTCATGATGATATGGACCGCCTTTATGAAGGAGCCGCAGAAAGCTAAAAAAGTGATCTTCTGGGGAATCGGCCTTCCGATTTCCTTATACTTAACAGCGATCGTCATCATCATCGGTGCGCTTTCATTAAACGGGACAAGTGTTGAGACTTGGCCGCTGATCACGCTCATTCAGCAATATGAATACAGAGGAATTTTATTTGAACGGTTTGAGTCTTTCTTATTGATCGTTTGGCTTATTCAGATTTTCGCCACATATGTAATCTGCCACTATATCGCTTCACTCGGCCTTTCGCAGCTGTTCGGTAAAAAGCTGACGCCGTTTGTTCTGATTGTACTGCCTTTTTTGTATTTAACGGCTCTTTTTCCGCAAAGTATAAATGACGTCTTTACAATGGGGGATATGATCGGCTACTACAGCCTTGTTGTATCCATCGCCTTCCCTGTCCTGTTATTGGGTGCAGCACGATTAAAAGGAGAAAGAAAAGGTGAGCGCCATGAAACGAATTAACATAGGGATCCTCCTGCTCTCTTGCATTTGTTTAGCTGGATGCTGGGATAATTACGATATTGAAGGGCTGTCCATCGTCATGGCCACAGGATTTGATAAAGGAAAAGAAAACCGGGGCGAGCCGTTGGAGTTGACGACACAGATTGCCGTATTTCAAAGTACAATTCAAGGACAGACCTCGATCAAGCCCCCATATCAAAACATCACGCTTGCAGGCGACTCCGTCCATGAAATTTTGCGCAATTTCTCATTGGAGCTTCCAAAGCCCATTTTTACGCAGCATCAAAAAGTGCTGATGATTGGAGAAGATCTGGCCAGATCGATCAATTTGCAGGATCTGTTCGATCAGAATATTAGAGACAACAATTCGAGGATGAGTCCTGAAATTTGCATTGCCTCCCCATCGGCAAAACAAGTACTCGATGTGCCTGGAAAGACGGAAACACCGACAGAGCGCATCATGGAGACGCTGAAAAATCGCTTCCGTACAGCAGGGATACTGCCCGTCGTAAGCCTGGGCGATGTGAAAGCTAACTTTGTCAGCAATACAAGCTTTTTACTGCAAAAGATCGATATACAGCACGGCCAGCTCGTATTTGACGGAGCCGGAATAGTGAAAGGTTCAAAGAAAAAACTCATCGGAACGCTGACAAAAGAAGAACTCGAAGGTATCGGCTGGATCACCGGGCAAATTGAGGGCGGACTCGTCAAGGTGAAAAATCAAGCTGACCAGGTGATGGTCTATGAAATCCAATCCGTTGACAGTCGAGTCAAGCTTTCAAAGAAAAACGGGCAGCCTTCCTTTCATATATATATCACCTCAAAAGGACGATTATCAGAAGACTGGACATCGCCGGGCAATGCCTTCCAAAACAAAAAGCTGAAAGAAGTCGAACGTCTTGCCGGAGATCAGGTCAAAGTGTGGATTAAGAACGCGCTCGGCAAACTGCAGGGCGAATACCGGACGGACGTCTTGAAATTCGGGGAAAAGTACAGAATTCAGTATCCGCGGGAATGGGAAAAAGTGAAAGGGAAATGGGATGAGATTTTCGCTGAGGCCGATATTACATATGATGTTGATATCAACATTGACAACTTCGGGTCAAGCGGCAGAAAAAAATAGCAGCCGGGCATTTTTTTAGCCCGGCTGCTTTTTATTGATCCGCTTTTGTTCGAATATGAAGCATTTTTTCATCCAGGTAGTTCGCGATGTCAGCCGCTTCTTTCAGCTCATCAGTGAGCTGGTTCGGCACTTCATTGTTCAATTTGTAGTAGATTTTATGCTCGAGGCTCGCCCAGAAATCCATTGCGATCGTCCTGATTTGAATCTCCACCTTGGCGTACTCGACGCGGTTGGTCAAGTAAACAGGCACTTCTACAATCAGGTGGAGACTCCTGTATCCGTTCGGCTTCGGATTTTTAATGTAGTCTTTCATTTTTAAAATCTTGATGTCTTCGTGTTCCTTCAACACTTCAACCATATTGTAAATGTCGGATAAAAACGAGCAGACGATTCTGAGACCGGCGATATCATTGATGTGCTCCTTAGCGGCCTTTGTCGTAATATCACAGCCCTTCCGCACAAGCTTGTTAATCAGGCTTTCAAAGCTTTTTACCCTTGATTTTGTATGCTCAATCGGGTTATGGCCGTGAATTAAATTATATTCCTGGCTGATAATCGAAAACTTCGTATCCATTTGATCCAAGGCAAATTTATAGACGAGGAGTTCGTTCTTCCAGTCCTCCATCAGGTTTCTCAAATCTTCTATCTGGGCTTCAGGCAGGCCCATCATCTTATCTATCGCCATATCCATTATATTTTCTCCTTATAACATCATTTCGTTTTTTCATTTTTTCAGTTAGTAGACGGGCACATCCGCGGTAAAGTTTCGATTGAAAGCGGAGATCAAAAAGTGGCCTGGTTTACCATTTTCCACTTTTTTAAATTTATTCCCCTTTCAAAAGTCATAAAGCTTTCATATTCTGTACTACCACTTTTCGGAGGTGATGATATGTCATACTCTAATAGTTTCGCTTTGATCGTTGTATTATTTATTTTGCTGATCATTGTGGGCTCCGCTTTTGTAAAGTATTAATTCATTCCCGCGCGAAGCCTTCTTCCGACAAACTGCAGGTTCATATCGAAAGGCGCTCCGCTTTTCATATGAGCCTGTTTTTTTGTTATTTAAAAAGAATTTATTTCCACAATAACAAAAAATGTTTATAATAGGATAGGCTCTGAGCTGACGGCATACGTCGCTTGGAAATAAAAACTCTCGCACAAATGAAACTTTTATACAACATTTTCGTCTTATACTGTTGTTAAGGCAATTCAATAACGGAAAGGAAAAGATCAATGTTAAATAAGCTAAGAATGTTGTATGAAAAAACAACAATGAAGTGGCTGCTCAACACTTCCTATTACTTTCTCATTCTGGTGCTGCTGTTTTTAATTTACGGATTCCATACAGCAAATACAGGTTCATATATTTATAATGACTTTTAATGGAGAAAAAAACAATGAAACTGATCGAAACAATTAAAAAATACGCGCAAACACAACCCGATACCCTTGCTTTTGTGAATGAAGAAGAAAAGCTGACATACGGAGAGCTTTGGTCACAATCTGAGCGCCTTGCCGCAAGGATTCAAAGCGAAGCTTTAACAGATGCTTCTCCGATCATTGTCTACGGACATATGAAACCGGTCATGGCGGTTTCTTTCCTGGCTTGCGTGAAAGCCGGCCATCCGTACATTCCAGTTGACGTATCGATTCCGGCAGACCGGATTCTGAAAATCATCAACAGTTCAAAAGCCGAGCTTTTGCTCAATAATTCAGGCACTTCGGTTGACACGGGAGATGCCTTCATTTCCGTAGTGGAACCGGGTGTTCTTGAAGGAGACGGGGTGCCGGAGACAGATCCCGCACGCTGGGTTGATGGTGAAGACACCTTTTACATTATCTACACATCCGGAAGCACGGGAAATCCAAAAGGCGTGCAAATCTCAGCCGGCAACCTTCAGAGCTTCACAGATTGGATCACGAATGACTTTCCGGTGGAAAGCGGCCAAGTGTTCTTAAATCAAGCCCCGTTTTCCTTTGATTTATCGGTGATGGATCTTTATCCGTGCCTGCAGTCCGGAGGCACATTGTGGACGGTTACGAAAGACATGATTAACCGGCCGAAACTGTTGTTTGAAGCGCTGAAACAGTCCAACGTCAACGTCTGGACATCGACGCCTTCATTCGCACAAATGTGCTTGATGGATCCGTCTTATTCGGAAGAGCTGCTTCCAGAGCTGAGCTTGTTTATGTTCTGCGGAGAAACGCTTCCGGCGTCAGTCGCCAGACAGCTTAAAGAAAGATTTCCAAAGGCTCGTGTTTTTAACACATACGGCCCGACCGAAGCGACCGTTGCCGTCACTTCCATCGAAGTAACAGACGACGTATTAAACAAGTATTCTTCTCTTCCTGTCGGTTCTGAAAAGCCGGAAACCGAGATCGTGATCATCAATGAAGACGGAAAAGCCGTCCAAGACGGGGAAAAAGGCGAGATCATTATTACCGGAGCAAGCGTCAGCAAAGGCTATTTAGGCGAAAAAGCGCTGACGGAAAAAGCGTTTTTCTCTTACAATGGCGTCCCTGCTTATCGCACCGGTGACGCAGGCTACAAAGAAAACGGACAGCTGTTCTTCCTCGGAAGACTCGATTTCCAAATTAAACTGCATGGCTACCGGATTGAGCTTGAAGAGATCGAATATCAAATCAATCAGTCCCGGTACGTGCAGTCGGCGGTCGTTATTCCATTCTACCGCGAGGAGAAAATCGAGTATCTGATCGCTATGATCGTGCCTGCCGAACACGATTTCGAAAAGGAATACCAGTTAACCAGTGCGATTAAGAAAGATTTGGGCAGCAAGCTGCCGGCCTATATGATTCCGAGAAAATTCATGTATCAAAAAGAGATTCCGATGACAGCAAACGGTAAAATCGACCGCAAGAGATTAAAAGAAGAGGTAACTGTATGACGCCTTATGGTTCATTTCTTTTCTTCATTATATTAGGAATTTTACTGGCGCCGACCATCATTCTCGGACTGAACGGAAAAAGCTTCCGCTTATATAATATGGCGGTTTCCGTCCTGGTTCTGGCGCTCATTTTTTCAAACAGCCTGCACGGGCTGATCATGCTGTGCCTGTTTACGCTTTGGCAGACGGTTCTGATCAAAGGGTATATCGCCTACCGTCTTAAAGCGAACAGCGGTATCGTATTTTGTCTGGCTGCAGCAGCTTCTATCCTGCCTCTGGCATTGTCAAAGCTGCTGCCGTTTTTCGCCGTTGACAACTGGGCAACATTTCTCGGAATCTCATATTTAACTTTTAAAGGGGTTCAGCTCATCATTGAAACCCGTGACGGTCTCATTAAAAAGCAGCTCCCAATCAGCAGACTGCTTTACTTTATTCTCTTTTTTCCAACCATCTCGTCAGGTCCGATCGACAGGTACCGCCGTTTTGAAAAAGACGATCAGACGGTATGGACGAAGGAGCAATACGAAGAACTGCTTTACAAAGGAATCAATAAAATCTTTCTCGGCTTTTTATATAAATTCATTATCGGCTATTGCATTAATACGTATGTCATTATGAAACTGCCGTTTTTGACTTCCGGCAGCTTCTCACATGGATTGGCATACATGTATGCGTACAGCCTTTATCTGTTTTTTGATTTTGCCGGCTACACGGCTTTTGCGGTCGGCGTCAGCTATATCATGGGAATCAAATCCCCTGAAAACTTTAATAAGCCGTTCATCAGCCGCAATATTAAAGATTTCTGGAACCGCTGGCATATGTCGCTTTCCTTCTGGTTCAGAGACTACGTCTTCATGCGCTTTGTCCTTTGGATGACGAAGAAAAAATGGATCAAAAACCGGATGGCTGTTTCCAATATCGGATATGTGCTGCTGTTCCTTCTGATGGGCGTCTGGCACGGCCTTGCCCCACAGTACATCGTCTATGGGCTGTATCACGCGCTGCTCATGGTCGGCTTTAACTTCTTTGAAAAATGGAATAAGAAATACAAGTGGTGGCCGAACAATAAGTGGACGACAGCCGTCTCAGTTGTGGTGACCTTCCACTTCGTATGTTTTGGATTTTTAATTTTCTCAGGGAGACTAATACACTAAAAGGAGATTTTCATAATGGATTTTAATCAAGAAGTACTTTCAGTTTTAGCAGAGGTATGTCAGGACGATATCGTAAAGGAAAATCCGGATATTGATATATTCGAAGAGGGAATCCTCGATTCCTTCGGCACGGTGGAATTGCTGCTCGCATTCGAAAGCCACTTTAACATTACAGTGCCGATTACAGAGTTTGACCGGGATGCATGGAACACGCCAAATCAAATCATAAAGCAGCTGAATGAGTTGAGATAATGAAAAAGCGTTTTTTATTCGGGCCAATCATCTTGGCGTTTTTACTTTTTTTCACCGCGATCTTGATCCCAAATGCATGGCTGGCAAAGCTGGTTCCTAAAGATCGCGTCGAAACTTCAGCTACAGAATTAAACCCGATGATGTTCCAGGGTATGTATCTTCAGGGCAAAGCGCTTGAAGATCCGAAATATCTTCCGATTTACGGATCATCGGAATTGTCCCGGTTAGATGCATTTCATCCGTCTAACTATTTTAAAGTAAACAATCAAGGGTTCACGCCTTACCTGGTCGGGAAAGGCGGTTCACAGTCCTTGATTCACGCGATCAACTTCGCGGCGCAGTCTGATCAATTAAAGGGCAAGAAAATCGTTTTCATTATTTCTCCGCAGTGGTTTCAAAAACACGGCTCAGACGAAGCCCACTTTGCGCCGAACTTCTCAGCTTTGCAGGCATACGATCTTGTGTTCAATCAAAATGTCGATTCCGAGCTGAAGAAAAAAATCATCAAACGCATGCTTAAATATCATGCAGTGAAGAATGACGCTCTGCTTTCAGCCCTTTTTAAAGCCGAGCTCGATCAGGACAAAGTGGCGCTGTCTCTTCTGACGCCGCCGGCAAAAGCTTACCAAAGCATTCTGGAGAAAAAGGACATCTATTATTCCATGGTTGAAGGAAACGGACCGAAGCGGACCATTTCCCAAGATGTAAAAAACAAATCGTGGGATGAATTAAAGCAGATGGCCGAAAAGGTCGGCGCCAAAGAATCCCGCAACAATGAGTATAAAATCTCAAACGGCGTTTATAAGAAATTGAAGGCGAAGCTGAAAAAGCTTAAAGGCCATAATAAAATGATGAACTATGCCGAGTCCGTCGAGTTCCATGATTTCCATCTCATGATGGATGTTTTGAAAGAATCCGGCGCAGAACCGCTGTTCATCTCGGTTCCGGTCCACGGCAAATTTTACGACTATACCGGCTTCCCTAAAAAAGGCCGGACAGATTTCTATAAAAAGATCAAAAAAGAAATCGAACAAGAAGGCTTTCAAGTTGCTGATTTAACGAATCATGAATATGATCCATACTTCCTGAAAGATACGCTCCACCTTGGCTGGAAAGGCTGGGTTTACGTCGATCAGGAGATCGAAGCTTTTTATAAAAAATCATCATAAAAAAGGATTCCCCTATAGGGAGTCCTTTTTTTGTCTGATTTAAATTTTTAAAGTTTCCAAAAATTCTATTTTACAAATTTCTCTGAAATCTATTGCGATTATCAAGAGAAGGTTTAAAATAGAAGATAAATATTTTTTGGAAAAAGACTAGAAACGGCAGGGAGAATGAATATGACAAAACCAACGATCAGCGTACAGCTCAGTACAGCAAAAAAGCAAAAGCCAGAGGCTGACAAGCTCGAATTCGGCCGGACCTTTACCGACCACATGTTTATCATGGACTATACGGCTGAAAACGGCTGGCACGATCCGAGAATCGTTCCTTACCAGCCGATTGAAATGGACCCGGCTGCAATGGTTTACCACTACGGACAATCCGTTTTTGAAGGGTTAAAAGCTTACTTATCAAGCGAAGGCAGAGTTCTTTTGTTCAGGCCTGAAAAAAACTTCGAGAGACTCAATAAATCCAACGACCGCCTCTGCATTCCGCGGGTTGATCCAGACACCGTTCTGGAAGGGCTGAAGCAGCTGGTACAGATCGACAAAGAATGGATTCCTCAAGCTGAGGGGACGTCCCTTTATATCCGTCCGTTCATTATTTCAACGGAACCGTACCTCGGCGTCGCCCCGTCCAATATGTATAAAATGCTGATCATTTTATCGCCGGTCGGATCTTATTACAAAGAAGGCATCCGCCCTGTGAAAATTGCCGTTGAAAGCGAATTTGTCCGCGCTGTGGCAGGCGGTACAGGCAATGCGAAAACGGCCGGAAACTACGCGGCGAGCCTGAAGGCTCAGGAAGTGGCGGAAAGCAAAGGCTTCTCACAAGTGCTATGGCTTGACGGAGTTGAAAAGAAATACATTGAAGAAGTAGGCAGCATGAACATCTTCTTCAAAATCAGCGGTGAAATTGTCACTCCGGCTCTGAACGGAAGCATTTTGGAAGGCATTACGAGAAACTCCGTCATCCATCTGCTAAAACAATGGGGACTCTCCGTAACAGAAAGAAAAATTTCAGTTGATGAACTGGTTCAGGCTCACAAAGACGGCCTGCTTGAAGAAGCATTCGGTACCGGAACCGCCGCTGTCATTTCCCCGGTCGGCGAGCTGATCTGGAAAGACGAAAGCCTTGTGATCAACAACGGGCAAACAGGAGAAATCGCCAAAAGGCTCTACCAAACGATTACCGGTATTCAAAAAGGCGCTTTGCCTGACACATTCGGCTGGACAGTTGAAGTTGATAAAGTCAGCCAGTCCTGCTAAGCGGTTTAAGCTCTCTTTTGCAAAAAAGAGGGCTTGCACCCTTATCGCGAAACTTGCCGGCGGCAGGCTATGTTTCTACACCCACTCACCTCTTTTTCATTCCGCCTTGTCAATCCTCTCGCACAAAACGATTCCATTTTATATATTTTATGTTAAAATTATCAATAACCATACCGGAAAGGAGAGATTATCCGTTCTCATGTAACATGCAAATCAAGAAAGGACGCTGAACGATGGATCAAACAAAATTGAGCGTCTGGGAAAAGAATTACACGTTCCTTTTCATCTCCAGGCTAATCAAAATCTCGGCTGACTGTTTTGCCTTCAACTCTATTTTATGGTTTTTAATCTTTGACGGAAAAGGTGCAATCGGCACCTCCCTGCTTCTTGCCGTCACTTTCCTCCCCGAGGCCTTTTTGGCGCCGATTACAGGGCCATTAGTCAAAAGAAGCGCCCTGAAATTCTGGATGTATTTTTCGGATTTAACAAGGGCAGCCGTCGTCATTACAATACCGATTTGCTACTTAAACGGCTTTTCACCGATGTGGTTTGTATTAGGACTCATGATCATCCATTCGGCAACAGGGGCGACATATAACCCGGCGTCAATTACGCTGATTCCGCAGATCGTGAACGAAAATCTCATCCAAAAAGCCAATGCGATTCTCCAGTCTTCTTCAGAAATCATCAGGCTGGGAGCCGTTACATTGTGCGGGGTGCTGCTGACTTTTATCGGGCCTGCAACGACTTTGGTCTTTTCATTTATCTTTTATATCATATCGGGCCTATTCGTGCTTTGCATCAAATACAGCATCACCCGGAATCAATCACAATCTGAGTCTCTTGCTCAAAGGGGTACATATTTTGCGAGATTAAAAAGAGGATTTACATTGGTGAAAAACCACAAAATATTATATCCGCTGGCGATTTATTGCATCTTCATGAACCTGGCGGCATCGCCTTGGGAAGCCCTTTCTGCGGTATATGTTGCAGAGGATTTAAACGGAACGCCGTTCATCCACTCGCTGCTGAAGGCTACGACGGCAGGAGGAGCATTTTTACTCGGATTTATCCTTGCAAAAGTAAAAATCAACAGGTACGGACTCCTTTTTATTACGGCAGGCATTCTTGAAGGGGCAGCTTATTTTATCGCAGGACTGAATACTTTCCTGCCGCTCGTATTTCTCGCCGCCTTTGCATTCGGGGCAGCCATCAGCTCGATCAATGTCCCCGAATTCACGATTATCCAGACATCTGTCGAAGGGGATGATCAGCCTCAAGTGTTTGCAGTCATCCATATGATCACAAATCTATCGCTTCCTTTAGGGGCAATTGCCTGCGGGTATGCCGCAAAAATGCTTGGTGCAGGGAGCGTGATCGCAATCGGCGGCTTCATCGAAATCATTGCGGGTATCGGCATCCTCATATTTACTCAGCTTGCCAAAGCCCGGCGGTCAGATCTGATAAAAGAAAAAGAAGCGAGCGCAAATATGTAGTATGAATGGGGTCGCTGCTGTTTCGCCAGGTCAGGCGGGGCGGTGTCTATAACAATGAAAAGGTTCCGGCTGACTCACCGGAACCTCAAATCTGTTCCTATGCTTCTACAGATCTAAAAAACTGCGGAAGATGCTCTTTATGCGCTTCAAGCATTTCGTCCAGTATTTGTTTCGCAATTTTGTCGGACGGAACGAGCGGGTTGATTGTCATGGCCACAAGTGCGGTGTTGTAATCGCCTGTAACAGCCGCTTCAGCCGCAATGCGTTCGAATGATTTGATTTGCTGGACAAGACCTCTTACGGTGACAGGCAAATCCCCGACCGCGATCGGTTTCGGCCCGTTTTTCGTCATGACACAGTTGACTTCTACTGCGGAGTCATCCGGAATGCTCGCGATCGCTCCGTTATTCATCGTATTGACAGGTTGAATGTCATGCTTGTCATTGAAAATCGAGCTGATCAAGTTGCAGGCAGCATCACTGTAATATGCGCCGCCGCGCTTTTCAAGTTGGGGCGGTTTGATCGCCAGCTCCGGATCTTTATACAGCTCAAACAATTCCTTTTCAACTTGCTGAACGACCTCTGCACGCGTTCCTTCCGTTTTTGAAGCCTCCAGTTCATGTTCAAGCATTTCCTGTGTTTTATAGTAGTAGCGGTGGTAGCCGCACGGAATCAGGCCGAGGCCGCGGATAAAGTCGGGTTCCCATGATTCTCCGGAGATATTTTTCATCGTCATCGCATTTTCAGGATCTGCCATCGCTTCGATCACTTTGTCTTTGACGCTGACGCCGTCAAGGAAAACGTCGAGTCCGAAAACCATATGATTTAATCCTGCAAATTGAATGTCTATGCGGTTTTCATCAACATCGAGCGCTTTTGCAACCCCCATCTTCATGCCGATCGGCACATTGCAGAGCCCGACGACTTTTTTCAAATTAGAATAGCGGAGCAGCGCTTCGGTCACCATGCCTGCCGGGTTGGTAAAGTTGACAAGCCACGCGTCAGGGCACAGTTCTTCGATGTCTTTTGCAATCTCGAGGATGACCGGAATGGTGCGAAGTCCTTTGAAAAGACCGCCCGGGCCATTTGTTTCCTGACCGATCACCCCGTATTTTAATGGAATTCGTTCATCTTTTGCTCTCGCTTCGAGCAAGCCGACGCGGAATTGCGTCGTGACAAAATCAGCGTCTTTTAAAGCCTCCCTGCGGTCGAGCGTCAGATGGACTTCGATCGGGACGCCTGCTTTTTCGACCATTCGCTTCGCCAGCGTGCCGACGATATTGAGTTTTTCTTCCCCTTCCGGTATATCGACGAGCCAGAGCTCGCTGACCGGAAGTTCGTCATGCCGTTTGATTAATCCCTCGACCAGCTCGGGCGTATAACTCGAACCTCCGCCAATTGTTACGATTTTCAATCCTTTTTTCATCAATTGACACCTCCGTGGACATTCATTTTTTCATAAAGCTCGACAATCTCCGCGGCCAAATCTTTCATGGTCATCGCATTCATTAAATGATCTTGGGCATGAATCATGAGCAGTGAAGGTTCGGTTTTTGTCCCCTTCGCTTCATTTTGAATCAAAGCTGTCTGAAAGTGATGCGCCTTGATCAGTTCTTCGTCAGCTGCCCGGATCTTTTCTTTTGCAGCTGCGAAATCTCCCTTTTTGGCTTCAGCTATCGCTTCCATGCAAAAGCTCCTGCCGTTCCCTCCGTGAAGGATAATTTGAAATATCGTTCGTTCCAATTCCTCGGACATCTTGGCACCCCTTTTCTATACACTGGCCTGTTGGCCGTCGGTTGCAGCCGTTCCGGCATCCAGCTCGCTCTCTTCTTTCAGTTTTTGTTTATCCCACATTCTAAAGAACGGATAGTATACGACAAACGAGATCAACAGGTTGATCAGCTGCATGACCGCTCCGGAAATTTTCCCTCCTGTTGCCAAATACCCGGAGAAGCCGGGCGGCATCGTCCACGGCACCGCAATCCCAGCCGGCTTTGCGACAAGACCTGTGCTCATTCCAATATAGGTTGCTGTTATCATGAACAGCGGCGACACGATGAACGGGATCAACAGCATCGGATTCATGACGATCGGCATGCCGAAGATAATCGGTTCGTTGATGTTAAAAACAGCGGGACCGATAGCGAGTCTGCCGAGCTGTTTCATTTGCTTGCTTCGCGCCCTAAGAAACATCGTAATGACCAAAGCCAAAGTAGCACCGCTGCCGCCGATGTTAATCCAAATCTCAAAAAACTGCGTCGTAAATATGTTCGGGAGCACTTCACCGGCTTGGAAAGCGAGACGGTTTTCGTCCATCGCTCCGTACCAGATCGGCGACATCACTCCGCCGACAATGTTTGCTCCATGGAGGCCGCAGGACCACAGCAGCATTTTTACAGTTTCAGCAATAAGGCTTCCGCCGAGACTGCCGCCAAGAACGGACAGAGGCGTGCCTAAAAGGACGTTGACGACATTATGGAGGCTTTCAAACGGCGTCATCTCAATTAAAAGGCGCGCTGCCCAGATCGAGCCGATAACGGCGAAGCCCGGAATCAGAGCGATAAATGATTTGCTGACAGCCGGTGGCACGCCGTCCGGCATTTTGACGACAATATCCTTTTGAACGACCCAGCGGTAAACCTCAGTGGAGAACATCGCGATCAGCATGCCGACAAACAGACCTTTGCTTCCCATTAATGAAATCGGGATGCCGCCTGACACTAAAATTTCCTCTGTTGCGCCTTCAGGTGTAAACGGAATCTGGTAGGGGGTCGCAAGCAGAAAAGCTGCTACGGCAATGGCGCCCGATGACAGAGCATCGATATCGTATTTCTCCGCCAGGCGGTACGCGATGCCGAACGTTGCGATCAGAGCCATAATGTCAAAGCTGACATTAACCGGGTAACTTAATTTCTCAGCCCATTGATCGCCGAAAATCCCCGCCATGAATTCCGGATATCCCGGAATCGGCAAATTGGCTAAAATGAGAAACAGCGATCCGATAATGATTAATGGCATGGTCAGAATAATACCGTCTCTGAGAGCCTGCAAATGGCGCTGAGCGGCAATTCTGCCGGCAACCGGCATGACCTTCTCCTCTAAAAACGCATTAAACTTATTCACCTGTGCCGCCTCCTTTAAGAGCCGGCAAGCTGTTCGGCGGATTTTAACACTTCTGCTCCATTACAAGTTCCGTAATGGACCGTATTGATGACATCGACGGGTACACCTTTCGATTCTCCTAATTTTTTTAATTGCGGGAGCATGTAACGGACTTGCGGACCAAGAAGCAATACGTCGGCTTTATCGATATGATTCTGAACCTCTCCTCCGGAAACGGCCCAGATTTTATAGTCTTTGCCTTGTTCCTCTGCGCTTTTTTCCATTTTCGTTACAAGCAGACTCGTTGACATTCCTGCGGCGCAAGCTAATAAGATATTCATGTTAAATAGTCCCCCTTTTACGTATCGTGTCTGATCTCTTTTACAGTTCCATCATATAATGAAACCGTTTTCATATACACTTAATGATTTTCCTGAGCGAAGAGGAAAAAAGACAAGGGGACATCTTCATTTGGCATATCGATGAGCCGGCCCGCTTTTTTTGAAAACGGACATAAACTCTCCGTACGTTTTGCATTTCAGGAGCTCCAGGACAACCGCCCTGTCATCTAAAACACGGCCCAAAAATTTGTACATCTCTTGCAAGTTTGCTGTATTGTCCTTCTCCACGCAAAGAAGGCAAATGAATTGAACCCTCTTATTCTCCCAGACTATCGGTTTTTGCAGCGTGCAAACCGCCCAAAAAGTCGAATCGGTTTTTGGTGTCATCGGATGGGGAATCGCAACCAGATTGCCGAAGCAAGTGGGCGCAACGGCCTCCCGTTCAAAGACCGAGGCTTCAAGCCCCGCGTCCGCAAGTCCTGATTGCGTCACTTTTCCGCACAGAAAGCGGAGGACATCCTCTCTCGAAGACAGACTTTCCTGCAAAAAGACAAGCTCTTTTTTCGTAAAAGTCGAAGCGATTCCGTCATCTTCGGCAAGCATTTGTTCTATTTTCGTTAAATCTCCCCCTCCCAGTATTGTGTTTACTTGAATTACCGGAATGGGAGACTCATCGGACAGCGGTATGGTGCTGATAACAAAGTCGAGTGCATGGAGCGCCATTTGATTCAGCTTGTAGTAATCAACCGTTCCAAGGATCTCAAGCTTTGAACCGAATGTTGCCCGCAGTCTGTCCTGAAGCAGCATGGCGCTTCCGGCTCCTGACGCACAGACAATCATACAGCGTTTTGAGGGTCTATTCATGTTTCGTCTTTCCATAGCTGCGCCGATATGCAGGGCGAGATAGCCGACTTCGCTTTCCTGAATGGCAAATCCCGTCTCTTTTTTGATGACTTCACCGGCTTGAATTCCTGCTTCAAATGCGAGCGGATAATTGGCTTTAATTGCGTCCAGCATCGGATTTCTGATATTCATGCCGTATCTGCAGCGATTCAAAGCCGGTTTTAGGTGAAGCCCGAGACCGATTTTTAATTCTTTGTCATCCCCAATGCCGAGGGTGAATTTTTGATCGATGGTTTTCATGATCAATTGCGTCAGCCGGTCTGTCTCTTCATCCATCATGTTTTCGATTGTACCGCTGCGAATGGAGGCCATAACCGTCCTTTTCGCGCCAAGCAAATGGATGGCGATGTAGGCCGTTTCTTGTTCCGGAAACGCCACTTGCAGCTTTTGTTCAAGAGTGCGGACAATCGCCCTCGCCACTTCATATTCTTTATGATTCATAATCTCCTTTACATCTTTGGAATAAAGAGAAACATGTTTGCCGCCGCGGATGCGTTTGCATGCAATGGCGACGTGGATAAGAAGATTGTTTAGTCCGATATCTGAAAGAGAAATTTGATCTTCGCCTATTTTTTCTAAAATCGTCTGACGGATCATAGCAAGCTCTTCTTTTGGGAGAATGGATATCCGGGTGTTCATAATATCAATATCCGTTTCCCGCTTTGGAAAAAGGTGCTCTGCGATGCACGATCGCAGCTTCATCTCATCTCCCTTCAGTTTAAAGCCGTAATTCGGTTTGATCTTCAGTTCAATGTTGTAAGGTTTAAGCCTTTTCTTCACATCTCTCATATCGTTTTGGATCGTCGATTTGCTAATAAACATCTCATCGGCTAAATCTTCAAGTTTGACATACTCCTCAGTTAAGAGAAGCCTTTTTAATAAATAGATAATACGCTCATTTGGAAAAACGGGAGTAGAAAGTTCTTCATGAAAGGTGTGCTGCAGAAGCTGGCGAAAGAGGCGGTCATTCTGGATGGAGAGCCGATAGCCTGCACCCCTGATCGATTGGACGGCAGCGCCGTTTTTGGAGAGAAGCCGGTCTAATTCTTTCACATCTGATCTGATCGTCCGAGAGGTCACATTTAGCTCATTGGCCAAATATGTGCTGGTTAACGGTAATTCTGCTCCTATCAATTCGCCGAGGATAAGCTTAAGCCGAGCATTGAGCATAGAAAAAGACCCTCCCACTAAGATACTTGAACCGAGAACAAACCTATACACTCAGGTATATTCATTCTTTTTGTGAAATTTGTCTCATAGTTAAGTAAATTCTATTATGGTTGCGCTTTCAAGTCAATTTGGCCTTTCTCCAAGAAAAAAGCCGGTTTAACCGGCTTTCAGATTCTTTTTCTCTCTTCGGTTTTTAATGATTTTCCATGCGATCGGATAGATGACAGGCGCCCATTTGACGGCGCTTTTAATCATTTTTTTCATGGCTTGGCTCCCTCCTGTTTTTTTACTGTTTTCCCTGATGAACGGGAGCCAAACCTTTTAACTATCTTGAGACATAGCGGTTCCCTTTTATCCAGAATCGCCAAGGGTATTCCCTCGCTTCACCTGAGTTGTCAATGCCTATTCGCGGACCGCTCAAAATGTCCTGGGGTTCATATCCTTTTGCAATATAAAGCGGCGGCGCCGTCAGCGTCCTGCCGTAATCGTTCATTGTGATGGAAAGCGCCTTTGTCAGCTTTCCCGGTCCGTTCGTCCAATCGCGCGGTTTCTTTCCGATCCTTCGCTTCTCCATCAGCGCGAGGCCTTCATGGGGTTCAAGCGCTCTGATCAGCACGGCCTCAGGTTCATCGGCTTCTCCGCTTACAACATTGATGAGTGTGTGGGTATGCATGGTATACGTATAGACCACGCCGGCTTCATGATACATAATTTCCGTACGTTTCGTCCGGCGGTTGCCGTAGCTGTGCGCCGCTCTGTCCCCAGGCCCTTTATAAGCCTCTGTCTCCACAATATATCCTGAAGCAAGCCCTTCTTCCGTTTCTTTGACGAGAAGACAGCCTAACAGAGATTGGGCGAGTTCAATTGTTGGTTTGTTGTAAAATTCGAGCGGGAGGGGTTCGTGAGCTTGATTCATTTTTGAATGGCCTCCTTTTTGCTAAAAGGCGAATTTGTCGATTGTGATATATTTTACCATTTTAAAAAGACTGAATGCCAGAAAATGAATGCGCCTTGATGGAGATGATGATTTGTATTTATATTTTTGGTCTTCCATGGATGACATTGACATATCTGTATTATTGTATACAATAATAATTATATTCTGAAAAAAGGAGGCGAAAGCTTTTTTCATGCACTCTTCAAATCCAGTCAAAAGACAGTCTGCAAGTGATTACGCTTACAACGAATTAAGAACGAAAATTATCGAACTTGAATACCCTCCCTCTGAACAGCTTGCTGAAGACAGTCTTGCAAAGGGTTTAAACATTAGCCGAACTCCTCTTCGCCAGGCTCTTTACCGGCTGGAGCTTGAAGGATTGGTCAGTAAACAGCCGAACGGCCGGCTTCGCGTATGCCCGATTTCGCTCGCTGAAGCGAAAGAGGTTTTTAAGGTTCGCGAAGCGCTTGAAGGACTACTCACTGCCGAAGCCGCACAGCTGGTGACGCCGGAGAGCCTTCATCTGCTTGAAGACCGCATCGAACTGATGAAGCTGGCTGCCGTAAAGGGCCGCAAAACAGATACGGTCAAATACGGATCAGAATTTCATTCCATCTTGCATGCCATCAGCACAAATGCAACCGCAAAACGGTTTCTGGATCAGCTTGAAAGCAGGATTGAACGGTACCGCAGAATCAGCGGATACAAAAACCCTGATTACAAACCGTCTGTATCTTTCAATGAACACTTGGACATTTTTAATGCCGTCAAAGAAAAAAACAGCGTTTTGGCAGAAGCCGCCATGCGTTCCCACATTAAACGAAGCTTACGTTCCATTGAAGAAACGCTGGAACGTTCATACTAATCCGCCGAACAGCCAATGCCATTCTCACAGCACGTTTTTGACACAAAAGTTAAAAAACGAATAAGAGGTGGAAAAATGGGCAAACAAGGTGTATTTAAACCGGGATTAGAAGGCGTTATCGCTGGGGAAACGAACATTTCTTTCTTAGATACGGAAGCGGAACAAATCGTCATTAAAGGCTATGATTTAATCGAACTTGCAGAACAAAAAACATATCTTGACCTCGTCTACCTCCTCCTTCAAGATAAGCTGCCTGATCCAATGGAATTGAAAGGGATTGAAAGCGCTTTAAAAAATGCGTATGAACTGCCCGGCGGAATCTATACCATTCTGAAGTCGCTTCCGAATAATACCCATCCGATGGATGCGCTCCGAACCGGGATTTCCGCTTTGGCAGGATATGATCCTGAATTGAATGACAGATCTCAAGCAGCAAACAGAAGCAAAGCGCTGCGCTTGATCGCTCAGGTTCCGAATATTACCGCCAACAGCTACCGCATCCTTCACCAGAAAAACGTCATCACACCTGATAAACAGCTTTCATTCAGCCAGAACTTTTTATATATGCTGACGGAAAAAGAACCGACTCCCCAAGAAACAGCCGTCTTTGATCAGACATTAATGCTGTACAGCGAGCACGAAATGCCGAACTCCACATTTGCCGCAAGAGTCATCGCCTCGACAAACACAGACATATACGGTGCTTTCACAGGCGCTGCAGCATCGCTTAAAGGACATTTGCACGGCGGTGCGAATGAAGCGGTGATGTACATGTTGCTCGAAGGAGAAACAAAATCGGGCTTCTGCAAGCTGATTGAGCATAAGTTAAGCAGAAAAGAAAAAATCATGGGCTTTGGGCACCGCGTCTATATGAGAAAAATGGACCCGCGCGCAGCCTTGCTGAAAAAAGCGCTCTATTCGCTTTCTCATAAAACCGGCAGACAGGATTTATATGAGATGTGCGATGCCGGCGAAAAGCTGATGCGCGAAGAAAAAGGCCTTTATCCGAACCTCGACTACTATGCGGCTCCGGTCTATTACCTGCTCGGCATACCGATCGATCTCTATACTCCGATTTTCTTCGCGGCACGGTCGGTCGGTCTAAGCGCGCATGTCATTGAACAGCACGAAGATAACAGGCTGTTCCGCCCGAGAGTTCACTATACCGGACCGCGTCATCTTCATCCATAGATCGCTTTGATTCAGAAAGAAGGGAGATAGATATTATGAAAACAGAAAGTCAAACGCTCCAAAATTGCGATCAATTGCTGGAAAAAATCGCCGACTATACGGTAAATGCCAAGATTTCAAGTGAAGAAGCAATTGAAACCGCCCGTTACGTCTTAATGGATACACTGGGCTGCGGCATTTTGGCGCTCAAATATCCGGAATGCGCCAAACATCTCGGCCCGATTGCCCCGGGTACGGTCGTCCCGAACGGCACCCGCGTCCCTGGAACGCAATTTGAGCTCGATCCTGTTCACGGAGCCTTCAATATCGGCTGCATGATCCGCTGGCTCGATTATAATGACACATGGCTGGCGGCCGAATGGGGCCACCCGTCAGATAACCTTGGAGCGATTTTAGCCTGCGCCGACTATGTCAGCAGGCAGCGGCTCGCGGCGGGCAAGGAACCGCTCACGATTAACGATGTCTTAACGGCCATTGTTAAGGCTCATGAAATCCAAGGCGTCCTTGCTCTCGAAAACAGCTTAAACAGAAACGGGCTTGACCATGTGCTATTCGTAAAAGTCGCCTCCACTGCTGTGGCATGCTCACTATTGGGGGGCACAAAACAGGATGTAGTCAACGCCGTCTCCCAAGCCTGGGTCGATAATTCAAGCCTGCGAACGTACCGCCACGCCCCAAATACCGGTTCGCGAAAGTCTTGGGCAGCAGGTGATGCGACCAGCCGCGGTGTGCGGCTCGCGATGATGACCTTGAAAGGCGAAATGGGATATAAAACCGCTTTGTCCGCTCCAATGTGGGGTTTTCAGGATGTCTTATTCGGCGGAAAAGAATTGACGCTCGCCAGACCGCTCGACTCTTATGTCATCGAAAATGTCCTTTTTAAAATTTCGTATCCGGCTGAATTCCACGCCCAAACGGCTGCTGAAGCCGCGATCAGGCTTCACAATGAAGTGAAAGACAGACTTGATGACATCGACCAAATCGTGATCACGACGCACGAATCGGCCATCCGGATTATCGACAAAACGGGAGAATTACACAATCCGGCTGACCGTGATCACTGCCTTCAGTATATAACAGCGATCGGATTAATCTACGGCGACATTACCGCTGACCATTATGAAGATGAAACCGCGCAAAATCCGGAGATCGACAGGCTGCGCGAAAAAATGACGACAGTCGAAAACAAACAGTATTCTACCGATTATCTCGACCCGGAAAAACGCTCGATCGCCAACGCTGTTCAAGTGTTTTATAAAGACGGCACACATTCGGAAAAAATCGCGGTCGAATACCCGATTGGTCATCGGCGCCGCCGCCATGAGGGCATCCCGCTCTTAAAAGAAAAATTGATCAATAATTTAAAAACGCGCTTTCCGGCGGGGCAAGCGGAACGAATCAACGCCCTGCTCAATGATCCTCACAGATTAAGCGGTACACCTGTGCCGGACTTTATGGAATTGTTTGTGATTTAGGAGGTTTTGAATATGTGGATTGTCTCGAAACAATCAACTCAGGAAGAGCTGGCCAATGCATTCAGAAAGCTGATGAAAGCGTCTGATATTTTGAAAATACCCGGTGTTCATGACGGGATGGCAGCCATTACCGCAAAAAACATCGGCTTCAAAGCGCTCTATCTCTCAGGGGCCGCCTACACGGCAAGCCGTGGCCTCCCTGACCTCGGAATGATACACTCCCAGGAAATCGCTGAAAAAGCAAGCGAACTTGTGAGAGCCGCAAATCTTCCGCTTTTGGTCGATATCGACACCGGCTACGGCGGTGTCCTAAATGCGGCGCGCACGGCGGCCGAAATGGCTGAGAGCAGGGTCGCAGCCGTTCAAATCGAAGATCAGCAGCTGCCTAAAAAATGCGGACATTTAAACGGAAAAACGCTTGTACCGGCAGAAGACATGATCGCAAAAATTAGAGCGATAAAAGAAACCGCCCCTTCGCTCGTCATCGTGGCACGCACGGATGCAAAAGCAGCGGAAGGGATGGAAGCCGCCGTCAGACGCGCCAATTTATACGCCGAAGCGGGAGCCGATGCCATCTTTCCGGAAGCATTAACAAGCGCGGCTGAGTTTCAGGAAATGGCTTCTTCCATTAAAGCGCCGCTCCTGGCCAATATGACCGAATTCGGAAAAACGCCTTATTATACGGCTGACGAATTCCAAATGCTCGGCTGCAGCATGGTTATTTACCCGGTGACTTCCCTGCGCGCTGCCGCGAAAGCTTATGAGCGGGTCTTCGCGGAGATTTTTGAAAAAGGCACGCAAAAGGATGTGCTCGATGACATGCAGACGCGCGAAGAATTATATGATGCGATTCATTACTACGACTATGAAAAACTGGACGAAAATATCGCCAAAACGGTGCTTCCCGAAATCGGAAAAGATCACCGTTGATACGAGAAACAAGGCTGCCGAATGGTCGGCAGCCTTATCCATTTATCCTTATCCATTTACAGCAGCTGCATCAACGCACCGCCGGCAGCACCAGCTGCAACGATGATCCACGGCGGGAGCTTCCAGTAGACAAGCAGGCTGAACAAAACCGCAGCGAATGCAAAATCGATCGGCGCCAATATCGAGCTCGTCCAGATCGGATGATAAAACGCGGAAATCAATATTCCCACAACGGCTGCATTCACTCCCATTAAAGCGCCCTTTACTTTAGGATTGCGGCGCAGCGTATCCCAGAAGGGCAGCGTCCCCAGAATCAGCAGGAACGCCGGCAGAAAAATCGCCGCTGTGGCGAGCAATCCGCCTTGCCAGCCGCTGATCACCGCACCAAGATATGCAGCGAATGTAAACAAAGGCCCCGGAACAGCTTGGGCGGCTCCATACCCGGCCAAAAATGCCTCTTCGCTTAACCATCCCGTCGGTACAAATTCCCGTTCTAATAACGGCAGCACCACATGCCCTCCTCCGAAGACCAAAGAACCCGACCTGTAAAAGCTGTCAAACATAGCAATCCAGCCGGACGATGTCATTTCCCTGAGCACCGGCAGCAGAATGAGAAGTCCGAAAAACAAGCTGAGACATACCGCCGCAAACCGGCGCGACACAGGAAACTGCATGACGGAATCATCCGTTTCAACTTGCTCTTTATAGATAAGATATCCGGCGAAAGCGGCGAGCAGGATGACTCCGACCTGTGTAAAAGCTGTCTGCCAGAGAAGAGTGGCGACTAGAGCAAACAGAGCGATCGCCTTGCGTCTTTTATCAGGTGTGAGCTTTTGTGCCATCCCCATAATGGCATGGGCGACTACGGCGACGGCTACGATTTTCAACCCATGAATCCAGCCGGCTGTCCCGATATCGAAGCCTTGCAGAATCATGGCAAATAATACGAGTGCTATGACAGATGGGAGAGTAAACCCGATGAACGCTAAGATTCCGCCGAGGACGCCGGCTCGCATGACGCCGATTCCGATCCCCACCTGGCTGCTGGCAGGGCCGGGCAGGAACTGGCATAAAGCGACCAGATCGGCATAGTTTTTTTCGTCCATCCATTTTCTTTTCCGGACATATTCGGCATGAAAATATCCCAAATGGGCGATTGGACCTCCGAATGATGTCAATCCAAGCCTGGTTGAAACGAATAGAATTTCAAGCAGCGACTTTAAGCTTCTGTCCGCTCTATGCTTTGTCATCATTCCACTCCTCTATTCTTTAATTTCTTTAAACAGTTCATATGCTTTCAATCTGGCTTCCTTCAGTACGCTTGCTCCTTTTTCCGTGGTTGAGTAGTATTTTCTGATTTTCCCATCCACATTCAGTTCTTCTTTTCGAAGAAGCCCGTCAGCTTCCATAGAATGAAGGATTGGATACAGCGTTCCCGCACTGATGTTATATCCGTGCTCTTTCAATTCCTCAAGCATCCACAATCCGAAAATCGGGTGTTCGCTGGCGTGGTGCAGAATATGAATTTGAATAAATCCTAGAAATAGCTTTCGCAATACCTTATCTTCCAATACCGCACCCCCTTTAACGAAACTCAATATCGAAATCCGATATCGATAGTTTATAACGAAAGTGTAGCATCGGTGCTCTCTCTTTTCAAGATCTTTTGCCCTTAAAAAAACAAGCCCAAACATGGGCTTGCCTGTTTCAAATCATTTACGACTGATATTGTACACGATGAAGATTCGCGAAAATACCGCCGCGCGCAACCAGATCATCATGTGTTCCTTCTTCTGCGATTCCGTTTTCTGTCACGACCACAATCCGGTCGGCATTGCGGATCGTGGCAAGTCTGTGGGCAATGACAAGCGTCGTCCTGTCTTTTGCGAGCTCTGTCAAAGCGTTTTGAATCACTTGCTCCGTCTCTGTGTCAAGTGCTGATGTGGCTTCGTCCAATATGAGAATCGGCGGATTTTTAAGAAACATCCTGGCGATGGCGATCCTCTGCTTTTGGCCCCCTGACAGCTTCAGCCCCCTTTCGCCGACCTGGGTTTCATAACCGTCGGGGAGCGACTCGATCAGCTGTTCCAAATGCGCCATTTTGGCGGCCCGCTGAATTTCTTCATCTTTCGCATCCAGTTTTCCGTAGGCAATGTTTTCACGGAGCGTCCCCGTAAAAAGAAACACATCCTGCTGGACGATGCCGATTTGCGAACGGAGAGAGCGTTTTGTCATATCGCGAATATCGATGCCGTCAATTGTGATGGCTCCGCCGTCTATATCGTAAAAACGCGGAATCAGCGAGCTGATCGTCGTTTTGCCCGCTCCCGACGGCCCGACAAAAGCGATCGTTTCTCCGGCTGTAATTGACAGATCGATGCCTTGCAGGACAGGTTTATGTTTCTCATAGCCGAACGTCACATTCTTGAAGACGATGTTTCCTTCCAACGCCGGGACATCAATCGCATCTTTGCGGTCGACAATCTGCGGCTTTGTATCGATCAACTCCGTAAACCGCCTAAATCCTGCCATTCCTTTAGGATAAAGCTCCAAAATGGCGCTGATTTTATCAATCGGCTTAAACAACACGTTGACATAAAGAACAAACCCGACGAATTCCCCGTATGACATATTCCCGGAAAAACTGAGCCAAGCTCCGAACACAAGCACTGCCAAAATCATCAGCCGCGTCATCAAAAAGGTTCCGGCAGTCGTGAAAGCCATCGTTTTGTAGCCTTTCAGCTTCGCCTTGCGGAACTTTTGATTGTTTTTTAAAAACCGGGAAATCTCAAAGCGCTCATTCGTAAAAGATTGAACGACGCGAACGCCTGAAACGCTGTCCTCAACCCTGGCGTTAACATCGGCGATTTCGCTGTACATCTGGCGCCAAGCGCGGTTCATTCTAATATTTGAATAAGTGATTAAGATAATCAATAACGGCACAAACAGAACAGCAACCAATGCAAGCTGCACATTAATCGTCAGCATAATCCAAAATGCACCTAAGAAGGTCATCACGGCGATGAACAAATCTTCCGGTCCGTGATGGGCCAGCTCTCCGATATCAAACAGATCATTTGTGATGCGACTGATGATATGTCCCGTTTTTGTATTGTCAAAGTAGCGGAAAGATTGGCGCTGTACATGTTGGAAAAGCTCCTGGCGCATATCTGTTTCGATGTTGATGCCGAGCTTATGCCCGAGATAATTGACAATGTACTGCAGGCCTGTGCTGAGCAAGTAAATCAGTAAGAGGCCGATGCTTACCCAGACGATTTCAAGCCAGTCTCCCCCGGGAATCAGCGTATCGATGAACCACTGAACGACTAGAGGAAAAGCCAGCTCCAGCAGGGCGACGATGATCGCGCTGCTGAAATCGATGAAGAACAGACGTTTATGAGGTTTATAGTATGAAAAAAAGCGGCGTATCATAGGATGATGTGCACTCCTTTTGAAAATCTTTACGAGATTGATCGTATCACAGTTTGGCATCGGAAGTGCAAAAATTTCGAAAAATAATTGAAAATTATTCTCAAGTAGACTGTTTTATAAAGGAATTCCCTCTTCTTTTGCTCCCTGTGCAACAAGCTTAGCGATTTCATTTGCCCCGAAGTCGCAAAAATGGGTGTCGTCCCTGGCTCCGTCCGGATAGTTGGGGTGTTCCCCCGGTTCAAGCCATAAAAACAGCTTTTTGGAAGCTTCCGGTCCTAGCGATTCAAGCAATTGACGGCTTTTGGAGGCAAGATCGATGAGCGGCACCCGAAGCTCTTCCGCAAGCTGTATCATCGCATCAGGATAGTCGCCGTGGGTATTTTTGATCCGGCCATCGCTTTCAAATGATCTTCTCTGGACCGGTGTAATGAGGACCGGATTGGCTTTCTTTAACCGGGCGTCATCTATGTACCGGCGCAAATGCTGCTTGTAAGTTGTGTATGGCTCTGTATAGCGATCATCCGGTTTTTGGTCGTTATGACCGAACTGGACAAACAAGTAATCACCGCTTCGGATCTGTGTCATGATTCGCTCCAGCCTGCCTTCTTCAATAAAGCTTCTTGAGCTTCTTCCTGATGCCGCTTCATTTCGGATCAAAACACCGGCGCTTAAAAACGCGCCAATTTTCTGCCCCCAGCCTGCACGCGGTGCCCTATCCCCATCATAGTCGCAAACCGTTGAATCCCCGGCCAAAAACAACTGAATGTCCCGCATCATCCATCCCCCTAATCCCTTTTTATTTATATTAAAACGCCCCTCAAGGAACCGCAATGCGATATACATAATTAACCATTTTGTTCTCTATACGACTCCTTTTTATAAAAAATGGCCGACAATTGACAGAAAACTATCAATTTGCACTAATTTTTTTTAGGAATTTATCTAAAAATATTTACTTGGATGGTAAATGGTGATAGATTAAGTAAACAAGAAAAGGAATATAGTTGATCGCGATCTCGTTTCTACCTTTTCTTGAAAATAATAGGACGTCCTCTACTTTAACTTTAACATTGCATTTAGGAGGAACTTATCGATGCTTAAACGAAAATTCATTCGCAAAATCAGTGTTGGTCTATTAGCTTCTGCAGCATTGTTTTCATTTATCATTCCTACCCAAGGGGCAAATGCTCAAGAGGTGAAAACAAATCATTTTAGAGGACCGATCTTTTGTCCGCCGCCATTCAAGCCGTCACCTAAGCCGCAGCCGCCTCAAAAACCGCAGCCGGATAATCCGCAATCGGATAACCCGACTCAGAAGCCTGTGCTTGAGGCAAAAACCATTAACAGCAATAAAGAGTGGTCAACTTCAGACATCGAAATCACTTATAGACCAAACTCTTTTGTCGGTTCAAGCTATGTTGAATTTCATTTCCCGTACCGCTTTCATGCAAGCACAAGAGATACACTAAATGGAAAAACGCTTGACTATACACAAATTTTAAATGACGGACAAACGGTCCGTGTTCCTGTCTATGCTTTAAGCTCTTCTGAGTTCAAACTAGTCATGGTTCGGAAAACGCTGCCAAATGCAGGCACTCACAGAATTACTGCTGAACTGCAGCAAAATGGAAAAAACATTAACCATGCTGAAACAACTTTGGAGATTGTTCCTCGTTAAATCAATATTCGGCCTGCCGGCATGAATGTGTCGGCAGCCGTTCTGCCGTATTTTTCTTTACATATCATGCATTTTTTAAAAGTTTTTAGAATTTTCCTCAAAAAATATTTACTTGATTGGTAAATGGTGATAGATTGATGGGGCAGGAAAAGGAATATAGTAGATTATGAACTTATTTTTTCCTTTTTCATCATTTTTTAAAAACATTCATTGGGAGGGGTAAGTACATGTTAAAACGTAAATTTATCGGTAAAATGGGAGTCGGCCTATTAACTTCAGCAGCATTGTTTTCTTTCATTCTTCCGACAGAGGAAGCGAGCGCCACTTTTTACAGAAACGCTCCGACGCTGCATGTCGAAACGGTTGACAGCAACAAAGAGTGGACAACTTCAGATATTGAAGTCACTTACAAACCGAACTCTTTTGTCGGTTCAAGCTATGTTGAATTTAACTTCCCATACCGCTTCCATGCGAATACGAGAGATTCGCTGAACGGCAGAACACTGAGCTATACACAGATTTTAAATGACGGGCAAACGGTCAGAGTGCCGGTTTACGCTTTCAGTTCTTCTGAGTTCAAACTGGTCATGGTTCGGAAAACGCTGCCAAACGCGGGCACTCACAGAATCACCGCAGAGCTACAAAAGTTCGGACGAAACTATAACCACGCTGAAACTACAGTTGATATCCTGCCACGCTAAAAACTTTTCAGCCTGCCGGCAAAAGAGCCGGCAGGCTTTTTTTATTTAAGCGCTGCCCGCCGAACCAGCATGTTAAAACAAGCGAGCGCGCTGATATTGCAAAACAGAATGACGACTGCCATCGGCAAAGCTGTATGGCTTCCGGCAATACCGACGAGCGGCGCCGCTGCAGCTCCTAAAATAAACGGAAGCAGCCCTAAAAGCGCAGATGCGCTCCCAGCCGATTTTCCCTGGCTCTGCATGGCCAAGGAACCGCTGGTCGTCGTCACAATTCCGATGCAGGAAACCACGACAAACAGCGGGATTAAAATAAGAATCAGCGGAGCTTTAAAAAAGACAGAAACAAATAAAACAACGCTTGCGGTAAAGGACAGCAGCAAACCGCTCCGCAAAAGGGATGCTTCGCCGAACCGGCCGGCAAGCCTGCCCGTAATCTGAGCTGCGATAATAATGCCCAGGCCGTTTAATGCGAAACAAAAACTAAAGGCTTGAGCCGACAATTTGTAAATGTCCTGCAAAACAAACGGAGAGGCGGATATATAGCCGAACATCCCCGCTACGATCAGCCCTTGCGCCAAGGCGTATCCCATAAATGTACGCTGGCCGAAGAGCCTTCCAAATGATACAAACGTCTCTTTGAATCCGCCTGCCGTGCGGTTTTCCGGAGACAGCGACTCTTTAACCCCGAATATAACAGACAAAATCATCAGCAGGCCAAAAAGGCCGATGATGAAAAATACGCCGTTCCAAGTCGTCCATTTCATCAGCTGTCCGCCCGCTACCGGGGATATGATAGGCGCAATCCCGTTAACCAGCATCAAGAGCGAAAAGAACTTTGTCAATTCTGTACCAGAATATAGATCACGGGCAATCGCGCGTGATATGACAATCCCGCCTGCGCCTGCTGCACCTTGAATAAAGCGCATCGCAATCAAGACCCATACAGAGGATGTCATAGCACATAAAAAAGAGGCCGCGGCAAAAACGAACAGCGAAACGATCAGCGGGAGCCTTCTTCCAAGGACATCGCTGAAAGGGCCGATGACAATTTGCCCGATTGCCAGCCCCAGTAAACACGATGTTAAACTGAGCTGAACGACGGAAGCATTCGTATGTAAATCAGATGCCATCTGTGGAAGGCCGGGCAAATATAAATCGATCACAACCGGACCGATTCCCGATAAAATACCCAATATAACAGCGATCCATACCCTGTTTGGCTTAGCTTTCGACTGAGCCGCAAGATCTGCCTGACTGTTAAGCGTACTCATTGGATCACTCCTTTTTTATATTTTTTAAATACGCCCTCGAAACCTTCCAATGTATTGTATACCTTAAGTTATGAAGATGACAATCAGAAAAACCGGGCGAGCCCGGCTGATTAGTAAGATTCATATCTTTTAAATACAAAAACGGTGCACATGAACAAAAGAAGCACAATTCCCGAAGACGAAAACACCATCCAGCCGAAAGCATGGTCCCATGAACCGTGCATGATAAAATAGCCAGCCTGGCTTTTCGCCTTATCTGGCATCCATTCGGTAAAACGGGGAAATAAGGAACCAGCCAGTGAAACGAAGGCGATAAAACTGATGCTCATGCCGGCAATCCCTCCGATATGGCGAAACAGGGCACCGAAAAACATCGTGACCGACATGACAAATACAATCCATATACTGTACACGAATAAACTAAATAAAAACCGGTCAATTTCAACCTTGCCGAATAGAAGGTTTGTATAATAGAAAGCCAAACCGTAGCTCACAGCAAACGAAACCAATACGAGCAGCACCTGCTGAAGCCACTTGCTGCCGATATACTGCAGCGGGCTGACAGGTCTCGCCATCACCAATGAAAGGGCTCCTTGGTTTCGTTCGTGGGCAATGCTGCCCATCACACTGAAAACGAAAATTGCCGTACCAACCGTGCCGAACTGGGACAAGGTGCTCGCCATTACCTCTTCACCTCTGGGCCTTGGTATGTCGATCACGGCTCCCTCAGGCAAATTCCCGGCCATATCGATAATTTGGGGCATATAATACAGGCTGAGCGGCTGAATCAAGCCCAGAAGGATCAAAATGACAGGCAACCAAAGCAGTTTTCCGTCCCTCCAGCTCTCCGTCCATTCTTTTTGAAATAACATAAAAAATGAATTCATAGCCCGATCACCTTCAAATACATATCTTCCAAGGACATCGTTTTTTGTTCAAAACGAACAATCGATACTTGTCTGCTCAAGCATTCAGCCAGCAGTCGGCGGCTGTCAGACCGATCTGTTAAATAAAATTCAGCTTGTGAAGGCTTATGATACACGACTTTGCTGACATAAGGCAGGTGTTCCAGCCATCCTTCAAGGCTTTCATCAGCTGTCAGGATATAAGATGGCTTTAAATGCCGGTTCTTCAATCTGTGAAGCGGACCAGACCATTTGACAGTCCCTTCTTTCAGCATGATCACTTGATCGCACACCTCTTCAGCATCATGCAGCACATGAGTCGAAAATAGGATTGTCATCTTCTTTTTTAAATCCTTCATCATATCAAGCACTTCGCGCCGCCCCGCCGGATCCAGCGCGGAAACAGGTTCATCCAAAATCAACAGCCTCGGCTCATGAACCAAAGCCTGCGCCAGCCCGAGCCTTTGCTTCATCCCTCCTGAAAAACCGCCGATTTTCCGGTCTTCTTCCTTTTCCAGGCCGACATAGCGCAAAGCGGTTCGACTCTTTTCCAGGGCTTCACGGCGTTTCATTTTGGACAGCCTTGCAGCGAAAACCATATATTCTAAAGCTGTCATCCATGAAAAAAACGCAGGATGCTGAGGCAAATATCCGATTTCCAGCCTGTCTATCGATTCCTCCCCCAAAAAGCGGATGCGTCCTGATGTAGGGGCCAATAAACCGGAAAGCATTTGCAATGTCGTCGTTTTTCCCGCTCCGTTCGGCCCGAGAAGGGCAGCGCATTGCTGATATTCAAGGTCAAAGCTGACATTTTGGACAGCTTGGTGCTGCTGATACGTTTTTGTTAAGCCATTGACGGACAGCATCACACCCGCCTCCTCTCATATGTTTTTTTACCGATGATAAAGTAAGAGACGGGACCGACAAAACTGATCCCTAAAATGATCAACATCCACATCCACTTTGGGCCATTTGTTTTCCCCTGTTTGATGCAACTGACCAAGGCCGACACCGCTAAAATGAAATACAGCACAATGAAAGGAGCGAGCAGCGCCCAAGGTATATCTGCTTCAGTCATGATGACGGCCTCCTTTTCTTATGAAACGGCCTTACAACAAATAAATAATAGAATAATAAAGGCATCGGTGTTTGGATCAAGCCCCATATTCCCCAGAACCACGCATTGGCTCCCTTTTTCTTCGCATGAAGAAACAGAAAGATACTCTGCGCAAATAAAAGCGGCGAAATGCAAAGCAGCAGCAGCAGTTTTTCCTGAGTCATGTCAAGATTCATTTAATCAGCCTCCCCGTCAGCCGTACGCCGCCTTTTTTCTATCAGTGCGAGCGCCGGCAGCAAGATAAGCGCCGCTCCCTGCACCATGATAAAAACAGCCGGTACTTGAATGGAAATCGTCAAGTAGGCTGATAAAATTACCAGCGCCATGACGATAAAACAAAGCAATTCCTTTTTGAGCGCCCGCTTGCGCTCTTGCTTAAACCGTGCTAAACGCTGATTCAGTTCAAATGCTTGAGGAACCGGCGGCACAAAGTTATCATCCATTCTTTTGAGTTCGCGTTTCAACTGTGTAACCGTTTCTTTTTCATCTCGATCATTCACTGTCCCCACTCCTTTCGAATTTTCTTTAATCCATGATGCACGCGCGATTTGACGGTACCTTCTTTTATTTTCAGCATGTTGGCCACTTCAGGGTAAGTAAACCCGTAATAGTGCCTTAACAAGATTGGCATTCTGAACTCAGGCTCAAGAGCAGCAAAAAGCTCCAAGTATTCGCTCCATTCGTGGCCGTGAAGGGCAGACTTCCATTTCATTTTTCGCAAGGCTTCCTCCCCTGCTGCTTGCGTTTTACGGTTTTCGCGTTTTTTCCGGCGCTGATGGTCGATAAACAGCCGGGAAGCAATTGAAATCAGCCATGTCGAAAATTTCGCGTTGCCTTGAAACTGATGAAGGCTGACATACGCTTTCAGCATCGTTTCCTGGACCAAGTCCTCTGTGAGATCTGGGTTCAGCGTTAATTTCAGAACATATTGATATACAAAGGGGTAATGATGCTGAAACAGTATTGTAAAAGCCTCATCTTCCCCGTCTTTTGCCCGTATGATCAGTTCTTTTTCATCTGCTTGATCCACTAAAACGCCAACCCCCTTTCTTTTTGTCTCTGTATCTAGGACGATGGCTGCAAGCAAACCGTTCAATTCTATTTCAATAAGATAAAAAATCATCTTGTTTTCCGACCGGGGGTTATGATGTACTTGAATTTAAAGGGGTGTGAGTAAAAAGGGATGGAGCTGCAAAAACAAATCGTCTATGAAGAAAAACAAATTTTAAGGAAAGATCATATGATCTTTTGGGGTGCCGTCTTTTGTTTCTGGTTTGCTACATACATCTATGTCCCTGTTTTCGGATTATATTTAGACAACATCGGATTTTCATATTCAGCGATAGGAATCGTATTGGGAAGCTACGGCGTCACACAGATATTACTGCGGTTTCCGTTCGGCATCCTGTCAGATGTTCTTTCGCCGCTTAGAAAACAGCTGTTGATCAGCGGCTTTGCAATGTCTCTGTTGAGCTGCTGCCTATTTCTGCTGTTCGATTCGTTCATCATGGTGATCACGGCCAGGCTGCTCGCCGGTATGACTGCGGCGATGTGGGTGATGGCAACCGTTTTATACTCGCAGTATTTCACAAAAGATCAATCGTCAAAAGCGATGGGCATCCTGCAGTTTTTAACAGTTCTCCCCCAATTTATCAGCATGGCTGTCAGCGGATACCTCGTCCATTTGTTCGGCTGGATGTTTCCGTTTTGGATCGGTGTTGCCGTTTCGTGCATCGGACTGATTCTGTCATTTTACATTAAAGATAACGGGCCCGGCCATACGGCCAAGGGGATGGCTTTGTCAGACTATGTTAAACAGACGTTGCGTCTTCCTGATTTAAAAGCGATTACAACATTATCATTTTTAGCCCACGCTGTACTATTTATGACCGTGTTCGGCTTCACGCCGATTTACGCGGAATCGGTCGGCATCGATGAGAAACAGCTGATTTGGGTCATGTGCGCTTTTTTTGTTCCGCAAACGCTGGCTTCTGTGTGGTGCATCTTTTACAAAGTAAAGGCCGCCGATGCACTGATATGGATATCTTATGTGATAACGGCTGTATTCTTTTGCTTGCTGCCGTTTGCCGAGACCCTTTTCGCTGTATGTGTGATCCACGCCGTGACAGGACTGACATTGGGGTTTATTTTTCCGCTTTTGGTCAGCAAAGTCGTTCAGCTTGGTACGCCTCAGCTCAAAATGTCTGTGATGGGTTTCTATCAATCTTTTTATGCGCTCGGTTTCTTTCTCGGACCGGTTGTGGCGGGAAAAGTGGCTGAATTGTTCGGGCTGCCGGAGGTGTTTTGGTTTGCCGGAGCTTTGTCATTAGCGGGGGCAGGAGTGATGCTCGTTTCGAAGCAGTTTTCGATACGTGCAAAAAGCAGGCGGGGATGATGCCTGCTTTTCGCTTTGCTCAATAAGATATTTTAGCAGAACCGGCAGGATACCAATTGCCATTCTGTGCTTTTGCCCATCCGTAAACCATATCGCCTGAATTGACCTTTTCTCTGATCAGCTCAAGCCGTTCGCTCGAGTTTGTCTCATACCTGCTTCCCGTTTTCGCTGGTATTTTCACAGATAAAATGTTGTCCTTCAATGTATCAGGCTCCTCATCAGTGCTTGTCCACGCGACTCTTTCATAATAAGTCTGATTAAACGGACTCTCCAATCCTTTAATATAAAAGCGGACTGTTTTGCCAACCACCTTGACATCTGTATATGCCGTGCTGTAGGGATGAATCGATTCCTGAGAAATTGACTTTCCGTATGCCAAAACAGACGTTCCGCCGGCACCGCAAAGCATGATTCCCAACATGAAAACGACAGCTGCCAACTTTTTCAACATAAAAACTCCTCCCTTTTTTCAACTTTTATACATGTTTAATTTTACCATATAGATCGTTTGCTTTTTTGCTATGAGTTTGTACATTTATTGAATATAGGAAAATATTGGTTTAATAGCGTGGAGCGGACTTTTATAATGATGGGTTATTTTTCTCGACAAATTGGAGCGAACACCCCACGCCTGTTTTTGTATTCTCCTTTTTTCCTCCACGGCTGAACCGATTGTCTCCATTTTTCCAAAATAAAAAGGATACGCTGAAGCGCATCCATATCTTAACATCAATTTGAACAGACAAGGATGATCCTTTAATAAGGATCTTCACTATGCCCTTTTTCTTCCGCCTGTCTTGGCGCATCTTCGGCGCCCTCTGCTCCGATTGGTTCCCGGCTGGATGTATTTTGGCTGGAAGCGTTTTTTAATCCTTCCTCGACCCTGCTTCCATATTCTTTGTCGCATTGCTTCAGCATATCGATCATTTTCGTTTGAATTCTTTGATCACATGGGGCAAGTGTATTGACCAGATTCGTAATCAGCTCGTCCTTTTCCCAATCTTCGAAATGCCTGTACGTGTCCCCAGCCTGCTTGAAATTATTCTGCCTGTCGATACTTTCGCGCACCAGATTTCCTTCGATATGCGGGGTGTATTCTTTGCCATCCTGCTTCGCTTCTTTCAGCCCGTTGATGGTTGAAGGTTCATAGTTGATGTGCGGGCTTTGATTTTTGCCTAAATCGACCTTGTACTGCATCTGGCCGCCCCGCTGATTGGTTGCCACCCTTTTTTTCGGCGCATTGATCGGCAGCTGCAGATAGTTGGCTCCCACTCTGTAGCGCTGTGTATCCGAGTAGGAGAACGTACGTCCCTGAAGCATTTTGTCATCGGAAAAATCAAGTCCGTCAACAAGAACCCCTGTTCCGAATGCCGCTTGTTCGACTTCTGTAAAGTAGTCTTCCGGATTTTTGTTTAATACCATTTTGCCGACAGGCAGCCAAGGAAATTGATCTTCAGGCCACAGCTTCGTGTCGTCAAGCGGATCAAAATCGAGCTCAGGATGCTCATCATCGCTCATGATTTGAACGAACAGCTCCCACTCGGGATAATCTCCCCGCTCAATCGCTTCATATAAATCCTGTGTGGCGTGATTGAAGTTCTTCGCCTGAATTTCTTCCGCCTCTTTTTGCGTCAAGTTTTTTATGCCCTGCTTCGGTTCCCAGTGATATTTCACAAGGACGGCTTCTCCTTCTTGATTCACCCACTTGTACGTGTTGACCCCGGACCCCTGCATCTGCCGGTAGTTTGCCGGAATGCCCCAAGGCGAAAACAAAAATGTGATCATGTGCATGGCTTCGGGCGTGTTGGAAATAAAGTCAAAGATTCTTTCGCCATCCTGCAAATTCGTAACCGGGTCCGGCTTAAATGCATGGATTAAATCAGGAAATTTCACCGCATCGCGAATAAAGAAGATCTTCAAGTTGTTTCCAACCAGATCCCAGTTCCCGTCTTCAGTATAGAACTTAACGGCAAATCCGCGGGGATCCCGCAGTGTTTCCGGTGAGGATATCCCGTGAGTCACCGTCGAAAAACGGACAAACACCGGGGTTCTCTTGCCTTTTTCCTGAAACAGTTTTGCTCTCGTATACTTTGAGACCGGTTCATCGCCCGCTGTCCCATAAGCTTCAAAATAGCCGTGGGCTCCGGCTCCCCTGGCATGAACGACCCGCTCGGGAACCCTCTCCCTGTCAAAGTGGCTGATCTTCTCCAAGAAATCATAGTTCTCCAATGTCGAAGGCCCCCGGTTGCCCACGGTTCTGATATCCTGATTGTTTGTGATCGGGTGGCCCTGCCGGTTTGTTAACGTATCATCCGTCTCCATGTCAGATTTCTGCTCGTTTGAATGCTGATCCATTCCTCTTCCTCCTTTATTTGGAATTAAAATTAATTTATCCCAATCTGGAAAAGTTATTCAGCATTTATTATGACCAAATCAACGATAATGAATTTTTCTTTATAATTATTATAAATAAATATTGTTTTTTTCTTGAGAAATGTTATCATTGTTTTGTAATTAAAATTTACGCGAGGTGATCCTTTGATGACGACAAATAAAAACAACCTAACAACCAGCTGGGGCGCTCCAGTTGGAGACAACCAAAACTCAATGACAGCTGGTTCACGCGGACCGACGCTGATTCAGGACGTCCACTTGCTCGAAAAGCTCGCCCACTTCAACAGAGAGCGTGTGCCTGAACGGGTTGTGCATGCAAAAGGCGCCGGTGCGCACGGTTATTTTGAAGTCACAAATGACGTTTCCAAATATACAAAAGCCGAATTTTTATCAGAAGTTGGAAAACGCACGCCGTTATTTGTCCGTTTTTCAACTGTTGCAGGCGAAAACGGTTCAGCCGATTCCGTCCGAGACCCGCGCGGATTCGCTGTTAAATTTTATACAGAGGAAGGGAACTATGATCTCGTCGGAAACAACACACCTGTTTTCTTTATCCGCGATGCGATTAAATTCCCTGACTTCATTCATACACAAAAGCGCCATCCGGTCACACATTTGAAAAACCCGAATGCCGTATGGGATTTTTGGTCATTGTCTCCTGAGTCCCTTCACCAAGTGACCATCCTGATGTCTGACAGGGGCATTCCTGCCACTTACCGGCATATGCACGGTTTCGGATCCCACACATTCAAATGGGTGAATGCCGAAGGAGAAGGCGTCTGGATCAAATACCACTTCAAAACAGAACAAGGCATTAAAAACCTAACCGAAGAAGTGGGGACAAAGATTGCAGGCGAAAACCCCGACTATCATACGCAGGACTTGTATGAGGCCATTGAAAAAGGCGACTTCCCGGCATGGAAGCTGTACGTTCAAATCATGCCGCTGGAGGATGCGGATACGTACCGTTTTGATCCGTTCGATGTTACAAAAGTATGGTCGCAAAAAGATTATCCGCTGATTGAAGTCGGCCGCATGGTTCTAAACCGGAATCCGGAAAACTATTTCGCAGAGGTTGAACAAGCTACATTCTCCCCTGGAACATTGGTGCCCGGCATTGAACCATCTCCCGACAAAATGCTTCAAGGACGCCTGTTCGCATATGCGGATGCCCACCGCTACCGCGTCGGCGCAAACCATAACAGCCTGCCGATCAACCGTCCGAAAGCGGAAGTCCATAATTATCAAAGAGACGGACAAATGCGCTTTGATTCAAACGGCGGCGGCTCTGTCTACTATGAACCGAACAGCCTCGGAGGCCCTCAGGAATCTCCGGAAAACAAAACAACGGCTTATCCGGTGTCAGGTTCGGCGGACAGCACGGCTTACGACCATAACGACCACTATACACAGGCCGGCGATCTTTACCGCCTCTTGAGCGAAGAAGAGCGGACCCGTCTTGTCAGCAATATCGTAGGTTCGATGAAGCAGGTGACAAAAGACGAAATCAAGCTTCGTCAAATTCAGCATTTCTATAAAGCAGATCCGGAGTACGGCACACGAGTTGCCGAAGGATTGGGCTTGTCCGTTCCGCAGGAAGTTTAAGGCTAAATCATTTCAATCATTCTCAATGAATATTCTCATTTTCTCAGGTACAGGCACCCGTCTTCTTAAGCATGCGGGTGCCTGCCCTTAATCAAAGAACGACAGGGGATGTTACGTGTGGAAGACGAGCAGCTCGTCCCTTTCTTAAAAAAGCGGGGTTTACGAATAACCGCTCAGCGCGTCCTGATTTTAAAAACGATTGCTTCTCTGGGCGGCCATCCATCGGCGGAAGACGTTCACCGGGAATTGCCGTACATGAGTCTCCCGACAATCTACAGCAACTTGAAATTATTTGTGAAGCTCGGCATTTTAAAAGAGCTGTCCCATGGAGACGCAAAAAGCAAATATGAACTGTTTACATCAGAGCACTATCATGTCATCTGTAAATCGTGCGGGAAGATCGCTGATCTGGACTATCCTCACCTGAAAGAGGTTGAGCATGCAGCAGCTCAATTGACCAACTTTAAAGTGAACTCGCATTTTTTAGGGATTTATGGAATCTGTACAACATGCCAAGAACAGCAGCAGAGGTGAAGACATATGGAACGAAAAAAAGTCGGCTTGTTAGTCATGGCATACGGAACCCCTTATCAGGAAGAAGATATCATTCCGTATTACACGCATATCCGTCATGGAAAACGACCGTCCGATGATATGATTGAAGACTTGAAAAAACGCTACAAGCATATCGGCGGAATCTCTCCGCTCGCGAAAATTACGCTCGCTCAGGCAAAAGAGCTGGAAAAAACGTTGAACGAGCGCCAAGATGAAGTCGAATACGTGATGTATCTCGGCTTAAAACACATCTCTCCGTTTATCGAGGATGCGGTTGAACAAATGAAAAAAGACCATATTGAAGAGGCCGTTTCCGTCGTCCTAGCTCCCCACTATTCCACCTTTAGCACCGAAGTATACAATCGGCGCGCCAAACAGGCCGCAGCAGCAATCGGCGGGCCCCGGATCGCATCGATTGACGAGTGGTATCAGGAAGAAGGCTTTATCCGCTATTGGTCTGAAAAAATTGGCAGCATTTTAAACGACATGTCTGAAAAAGAGCGGGAAAAAGCGGTTGTCGTATGCTCAGCACACAGCCTGCCGGAAAAAATCAAGGAGCATGGCGATCCTTACCCGGATCAGCTTGAGAAAACGGCACAACTAATCGGAGAACGGCTGTCATTTGAGCAGATCGCCGTAGGCTGGCAAAGTGAGGGCAACACGCCCGATCCTTGGCTCGGCCCGGACGTCCAAGACTTAACAAAGGAACTGTATCAGGAAGGCTTCCGGTCATTCATTTACGCACCAGTCGGTTTTGTATCTGACCACTTGGAAGTGCTGTATGACAACGACTTTGAATGCAAAGTGATTACGGACGAGCTTGGGGCAAGCTATCACCGTCCGCCTATGCCGAACACGGATCCGCGGTTTATCGATACGCTTGCTTCAGTCGTGGAACGAACATACAACAGTAAAGAACAGGCAAAAGCGGAGCTGTAAATCCAGCTCCGAAAAATGAAAAGCTGAAGAAAACATGATTTAGAACCAGAATCTATGGATTTTCATTTCATAGATTCTTTTTTTTTGCACCATTACGATGAAAGGCCTTGATCTAAATGCGCTTATTCTCAGATTCATGTCATTTGGCATAATCACCAGCTTATGCGCAAATCCAACTCATATCATGATTATTCAGATAATTCAGAAACATGTGCTATGCTCTCTCTGATTCCAATAAAAGGGAGGGATGATGAGTGCCCATCACTCAGTATCCGCCATAATTGTAAGCGCTTCCTACACAGCAGCGGCATGAAAAAAGAAACAATAGGAGGAATATTGATGAAGAAATTAATCAGCATCATCTTTATCTTTGTATTAGGAGTTATCGGGTCATTGACAGCGGCGGTTTCGGCAGAAGCAGCTTCCTCGTTAAGCTCAGGCAAAGTAAATCCGCTTGCAGACTTCAGCTTAAAAGGCTTCGCGACACTAAACGGCGGAACAACGGGCGGAGAAGGCGGTCGGACGGTAACTGTCACAACGGGAGATCAGCTGATTGCGGCATTAAAAAATAAGAATGCAAATACGCCTTTAAAAATTTATGTCAACGGCACCATTACAACCTCAAATACATCCGCATCAAAGATTGACGTCAAAGACGTGTCAAACGTATCGATTGTCGGGTCAGGGACCAAAGGCGAACTCAAAGGGATCGGCATCAAAATATGGCGGGCCAACAACATCATCATCCGCAACTTGAAAATTCACGAGGTCGCCTCAGGCGATAAAGACGCAATTGGCATTGAAGGCCCTTCTAAAAACATTTGGGTTGATCATAATGAGCTTTACCACAGCCTGAACGTTGACAAAGATTACTATGACGGATTATTTGACGTCAAAAGAGATGCGGAATATATTACATTCTCTTGGAACTATGTGCACGATGGGTGGAAATCAATGCTGATGGGCTCATCGGACAGCGACAATTACAACAGGACGATTACATTCCATCATAACTGGTTTGAGAATCTGAATTCGCGTGTGCCGTCATTCCGTTTCGGAGAGGGCCACATTTACAACAACTATTTCAATAAAATCATCGACAGCGGAATTAATTCGAGGATGGGCGCGCGAATCAAAATTGAGAACAACCTTTTTGAAAATGCCAAAGATCCGATTGTCTCTTGGTACAGCAGTTCACCGGGCTATTGGCATGTATCCAACAACAAATTTGTAAACTCCAGAGGCAGCATGCCAACTACCTCTACTACAACCTATAATCCGCCATACAGCTACTCACTCGACAATGTCGACAATGTAAAATCAATCGTCAAGCAAAATGCCGGAGTCGGCAAAATCAATCCATAAGCTTTGAGGTGAAACGTTCGGAGGCATTCCGGGCGTTTCACTCTTTTCCATCCTCATACGCTTTCCATACCGTTGGCAGCAGATCGGAAAGTTCATGCGCAAGGAGCGTATGGGCCGATCTGGTCTTTGTCCATTCGTCCGCACATGCACCGTGCAAGTGGACAGCATTCAGCACCGCTTCTCTCGGATTCTCATGACAGCACAGCATCCCCAGAAGCATCCCGGTCAACGTATCCCCCGTTCCTCCCTTTGCCAGCGCCCCGTTTCCCGTTACATTCCTCCAGCACTCGCCGTCGGGGAAAGCGATGATCGTTTCATTGCCTTTCAAGACAAGAGTAACACCGTGTTCCTCCGCATAATCTCGAGCATAACCGACCCTGTTTGCCTCAATTTCTCGAATGGACAAGCCTGTCATTCTCGAAAATTCGCCCGGATGCGGCGTTAATACCACCGGCGCTTCCCGTTCTTGATATGATCGTTTTGAAAGAGCACCCGCATCAAGGACAACCGGGCAGTCTTTCGCCACTACGCTCCGGACCGCTTGCTCAGTCATTTGCGAAGGCGGCAGCCCAGGCCCGATCGTAATCGCCCGGTAAGGTTCGGCAATCTCGCCGGACGCCGCCTTTTCTGCGCCGTCCCGCCAATACGTCGCTTCAGGAAGAACAGGTACGATCAGCGGAATCGCACTCCCGCACGTTCCGATGACAAGCTTTCCAAGACCGCTCCGCATCGCCCCGATTCCTGCAAGGAGGGCCGCTCCCGGCATATCTTCACTTCCCGCGAGCAATAGGCCGGTTCCATAAGTTCCTTTATGACTTCCATTCCCCCTTTTCGGCAATGAACCCTTCACGCGGTCTTTCGTCCATATCGGCAATTGTTCTGCAGACATCCAAGATCACACCTTTCAATACAAAGTTTAAACAAACGTTTAATTAAATTGTAACTGAATCATACCCTTCACTGCTCTTTAACATGCAAAATAGAGCAGTTGATGAACGGGCCATTTTAAATTTATATAAAAAAGACAGCTTCACAACTTGAAGCTGTCTTTGGCGGTTTTCAACTAAGAAAGCGGCCGACAGGCGCATCCAGTCGATAAAGTCTTGAATAGCGCGGGTTGTTTTCCAAAAGCTGCTGATGGCTCCCTGCCATTGCAAGCTTTCCGTTATCTAAAAACAGAATCCGGTCGGCCGCTTCGGCTCCTGCCAAATGGTGTGTGATCCATAGAACAGTCTTCCCATCAAGCACTTGAAACATCGTTGATAGAAGCTCCTTCTCTGTTTTAGGATCAAGGCCTACGGTCGGTTCATCCAATACAACGATTGGCGCATCCTGCAGCAGAATCCGCGCCAATGCAATCCGCTGACGTTCTCCGCCTGAAAAACGGATACCCGTTTCCTGAACAGATGTATGATATCCTTCGGGAAGAGACTGTACATAATCGTGAAGCTTCACCTGGCGCGCCGCCCAATACACGTCCTCATCGCTCGCGTCAGGGTTCCCGAGCCTGATATTATTCAAAACCGTCGTATCAAACAGGTGCGGCTGCTGATTAAAAACGGAGACTACGCGTGAGATTTCTTCCTGAAGAGACTGCGCAGAAATGCCGTTCAATGTAATGTTTCCTTTAGAAGGAGCGAGCGCGCCTTGTATCAACGACAAGATGGTCGATTTACCTGCACCGCTCGGACCGAGCAAAGCCGTCTTTTCACCCTGCTTTAATATAAATGAAACACCGTCCAACACTGGATGGCTTTGTTCATAAGAAAAAGAAACATCTTTAAAGCGAAGCGTGACATCGTCCAAACCTACGGCCTCCGCCCGTTCCTGCTGAACAGCGGCCACGTTTTCTTCCCTTTTCGACGGCTGAAGCCCGTCCATTCTTTCTAACGAATCCTGATACTCAGGGATTGACGCCGCTGCGTCTGAAAGCGGAAAGAAAGCTTCCGTCAAAGGAAACACAACAAGGACAAACGCCGCAATAAACACAGGAGCCAGAGCGCCTTCCGCACTTTGTCCGCCCGCCCATATTAACATCAAAAGAACAAGTCCTGCCGCCAGGCATTGCATGGCAAAGTCCCTCCAACGACTGAAGCGCATCCGTTTCCTTTCGATCGCCAGCCATTCCTGCTCTGCCGCTTCATACGAATGGACGAAGTCGTTTTGCCGGCCGCTGAAAACCCAGTCACTCACGCCCATGACCGCGTCTGTCAGCTGACGGTACAAGAGGCTCCGTCCTCTTTTCAGCGCAACATTTTTTGCCCTTGTCACAAGCAGAGAAACAAGCGGAACAAGAAACACGAAAACCGCGGCATAGATCGCCATTAGTCCTGCAAAAGGCCATGAAAAAAAGCCGATAGCAGCGATGAATACGCCATATAAAAGAAGCGCTGACAGCCCGGGAAATACCGTTCTCAAATACATGTCCTGCAAATGCTCAACATCGTCGGCCAACATGCCGAGCATATCCCCCGTCCGGAAGCGTTCACGCCATTTTAAAGCTTGAGGTTCGAGCATCCTGTAAAGCCTGACGCGCATATCGGATAAAATTTTCAAGATGATATGGTGTCCGGTCAACCGCTCAACATAACGCGACACCGAGCGCAGAATCCCGAAGGTGCGTACCGCTACGATCGGGACATAGATCATCAAAACATTTTCCGGACGCGTAGCCGCTTTGGATATTAAATAACCGGAGGTAAACATGAGAGCAGCCGCCGAGCATGCCGTCAACCCGCCAAGCAGCACGACAATGATCAAAAGCCTTATATTTTTCTTGATATAGGGCAGAATCCACCCGTCTTCATTGTTCATGATGCACCTCCAAACGACTGCGCCTGCACGAGCTCGTAATAAACGCCCTGCTTTTCAATCAGTTCTTGATGTGTACCGGTTTCAGCCACCTGCCCATCTTTCAGAACGATAATTTCATCCATATCAAGCATCCAGTGAAGGCGATGGGTTGCCAAAAAAACCAGCTTGTCTTCAAACAGTTTCAGCATCGTTTTTTTCAACTCGTATTCTGTCTCGATATCCAAGTGAGCGGTCGGCTCATCTAAAAGGAGAATCGGACGGTTGCCCAGAAAAGCCCGGGCAACGGCAGTACGCTGCGCCTGTCCACCGCTTAATGCCCTCCCGCCTTCACCGATCCGCTCTTTCAAGCCGCACGGAAGCTGATCAATCAGCTCCGACAGCCCGGCGGCTCTTGCTGCCTGTGCAACGTCTTCGTCAGAAGCGCCGGGATGATAAAAACGGATATTGGCTTCGAGCGTATCAGGAAAGATATAGGGATGCTGGGGAATATACAGGAGCTGATTTTGCCAGCTGTCCGTCTGCAAATGCGTCCTCTCTTTTCCCCCGACTTTGATAACGCCGCTTTTCGTTTCCAGGAAACCGCCGAGCACATCGATAAGCGTAGATTTTCCGGCACCGCTTTCCCCGATGATGCCGATTTTTTTCTTTCCTTTAAACGATAGGGAAATGCCGGATAAAGAGCAGTTTTTCTCATCTTCATGCCGCACATCTACATACTTGAACTCGATTTGATCATCGTCAGACCATCGCTCAAGATCCAAAGCCTCCTCATCCTTGAAACCGGGCGAATCCAATATCGCCTTGATCGCCTTACCGGCTTCCCGGCCGTTCAATGTAGCATGATAGTCATTCCCGACTTCCCGGACAGGGAGAAAAAATTCAGGCGCAAGAATCAGAATGGCAAGAGCCGGCTCCAGCATGATGGTGCCGTCAACAAGACCGAGACCGAGAAAAACGGCAACAGTTGCCACGGACAGCATGGTGAAAAAATCAAGTGCAAACGATGACAGAAAGGCGATCTTAAGCGTGCTCATCGTCGCCTTCCTGTACCGTTCACTCACATGAAAAATATTCTTAGTATGTGAACGGCTGATACCCAGCACTTTCAATGTTTCCAGGCCGCGCAAGGAATCTGTAAAATGATTTGAAAGCATCTCATACGTCTTCCATTGGCTGTCCGCTTTTCTTTTTGCCGCATACCCGAGAAGGATCATAAAAGCGATTAAAATCGGCATTGTAATGATTAATACAGCAGCGGAAGATGTGTCTTTAAAAAAGACATAACAGACAACCGCCGGAGGTATAACGGCCATGCTGACCATTTTCGGCAAAAACAGCTCTAAATAGCGGCGGAACTGCGCAATTCCTTCCATTGCGAGTGTGACGACATGACCTGTTCCTTCTTTTCGCGCCAGCCTGGGGCCGGATCGGAAAAGCTTCTCCAAAAACTTTTTCCGCATGTCGGCCCCCGTCTCGGCGGCATAATCAAAAATCAGCCTTTGCCTGACAAGGGTCACGGCATGGCGGAATAAAAAAGCGGCGGCAAATAAGATGATCAGCGGAAAGAGCGAACCGACCCGCTCACCGTTAAAAAGGCGGGTCACCGCTTCAGCAAGCCATTCGGCCTGCATGATAATAGCGGCGCCCTGCATGCATGTCAGTACAGTGAGTACTGCAAGAATTCGTTTCATCCCTTTATATTGCAAAAGATCTTTTCCCATTAATAAATCATTGGCTCCTTACTGCTGACCCGTTTTCTAAAAACATAGTAGCTCCAGATCTGATAGCCCAGCACGAACGGAAGCAGTGACAGCGCGACGATCGTCATGACCTTTAAAGAATAGTCGCCTGATGAAGCATTATAAACGGTTAAATCATATGCGCTTTTGACCGAGCTGATCATGACGCGCGGGAACAGTGCAGTGAAAATCGTCGCCACTGTAAGAGCGATCCCTGCGCCCGTCATGGCAAATGTCCAGCCGTCGCGTTTTTGTTTCATAAACACGATCGACAGCACATAGCAAACGACAATCAGAGCCGCAAGCGGTATCGTCACATGTCCCCTGCCCGTGAACAAGTCCGTTTCAAAAATGGATAAAGCAACAAAGGCAACAAGCGCCGCCAAAACGGCAAATACGACTTTTCTGGCCAGCTGTCTTGCCCGGTCGCGCAAATCAGCTTCCGTTCTCAATGTTATAAAGATCAGTCCATGCAGCAGGCAGAGAAGCGTAACAGTGACTCCCCCTGTCACGGAATAGACGTTCACATAATCAGTAAAACCGGCGTGCAGATTCATATCGGCATCGATCGGCATGCCGCGCAAGATGCTGGTAAACAAAACACCGAACAAAAACGGGGGCAGGATGCTGCCGAAAAATACGACCCAATCCCATGTTTTCTTCCATTTTGCGGTTTCGACTTTTCCTCTAAATTCAAACGCGACCCCGCGGCCGATCAATGCAAGAAGAACAAAGACAAACGGAATGTAATATCCGCTGAACATCGTGGCATACCAGTTCGGAAAAGCAGCGAAAATTGCGCCTCCCCCGGTCAGCAGCCAGACTTCATTGGCATCCCAGAAAGGACCGATCGTATTGATCATCACCCTCCGTTCAAGCTCGTTGCGCCCGAGAAACCGGGTCGCCATTCCGACGCCGAAATCAAAGCCTTCAAGAAAGAAAAAACCGATGAACAGCACAGCGACTAATATAAACCAAAGTTCATTAAGAGATACCATGGTAAACCTCCTGATCAAACGGGTCTGTCGATACGGAATCATCATGATGGTGGTCATGGTGTGCAGCCCCTTTTTTAATCTCCCGTACAAACAAGTAGACAAGAACGAGCGCCAGTACAAGATAAATCGCTGTAAACGCGATGACAGAGAACAGCAGCATTCCCGCTGATACGTTCGGCGACACGGACTGGGCCGTTGTCAAAATACCGAACACTGTCCACGGCTGGCGTCCGATTTCAGTCATGATCCACCCCGCCGTATTTGCGATGAATGGAAAGGCGATCAAAGCTACCATTGTCCGCAAGAACCATTTGCTTGTTTCGAGTCTTTTGCGGAAGCTGAGATAAAGACCCGTCAAAGCGGCAACGATCATTAAAAGCCCTGAACCGGCCATGATTCTGAAGCTCCAGAACGTCGTTTTCACCGGTGGAATATAATTTCCTTCTCCGTATTTTTCTTCATATTGCTTTTGCAGTGTCTTCATTCCGGGCACATCACCGCTGAATTGTTTGTAAGCCAAATAGCTGAGCGCATACGGGATGCTGAGCTCGGATTTGTTTTCCTGCTTGTCCGTGTCAATGTTCGCAAGCACCGTCCAAGCTGCCGGATCACCGCTGTCATCCCAAAGGGCTTCACTGGCAGCCATTTTCATCGGCTGGCTCTTCATCAGATGCTGTGCCTGCTCATGTCCGCTGAACGCTACGCCGATGCCGGAAACAAGCGCCACAATCATCGCGATTTGAAAGGATTTTTTAAAAAAGAGCAATTCCTGTTTTTTCAGCATTTTATACGCGCTGACACCGGCAATGAAAAATGCCCCAGTGGCAAGCGCACCGAAAATGACGTGCGGAAATTCAACCCATAGCTGCGGGTTTTTAATAATCGCAAAGAAATCGGTCATTTCAGCGCGGCCGTTTTTGATCGCGAATCCGACAGGCTCCTGCATAAACGAGTTGGCCGCCAAAATCCAAAACGCCGACATGATCGTTCCAAGAGAAACAAGCCAGATGGACAGCAAATGGATCTTCTTCGGAAGCCGGTCCCAGCCGAATATCCACAAACCGATAAACGTCGATTCCATAAAGAAAGCGAGCAGCGCTTCCACCGCGAGCGGAGCGCCGAATACATCACCGACAAAGCGGGAGTACTCCGACCAGTTCATTCCGAACTGAAATTCCTGTAAAATCCCGGTGACCACACCGACTGCAAAATTAATTAAAAATAAGTGCCCCCAAAATTTAGCCATCGTTCTGTAAATGTCTTTTTTCTTTACGACATAAAGGGTTTCCATTAAAGCAACCATAAAGACAAGCCCGATTGACATCGGTACAAAAATAAAGTGAAAGATCGTTGTTGAAGCAAATTGAAATCTTGCCAAAATGAGTTCGTCCACTGTTCCAGTCTCCTCCTCTTTGTTCTAGCCGGACCAAAAGGGCATCACCCTTGCTCAAAATTTCACATACATCTCATGATCATGATCACAGTCAAAAGGGTGACCTCAGCCCACATTGATGTTCTGTTATTATCCGGATGGTTATTTATACCTGTACTTTACCGCGAATTCCTTCTTAAATAAAGTATATTTTTCCTAATTTATGGATGTTATTGTGACAATTATACGAAGGAATTATAGCTATTTTGTGACATGATGGTTATCAAGAACTAAATCGACATGAGAAAAATGCCCCGCATTCACGTGGAGCATTTCGTCATTCAGCGTCTGTGATTCTTTGTACAAAGCCTGTCGCATCAATAGAATACCGTTATATGCAATGAAACAAATTCGGCATTTTCCTTCAGTGCGCGCGCACCTTACAGAACGTCCTGCTATTTTGTCCAATCTGTGAAATCTTCCTTCCGCCTTCTGTGCAGTCCCTTCATTCATTTGCTGATTTATCCCCACTAAGCCTTCACGCAGCACTGCTGACTGAACTGTACGTTTGAGATTCCTCTCTGCACAGCCATCTTGCATATCGATTTGAAACCGGTCCCGCTGGTCACATACAAAACACCGCTCCCTCTGACTTTTAACGAAGGGAATATTTATTACGTAAGAATAAACAATAAACGATACCCTGTTTATTCTATGAAAATCGAACCATACATTTGTTCAAACAAAATACACAAAATTTGTGAAATGTTTCACAATATCCTGCTATACTTAGGTTGTATTTATGATAGATACTTCTTAAGTAAACACTTGATGGTGGTGGAAAACATGGAATCAAAATCACTTGTTCTTGTCGAAGAACTTGCTTTAAAAAAGCAAAGCATCTTTATGCAAAGCCCGCTTCGCTATCTTTTACGAGCCATGCTGGCCAGTATGTTTATCGGGTTCGGAGTCATTGTAGCGTTTAAAACGGGGAATCTCTTTTATGTTGAACATTCTCCGTTCACATATCCAATTGCAGCAATCACATTTGGGGGCGCCATTATTCTGATCGTCTATGGCGGAGGAGATTTATTTACGGGAAATACATTTTATTATACATTGGCTGCGCTTCGTAAAAAAATGCGCTGGCCCACTGTTATCAAGCTGTGGATGTTCAGCTATGCAGGAAATTTAATGGGCGCCGTTTTTTTCGCAGGCCTCATCTTTGCGACCGGCTTATTTAAGGATCCTTCTTCCACCGGCTTTATTCTCAGCGTGGCGGAGCATAAAATGAATACGCCGGTGACCGAATTGTTCTTTAAAGCGATTCTGTGTAACTGGCTTGTCTGCCTTGCGTTTTTTGTTCCGATGGCGCAAAAAGGAGACGGAGCAAAAATGTTCTCTATGATGCTGTTTGTTTTTACTTTCTTTATTTCCGGTTATGAACACAGCATCGCGAACATGGCCACTTTTGCCGTCTCCCTGGTGACCGAGCATCCGGATACGATTTCGATTGCAGGTGCAATCCATAACTTAATTCCGGTAACACTCGGGAACCTGATCGGAGGCGCGTTTATGATGGGCTTCATGTACCACTATGCTAACAAGCCTGGCGGTGAAGAAATCATCAAATAAAAGGATCGTCCATTTTTAAAGGATTCTAAATATGCGGGTTCCCTTCATAAAATCGTGGTAACTTTAAAAATGGAGGTTCAACAGATGCAAAGTTTTCATTCGCTTTGCCGGCAATTTGGACATATTTTAAATGGGGAGCCGCACATTGAACACGGTGTCTGTTCTGTCAGCATCAAACGGAATTTGCGTGTCGCGATTCAAGGAAGACCAAGCCGGGGAGTCGGCATGGAAGAAGTCATGTTCGAATCGCTCGATCAAAACGGAATCGCCTTGAATATGGCCGAAGTCGCCATTTTGCCTGAAGAAGTTCCGCTGTTTACAAAAAAGCTTGTCGATCAGGGCATCATCATCAGCGCTCTCCACAACCATTGGATTTTTACAAAACCGAATATTTTATATATTCATTTTCAATCTGTAGAACCGCCGTTAACATTCGCAAGAAAAACAGCTGCCGCTTTATCCGTATTGCGATAAAGCGGCAGCTGTTTTCTTTATCCGTTCATTTTTCCCATTTCTGAAAGTGCGACCCTTTCGACTGCTTTGGCCACAATCTCGTGAACTTCAGGGTTCAGCGGATGAGGCACAAGATCGCCTTGTTTTGTGCAGGATGCGATCGCTTCGGCGGCCGCAACCAGCATCGGGTGGCTGATCGAATCCGCTCCGGCATTTAACACGCCCCTGAAAATACCGGGGAATCCCAGCACATTGTTGACAGACCGTCCGTCCGCAGCATAGGCTGCCCCGGCCTCGAGCGCATCCTCAGGCTCAATCTCCGGCTTCGGATTGGACAGAGCCAAAATCACCTGGCCTTCCCGAACCCATTTCTTATTGATCAATCCCTGAACACCGGTTGTCGCGACGATGATATCGCAGCTTTCCATCAATTCTTCAATGCTTTCAGCCGCATGGCCGCCATATTTCTCTAAACGCGCCATCGCCTCAAGCGATTTATCCGTTCCGACAACACGTTTTACTCCATATGCCATAAACATCCTGCAGATCGCGACCCCCGCCGCGCCCAGGCCGATTTGGCCGACATGGGCCTGCTTCAGATCGACCCCTGCACTCTTGGCGGCTGAAATGGCGGCCGCCAGCGTCACCACCGCAGTACCGTGCTGGTCGTCATGCATAACCGGAATATTCAGGTCGTTTTTCAGGCGCTCTTCGATTTCAAAACAATGTGGTGAGCCGATGTCTTCTAGCAAAATGCCGCTAAATCCGGGCGCAATGTTTTTAACCGTCCTCACGATTTCGTCAGGATCATTCGTATCGAGGAGAATCGGAACCCCGCTGATGGCCGCAAGCTGGTCGAAAAGTGCAGCCTTCCCTTCCATAACAGGCATTCCCGCCACAGGCCCTATGTCTCCCAAGCCAAGGATGGCCGTGCCGTCCGTTACAATTGCAACCGAATTGCCGATTCCGGTATAGATATTCGCTTTTTGCGGCTCTTCTTTAATGAGCTCGCACACGTTCGCGACACCCGGCGTATACACCCGCCGCAGATCAGCGAGCGAGCGAATCGGCATCTTGCTTTTCATGCGGATTTTGCCGCCTTCATGTGCAGCCAGCACGTCATCTGAAACGGTATGAAGGTGGATGCCTTCTTTTAAGTTGCGGATCACTTCAAGAATCTCGGTGAGCTGTTCTTCATGCTCAACTTGAACCGTAATGTTCCTCATCGTATAATTCGGCCCTACCTTAATCGTTTCAACCTCTCCGATATCACCGCCGGCAAGGCCGATCGCCGTTGTCACCTTTCCAAGGTTTCCGGGTGCTGAAGGGATTTCCAGCATCAAATTCCGAATAATATTGTTGCCATTCATAACAGAATACCTCCATCAATTGATTTAAAATCGGCTACTGAACAGGCGCGTCTTTTTTATCGGTGTACCAAATAAATTTACCTGTGTATCCGTACAAAATCGCAAGGCCGATTGAAACAAAGCTCAGCCACATGAACGGCAGATAAGAGAAGGTTGACACGCCGAGAATCCCCGCCATATAAATGCCGTTGTCTGACCACGGCACCATGCCCGACGTCATCGTACCGCCGACTTCCGCGTTTCTGGACAGCACCCTCCGGTCAATTCCGAGCTTGTCATAGCTTTTCTCCATAATCTTCGGCGTTAAAATGAGCGAGACATACATCGCGCAGCCGAACACATTTGCCAAGAAGGCGACGATAATCGTCGAGAATGTGACGTTGCCCGCAGAAGTCAGTTTTTGCTGGAACTTGGACACAATCACTTTTAGAACGCCTAAGTGCTCCAAGAGGCCGCCAAAGCCCAGACCGAGAATGATGACAACGACTGAACCGAGCATGCCCTGAATTCCTCCGCGGTTTAAGAGCTCGTCCATAAATTTGATCCCGGTGTCGATGGAAAAGCCGTTGTATGCTGTGCCGATCGCATCCGCAAAGTTCATGCCTTGGAAGACCGCAGCCCAGATCGCACCCAAAAGTGCGCCGATCGCGATCGTCGGCACAGAAGGCTTTCTCATCGCCAAAAGAACAATGACGACAATAGCCGGAACAAGCATCCAGATGTGAATATCAAACGTGTTCTGCAAAGAAGCTTTCAAAAATTCAACTTTTTCCAAATCAACATGTCGGCTTCCGTACATAAAGCCGGTGATGGTGAACAGGACCGCCGTGATCAAATAAGCGGGAACCGACAAATACAGCATCGCTCTGACATGGGTAATCACTTCGACCTTTGAAAGGGATGACGCCAGCACTGTACTATCAGAAAGCGGCGATAATTTATCTCCAAAGTAGGCTCCGGACAGCACGGCTCCGGCTACAAGCGGAAGCGGAAGCCCCAGCCCTTCCCCGATTGCCATCATGGCGATCCCGGCCGTTCCTACTGTGCCCCAAGACGTACCTGTGGCAACAGATGTGATCGAACAAATAATGAGCGTGGCAAGCAGGAATATGCTCGGATGGATAAACTCAAGCCCGTAATAAATCAAAGTCGGCACAACACCGCCGGCTATCCATGTGCCGATCAGAGCGCCGACGGAAATCAGGATCAATATCGCTTCAAGTCCATTTGAAATTCCGTTTGTAATCGATTTTTGCAAATCTTCATACCGGTGCCCCAGGCGCAGACCGAGCAAAATCACTAAGAACCATGAAATAAACAATGCCAGCTGAATCGGCAGATCGAATTTGACTGTAAATGAACAAACTATCGCTAAAAATGCACCTAATACAATAATGATTTCCAACATTGATGGCAACCGTGCTGTTTTCAACCTAAATCCCCCTTAATTATTGAAACGCTTTCAAAATAAACTACATAAAAATAGCAATCTACTTCAATTTTTTCTTAAAAATTTAACTAACAACGAACAGTATACCATGAAAAAGGCTGACTCGGTACCACTTCACCGCTGTTGTCCTTTCTCATCATAAAGTTATTGAGGGAAAGCGAAAACACTCTGTGTTTCTATCCCGGTAAAATGCTTCAGAGTGTTTTCGCATGCTGTTTTTCCAGCTTAATCCCGATTTAAAAGTTCAGCCCCGGCAATCCCCGGTTTTGTCATTTCATAAGGATTCAAAATCAGATCAAGCTCTTCTTCTGTCAACACATCGTTTTGAAGACAGAGGTCACGGACGGATTGCCCTGTTAAAATGGCTTCTCTCGCAATTCTTGCAGCTGCTTCGTAGCCTAGATGCGGGTTGACCGCAGTAATGACGCCTGCGCTTTTTTCGACGTATGCTTTTAAGCGTTTTTCATTCGCTTCAATACCTTCTACACAGTGATCGGTAAATGAACGGAATCCGTTGTTCATGATGCTGATGGATTGCAGGAGATTAAAGACGAGCACAGGCTCCATCACGTTCAGTTCGAGCTGTCCGGCTTCAGAAGCAAGGCAGATCGTATGGTCGTTTCCGATGACTTGGAATGCGATTTGGTTGATCAGCTCGGCCATAACCGGATTAACTTTTCCCGGCATGATGGATGACCCCGGCTGTCTTGCCGGAAGAGAAATCTCGGCAAGTCCTGCGCGCGGACCTGATGCCATCAACCGAAGGTCGTTGGCGATTTTCGACATGTTCATCATGCATACTTTTAATGCAGCTGAAACTTCTGTGTAAGCGTCCGTATTTTGCGTCGCATCCACCAGATGATCAGCGCCGACAAGCGGAAGACCGCTGATCTCAGCCAAGTGCTTGACGACATTTTCGATATAGCGCGGATCCGCGTTCAATCCCGTTCCAACTGCGGTAGCGCCCATATTGACTTCATACAGATGCTGGCGCGATTGTTTAATCCGTTTGATGTCGCGTTCGATCACGCGGCTGTAGGCTTCAAATTCCTGCCCAAGGCGGATCGGCACGGCGTCTTGAAGATGGGTGCGGCCCATTTTAATAACGTGGTCAAAGTCGCGCGCTTTTTTCTTAAACGCATCAAGCATGTATTCCATTGTGTCCAGCAGCTTTTCCAGCAGCTTAAGCGTTGAAATATGAATCGCCGTCGGGAATACGTCGTTTGTCGATTGGGACATATTGACGTGCGTATTCGGACTCAGATGAATATATTCGCCTTTCTTGTGACCGAGCAGTTCAAGTGCACGGTTTCCGATGACTTCGTTCGCGTTCATATTCATTGAAGTGCCTGCCCCGCCTTGGATCGGATCGACGATGAATTGATCATGCAGCTTTCCTTCAAGGATCTCATCAGCGGCTTGGACGATGGCATCTCCAAGGCCTTTATAAAGACGTTTTGTCTCCATGTTGGCAAGCGCCGCCGCTTTTTTCACCACTGCCAGCGCCTTGATCATTTCTTCGTGGATTTTATATCCTGTAATCGGGAAGTTTTCCGCTGCCCGCAATGTCTGAATACCGTAGTAGACATCGGCCGGAATCTTCTTTTCTCCGAGAAAATCCTTTTCCGTCCGGTATGTCATTTCAGCTTTCATTATTTAACCCTGCTTTCTTTTTTTAAATGATGATATCGTCTGCAATTGGCGTTTCCATAATCTTTTTGACTTCAGCTTGTTGTCCGGTTTTCCCTAAAGCCCACATCAGCTTCGGAACGATCGCTTCGGTGTTCATATTTCTCGAGCGGATGATGGCATCCTGGTTTACCTTGCGGCCGACCTCGTAAATGCTCATATCCTCTCCTTCTTCAAGGCATTGCGTCGTAATCGTTACAACCATTCCGGAATCGATCAGCTCGTTCACTTTTTCTAAAATATTTCTTTTCTCAAAAGGAATACCGCCGCTTCCGTAGCTCTCAATCACAATACCTTTATATGAACCTTTCAGACAATCAAAAAACTCAGGCTTTAATCCGGGATGAAGCTTCACCAGACAAACATCGGTATTTAAGGATGTATCGAGTTTCAAAGCGCCGGGCTTTACTTCGGGAACCCGTTTGTTATACTCGATTTCCTTGTCATGAATGAAAGCGATGTAAGGATAATTGATGCTTTCAAATGCATCGTAGCTTTTCGTTCTTAATTTGATCGCTCTCGTGCCTAAAATGACGCGGCCGTCAAAGACGACGTATACTCCGCCGATGCCGTCGCACGCAAAGCGGACCGCATCTTTAATATTTTTTTTCGCATCCGTTTTCTTAAATGTAATCGGAACTTGGGAACCCGTAATCGCAACAGGCTTATCAATATTCTGCAGCATGTATGAAAGCGCCGCCGAGGTGTAGGCCATCGTATCGGTTCCGTGCGTGATCACAAATCCGTCATAGCGGCTGTAATTCTCATGAACAGCCTCTGCCATCATCACCCAGTGTTCAGGCTGCATGTTGGTGCTGTCTATATCCATTAGAGATTGGCAATCTATCGTATAATTTGAATGATCATCAGATAAATAGTTGAGAAGCTCTTCCGCTTTAACCCCCGGAGCCAGTCCGTTTTCGCCTTCTACTGAAGCGATGGTCCCGCCGGTGGTCAACAGCAGTAACTTTTTCATGTGCTACACCTCTTTAAGAAGTAGTTTGATACAGTATAAAGCATGATTGATTTTAGCAAAGAAGGCTTGATACATCAGGAATGTATACGCTTTATGCGTACCTTCAATGCAATTATAGTCCTCAAATGTGAAATAATCAAGAAACTTTATTCATTTCGCGTACACTTTTGCTGATAATGTGCTATAATCACTGTGTATCAAAAGGAGCGTAAGATATGAATTTAGATCGATTAACAACACTGAGAAAAAATAAAAAATGGTCATTGCAATATACTGCCGACCGCCTCGGTATTGCGAAAAGCACTTACGCGGGCTATGAATCGGGCTACCGCCGCCCTTCTTTAGAGGCGCTTATCGAAATCGCTGATTTATTCAATACCTCCACCGATTTTTTGCTCGGCAGAGTTGACGATCCCCGGGATGAAAAGGCTAAAAACGAAGCCATTGAACTGACGGATTGGGATAAGCTCAAGCTGGCAGTCGACGGGACGCTTCTTTCCGAAGAAGAAATCAAGCAGATGGTTGCGTTTATCAAGGTTAAAAAAGAGCTGGATGCGGGGTAAAATGACAGCGGTTAACCGCATGCTGCAAGTGTTATAAAAAGAAAAAAACTTGACTGGCTAAAAAGGCCAATCAAGTTTTTTTGCTTTTATTGATGTAAAAATTTCACACAAACTGCTTCAGGAGCAGGAACTCCGGACTGCAAAAGCGTCAGCCGGCCCGTTGTCAGGTCTCTTTCAAACAATGTCAATGTCCCTGTTTCCTGGTTGGAAGCGATTAAAAATTGCTCTGAAGGATCAATCTCAAAGTCGCGCGGCCACTCCCCTTCAGTTGATACGTGTTCAACAAGGGAAAGTTCGCCCGAATACTCGTTGATGCTGAAGACGGCGATGCTGTCGTGTCCGCGGTTTGAAGCGTATACAAATTTGCCGTCTTTTGTGATGTGGATGGCGCCGCCTTGGCTCTCGCCGTCAAAGCCTTCCGGCAATGCCGAAATGACTTGAATCTCCCTGAATTCACCCAAATCAGGGGTGTATTCCAACACGATGACTTCATTGCTTAGTTCCGTTAATACATACGCATACTTTTCCTGCGGATGGAACTCGATATGTCTCGGCCCTGATCCCGGTGCAGCAGCGTGTTTTTTCACTTCTTCAAGCCGGTTCTCTTTCAATTGATACGTGATGATATGATCCGTTCCGAGATCGACGGCTACTGCATACTTCTCATCAGGTGAGAATCCTGAATAATGGGTATGCGCTTTTTCCTGTCTCTCATGCGGTCCTGATCCCTCATGCTGTACTTTTGCTGAAGGCTCAAGCAAGCCGCGGCTTTCGTTTAAAGGGTATGCCATGATCGTCCCGCTGTGGTAATTGGCGGACAGAACATAACGGTTATTTTGATCGACGCTGACATGGCAAGGTGACGGTCCTTCCCCGGTCTGCTGGTTGACGAAAGTCAGCTCTCCTGTTGAACCGTCAATACGATATGCGGCAACCCCGCCTTTATCGCCGTCTTTGATCACTGCATAAAGCATTTCATTGTCTTTGGCGATATTCAAATATGTCGGACTGCCCAGCTTTGCCGCCGGCTTCGGCGTGCTTAACGTCTTTTTTTCCGTATCAAGCTCAAATGTATAAATCCCTTCGCTGTCTGCTTTTGTATACGTTCCGATATAACCTCTGTACTTCGGCATCTTGATCCTCTCCTTTCAGATACGGTCATTCCTATTTTAACTCACTGAAGCCCAATTAGCATGAGATGATGTGTAAAAAATCCGAAATGCCGTGTTCCTTCGCATCATCTGCCCTTTTATAACGGAGTCTTGCAAAAAACAATCAAGCTGTACAACCTATAAATTTACAAAAGTTTGAAACTTTTCATTCTTTTATCCGTAGAAAAACAGAAGCCATATACATAAGGAGGGTCTTCATATGATCATTTTAATCCTCGGAATTATCGTCCTGCTGATGGTTTTTCATTCCTCGCGCGGGTCCACCAGCGGAGGCTCATACGGAGACGGGGGTTCTTCTTCCTTCTTCTTCGGCGGCTCTGACGGAGGCGGCGATTCATGCGGAGGAGATGGAGGAGGCGGGGACTGCGGCGGGGGCGGCGGAGATTGATAACCGGCCGGCTCTCTTTTTCAACAATTTCTCAAGCCTTTCCCATCCCGCGGCAGCGGCTGCAAATCTTGCTTTTGCAGCTGACATGCTGTTTTTTTTCACTTCATTCATCTTCTAAAATTCTTCCACCATTCATACCGTAGAAAAACTGCCGTTCAATAAGCATCTGTTTAAGCAGACAGCAGATTGGGAAAGATGTAAAGACAACAAGATGCTTACTCTAAAACCGATTCAAAAGTCACAAAAAATTCTTTTTAAGACATAACATGTAAAACTTTACGCCCTCATGTTCGATATTAAAAGAAGAAATAGATGACGAGGAGGTTTTATTCCATATGATCATTTTACTGGTTTTGTTCGCTCTGCTGATTCTGTATTCGTTCTTCTTTGATAAAAGAAACAACAGATCCTATCAAAAGCCGGATCATCATGACATGACGATCCGTAAGACTGCAACTCCGCCTGTCTTTTTGAAGGTGATCGATTCTGCTCCGGAACAGGCGCCGGCCCGGCAGTCTGCTGAAACGATTCGCCCGAATTTGCAGCTGATCATGGGGACGGGGAAACAACGCCCCAAAAAATAAGAAAAGGCGGCCCTTGTAAAAGAAGCCGCTTTACCTGTTATGTTCCACCATCCGGCCAAACGCGGCGGGTGACATCCCCGGCGAGATGCGAACGCGGTGGAGCGCATGCATCCCCTGCTCTCTTGATGCCGCTCCCGGTTCTGTCGTGACAGCCATTTGATAGCCTGCCTGCTTTGCCAGCTTCAGCGTATCTTCGTTATAGCGCCCGACCGGATAGCTCAGCATGACCGTATTTTGGCTGAACATGCGATCAAACAGCGCTTTGGAACGCGTCATTTCATCGAGCTGCTGTCCCGGTGCCAGCCCGTTCAATTCAACGTGATGAATGGTATGGCTTTGAATCGAAATGCCGCTTCGCCTCATCTCATTCATTTGTTTCTCCGTCAAATGGTTCTTCCCGCCAACCGATTTGCCGATCATGAATACGGTCGCCTTTTGACCAAATTCTTTTAGAATCGGAAAGGCTTTCGTAAAGTTATCTGTATAACCGTCATCAAACGTAATCAGCACGGATTTTTCACTCGGCATTTTATCTTGTGTTAAGACAATATAAGCTTCTTCAGGCGTCAGCGTGTAATAGCCGTTATCCTTGAGCCATTTCATATGTCCGCGGAATTCCGCCTCCGGTACGCGCAGGCTGTTACCTGATGAGATGCTGTGATACATGAGTATCGGAATGCGGGCGGGTCCCTTCACTTTGATCCACTTGGATGATGGATCATGTTCCGCCTCCTGTTTTGATTGTTTTGTCACTTTCTGAGCTGCATTTGGTTCTGTTTTTTCCTCTCCTTTTGTTTCATGTCCGGAACACCCGTACAGCATCCCCATCAACATAAGCAGCAAAATGAACAGTTTCGTTTTTTTCACAATTATTCCCGCTTTCTATCTATTGAATCCTTTTTAATATCGGTGCGGGAACGGGCATTTTTCACCGTTCCTGCTTTGATGATGAGAGCCAAGCTTTACGCAGTATGCTGATCCCTTCTTCAATTTCCGCTGCAGAAAGACCCCCAAATCCCGCCATGACGATAGAAGAACTGCTTTCATGAGGCTCAAGCCAGAAATCTGATACCTGATAAACTTTCACACCGAGTTTTTCCGCTTTATGTATGAGATCTCGCGCACGCCGGCCCGTCTTCATTAAAATATGGAGTCCCGCTTTTTCGCCGATGATTTCCATGTCATTTCCAAAATGCGTTTTAATAGCCGAGATCAATGTTTTGTGCTTTTCTTGATATACTTTTTTCATTTTACGGATGTGCCTTTCGAAAAACCCTTCTTTCATAAATAAAAACATCGCTTTTTGAATGATAGGTGAAGCGGACTGGCTGTAGCGGCCAAGTTTTTCCTGAAATTCATCCGCCAGCTTTGAAGGCAGAACGATATAACTCAATCTCGCCGCCGGAAGAAATGACTTTGAGAAAGTCCCTAAATAAATAACATTTTCTTTTTTATCAAGCGCTTTTAATGATGGAATGGGCCTGCCCTGATAGCGGAATTCGCTGTCATAGTCATCTTCGATAATGTAGACATTCTCGCGGCTTGCCCATTCAAGTAATTTCAGCCTTTTCTGTATCGGCAGGACCATTCCATACGGAAATTGATGAGAGGGCGTTATATAAACGAGTTTCGCCCGGCTTGCAGCAAGCTGAGACAAATTGATTCCATCCGTCTCGAGACCGATTGGCTGAATAGCACATCCATGGTTTAGGAAAACGGAACGCACACCATCATATCCCGGATTTTCTGCCGCAACCAGTCGGCCGTTCATTGAGAGCAGCTGGCAAAGAAGTCCGACTGCATTCTGCGTACCGGAACAGATCACAATTTGCTCAGGTACACAGCGCACACCTCTTGCCTGAAATAAATATTTCGCCAATTCCGAGCGAAGGCCGAAATCGCCTTTATGATCCCCATACAAAAATAAGTCATGATCTTCACTGTCCAATGCATTCTGCAGACAACGCCTCCATGTTTTAAATGGAAAATGGCTTAAATCAATATCACCATATTTAAAATCATATGTTGCCGCTGAAGACTGTTCTGTTTCTTTTGGTTCCCGATTGGTATGGACCTTCAATTGACTAGGCGGCATCAGCGTTTTCTCCAAGGGAAGCACTTTGATGCAGATCCTTGGCATGCTTTCCGTATAGCCTTCCGCAGTGAGCTGCTGATAGGCGCTTTCAACTGTATTTTTGCTTAGTTGCAAATGCTCGCATAAATGGCGGATCGGCGGCAAAAGAGTTCCCGGGGAGATGCCGCCGGTCTCAATTTCTTTTTTTATATATTGATATAGCTGCATATACAGAGGCGTTTTAAGCTGTTTATTGAGTAAAGGAGTTAATTCTATCATTTGCTGACCTCATCAAGTTTTCTATTATTGTCTCTTTTTAAAGGGACAATAACAACCTAAAATCATCTTAACAATAAAAAGGAGCGTGAATGTGATGGCTCATTCCATTCGGCAAAAACAGCTTGCCTGCACAGATGAAAACAAGATTGATCAATTTTTAACAGAAGCACAAACCGGATACCTCGGCTTGGCCGCTCACGGGACACCCTATGTCATCCCTTTGAACTTCGTTTGGAAAAACGGCTTTATTTACTTTCACGGTGCCTCAGAGGGACGGAAAATGGATATGCTTCACGAAAATTCAAACGTATGCTTCACAGTCAGCGAACAATATGGAACAATGGTTCACCCGATTCCCGCTAAAACAGATACCGCTTATATGAGCGTCGTTCTTTTCGGCACAGCGTCAATGATTACAGACTTAGATGAAGCAACATCTGCCATGCAGTCTCTTCTCGACAAATATGTACCGGGATACTACAGTTCCCCGCTTAACAAAACACATGTTGAAAAGTACAGATCGAGTTTAGGCAGCAAAACCGTTGTCTTTAAGGTTCAGCCCCGAGAGATCACAGCTAAAGAAAACATGCTGAACCATAGCATGAAATTCGAAAATGGGCGGACCGTACAGGAAGACCGTTGACAAAAAAGACCCGCAGCTTATGCTACCGGGTCTCCTATTGATTGTGATGCATGTTCATCTATAAATTTCAACCCCGCTGTGTATCGCTTTCTCCGCTTCTTTATCCAGCAGACGAGCGCCAGCCGCTGATCCGGATCCTTCTCATTGATAGAAACCAGCACATGTTCATTCATCTCAAGCGGGACAGCGGATTCAATCTGGCAGCCTGACAAGCTGATGTCCTTAATCATGATTTCGTGAGCACCTTTGTCTGAATCATCGGGAAACAGCAGTGTTCCAAGACCTTGAACGGCCTCGCGGACATATTTTCTCTTGAATGCATCAGGGGTTTTTTCGGTTTTCGTTAAAAAGCGCATCACGGTTGACAACGTATCAGCCCGCTTTTCCCGGTCGGATTTTTTTGCATTTTCTTCATTGAACATAAAACGGATCAGGTTCACATACAGCTCCTTGTCCATCTCTTTGAAGTGCAGCCCGATTTCAATGTCGTCCGCGTCTTTCGTCGTCCACATCACCCGAGCCGGCACTTTGCCGACCGCATCTATAATCAGACCGTCCACATGATAGTACATGTCCGAATCAGCCGTATAAGGCAGTCTGATACGCGCGCCCGTGTCGCTCACATCTATCAGTTCACATTCGTGCTCATCTCCTGAAACGGTGGAAAAAGCCGCCGACTTGTTGACTGTGAACCGCTCAGAGCTTCGAAATCTCGGCCTGTCAAAGGCAACGAGCAGCGCAAGTATGAGCCCTGTCATGTTATAGAGAACCCAAAATAAATTATACGAAGTGACGTTTATATCAAACGTATGAAGAAACAACAATTCATAAAGGGTTTTTCCGAGCGCAAGCAGCGTCATTGCGAGCAAAATCGCACACGGCAGCGCCGTTGTATATTTGAATTTTCTCCGATCTGTGTTGACACCCTTCGGCGTGACTTTAAAATCAAACCGCTTTTTGAAAATGAATTCCGACAAGGCCGATATCGCCATGTGCGGCGCCATCGATGTATCGTAAATATGGCTCCAGCTCATGCTGCGCTGCCGGTCCGAAACGGCTTTAAATGAAAGGTAAGAACCTAAAAACGCAGGCAGCCAAAACGAAGTGATCGACCACAAATTGGTCTTTAAGCTATGTATGCCAAACAGCAAAAACAAGAGCGGCGCCAGAATGTATACCATCTTAAAAACGCCGAAAAACCAAAAAAGAATACCGTCAAAATAAAGGATTCGCTGCATGGGGGTCAGACCTTTTAAGAAAAGCGGACTCCATTTCTTTCCGCACTGAATATTTCCCCTGCACCAGCGGTCGCGCTGTTTCAAAAGATCTGTCCACGTTTCCGGCGAGAGACCGACCGCAAGCACTTCTTTGACGAAAACAGATTTAAATTTAGTTTGCAAAAGCATTCCGGTTGCCATATCCTCTGTAATCACACCGGTCGCAAAACCGCCGATTTCCTCCAAAGCGGTTCTTCTGAAAACCGTATTGCTGCCGACATACATGACGGCATTAAAACGGTCTTTCCCGGCCTGGAGCCTGCGCATAAAAAAGTCCTGCTCATTCGGAATGTTCGCTCCAGAAAATAAGTTGTACTGATAAGGATCTTCATTATAGAAGGCCTGCGGCGTTTGAACAAAAGCCACTTTTTCCTTCTTAAAATAGCCGACAGTTTTCTGCAAAAATGTAGGAAGCGGGACCATATCGGCATCCATCGTCACAATCAGTTCCCCGTTCGAGCAGCTCATCGCATGGTTTAAGTTCCCCGCTTTTGCATGCTCATTACTTGGTCTTGTAACGTGATGAACGCCAAGTTCCTCAGCCAGCTTTTTAATATCCGTCCGTCTTCCGTCATCACACAAATAAATGTTGACAAGCTCTTTTGGATAATCAAGGTTCAGACAGCCTGCCACTGATTTTTTCAGCACATGGCGCTCCTCGTTGTAAGTTGCAATGAGAATATCAACGCTCGGCCAATGGTCTTGATCACCCAGCTTTTCCGGCTCCCGCTTCTTCTCCTTCCATACTAGCGTATAAAAGACCAACAGCTGCAAAAAGCCGATACATTCAGTTGCAATCAGGATAACGCCCATTACGATGTCGTCGGGACGAGAGACGGGCAGCGTAAAGCCGAACCGCCATACAATATACACACCGTTCGTTATCAGACACAATATGATTAAAAACTTCTTAAAACGCGGATTCATCCGGGATCCCCAAAAGCTGATGAGCATCAGGACAATCATTGCTGCGGGATAGTAGTGTAAAATAAATTCCATTTTCTTCTCCTTATGTGATGTTAAAAAACCCTTTCCAGAGGATTTCTCTAAAATATTCCTTTATTTCATTCTTTTGCACTCGAATATATTAACACCATTTGACCTATTTTTCCTCAAAAACGATAAAAAAATATATCTTTATATCTAATAAACATAAAAATTATGAGACTATAGATACCAATTTAAAAAATCCATAAGACTCACATTGATCAGCCTTCACATATATCCCGCATCAAGATTGAATCTTTTGTCGCAGACGTCCTGTGTTTGTTCGGAGACAGGAGCTGAATGTATCAACGGTTCACACAAGAAAAAAGGTCTCTGCTCCCAAATGTTTGATTTATTTTTGACGGATTAACAGCTTTTTTGTGTCGATTTTCATTCCAATAAAAGGAGATTCGGGAATAACCGTATCAAAAATAGCCTGCGCAAGGCCATTAAACAGTGGTCAGACACATCTTTAGCCAAATCGAGTTGCTCTTGATCATCATGGGAACACAGCTAGGTCTTCCTGCACGGTTGTCTGAATTTTGATTTTTTTAGTATACTTAATTTAGTTTAATAACTCAGCAAGGGGATAACATAAAGGATGGGGGAAAGAATATGGAAGCAAAAACAAAGGTACAACATATACCGATTCAAACAACGAAAGAACCGGATGAAAACTTTTTTGCAAGAGCAATGAATGTTAAAATCGGCATCATTCCGCTGCCCGTATACTTGCTGCTCTTCGCTTTGATTGTGACGTTTGTCTATATGCACGATCTGAAAAGCGACATTTTAACAGCTATTGCGGTTATGGGCTTTTTCGGGTTCACCTTCGCCCAAATCGGAAAGTCGCTGCCGCTTCTTCGTTCTGTCGGCGGTGCCGCCATACTTGCGACATTTATTCCTTCAGCTATCGTCTACTACCATCTCATTCCGGAAGACATCATCAAATCAACATCTGAATTTACAGAAAACTCAAACTTTCTTTATTTGTTTATTTCAGCTATTGTAGTCGGAAGCATTTTAGGGATGAAACGAGAAACGCTGGTCAGGGCGTTCATTAAAATTTTTATTCCGCTGATTGCAGGGACAATTGCCGCAGCGGCAGTCGGTCTGACGGTTGGTACAATGCTCGGCCTCGGATTTCAGCATACGCTGCTGTACATTGTGATTCCGATAATGGCCGGAGGGGTTGGCGAGGGAGCCATTCCGCTGTCCATCGGCTATTCGGAAATCATGCACATGTCACAAGGGGAAGCTTTTGCACTTGTCATTCCTTCCATTATGTTCGGAAGCTTAAGCGCTGTCATTTTGTCCGGGGTTTTAAACGTAATCGGGAAGAAAAAGCCTGACTGGACAGGCAACGGAAAAGTTGACCGTTTCGAAAGCGGGGACGCACTGCCGCTTGAAAGCCGCGACAAAGACAAAGAAAGCGTTTTTAATCTTTCCCACTTTGCCTCAGGAGGCATTCTTGCCGTCTCATTATATTTGGTCGGTATGCTTTCACATGACTTGTTTGGTTTTCCAGCACCCGTCATGATGCTTTTGCTGGCTGTTGCCGTGAAACTGTTTCGTTTGGCTCCGGCGAATTTGGAAAACGGCGCTTACGGCGTGTCACGCTTCTTTTCAACTGCTGTGACATATCCGCTGCTTTTTGCCATTGGCGTCTCCATGACACCGTGGGACAAGCTGATCGCAGCTTTTAATATCGCCAATATTATTACGATCGTATCCGTCGTCGTCACGATGATAACCGTCGGCTTTTTTACAGGAAAGTGGCTAAACATGTATCCAATCGAAACCGCGATTATCAATGCCTGCCATTCCGGTCAGGGAGGCACCGGCGACATCGCCATTCTCAGCGCCGCAGAGCGCCTCGAGCTCATGCCGTTTGCCCAGGTGTCCACAAGAATCGGCGGGGCGATAACCGTTACACTGACGTTGTTGTTGTTAGCTCAGTTTTATTGATGTATGTAAAAGCCTGCAGAGCGAACTGCAGGCTTTCTTTTTCGTTTCTAGCGTACTTTTTTCGGAACATAGTCGGGAAAGTCTGTCACAATTCCGTCCACGCCGGCCTTCAAAAGCGGAGGCACTTCATCGCGGGAACGGACGGTCCAAGGCGTAATTTTCATACCGAGCGCATGAATCCTCAGCACAAGCGTAGGATCAGCGGCCACATTTTTTAAGTTGGCGTTTACATATTTGGCATAACCGGAAAATGCCTTGAGCTTTGCATCTGTTAAGTCCGCCGCTTTTGACGTTAAGACACCTGTCGGCATCGATGGAAGCAGCTGATGAATTTTGTAAACAGAGTTAAAATCAAACGATTGTACAATGATTTTTCCGTTTTTAGGCTTATCCATTCTCCGCTCTTTCAATGCTGCTGATACTTTTTCTTCGATTCCCGGATAGCGTGCAGGCTCTTTCAATTCGATCAGCATTCCGATCTTCCCTTTATACCGGTCAAGCACTTCTTCAAATGTCGGAATGCGCTCCCCGGCGAATTGCGGACCGAAGAAGCTGCCAGCATCAAGCTTGCGCAGCTCGGCAAGCGTCAAATCCTTTACGGCAACCGGCAGCACTGAGTCAATGTCTGTCGTACGGTTTACGGTCGTATCGTGAATGATGACAAGCTCCCCGTCCTTGGACATTTGAACATCCAGCTCGATATAATCTGCTTTCATTTGAAGCGCTTTTTCAAAGGCAGCCATCGTGTTTTCCGGCGCATATCCCGAAGCGCCTCTGTGTGCAATGACATCCACTTTTTTAGGCTTCGCCGCCGGCTCTTGTGCCCCCGCATTCGGTGCAAACAGTGCTGACCCGATGGAGACCCCGATCAATGAAGATAACATCAATTTTTTGAATAAAGCTGACACATCATCCACTCCCCTTTTGCTCTTCTCTTGCCAAAGTATAGGTTCGCACTGTTAAGATTATGTTTCAGCAGTCTTTAATTTTCATAAATTTCCTGATAAACAAAAAAAGATCCCTCGGCAGAGATCTTTTTTTTGGATATATCACCGCTCACAGGCAATTTTGTCTTTATCGCGGTCCAACTTTTTATTGGCGTCATAAAGCGCTTTTGAAACATACGGCTTGTACTTCGTTTTTCCGCCTTTGTTTTTCACCGACTTCGTACGGGCGACGCCGCCTTTATAGTCTTTGTTTAAAGCTTTGCAGTTTTTGTACGTTTTCACCTTCGTTTTTGCTTCTGCCACATCGCCGGCACCCCAGGAAAAACCGATGATAAGACCGGCAGACAAAAGACCCGCTGCTATTTTTTTCATCCCATTTGACCCCTTTCGTCTATTTCTTATGTATCTTTTACCATGATAAAATATTTTTCTTATTCACTCAAGAAAAAAATGACATTTTATTGAATAAAAAGTATGAACCGCATAGGGGTCTTTTCGCACAAAAACCGGCCGTTATGCGCCGGTTTCTTCAACATATTGATGTTCACAAGTCTTTTTCAAAACAGCGTTAATCTCATAGGCTAATTCCTTCGGATGGATGCACAGCATGTTTTCCAAAGGACTGTTCCAGTTCCCGTTCTTTATCAATTTCAGCGCATAATGACCTGCCGGACTGCACTCGGGATACCACTCTACATCGAGCAGAAGGCGTTTTTCATCATGACGCAGCTTCAAAAGGTCCCGTTTGAACTCAGACAGCCAAGCCTTGCTGTCAGGCGCCAATTCATCGGGGTTTGTATCGGTTAATGAGTGATGCACAACCGTCCAGCCGGCCGGGATTCTAAGCCTTAGCAAATTGCGGGCGCCACCGGAAGCACGTATCATATCTTCCAACCTGTCGACCAGCTGTTCATACGGCGCGTCTGAATCTTCGCTGACCAGTGTTTGATCAGCATTTAGCATCCTGATGACGTACTTCAGTTCTCCAGCATATTCAACTTGCACCATTTGACCGCAGCTTTCGTTCTCCAAGATGAATAACGTATGGCGGGGATCGCGAATCGGCTTTTGATACAAATGATTTTCTTTCACCTTCCAGCCGGCCGGCACCATTAAAGGATGCAATTTAAAAAAATACTGAGATTTGGTCAACGCTCTCACATCCTCTATCCTTGTTCTGTCCTCTTTCCTATCAATTTATGTGCCGGCCCGGCTTCTTAGAACAACGGCGGACCTGCCCCCACAAAAAAACCGCCTGACTGCTTTCTCAAGCGTCAGGCGGTTTTTCGTTTTTTACTCGCTGGCTTTTTCTTTTCCGTAATGATATTTTGATGGATCAACAGGCTTGAAGTCTGAAATCTCGTGGAACCTTAACAGATCTTTATAGAGTACTTGGTCGGACAGATCCAGCTGTTCGGACACCTGCGATTTCAGGTTTTCCGTTTCCTGGTTGCCCTTGATCTCTTTTCCTGTCTTTGTATCGTATACGGTCGTATCAATCATCGTGTACTTCGGCGTTACATAGTTTCCATTTCTGAAAGCCACGGTTTGGTCGTGGTCTTTAGAAAAGAGGTCTGTACCAAAGTTGATGTATTTTTTGCTGTCAATACCTTGCAGGTGAAGAAGTGTCGGCATGACATCCATTTCACCGCCATACGTATGATTGACTCCGCCTTTTTTGCCTGGAACGCGGATCATCAGCGGTACACGCTGATTCATCGCATTTTGATACGGTGTAATCTCTTTACCTAATACTTCCTTCATCGCACGGTTGTGATTCTCTGAGATTCCGTTGTGGTCACCATAGATCACGATAACCGAATCATCATATAATCCCGATTTTTTCAGCTCTTTAAAGAAATCTTCGAGCGCTTCGTCAAGATAGCGCGCCGTCTGGAAGTACCCGTCTACCGTTTTATCTCCCGTCGTTCCCTTTTCAAGGGTGGCATCCTCTTCATCCAAAATGAACGGATAGTGGTTGGTCAACGAGATTAAATGGGCATAGAACGGCTGTTTGAGCGATTTCAGCTTCGGAATTGATTCTTCAAAGAACGGCTTGTCTTTCAAGCCAAGGTTGACGAGATTCTCCTCTGACATATCATATGTGCTGGCATCGAAGAATTTGTCATAGCCAATTTGTTTATACACCTGGTCGCGGTTCCAGAATGACTTGTAGTCCCCGTGCATCACGGCGCTTGTGTAGCCTTCTTTTTGGTTCAGAATCGCCGGCAGGGACTGGTACGTATTTTGCCCTTTTGTTACAAATGCACTGCCTTCAGGAAGTCCGTAAAGGCTGTTGTCCATCATCAATTCGGCATCCGCGGTTTTACCTTGGCCGGTCTGATGGAAAAAGTTATCGAAATACATCATGTCATCCTGGCCGTGTGCCAGCTTGTTCAAGAACGGTGTGACTTCTTTTCCGTTCAGCTTATAATCGATCAAAAACGTCTGGAAGCTTTCCAAATGAATCTTGATGATGTTCTTTCCTTTTGCTGCACCGAAATACTCGTCATTCGGTTTTGCATAATGCGAATTTGTATAGTTGATGACGCTCGTCAGGTCGTCGCTGCTCGCGTATGCCTTTTGGCTCGCGTTTTGGGCGGCCTGGACACCATCATAGATCATGTAATTGTAAGGCCCCAAATACTTGACGATGTAATTTCGGTCAAATGTTCTTGTCAAAAGCTCCGGACGGTCGGTCTCAGCAACTGCAAGGTTGATGAAAAACAGAACTACTCCGCCGAGAACAACGGTTGCAGCCCATCTTTTTTTCAGTTGTGCCGCCTTCAGTTCAGGCAGCTTCACACATAAGGCAATCAGAATGATCAAATCTACGAAATAGATGATGTCATGAAATGCCATGATGTCAAAAACACCATCCGACATATTGCCGAGGTTTCCGGCTTGTTTTAAGTTGGCAAACGTCAAGAAGTCATCAAAGAAACGGTAAAACAGGACATTTGCATATAAAGCAAACGTCATCACAGCATCAATGATGATGATCCATATCGCCGACCGGCGGCCTTTTGCAAACAAAGCCAAACCGAGTGCAGCAATCGTGAAGCTCAATGGGTTGATAAACAGCAGCATGTGCTGCGTAGACCCTTTCACACCCAAATTAAACTCTAAAAAGTAGGAAGCATAGGTTTTAGCCCATACAAAAACAACAGCTAATACAAAAAAGCTTAGCTTATGAGAAAATATTTTTTTCATGATAACCTCTACCTTTTTAAACTTTTTTCAGACCGCTTTCTGTTTCAGTCAATGAAGCGTGAGGAAACGATAATATATCATTCTACTAAAAGTCTCGGCGGTTTTACAAGCACGGCCATGGTGAAATCCCCCGGCTTCCCTCACTCAAACAGTCCACGCCTGCGAAAAAAAATTTCCGCATGTAAGACAACGGCCTCTAATTAAGACGAATGAATTTCCCCAAAGGTTTCAAATATTTTCATTCACCGCTAAAATTGCTCTTTCCCGGATGATTAAATTCTTTATGAAATTCATTTAAATAAGCTTTTCTTTGCGCTTCTGTAAACTGACCGATCCAGTCCTCCGTCATATACGGCAGGACGTATAACTCGACCGCTTGATAAAATGCCGGCTCAGGCAGAATGTTGTACGTCGGAATCCTCATCATGCCGTTCCCGCATGTCTCTATCAGTATATCCATAAAGAAAATGCCTTTCGGGCTGTAGCGGTGCTGCGCCATTTTAAGGCTCTTGATGTCCTTGATCAACACGGATTTCTTTCCTGAGAGCAGCCGCCCGTCTTCTCCCTCGATCATGCTGAAGATGATGTTTCCTTTTTTCGTGAAGGCCGGAAAAACCGTTAGAGAGGGAGGTCATCAAACCATAGATGATCCCGAAAAGTCCGACTGCTAGGTACAGCAATGAATATTTCGATTCGAGTTTTATCGCTTCATAAAAGAGCCATACGCCAACCACCCCAAGACCCGCAGTCCCTGCAAAAACCCCATACTCTAAAGAACATTCGGCTTTTCACATCAATTGTCTGTTTTTTTCCCTGTTCCAAGAATAATAGGCCTCCTTTACTTCAGCAAGCGGATTTCGCCATAAATGATATTCATGCCACGATCTGCCTTACCACAGAAATCAGTTCCTGCATAAAACTCGCAGTGTGAGGAAGATGGCGTATTTGTGCAATTATTTATCAGCAGATGATCCGTCCTAATCAGACCCGATGAATACAAAAAGGCTCCCGGCCATCTGCCGGCAGCCTTCCCCTATTTTGAAATATCAACAAATCCTTCGCCGAATACATCCCTGACATCATGGATGATGACAAATGCTTTTTTATCTGTGCTTCTAATAATTTTCTTCAGCATGGACAGCTCTTGTTTATTAATGACAATGTATAATATTTCTTTGGAGTCGCCCGTATAGTGTCCGCGTCCCGATAATATCGTGACGCCGCGGTCCATCAGGGTATTGACCTGCGCTGCGATCTCGTTTTTATGCTCGGAAATGATCGTGATCGCTTTTTTCGTGTTGAGCCCTTCGATAATGAAGTCCATGACCTTCGTGGCGATGTACAGCATGACAATCGTAAACATCAGCTTTTCAGCTCCGATGATAAAGTAGGAACTGAACACGACAACTAAATCGATCATCAGCAAGGCATAGCTGATGTTCCAGTCAAAATATTTATTGGCGATTCTCGCGAGAATCGCAGACCCGGCAGTGGTTCCGCCGACACGGATGATCATGCCGATGCCCACGCCGGCAAATACCCCGGCAAAGATCGTGCTGATGATCACTTCATCAGCCGGCACCGTCCAATTCTCGGTGACGTGCAGAAAGAATGAATTGGCCACGACCGCAATAATCGTGTAAATCGTCGTTTTTTTATCCAAAAAGCGATAGCCGATAATCAGCAGAATGCCGTTCAGCACAAAGTTTGTGATGCCCGGAGACCATTCAAAAACGTAGTATAAAATCAGCGTGATCCCCGTGACGCCGCCTTCTCCCAAGTCATTCGGGATGGCGAACAGATTCACGGCTAACGCAAAGAAAAACGCGCCTATAATAATTAGTATCATATCCATTGCTTTCTTTTTCATAACTGCATCCCCTTCCTTTATCCGTATTCGTTTTCCAGTAAAATTAAAAAAGCCCCGGAGAGAAGCTCTTTGATCAAGAGCAAAAACTCCTGGGCTTTTATCCCACCGTGTCATAGCGATAACGTCGCTATGTGTTTTCTCTCGGACCAGACCAGCGCGGGACGCACTGCGGAACCCTAGAAAACCACCTTTTCTCTGCTATCAATTTGTCATCTTCAAGCATTATAAGTGAAATTTTGGGGTCTATCAACCCCTTTATCAGCCTGAAAGATTTGTTTTTTTGTAAAATAGCTTCCATCTGTCAGCGATAAAACCGTTCTATAATAATAGATATACGTGTTTTGCCTGGGAGGCGCTCTTATGAACAAACAAAAACGGCAATGGCTCATCAAGCAGACCATTCTCGAACATCCGGTGGAAAATCAGGAACAGCTGGCAGCCCTGCTGGAAAAACGCGGCATCACCGTTTCGCAGTCTACCATTTCCCGCGATATTAAAGACATGTATCTTGTGAAACAGCCCGGTGAAAACGGAAAACTTGTCTACACGACAAATGCTTCTTTATCCGTCAATCCTTCCAAAATATTAAAAGATAAAATCTCTGATGTTGTCCTGCATGTGCATCGGACGGACAACTTGATCATTATTAAAACCATGCCCGGCAACGCCCATGCCATCGGCGTCCTTCTTGATAAGCTCGGAAGCCCGGAAATGCTGGGCTGTATATGCGGGAACGATACATGCCTTGTGATTTCCCAGTCACCTGAGGCAGCCCAATCATTTTGTAACCATTTATGCTGATCCGGCCGTCCGGATCAGCTTTTTTTTGCACTCAAAAAAATTTTTTTCAAAAATTCCCGTTAAAAATATACACGTTTTATACGTTCTATTCTCTGCTCCGACAGGAACTCATTTTCCATTTATCATAATTATTCACTTTTGTTTTTGCTTCATCAAAAAACATGTGAAATATATCACTTTTCCGTTGTTATCGCTTTCACATCACGCTTTTTCTTCCTGTTTTAAGCTGTACATGTAACAAAAAGAGCTTAGGAGGCGGGATGATCATGACAACACCTATACACGTTTACTCAGAAATCGGCCCTTTGAAATCCGTCATGCTGAAGCGGCCCGGTCGGGAACTGGAAAACCTCACACCCGAATATCTGGAAAGGCTTCTCTTTGACGATATTCCCTTTTTGCCAGCGGTGCAAAAAGAGCATGACCAATTTGCAGAAACGTTAAAGAAACAGGGAGTTGAAGTTCTTTATTTAGAAAAGCTGACGGCCGAAGCTTTAGATGACGCTTTAGTCCGCGAGCAGTTTATCGATGAGCTTTTAACGGAAAGCAAAGCGGATATCAACGGCGCTTACGACAGGCTGAAAGAGTTCTTGCTCACCTTTGACACCGATTCGATGGTCGAACATGTGATGAGCGGCATTCGAAAAAATGAGCTGGAACGCGAAAAAAAATCGCATCTTCATGAGCTGATGGAAGACCATTATCCATTTTATCTTGATCCGATGCCAAACCTCTACTTCACAAGAGATCCGGCCGCCGCTATCGGCAGCGGACTGACCATCAACAAAATGAAGGAGCCTGCCCGCCGGAGAGAGTCTCTGTTTATGCGCTACATTATCAATCACCACCCGCGTTTTAAAGGACACGAGATTCCGGTTTGGCTCGACCGTGATTTCAAATTCAATATCGAAGGCGGAGATGAGCTTGTCTTAAATGAAGAAACCGTAGCGATCGGGGTATCAGAACGGACAACGGCTCAGGCGATCGAGCGTCTTGTCCGGAACTTATTTCAGCGGCAGAGCCGGATTCGCCGTGTACTGGCCGTCGAAATACCGAAGAGCAGAGCCTTTATGCATTTAGATACCGTCTTCACGATGGTTGACCGAGATCAATTCACGATCCATCCCGCCATCCAGGGGCCTGAAGGAGACATGCGGATCTTCGTTCTTGAAAGAGGAAAAACGGCAGACGACATTCATACGACTGAAGAACACAATTTGCTTGAAGTACTGAAGAGAACCCTCGGCCTTTCAGATGTCAACTTGATCTTCTGCGGCGGCGGAGACGAAATCGCTTCAGCCAGGGAGCAGTGGAATGACGGCTCCAATACACTCGCGATCGCTCCGGGTGTTGTCGTCACCTATGACCGGAATTACATTTCTAACGAATGTTTGAGAGAACAGGGCATTAAGGTTATCGAAATCCCGAGCGGGGAACTTTCAAGAGGACGCGGCGGCCCGCGCTGCATGAGCATGCCGCTCTACCGCGAAGATGTAAAATAGCCAAACCTAAAGAAAAAGGAGAGAGATCCATGAACCAAATGATTGATTTAAAAGGCAGAAGCTACTTAGCTGAAAAAGACTTTTCAGAAGAAGAGATCCTTTATTTGCTCGATCTTGCCCAAAAATTAAAAGAGAAAAAAGCACAAGGCATCAGGCATCGCTATTTGGAAGGCAAAAACATCGCTTTGCTGTTTGAAAAGCCTTCTACAAGAACGCGCTGCGCTTTCACGACAGCCTGTATCGACCTCGGTGCGCATCCCGAATATTTGGGAAAAGACGACATTCAGCTCGGCAAAAAAGAGTCGATCGAAGACACGGCCAAAGTTCTCGGCCGCATGTTCGACGGAATTGAATTCCGCGGATTTGAACACGAAAAAGTCATGGCGCTTGCCGAACATTCAGGTGTGCCGGTCTGGAACGGCTTAACGGACTTATGGCATCCGACACAAATGCTGGCCGATTTTATGACTGTAAAAGAACATATCGGACGCGTCAAGGGAGTCAAACTCACCTATATCGGCGACGGCCGGAACAATGTCGCCAACAGCCTGCTCATCGGCGGCGCCAAAGTCGGCATGGATGTGAGAATCTGCTCGCCTCAAGAGCTTTTCCCTGACCAGGACATCGTTAAAATGGCAGAAGCATTTGCCGAAGAATCCGGCGGAAAAATCACCGTCACAAGCGATACAGATAAAGCCGTGTCCGGAGCTGACGTTCTGTATACGGACGTCTGGGTATCCATGGGGGAAGAAGACAAGTTTGCTGAAAGGATCAAACTGCTCAAGCCTTATCAAGTGAATATGGATCTCGTCAAGAAAACAGGAAACGACAACGTCATCTTCCTGCACTGTCTGCCTGCCTTCCACGACATTCATACAACTTACGGACAAAATGTTTACGAGCAGCACGGCCTTAAAGAAATGGAAGTGACGGACGAAGTGTTCCGCAGCAAACACTCTAAAGTGTTCGATGAAGCTGAAAACCGCATGCACACGATTAAGGCTGTCATGGCAGCGACACTCGGCGATCTTGACTGACAGGAAAAGGGGCTCATTCCCTTTTCCATTCTAAACCGAATGAGGTGACATAAATGGCGGAAGAAAAAAAACTAGGCCTGTTTGCGCTCATCGCGCTTGTCATCGGATCGATGATCGGCGGGGGCGCCTTCAACCTTGCAAGCGACATGGCTTCAGGGGCGGGGGCGGGAGCCATTTTAATCGGCTGGATCATCACCGGAGTCGGCATGATTGCCCTGGCCTTCTCTTTCCAAAACTTGACGACGAAACGGCCTGATTTAGACGGCGGTATTTTCACTTATGCACGGGAAGGATTCGGTCATTTCATGGGGTTTAACAGCGGCTGGGGGTACTGGTTCGCAGCCCTTCTCGGCAATGTCGCATATGGAACGCTGCTGTTCAGCGCAATCGGATATTTCATCCCTGCGTTTGGAGACGGACAAAACGTCGCATCGATTATCGGTGCAAGCGTGATCCTCTGGTGCGTGCACTTTTTGATCCTCCGCGGTGTTCAGTCCGCTGCCATGATCAACTTGATTACGACCATTTCAAAACTGGTACCGATTTTTGCTTTCATAATCGCCATTATTTTTGTGTTTCATCTTGATTTATTTACGAACGATTTCTGGGGAAAAGGGCTGTCGCTCGGTTCCATCGGGACACAGGTCAAGAGCACGATGCTTGTGACCGTCTGGGTGTTTACCGGAATTGAAGGGGCCGTCTTATTTTCAAGCCGGGCCAAGAAATCAAGCGATGTCGGCAAAGCGACTGTCATTGGCTTGATCAGCGTACTCGTGATTTACGTCATGATTACGATGCTGTCGCTCGGCGTCATGAATCAGCAAAACTTAGCCGGGCTTCCGAACCCTTCAATGGCTGCGATCATGGAGCACATCGTCGGCAAATGGGGAGCCGTGCTCATCAACTTGGGCTTGATCATTTCCGTATTGGGCGCCTGGCTGGCCTGGACATTATTCGCGGGTGAACTCCCGCTGATCGCGGCACGCGAAGGGGTCTTCCCGAAATGGTTCGGCAAAGAAAATAAAAACGGTGCGCCGACAAATGCGCTGACTTTGACAAACGCCATTATCCAGCTGTTTTTGCTGACGTTTCTCATTTCAGATGCGGCCTACCAGTTTGCTTTTTCCCTGGCTTCCTCGGCCATCTTGATCCCGTATCTGTTTTCCGGGCTTTATCAGCTTAAATACAGCTGGCTGCACAAAGAGCCTAACCGGGGCAAAAATCTCACCATCGGGATCATCGCAAGCATTTACGGCGTCTGGCTCGTATATGCCGCAGGACTCGATTACCTGCTTTTGACCATGATTTTATACGCTCCCGGCATTCTCGTATTCCGGGCTGTCCGCAAAGGAAAAGAAGGCCCCGTCTTCAATAAAGCCGAGCTTTTGATTGCTGCCCTGATTCTTGTATTGGCTGTCATCGCCGTGATCAGACTGGCTGCGGGAAGCATTTCAATTTAACAAAACAGAGGTGATTATCAAATGAAAAAAAGAAAAATTGTCGTCGCACTTGGCGGTAATGCCATCCAAACCGGAGATGCCAGCGCAGAAGCGCAAAAGCGCGCGCTTGAAGAAACGGCCATGTATTTGGCGGATATGATCGACAGCGGCGCTGAATTAATCATCACGCACGGAAACGGCCCGCAGGTCGGAAACCTGATGATTCAGCAAAAGGAGGCGGATTCTCCGAAAACACCGGCCATGCCGCTTGAAACTTGTGTTTCGATGACCCAGGGAATGATCGGCTATTGGCTGCAAAATGCCCTTGACCGGGCGCTTTATGCGAAAGGAAAAGGCGGACATGCGGCAACCGTCATCACCCGTGTTGCCGTCCGAGGCGATGATGAAGCATTCCGCAACCCGACAAAGCCGATCGGTCCGTTTTACAGCGAAGCGGAAGCGAAGGAACTGATGAACAACCGGAACGGCGGCCTCGTTTTTAAAGAAGACGCCGGAAGAGGCTGGCGCCGCGTCGTACCGTCTCCGGCTCCGGTATCGATCCTTGAACACGATGTGATCAATGACCTTGTTGAACACGGACATATCGTCATTGCGGCCGGCGGCGGAGGCGTTCCCGTCATCGAAAACGGCGATGCCGTCTCCGGTATTGACGCCGTCATCGACAAAGACTTTGCCGCCTGCAAACTCGCGGAACTTGTGCAGGCTGACGAACTGGTCATTCTAACAGGTGTCGACTATGTTGCCGTCGATTATTTAAAGTCGACAGAACGCGCGCTAAAACGCGTCACCACCGAAGAACTGAAAGGTTATATAAAAGAAAAGCAATTTGCAGAAGGAAGCATGCTGCCAAAAGTCAAAGCAGCCATTCAGTTTGCTGAAGCCAAAAAAGGCAACAAAACCGTCATCACATCCCTGAAATCAGCCAAAGACGCTCTTCAAGGAAATGCCGGCACGATTGTCGTCCAAGCCTAAAAGCAAAAGGAAGGGCTCAGGGAGGGTTCTTCCTTTTGCCAATCGTCAAAAACAAGTAAAATTTAAAGTATATAGCCGCAACATAAGAAAATCGATAAGGGTGGTCCATATGAAGAACAAAGACATCGTACATCAGCTGAAAAAGTTTCCTCTTCTCGCTTCCCTGAATAAAAGAGATCTGGAAGATATGAAACAGTTTATCTATTGGCGCACTTACCATAAAGGCCAGATATTATTTATGGAAGACGACCCCCGGGAACGAATGTACCTTCTTCTCGACGGCTTTATCAAACTCGAAAAATCAAACGAAGCTGGATCCATGTTTTATACCGACTATGTACGTCCTCATACCCTCTTTCCATTTGGAGGCTTGTTTCGGGATGAGCATTATCACTATGCCGCCGAAGCCTTAACAGATATCGAACTCTACTATATACCCATGAACATCTTCGAAGATCTCGTCCGGGACAATAAAAACCTGCTTTACGATATTCTCAATCATTTATCAGACATTCTTGCCCTTCACGAGGAAAGGCTGAAGCGCATTACACTCTCCCATGCCCACGACAGGGTCACACAAGCCATTTATTATTTAACCGAAAGCCTCGGCCAAAAAGAAAGCAATTCAACCGTCATCAACTGTCCGATCACCGCTGCCGAAATTGCCAAAATCTCGGGGACATCCCGCGAAACCGTCAGCGCCGTCCTGAAAAAGCTCCGCTGCGAAGGCGTTATCAGTCAAATGAACAAGCAGATCATGATCAATCGGCCGGAGTACTTTATGTAAACGCGACAAAAAAAGTAAAACTGACGTATGATATCATCCCGTTTTCATCGGGATGAATTCATTCATAGAGAAATCATGTCCCGTCTCTTTAATGAACAAAAGCAGCATTCCGACAAAAACATTAATGATGACAACAGCCGATAGATCCGGATTGATCCCAAGACCCTCATATTGCAGGATGATGGTTGAAGACTGGCTCGGATAAGCGAGCGGAAACCACCGCGTCGTCATTCCGCTAGCTAAAAAGAGACCGACAATTGAACTGACCGTACCAATGAGAATAGCAAACGCCTGGTTTTTAAATGTGATGGGCAACCATAATTGAAAAGACATGATCGGCAAAGCCGTCAGCAGCATGACATAACCGTCCCCAAACAAAAGCCCCCACGGTATCGGCCCTTCAAATCCCAAAGCCTTGCCCAGTACAACCATCCCTATTGCAAATATCGTTGCAGTTAAGAGCAGGCTGTTAAAAAGCCAAATATATTTGCTTAAGTAAATTCCTACTCTTGATACCGGCAGAGACAGCGTTTGCTTCCACGAATTTGTCTGATGCTCTATATTTGCAATAATAGAGGCAATAATCGTTACGGCTAAAGGAAAACCCAGCCCAAACAGCAGGCTGTTGTCGAAAAGCATATACTGCCACATAGAGGACGCCTTAAACGCCAACTTTATATTTAGGTAAGACTAGTAAAACGTTAGATTAAAAAGGATTGTACATTTTAAACATATCAAAAATGTACAATCCTTTTTTTGGAACTTGAACGACTAAGGTAAGATTTTCGTCAAGTTAGAATGATTTGTCAGTGTGAGCTTCCATTTTAGATCGTAGATGATTTAAGAATAGAATTTGCCCTAACGTACATGTACTTATGTACGTTTTTTTAATATGCCAATAGTTTAAACTAAATTATAAGACACACTTTTTATAATAAGCCACAGCGTACCAGCGTATAAATGAAAGGAAGATAAAATTAAGGATAAAGTGATTTCTATCGTTGTGTACTTAGGATCATTCGTAGCTAAGGCTATCTTGTTCTTTGTCGAAAGAAGATACATGACAATATCATATAGCTGGAGATTTAATGCAAGATACATTTGTAAAGGCATATACCAAAGCTAACACGTATAGTGGGAAGTCAAGTGTGAAGACATTTATGTAGACAGCTATCCATATTTCAGAGGGACATTTAGTGGCAGTGATCCTAAAGATATTAGTTTGTCATACATCTTCTTTCGTAGCAGCAAATAAAATCAAGGAGGTTAAATATTATGAAAAATAAGGCGCGATATGTAGTTTTATGTGGTGTATCAATTTTAGCTCTTATTCGCTGGAGAAAAATTAGTGAAAATAAATAAACGTTAAAGGAGCAATGTATACGTGTCATGACCAAATAAGTAAAGTGAATCACAAGATAGAAGGCGATTCAATTCTTTTCATATGGAGGATTTATTTGAAAATTAATGAGATTGATCAAAAAAGTAAAATTCGGATAAGTTTTATTACGAAGAATGGCTCATTAATAGAGCAAGTGGTTAAAAATCTACAACAGCAAGGTATAAAGGAATGTTTTAAATAATAGTAAGGAGGCCAATTATGATGAAAATGAAAAAAATAATGGCAACTGGAGTGGCAATGTTGATTTTAGGATCGGCAGTAGGGTGCGATGATAATGTCTCTTCTGATTCGGAGTCTTCCTCGGAGAACACGGGAATTACGGATGAGAAAGCTCCGCCCAAGATCTCCAATTCTTATGAAAATACAAAAGAGCTTATAAGGAAATTTCCAGTGATTAATCCTACTCCCATCGACACAGAACTGGGAAAAGACATTCAAAACCGGCTGCTAAATGGCTTTGAAAATTGGAATAGAGGCTATGATGCTTGGAAGGCGTGGGGAGATATTCTATATACGGAGGATTCCCTTTACAATGTTCACGGTGTGAAACTGACTCTGAAGGAATATCAGGACTCCATGAATGAGACGCTGAAAGCCAGCGATATTCAGATGGGCAACTTTAATAATATGATTGTCAGCGGGGACTGGGCTGCGATCCGATATGATATCTCAACGATTAACAGGAAGACCAGTGAAGCAGTAGACGGAAGTGTGATGGAGTTCGTCCGCTTTAAGGATTATGGGGACAAACTGGGTACCCGGGTTGTGGAAGGCTGGGCTGGAACAAAGGGAGCCGATTTTGCCGGATTATCTAGCTTCCAAACCGAAGAGGAAAAGGCGGCGCAGCAGGCCGCATTAGAGAAAATCATCAATACGTCGATACCGGATACCTCGAATCTGGAAGAAAAATACCCTGTTGCTTATCCGACCCCCATTGATACCGAGATGGCTAAGAAAATTCAAAGCGCTATCTTGAACGATTTTGATAACTGGAACCAAGGCTATGATGCCTGGACGACATGGGCGGATACCTATTATGATAGTAATATGCAGTACCATACATCTGCTGGGACTATGACATTGGAAAAATACAAGGACGCTGTAAAGGATGCTGCTGAATCGACGGATGTGAAGCGGATTTACTTTGATAATATGCTGATCAGTGGTGATTGGGCGGCCATTCATTACAGGATCACGAATCAGGACTTAACAACAGGTAAAAAAACCGCTGGTGATGTGATGCAGTTCCTGCACTTTGTAGAAGATGGAAATGGTGTGAAAGTGGTTGAATCCTGGACAAAATAAGCATTTCCTATGTAGACTGTCATGAAAATGCGTACCGAAAGAGCTGCCAGCAAATGGAATACCATGTGTCTATTGCAAGCAATTGAGCATTTGAAGATGAAGAAAAAAATTCTCTATTTCGGCGCTGGATCAATGTATGATTTGAGTAAAGATGATTACATGTGGACTGACACAGGAGAAAAATGATTGATTAAGAATCTGTGGATGTCTACACCACTGAATACCGAGGAAAACCAACAATTCAAAAATACACTTCAACAGAATTGATCTGTAATTACTTAAAAGCCCTTCCAATTAGGAAGGGTTTTTTAAAAAATATGACAATAGACATAGAGCTAAACTTGCTCCTTGCAGCTTATTATTATTAATAAGGCAACTATTTTAGCGTCCTTGGCATCTAATTCATCTTGTATCTTAATACATTTGGAGCCCCCGTCTTTTAGATTAATCTCAAATAAAAGCTAGTATTCTAAATATGGTGCAGAATATTAATATTTAGATCACTTATTGGTTCTCTTTATATGGAGATGTAGCGATTTTAAAGGCTATTGCTGCTTTTTCCCAATCTTCTCTAATTTCGTCATCAGAAGGGTGGAGGTATAGATTTATAGTAGTCTGTATATCTGAATGTCCTAAACGTTCTTGTACCATTTTTTTGTTTTTAGTTTGGAGATAGTAAGTGGTTCCATGGGTATGACGAAATAAATGTGGAGTAATATAGACATTTGTCTTTTTCTCAATTTCTTTTAAAGTAGCATAAATATCTGAATATGTTAATGGAGCCCCGGGGTTTCTTCCCCAAAGTTTGACGAAAACAAAATTATGATCTGGATTATAATTATCGATTACCTCATATAAATAATCATCATACAGATCCATTAGTGATTGCGAAATGTCTAGTTTCCTTGCACCTGTTTTCAGCTTTCCGCCGTTATGTAATTCCCCTCGGTCTGTTAATTGCAATTTATGCCGTCTTTGCTTTGCGTCAAATTGAAAATCTTCTAAATAGAGAGAGAAGACTTCTCCTACACGCAATCCGGTCTCAAAAAATAATTTCATCATAAATTTATCCCGAATATTTGTGGCGGTATGATAGATAGTATTGACTTGATCTTTTGTAAAGATTTTCACTTTTTCTTTAGGCTCTCTTAGCTTTAAGATATTTTTAGAAAGTGAGTTTCCTTTATGAACATGATGTAAGAAACTTTTATATCTATTACCACCGGCACCAGTAAACATCACTTTCATTAGCTTTTCAATAATATCTGATTCAATTAGGTCGATGCGATATAGATAATCATAAAAGCTTGTGACGGCACTTAAATAGACATTTACTGTCTTTTCCTTACGTCTAGCAGTAGTTTCTTTATGCGGAACAATTTTATTAGCTTAATATGGGTTTCTAAGCCAGGCTACAAAGTTGGTGAGTACTTCAAAATTGACTTGGATTGTTTGTTATTATAATGGACTATAAATACTATTAAATTGAACCTAAATATAAAAAATCATCCCGTTTTTGGTCGGGATGATTTCTCTTTTTGTTTACTTATAGAGCAGATCCGGTTCTGTTTCAAACTGTCTGTTTTGAATGATGTCCCGATAAAAATGAGCGGATTTCTTCAGCGCCCGCTTGCGGTTTTGCTTTAATTGAATCTCGACAAGACCGTAGCGATTTTTAAAAGCATTCATCGGAGAGACATTATCAGTAAAAGCCCAAAGCATATAGCCTTTGCAATTCGAGCCATCAGCGATCCCTTTCATGGCTTCGGCCAAATGCTTGGAAATAAAATCGATCCGGTAATCGTCCTGAATAATCCCCTCTTGATTTTTGAATCGGTTCTCATTTTCTACTCCCATCCCGTTTTCCGTAATGAGCCACTCTTTATTGCCATACTCATTTTTGATTCTCATCGCCATATCATAAACAATTGGGGGATAGATCTCCCATCCTCTGAATGGGTTCATTTTTCTGCCGGGCAGCTCAAAGTATTCATAGTAATAAGCGGGATGAAATGGCGTTGCTTCATTCCACTGGCTTGACGGAGCTTTTACACGGCGGGGGTAATAAAGGTTAATGCCGACAAAATCTACTGTATGCTGCTTGATGATGTCAAGCTCCGCCTCATGATGGTCAAACAGAATATCGTGTTTGACCAAAAGCTCCATCAATTCATCGGGATAGGCACCTTTGATGCTCGGATCCAAAAAAACTCTGTTAAAAAACAAATCATAGATGCGGGCCGCTTTTTGATCATGGGGCGCGCTTGATCTCGCATAAGTAACCTCCGGATTCAAAATAACGCCGATTTTGGCGCCTTCCCGGCACTCAGGCTTGCAGGCGTGAAAAAGCCGAACACACTTCGCCGTCGCCAATGCCTTATTAAAATTCCACTGCATCCATTTTTTCGTGTTCTGCTCGTATGGATAGCGAAGTGCGTCAAGGTAGATCCGCGTTTGCGGCACGATCGGTTCATTAAAGGTAAACCAGTATTTCACCCTATCCCCATACCGTTTAAACGCTTTTTCCGCGTATGCCGTAAATAAATCTATGACATGTTTAGAACCCCACCCTCCGTATTTCTCCATCAGCACTGCGGGAATCTCATAATGCTCAAGGCAAATCATCGGCTCCACACCTGATGTAATCAGCTCATTGATGACAGCGTCGATATAGCCTGCGTATACTTCGTCAACTTCTGCTGTTTCATAGTCAATCAGAAAACGGGACCAGTTAATCGATGTCCGGTAATGTGTCAAGCCGATCTCTTTCATATGCTGGATATCCTCTTTATAGCGGTTATAAAAATCGGTTGCCACAGCCGGTCCGTATCCGTTATGCCATACATGCGGATCATTCTTGTACCACATATCCAAATAAGAGTTCTGCGACGGCCTCTTTCCGGCCCATCCTTCCGTCTGCCAGGCGGACGCAGCGGCGCCCAAAATAAAGTCGCCGGGAATCTTCCACGTTTGCTTTTTCATTTCAATTGCCTCCTTCTTTGCAATGAAAGTAAGGTATTATACGGAAACATTTTTTTCAGCACTGATGCTATAGCTGCGATTCAAAAGAATCACAAACGGAAGGTAAATGATGACCGACACGATGATACAAACAATTTGCGTCAGGACAGCGCCGAGGCTGCCGCCTGTTGAAAGCCAGGCATTGATAATCGGCGGTGTCGTCCAAGGCACCATGACGACGGCTTTTCCCGCAAAGCCGGCCGCCGTCGCAATGTAGCCGATCGTCCCCGTCACAAGCGGCGTTATAATAAACGGAATCGCCATTAACGGATTCAGCATAACAGGAACTCCGAAAATCACCGGTTCATTGATATTAAAGACACTAGGACCAAACGAAATCTTTGTGATGCTGCGCATATCCTCCCGTTTTCCCGCAATCAAAATCGCGATCAACAGACCGATTGTAACGCCTGAGCCGCCGATGCTCATATACACATCCCAGAAAGGCATCGTAATAATATTGGGAATTGATTCTCCCGCTGAATATGCATTCATATTGACGGTGATGGAAGCGAGCAGCAAAGGCTCCCTGATCGGCTTCACCATTTGGTTGCCGTGGATGCCGATCACCCAGAAAAACTGCGCGACAAACACTAAAAGAAGGATGCCGGGAAGACCTTGAACGGCGCCTTCCAGCGGTTTTTGCACGACATTGTACACGGCTTCATGCAGATAGACACCCGTCAGCTGATGAAAAGCAAACCCAAAGCTGGCGATGATGGTAATGGTAATAATGGATGGAAATAAGGAGCCGAATGATACGGCGACATTGGCCGGCACGCTATCCGGCATTTTAATCTTGAGCCGGTCCGTACTGGAAAGCTTGCTGAAGATTTCAACAGACACAATCGAAATAAACATCCCCAAAAAAAGCGACTTCGGATCCGTAAATTCCTTGGCCAGCACGTTAACCACTTCCTGCATCGAACCGTCCACTTCCAACAGCACCGTCGATGGAATGACAGAGATATAGGACATCAGCGCCATCAAGCCGGGAAAAAACGATTCATGCCCATTCAGCTTTCCGAGCTCAATCCCGATCAAAAACACCGCGCCGATCGTAATAAAGTTCAGCGTCGCATAATTGATCGACGCCATAATTGGCTCAAGCGCAGACAAGAACCGAAAAGGCCCGAAAACCGCAAGTCCCGTCTCAGGACTCATCACCATATTCTGCATCAAAACCGCAAACGCCCCGGCAATAATGACCGGCATCAGCGTGACAAACGCCGATTTAATGGCCATGATATACTTGAAGCTTGTTATTTTAAAAGCGATCCGCTCAAACGTCTCGGTCACCTTCGCCATCCTGCTCATTTACTCTCCCCCTTTTTTGGTGGTTTTCTTTTACTTTACATTGAAAACGCTTTCTTTTCGGTGCATATTTTTTCCTTTGGGAGAGGAAATTTTTTCAGGTTGGGAGACCATCAAAGCAGACAACCCGCCGTATCACTGAAACAGCGGGTCATATATTTTACTGTGGCAATTGCACTTTGATCGGCTTAAACGGTGTAGAATAAAATGCGCTTAAATAACCAAATTCGACATCAAGCGAATATTGGTCAAGACTGAAGTTTTTCGCTCCAAATTCACCATCTAACGTAAAGTCTGATCGGAATCGGAGTTTTTTAGGATCAAGCACTTTTGTAAAATTACCTTTTACGCTGTGTCCCATCGGCGCCTCATCAAAGCCTTTATAAGCCGAATCAACCAGTGACATCGTTTCTAAAAAATTTTGCATGCTGTCAATATCGATCTTAGATTGATCGACATGTTTCAGATGATAGTCGACCGACAGTTTGCTGCCGTTTTGTTTCACCTGATCAACGGCAATCTGGAAGTCATGACGGTCAGCGCTCAGCGCGGCGGGTGTTTTTGTGAGAGGCAGCGTTTTTTCGGAATCACCCATACTGCTGCTCGCCTCAATCTTGAGGTATTTTGCTCCTTTATTCACCTTTCCAAGGATCAGCCTCTCTTCGTGACGAACCCTGCTTCCGGTTATTTTGCTGTCTGTTGTCCACTGCCCTCCGCTTATATGAGGGATTTCGTTTCCTTTATCATCGGTCACCTTCATAATCGATGTGCGATCGTGTGGATGTTCCTCTGAGTTGGATACTTCATAGTCGATGACAGTCGATTCTTTTCCAATAATTACCGTTTTTACGGCGAGCTTATGGCCATCAGCCGATTGTGCATTGTTGTTGGTTATGTGCAGCGTTTTATACGGCAGCTTTGAAACCGGAATGTCGAATTTCCATTTTCCTCTGATGCCATTGAGGCTTGTGATCGTAACCGGGAGTGTCAGTTTATCTGGAATATGTTTGTCTGGATAGCCCATCTGAATGTAGCCGGTATAGCCGTCATCTGTTTTCTTCAAGTCTCCTTGAGAAGCGATAGCCCATTTGCGCTCGCCATTAAATAATGTGAATTGAATCGTTCTCGCTCCATCATTTAAGTCTTTTCTTGTATCGCTTTTCACCTTAAACGTCATACCGATGATTCCGCCGTCAAAATAAACACTTGTAGCTGTCACGTCTATGTTGTTGCTGGACGCTTTCTCGTTCAGTTCAGTGACAAGCTGGCCCGCCACCAAGTTTTGGCCGACATAGTCGTGGAATTGTTGATACGCTTTCCCAAACAGCGGGACGTCAGCCAATACGCTTTGCATCACTGGGGAAACGAAGCCGCTTCCAAGAAGGAGCACGGCGGCCGCGCCTGAAACAAAAATAGTCCTTTTCATGGCGCGCTTCGGCTGAAACGTTTTTTCCCGTTTGGCCCGCTTGATGCCTTTATCGATCGATTCGCAGATTTCTTTTGTAGGGACATCGATCTTGTTTACTTCGTTTTTGAACCATTGTTTGTCCATGCGTCTTCTCCCCCAGTCAGTAGTTGTTTTAATTCAAGCTTCGCTCTTTTCAAATAGGTCTTAACGGTTCCTTCCGGAGCATTCATCACCTCGGCGATATCATGAATCGGCAGGTCGTGATAATAAAATAGAATGATGGCGGTTTGATATTCTTTTCGCAACTGCTGAACAGCTTCAAGCATCCCCATTCTGTCGTCCGCATGCATCTCCTGCTCCTGTCCTTCGTCCTGCAGCGGCCTGTCCATTAAAACCACTTTCTTTTTCTTGTCCAATAAGGCATATGCTTGATGAATGAGGATTTTCGTCAGCCATGTCAAAAAGTATTCCGGATTCCTCAGCTGGGCAATCGATAAAAATGCCTTGTACGCCGTCTCCTGTACGATATCTAACGCATCCTCCTTGTTTCGCACATATATGTAAGCTGTTCTGTAAAGCTGATCGCTGTGCTTTTGAAACAGCATTTCAAAAGCTTTGGCATTGCCTGCGACAGCTTTCTTAACTAATCTGATTTGGTTCACTGCTGCGCCTCCTTCAAACATTAGAGAGGGAAATTGATGAGAAAAGTTTCAAAAGGATGGAATTTTTTCTCTGCATTAAAAAAATCCGCTATTTCACTGAAAATAGCGGATTCTATTTATTTCTTTGTCAGCGTCACTTTAGAAGTTCCGGTTTGGCCGTGCGGGGCCTGTTCATGTATAAGCTCTTCCCTCAGGTCATTCATACTTGATCGTTTGATCCGATATACGGCCTCAAGCCGCACCAAATATTCGGCTCTTGTTTTGAAAGCATGAATGATTGAGATGATCCAAACAATGAGTAATGCTTTCATTGCCAAATCGAAGAGGAACGTTCTGGCTGTAAAGGCAGCCAATAAAACCGCCGCTGCGTATCCGATTCCGGCAAATAACCATTTTCCTTGTTTAGTTCGCGCTGCGATATAAATAAATGCAAACCAGCTTAAAAATCCAAAAGGAACCCATGTGAACACAAGCCAGAAGGAATGTGCAAACTCCCATTTCGTTCCTTTATTTGTATAACCTTTAGCCATTTTGATACTCCCTTACAATTGTGATGATCCTTTAGAACTATATTATACTAAATTTTCCTACACAGGAATAAAAGTTTTCGATTCGCCCGCCATGAATGATAAGATAAACATAAAACCAACAATTGGAGATGAAGGAAACATGAAGAACAAACTGATTGAACGTCTCATTTCTTATGCGAAAGTGGATACGCAGTCAAATGAAAACAGTCAGACGACGCCTTCCACTCCCGGGCAGCTGACGCTTGCCAATATGCTTGTCGAAGAGCTGAAAGAGATCGGCATGAAGGACGTCACAATCGATAAAAACGGCTATGTGATGGCGACGCTTCCTTCGAATACGGAAAAAGAGGTACCGACAATCGGTTTCTTGGCTCATGTGGATACAGCAACAGATTTTACCGGAAAGAACGTCAATCCGCAGGTTATCGAACAATACGACGGAAAGGACATTGTGCTGAATGAATCCCTCAATGTCGTCTTATCACCCAAGGAATTTCCCGAGCTTGCAAATTATGCGGGACATACGCTGATGACAACCGACGGAACGACTTTGCTCGGCGCCGACAATAAAGCGGGGATCTCTGAAATCATGACGGCAATGGAATATTTAATTGCGCACCCCGAAATCAAACACGGAAAAATCAGAGTCGCTTTTACGCCTGATGAAGAGATTGGCAGAGGGCCGCACAAATTTGACGTCGAGGCGTTCAACGCCAAATTCGCGTATACAGTTGACGGCGGACCGCTTGGCGAACTGCAGTACGAAAGCTTCAATGCCGCAGCAGCGAAAATCACTTGTAAAGGAACGAACGTCCACCCCGGCACAGCAAAAGGGAAAATGGTCAATGCCGCCAAAATCGCGATGCAGTTCCACGCCGCATTGCCGGAAAACGAAGCTCCTGAATTTACAGAAGGTTATGAAGGCTTTTATCATCTGCTTTCGATCAATGGTGATGTCTCTGAAACGAATCTCTCCTATATCATCAGGGATTTTGACAGAGACCGATTTAACGAGAGAAAAGAAATCGTCCAAAAAATCGCAAACGACCTTACAGCTAAATACGGCGAAAACAGCATCACAGTGGACATGAATGATCAATATTACAACATGAGGGAAAAAATCGAACCGGTTAAAGAGATTGTCGACATTGCCTATGAAGCGATGAAAAACCTGGATATCGAGCCGGTTGTGAAACCGATCCGCGGGGGAACCGACGGCTCACAGCTCTCTTACATGGGGTTGCCTTGCCCGAATATTTTCACAGGCGGGGAAAACTTTCACGGAAAATACGAGTATATTTCCGCAGACAATATGGTAAAAGCCGCGAATGTCATCGTGGAAATTGTGAAGCTGTTCGAAGATAGGGCGTAATACGAAAAAAAGCGGAAAGCGGCTGCAAGGCACGACAGCCGCTTTTTTGCCAGATCAATCTTTATCTGTGCTTTGCCGAAAGTAGATTCTGTACATGCTGTTTGCCCGGCCCTTTGTGTATCGCTCCTTTCACAGAAGCCGTCAGGGCGCCGCATGCATTCGCAAACTCCAGCAATCTTCGGTGGTGCTTGGGTGTACCAGATCGCACAGCATTGTGCCTTTGATACATCGAGTCATGCCAATTCTGATAAAAAGGCGCCGATAAAAGCGTCGTCCTCGCCGGTTTTCTTCAAGACGCTGATTAAGTAATCGCCAAAATGATCGTTGCAACCTTCTTCAGTATTGCCGCACGGGCGCCGTATTTAGCGGTAGCAATCGCGGCATTCACAGGCGCTCCTCCGGCTACGCGCTAAAGCCCGTAACATCTAGCAAAGGGATTATTTTTTGGATCGGGATAAAGTCACTTAACTTCTCACCGATACAAAAATTCTGTTCATTTGGCTTCATCACCTTTCCAAATATCTTTCAACGTCCAGTAAGTGAACTCTTCAACCCGGACATTGCCTTTCTCAGAAAACAGCTCAATCCCGGCTCTTCCTTCTTTGGGATATATTCGGCTGGTCATTGTCGCTTCACCATGGTTTGCAAATACTTCAATAGACGATCTGTCAAGAAACAGATGCAAGGTGAGCTTCTCTTCCGCTTCAAGCCGTACGTTTCTCACACCGTCCCGCGCTTTGCCGGACTTTGAACAGTCGAGCGTCAGCTTTTGATCAACCAAGCTGTACTGGATGATTGTCTCTTCCTGTTCAATTCCCCGGATCTTTAAGCCAACCGTTTCGGCACTGCAAATTGTCAAATCAAAAACGGCTATCACTTCAAGAAGCTTTTCGGCTGTCTTTATAAAATAGCTGCCGGAAATCGATTGATTATCACATTCATGATGTTCCGATTCACGAAGTAATTGAGTCTCCTCGACGGGATTCATTAAAATTTTGTGATCATCCTTCAACGTCAATTCACGCGGCAAAGTTAATGCCCCGCACCATCCGTCTGCTTTCGTCGGCATCTCTGACTCCCACATATCCATCCAGCCAATTGCAATTCTGCGCCCTTTGTCATCCAATAACGTTTGCACGGCATAAAAGTCATGGCCGTGATCCAGCTCTTTAAAGGAGCCATGTACAAACTCATTCGTTTCTTCATTATAGTCTCCAATCAAATAGCCTGTTTGATACAGATTTTGATATGAATCACCATCCGCCTCTATACCCTGAGGGGAAATCAGCAAAATGTGTTTGCCGTCCAGTTCAAAGAAATCCGGACATTCCCACATAAAGCCGAGATTTCCGTCGCTTTGGGCGAGAACGCCTGCGTACTCCCAATCTACAAAGTTAGGCGTGCGGTATAAAATGACCCGCCCGATGTTCTCTTTTGAGGAGTTTCCGACCACCATATACCAGTTCTCACGATGCTTCCATACTTTCGGATCGCGAAAGTGACGGGCGCTGTCTTCCGGCGGCTCTGCAATGACAGGGTTTTCTTTCAGTTTTTCAAAGACGATACCGTCTTTGCTGACTGCTATATTCTGATTTTGGTAGAAATCGTCTTTCTCTTCATCTATCATATTATGCCCTGTATAGATTAAAGCGAGGTCGCCGTTATATTCGACTGCGCTTCCTGAGAAACAGCCGCTCTCATCAAATGCATCGCCAGGCGCTAAAGCGATCGGCAAGTGCTCCCAGTGAATGAGATCCTTGCTCTTCAAATGGCCCCAATGCATCGGCCCCCAATTCTCATCATACGGATGGTGCTGATAAAAGACATGATACTCCCCTTTATATTGAATAAGCCCGTTTGGATCATTTATCCAGTTTGCCCGCGGCATCATGTGATAGCCCATTCGGTATCGGTGATTCACTTTTTTCCCGGCTTTCTTCAATGCTTCTTCTGCCTGCTGAATTCTGTTCATCTGTGACATCCTCTCTATATATGCTTTCTTTGTAGACTTTGAGCAAATTCAACGTCTTTCTTTGAGTCTAGCAAGGTAAAAATCGAAATAAGGGTGAAACAAAGGACCATTGCTCCCATGATGAGATAAGTCTGGCGAAATCCGATGCTGTCGTATAAACCTCCCGCAAGCGGCGAAAAAATCGACGTGCCTACCTGGGATGCGAATTGAAAGCCGACAAGATAAAGTACGGATGAAAGACGATTATCAAAGTTAGTCGCCAAATATTTAAACACCGCAATCAGCATAATCGGCAATTCTAAAGCATGAATGAGTTTCATCGATGAAATTCCGACCGGTCCGCTGACAAGTCCGGAACCGATAATGCGGAAAGCCATTAATAGCCCCGCTAAAATCAAACTTTTTTTAGGACCGAGCTTATTGACGATGAAAGGCGCAAGAAACATCATGCCCGCTTCAATAAATACTTGGAATGAATTAAGGTATCCAAATATTTGGTTCCCCAAGGCCGGAGTCGGAAATAAGGAAGCGTAGTAAAGCGGAAACTGCTGGTCATAGACGCCGTATACGCAAGTTACGCCGATCACGTACAACATCAAAAACCAGAAATCTTTTAAGAGAAAAAGCCCTCCTACGTCTTTTAATCCGACCGAGTCTGCTCTTTCCTTTTCATAATCTGTCATCTCAATTTTTACGGAAACAATAATGGCCACTAATATGACTGCTGAAACGGACGCAACCCAGAAGTTGATATTCGGATCGATATTGAACAGCTGACCTGCAAAAAATGTCGCCGCAGCCCAGCCGAGGGAACCCCACATCCTTGTTCTTCCATATTCAAATTGATATTTACGGCTGACCTTTTCAATAAAAGTTTCAATCGCGCCAATTCCAGCGAGAAAAGCAGTTCCCAAATAAATTCCCCCGACGATAGCCCCAAGAAAGACATTGTATTGCAAAAGCGGTCCGTAAACGAAAATATAAAAGGGACCCGTAAATACGAGAAGCAAACTGATCATAAATAATATGTTTTTCTTCAGCCCGAGCTTATCAGAGATAAAACCGTACAAAGGCTGCATGCACAAAGTAAAGATAGCGTTTACAGAAAAGATAATGCCCGTCGCAGACCCGTTCAAATTGATTTCTTGCCCCAACCAAATCGCAAATAAAGAATAGCTGGAAGACCAAGTAAAAAAGAAAAAGAAAAAATAAGCGCTTAGTTTCCAATACAGAGTTTTTGAGCCCTTCATTTTCACTGCTCCCTTGACCATTATTTGAAACTGCTTAACTGCATTTGTGCCGCCATTCCGCATTCCGGGCGCCTCTCTTTACACGAAAAGACGGATGTTTAACATGTTACATTCGCTTCCGCCAGCTTTGAATCGTCTTGGACAATCCGTCCTGAGAAAACGCTTTCTTAAAATGCCGTTTTTCACATGGACGTTTTCACGCCAGCCACTTTTTCTCCTCAATCCATCGTTCCAACAAAATTTAAAAGCGCTTTCAAATGAATTTTATGTCAACCGGTTTCATATGTCAACCGGTTGACATACTTTTTTACAAAAGCGACACATAAGGCCTCGTGGTGATTCATGGAAAATCCTTGCACATAGCGGTTCAATTCTCTAAAATAAGTGCGTGATGAGAATTGTAAGCCATTTCGATAACACAGGGGGCAAGGGCATGAAGCCTAACATTCACGATGTTGCAAAAATAGCAGGTGTTTCACCAACCACCGTTTCACGGGTGCTGAATAACCGCGGTTATATTAGCGAAAAAACAAAAGAAAGAGTGTACAAGGCGATGGAAGAAATCAACTATTTTCCAAACGACCTTGCCCGCTCTTTATTCCGAAAACGCACAAATTTAATAGGCCTCATCATCCCGAACTCCAGCAATCCTTTCTTCGGGGAACTGGCCTTTCATATTGAAAGCATTTGCACGCTAAAAGGGTATAAACTTCTTCTTTGCAACAGTTTAAACCGCAAGGATAAAGAAGAGAAGTATTTGGAAATGCTGATACGAAATCAGGTTGACGGCGTTATCGCCGTAACGTTTAATAGGGGCATTTTAGATTATCACAAACAAAATCTTCCGATTGTCGCAATCGATCACTATTTATCCAATCATATCCCGGTAGTGGGATCAGACAACTATGCCGGCGGAAAAAAGGCGACAGAATTACTGCTCGGAAAAGGGTGCAAGCACATTGTTCATATTAATGGGCCGCTCGAGCTTGAAACACCTGCAAATCTTAGGAGAAAAGCATATGAAGACGTCATGAAAGAACACGGAAGAAAGCCTGTTACATATGAAGTTCCTTTTCATCAAAATTATCAAGAATATATCTCCAGGCTCTTTGATGAACAACCTAATGCTGACGGCATTTTTGCCAGTGACGACCTCATAGCTGCCGCAGTCTTGAATCAAGCCAAAAAACGAGGCATAGATATTCCCAACCGCTTAAAAGTAATCGGTTACGATGGAACGGAAACGGTTCAGTCGCTGCTCCCTGATTTGACAACGATCCAGCAGCCTATTGAATTAATCTCGAAAAAGGCAATTGAAATCTTGCTAAAAGCGGTCGATGGTGATTTTAACGATTTGCCGCGTGAAACCTATTTGCCAGTTCAAGTTCTGGAGGGTAAAACAACTTAATATTCACATCATGTTATGGAGAGATCTCCAGCTTTTATCTCTCCTATACACTTCTTTTGCTTTCTATGACTTTTGTAAAAATAAGATAAATTTTAACTTATTTTTCTAGACAAGCCACCTTTTGTGTGATAATGTATAGTACAAGTTTTCAAAATATTCTATCATTAAGTGGGGTGCCATAATTGGAAATGAGCAAAGTTCTTCCTGAACCGCTGACTTCCCTTGTGAAAGACATGCTGACCAAAACGGATGGTTCAACAACCAAAGCAATCGAAACGCTGATAGGCGGTAAGGTTGATATCGAAGTTTTCCGGCAGGTCTATGTGGATTACGATCATCTGTCTGCTGAGGAAGCAAAACTGTTCCAGTCTGATGATCAGATTTTATTCAGGACCTCCTCATTGAAACGGGGCAATGATTATTTGTCATTTAACTATGTCTATGTGAAAACGAATGCATTGCCGCCTGCCGTCAAACAATACCTAAAAGAAGAACGGCTCCCCATCGGCAAAATTATTTCCGAACTGGAGTCAAGGCGTGAAATTTTCAGCACGGGCGACTGCCTGGGAAAACATTTCACACAACTTGTACCTGTTTCAGCAGACCGGACATATGCTTTTAAAAAATACCAGATCATCAGCGGCCGGCAGTGCATGTTCTATGTCTGCGAGCTGTTCGATTTAGAACAAATCTGCAAACTGACTGCGGGCTAAATCATGCCCGTCAGCTACCGCTTTATGAAAGAGCTTCCAAAACCTCCTCATTCCTTCTTCCCTCAAAACAAAAACCCCTGAGAAACAGGGGCTGTTATTTATTGATACACTGTTTTCGGAACGGCAACGACCGGATTTCCGGCGGCATAAGGGGCTACATCGTATTGCTGGAAGACGATCGCAATGCCGTCTTTTGTGTAATAGAAAGCCGTGTTTTTACCGAGGACGATGTCTTTCTTCTTCACATCCGGGAAGAAAATGTCGCGGTGTTTTTGAATATAATTGTAAATGTATGTTTTTGTCTTATCCATTTTCGATTTTGTATTTAAGATGTCGGTTAAATACACCCGTTTTTTAGAGACAAGATCATAGTTGAAAGAGCGGACTGCCGTATTTCCGTGCGCTCCGCCGGAGTAGACATAATTGCTTGTCAGGATGCTCAGCTTTTGGCCGGTCCGGTATTTCACTTCAAAGGACGTTTGGTAATCCGTTTGATATCCGTGCTGTTGACCGTCTTTCTTGTTTTTCACATAATCTTTGTAGGACTGCTCAATATAATGTTGAAAATCTTTGTTAATCTTATTTTGGAGAGACTTGGTGCTTACATTTGCAACCTGCGGGTATTTCAGAGCCTTAACGTTTTTGTACGTATGGCTCGTAACCGTCGGTTTTTTTTCATTTGCCGCGTGTGCAGAAGGAAGTGCAGCCGCACTGTACAGCGCAAAAAACAACAATCCTGTCATCAACATGCCTAACGCTTTAAACACTGTTTTTTTGTTCATAAGAACCCTCCTTAATCTGTCATTTTTTATATTACCCATTTTGAAATCAGGTACACATTATAGACCGGTAAACTCGATAGAAAGTTTCTGTTTTTGGAAATAAAAATTGAAAAATATTCTAATTCAACCTGTTCGTTCCGCGCCTTGTTGGTTTGAACGGGTGTCTTGGCGAAAAATTCACACGCTGATTCGATACGCCCTCTTGCAGGACGACAATGTCAAAACCACTGACCCCGGTTTAACAGCAGAAGAAGAAAATGAAAAAAATCAAAGAGTTTTTTTAAACCCATTGACATTTTTATAAAAAGTATTAATATTAAAACTATTAAAAAAATCGCATAAAAAGGTTTTCCTTATCAAGAGTGGTGGAGGGACTGGCCCTGTGAAACCCGGCAACCGCTGTCTATGACAGAATGGTGCTAAATCCTTAAGAGCATGTTCGTGCTCTTGAAGATAAGGAGGAGATTGAATATATCAAGCTCTTCCTTATCGGGAAGGGCTTTTTTATGTCTATAAAGAAAGAGGGATGAAGCATGACACAATCAACCGATGTACTGAAGCAAACGCCAGGAAGAAAAATCGGACCGTACAGAGCTGATCAGGTGGGAAGCCTTTTAAGGTCTGAGCCTGTAAAAAAAGCGCGCCTCCAAAAAGCGAACGGTGAAATTAGCGCTGAACAACTGCGCGAAGTCGAAAACGAAGAGATTAAGCGGATTGTCGAAAAGCAAAAAGAAATTGGTCTTAAAGCCGTTACAGACGGGGAATTCCGCAGGTCATGGTGGCATTTCGATTTTCTTGAAGGACTTGACGGCGTAGAAGGATATACAGCGGACAAGGGCATTCAATTTCATAATGTTGAAACGAAGCCGCGCGGCATCAAAGTAACAAGCAAAGTCGATTTTACAAACCATCCGATGCTGGAAGATTATAAATTTCTTCATGATATTGCGGGAACACATACGCCGAAAATGACGATTCCGAGCCCGAATATGCTGTTTTTCAGAGGAAAGCTTGGAGAAAGCCCGTACGAGGATCTGGATGAGTTCCATCACGATGTGGCGCAGGCTTACAAAAAAGCGATTCGCGCATTTTACGATGCCGGCTGCCGCTATTTGCAGCTGGACGACACGGCCTGGTCCGTATTTTTCTCAGAAAAAGGACACGAGCAGATCAAAGCCTTCGGCCGCCAGCCTGATGAGCTGCGCCAGTCTTTCGCCAATACGATTAATGAAGCAGTTGAAGGACGCCCCGATGATTTGACGGTGACGATGCATATTTGCCGCGGCAACTTCAAGTCGACATGGGTGGCAGAAGGCGGATATGACGAAGCTGCTGAAACGATTTTCGACGGACTGAACCTTGACGGGCTCTTCCTTGAATTCGATGATGAGCGCTCCGGCGGATTCGAACCGCTACGCTATGTCAAACGGAAAGACCTGCAAATCGTCCTCGGTTTAATTACATCTAAATTCGGCGAGCTCGAAAACCCGGATGCCATTAAGCGGCGCATCGAAGAGGCTTCCCGCTTCGTCGATCTGAACCAGTTGTGTTTGAGCCCGCAGTGTGGCTTTGCCTCCACAGAAGAAGGCAATCTCCTGACAGAAGAGCAGCAATGGGAAAAACTGCGTCATGTCGTCGAGATCGCAGAAGACGTATGGAAATAACAGCTCACCTCATATTTTGAGACATGCCTCCTGACGGCATGTCTCTTTTTTTGCCCCTCTATTACAATTTAAAATTCCTTCTTGATTTGTTCATAGTTTGATCATATTTGGCTTCTATAATGCTCTTTAGTGAGGTGATCGAACAATGATTAAGAAAAGGAAAATCGATATATTCCTGGTCTTCATTCTTGTATTATCTGCAGCTTTAAACTTGTACGGCATCTGGAATAATGACACAGACAACGCCTACTATACGGCGGCTGTTGAAAGTATGACCCAAAGCTTTCATAACTTCTTTTACGCATCATTTGATCCAGCAGGCTTTGTAACAGTTGATAAACCGCCTGTCGCACTCTGGATTCAAACACTTTTTGCACTTGTGTTCGGCGTGCACGGCTGGAGCGTCGTTCTCCCTGAAGCCATTGCCGAAGTGATTTCCGTAGCACTCTTGTACTTCATTGTAAAACCTACCTTTGGCAAAACGGCGGCCAGAATTTCAGCTCTTATTATGGCGTGTACGCCGATTGCCGTTGCGGTCAGTCATACAAACAACGTCGACAGCATTCTCGTCCTTTGCTTGATGATTGCAACCTGGATGTTGTTTAAAGCAGTCCGCAAAGGAAAAATCGGCTGGCTGCTCGGCGCATTCTGTATGATCGGCGTCGGCTTTAACGTCAAAATGCTGCAAGCTTACATGGTATTACCGGCATTCCTGCTGTTTTACATGATTGCAGCAAAAACGACGATTCGCAAAAAAATTGTGTCCCTTATCACAGCCATGATCGTTCTGGCAGGCGTTTCCGTTTCCTGGGCAGTTGTCGTCGACAGCCAGCCGGAGAGTTCGCGCCCTTATATCGGAAGCAGCCAGACCAACTCTGTCCTTGAGCTGGCGTTTGGCTACAACGGCATCCAGCGTCTCACAGGGCAAAACGGTGCAGACGGGGGCGGAACCTCCTCATCTGATCAAGATCAAAAGAACCAGCAGCAAGAAACGCCGCAGCAGCAAAGCGGCGATACCGAAACCAACTCAGACTCGGCAAATGGACAAATGGCTCCGCCAAACGGAGGCGAGATGCCTTCAGGCGGACCGGACGGCCAGCAGGGTGATGTCCAAAGCGGCGGCAGTCCCGGTGGCGGCACGAGCGGCATGTTTGGCACAGGAAACCCGGGCCCTCTCAGACTATTCCAATCTGAGCTTTCCGGACAGGCAAGCTGGCTGATCCCGTTTGTCCTCTTCGGCATCATCGGTTTGCTGATCACGGGCCTTCGCGGGCAAAGAAAATTCAATGAAACAACGACTGAAACGATTTTCTGGATGATGTGGCTTCTGCCGGTCGCTGCATTTTTCAGCGTCGCCGGATTCTTCCATCATTACTATCTGATTATGCTGGCAGCACCGATTGCGGCATTGTCAGGTGCAGGCTGGACAGCGCTCGTTCGCCTCTATCAGGAAGAAAGCGGCTGGAAAAAACAACTTCTGCCGATCGGAATTTTGCTGACAACCGCATTTGAATTGTATATTTTGAGTCCTTATCTCAGCGAAATCGGCATCATCTGGAGCATACTGATCGGCGCTTTCGGCATTGTCACAAGCTGTCTCCTCATCTTTCTCAAGAAAGGAAAGTCATTCAGCTACTATGTATCGCTTGCAGCGCTGCTCGGCATGCTGATCGGACCTTTCTATTGGACAACGGTGACGCTTGCTGACGGTGTAAACGGCATGATTCCGCAGGCCGGCCCTAAATCCGCACAATCATTTGGCGGCGGTGGCAGAGGTAAGATGCAGAACAACAACGGCAGCGGACCTCCCGGATTTAACAGCCAAGACGGCCAAACAGACAGTGAACAAAACAGCAATGATTTTTCAGCTGATAGCGGTTCCGGCCAAAACAGCCAAAATCAGAATGACAAAGGCGCAAGCGACCGTCAACAAGGCGGACCAAGCGGCGGCGGCCCTGGAAACGGCGAATCAGTCGATGAAGATCTGTTGAGCTACCTTGAAAAGAACAACACAGGTGAAAAGTATTTATTTGCAGTCTCAAGCGCAACTTCTGCTCAATCTTACATCATCAAAACGGGCAAAGCTGTGATGGCGATGGGCGGATTCTCAGGAAGCGACCCGATTTTGACGGTTGAAAAACTTGAGAAGCTCGTCAAAAACGGTGAAGTCAAGTACTTCATGATCGGCGACGGCCGAGGCCAGGACAATTCAGAGATCACCAACTGGATTAAAGAAAACGGCACAGAAATTTCAAAAAGCGATTACAGCAGCTCTTCTTCAGATAACGATTCCCAGTCAGGCGGACCTGGCAGAAATCAGACGCTTTATAAAGTGGAGCTGGATTGATGAAAGGAAAGGTGATGAATATGCAGAAACAAGTCACATTTTCAATTGTAGTCCCTGTCTACAACGAAGCGGAAGTGCTTCAAAGCACCTATGACCGATTAAAAACCGTCATGGACTCGACAGGCGATCCCTATGAACTGATTTTTGTAAACGACGGTTCAAGCGATGACAGCATTCACATGCTGAAGTCGCTTGCTCAGTCAGACCCGGCAGTAAAATGCATCAATTTCTCAAGAAACTTCGGTCATCAGATCGCGATTACGGCCGGCACGGACTATGCTGCCGGCGAGGCGATCGTTGTGATCGACGCCGATTTGCAGGATCCTCCCGAATTGATTTTGGAAATGGCGGAAAAATGGCGCCACGGCTTTGACGTTGTATACGCCGTCCGCACAAAGCGCGAAGGAGAAACATTTTTCAAAAAGCAAACGGCCGCCATGTTCTACCGGATTTTAAGAAAACTCACAGACGTTGATATCCCGGTGGATACAGGAGACTTCCGGCTCATGGACCGGAAAGTGGTCAATGAAATGAACAAGCTGAAAGAAAAAAATCCATTCGTCCGCGGCCTTGTCAGCTGGCTCGGATTCAAGCAGACCGCCGTCTATTACGAGCGCCACGAAAGGCTTGCAGGGGAAACGAAGTACCCGCTGAAAAAAATGCTGAAGCTTTCGCTCGACGGCATCACTTCATTTTCCTTTCAGCCGCTGAAACTGGCAAGCTACTCAGGAATCGCGCTGTCAGCGGTCGGCTTTATATACGCCTTCATCGTCGTTTGCATGAAGCTGTTTACGACAAGCACCATTACAGGATGGTCGTCGATGATCATTCTGCAATGCTTGTTCAGCGGATTTATCCTGATCATCCTCGGAGCAATCGGTGAATACATCGGCCGCATTTATGACGAAGTGAAAGACAGGCCGCTTTATATCATTGACGGCAAATACGGATTTGAAGAACAGCGGCGGGCGGCAGCTCCGCAGCGCCATATGATGTAGAAGACGAGAGATCCAAAAGGAGGGATTCCGATGAGCATACTAGTTGTCGGGGGAGCCGGTTATATCGGTTCCCACGCCGTTTACACGTTAATTGAGAAAAAAGAAAGAGTCGTTGTTGTGGATTCCCTGGCAACAGGACACGCAGAAGCCGTTCACCCCGAAGCTGCGTTTTATAAAGGGGACATTCGCGACCGGCATTTTCTCAAGCAAGTATTTGAAAATGAGGACATTGAAGCCGTCATGCATTTCGCAGCATCTCCCATTCCATCACAGTCGAATCGCGTTTTTTCTTCTTTCAACGCAAACATGATAGGCATGGAAACACTGCTTGACGTGATGAAAGAATACGATGTCAGCCGGATCGTTTTTGCGTCAAGTGCAGCCGTCTACGGCAGTCCGGAACTGCCTGTCACTGAAGAAACCGAACCTGAGCCCGTTCACCCGCACGGCAAGGTCAAATGTATGATGGAGAAAATGCTGATGGAAGCGGAAAAAGCGTACGGCCTGAAATATGTGATCCTCCGCTCCTTCAATGCGTGCGGCGCCTCCGCCATCATCGGAGAAGACCGGAGGAGCGAAACACATCTCATTTCAAAAGTTCTGCGAACCGCTCTCGGACACCTTCCTTTTGTTCACATAGATCAACCTGAAGACGGAACTGGCTTCCGCGATTATATTCACGTTCAGGATTTGGCAGAAGCACACGTGCTCGCCATCAGTCACTTGCGGAAAGGCAAGGATAGCCGAATCTACAATCTCAGCTATGGCGAAAGCTACTCCGCTGAACAAATCATCCTTGCCGCCCAATATGTCACAGGCATTCCCCTCATCGCCGCAAATCTGACAGAAACGGACATCGATTCACAAGAAACATTGACCGCTTGTTCTTCCAGAGCCAGAAAAGAATTAGGCTGGACCCCAAAGCACAACAGCCTGATCGCGATCATCCGCGACGCCTGGAACTGGCACTCTGCGAATCCGAATGGGTTTGCGTCGGTGAAGGTGAGGCAAGGGTGAAAAATGAACTGCACCTAGGCAGTGTCTAACGATAGGAGGTGCGGTCTTTTCTTATGATAAATGTATACTGTATTGGCTTAAAAAGCCCTACAACAATATTTCACTCCTTACGAACCATTCAAAATAAACTAATAAAGTGAATACCAACAGAAAAGTTCGCACTATCTTTGAGGCCTGCCTGTTACAGAAAATAGAGTTGAACACTCGTCCTCCCCCTAATCAATTCCTAAATCAACTAAGTAAGCTGTCGGCTGTTTAAGACATTCAAAACATCCGCTGAACCAATAATTTTTTCCTTTTAAAAATTCAAATAAAAATCATCTAGATATCCCTAAATCAACCAAATAAGCTGTCGGCTGTTTTTTATTTTTTTGTAAGTCAATCAGCACATTAAGGGAGCCTGCTGTTCCAATCATTTTTCCATGATATGAAATAAACAGTACCACATAATTTTCATTAAAATATTGAATATTAGCTATCCTTGCATCGCCTGCGTTAAAATCCATCTCTTTTGCAATTTGCTTGAAGTCAATCTTAAACTGAGCTTCATATTTTTCATTTCCTTTTAGATAATTATCCACTGTTTGTATCTGTTGAATACCATCCGAAATCACAAAGTTTTCTTTTTCTTTAGCTCCGTTAATGTAAACATATTTACCGTCTTTGCTCAAAATATCAGTGTCTTTAATTTTCCGGACTTTATTCGTCTTTTTTTCGAAAGTGTATTTATCGAATAACTTACGATATGATCCATCCTCTGTCACTTTTGGAAAGACAGATAAGTATTCCTTTAATCTTCCTGACTCTATTGATGAATTTAATTCCTCTTCTTTTACAATCTCGTGCTTTGAAAAATCTCGTTTTAAAAAAAGATAATAAATTTGTCTACCTTCTAAGCTACCATTTTTTAATTTTTTATACATTCGTACTTGTATAAGCATGTTTTCTTTGTTAATTTCTTGAAGTGCTAAGTATACTTTTTTTCCATTTGCTGAAGGCAATTCAAACTGTTTTTCCCCGCTTGTTGTTTTCACTTTTAGGAAATTCTTTTTGTCTAACGTCATTTCCGGGAGATTTTCGTCTAATTCATTGTTTATTTTTCTTTTCTCTAAAAAATTGATTTGAGCTAAATCATACAACTTTTTCGAGGGATTTTTTTTAGCTGAGAAAATAGGTTTGTACAAATCCATAAGTTCTTTATCTGTATATTTATAATAACGAAGCCCTGCTTTATCACTGCGCATAATCGTATAAATATGATCTTGATAATTCAAAGTTGCATCTGTCGCTAAATCAAGTTCATGTCTCATAAATTCTCCAAATGCGGGACTGTCTTCTTTCGGTAAGCCTTTTTTATAGATGACTTCCTGAACATCATCTTTACCGCAGCCGGTGATTACTAGTAAGAGTATTATTATGCTAAAGCTTACAAACCTTTTTTTTATCATTAAACTGCTCCTATTCTGCTTCTTTTTTATTAACCTCTCGAATTAAGTCTATAAATTCAGAGTCTTCAACTTCATAAATATGTCCAGGTTTGGTGACACCGGAACCTTTTACTTCAATTTCTGGTTTTTCATCAATAAGATCGCCTAAAATTTCCCCATGTTGACTTTCGACTGAAACAATATCATCACTGTTTATTTTATGCTTCCCGCTTGCGGTATAGTAAGGGGAAAAACTCACAGTATCCTCTGTTCTGTATCCCGCCGCAGCGGTAATGTCCATTTTCTGAAGCTTTTGATACACCTCAGGGTTGGCAGATTTCAAATGATTAATGTCCTCAGTCATCGCCTCACTGTCCATATCAGTGTAGGCATTACTGTAGTCTTTGCCATTATCATTGTTTTTGTTCTCTTCATTAAAATCTAAATAATCACTCGTGTCAGTAGTATTCCTTCCTGCAGCATTGTCTGCGATCCAGCGTGCTCTGTTAGCCCCAATAGCTAAGAGATTTTTATCATACGGGGTTCCAATTGTTGTGATGCTTCGCACATGATCAGGGTAATCCATCGCAAATTGCAGTGATCTTCTCCCGCCATAACTGTGGCCGAACATATCGATCTTTGTCGTATCATTCATTAGCCCCATTTCATTCAGCTTTTCAGCTAAATCGTCGCTTGTCGCTTGGCGATGTTCATTCATATATTCTGTATCATAAACAATATGGAGGCGTCCGTTTGTGTTAAAGGTGTCCACTTTTTTTATCTTTTCATATGAATCTTCCTCATATATTATCCCATCTTTATCAATAAACCTATATACCCTTTTACCTCCGTCATTCGGGACATAGATAATAAGATCACCCTTCTGTGCAGCCTCTTTTACACTTTCATAGAAACCATTCCCACTATCCTCAATCCCATGCACATAAACCGAAACATTCTTATAATCCGAAAAGTCACCTTTCACGTGATTAACCGAATTATACAAGATTGAGATGTCTGTCAAGGCTTCGCGCATTGGGGCGCGGTGGGTGCGGGCGACATTGCTGAAATCTTGTTCCACCTGATCAAGGCCATTTTTTAGATTCTCGTATTGGCTAATTAAAAGAACGACGTCACTCGTAATATTGTTGCGTTTCTGTATGTCTTCCGGTGAGGGGTCTTCCATAGACTCAAACTTGCGTCTGGCATTCTCCTGACAATCTTTTAAATCCTTTATCCAATCGTTGATTTCCGATTTGATATCAGCCACATTAAAATCCATTACGTTTTTTGATACAAAGTTCGGAAGTTCTTTATTTTCTATCGAAACCCATATTTTATTAAAAGCTTCAAGCAAACGGCTGGATTGAGCATGCTGCAGCATTCGATTTGCTCTTCTTTCATGGCTTTTGATAATATTTGTGATTTCTGGCTCTCTATTATAATATGCCATAACTCTAGTTCCCTTCCATCATTTCACTCTTTGCAGTTGTTGTGAAATTACGTTATCGACACGCTTTAATTCCTTAACGATGTTTTTAGCGTTTGCCGAAAGTTCTTTGACTCTTTTTTTAAGCTCCGTCATGATCGATTTGATGTGCGACTTTGCGTCAGACCAGACGTCATCAAATTTTTCCCACGGAAATTCTGTTTCATACATCATTTCTCTGAGCATTGTGTCAAAATGGTGCAAAACTTCATCAAGTGTGGATAGATTTGTTTCAAATTTTCCGGTTGCCTGGTGTAACGATTCACCGTTTACTTTAATTTCACTTTGAACTCTTTCAGCCGAAAACGTATGGTTTCTTTCTGAGCGTGACTGCGGCTGAACATTGGCCGGTTTGTCGGATTCGTCCGTCAGTTCGACCGCTTTTGCAAAACAGCGCACACTGTCGGCAAAATATAATAAACAGCTGCTCGCTTTACTGAAAAAGTTGATGTTGTCGCTCATTTTTTTCTGAAGCGCTGCGGCGGCTTTTCCGCTGTGCCGGTCTAATTCTTCACGAAAAAACACCATGTTCTCAAATACATGGCTAAAGGCGTTTTCCAGCTGACTAATGGTCCCCGCTGCCTTGTGTGAAAGTTCTTTATTGAAGCGAAAATGTCCCATCGTCATTGCTCCTTATTTTCGTTTTTTCCTGCTTCAGCTTCTGTTAGCAACTCATCAAGCTGCAATTCTTTTTGGTCGACATATCCGTAATGGTACACAACTTCTATATCTTGTTTATTAAATAAAACTAGCTGCTCTTTTGGATCGGTAAATCCGTTTGGATAGTCGACAGCTGCATAATCTCTGATGACATGGTTTGTCTCAGAAAACATTTGCCTCCCGATGATAAGCAGACGTCTTGAATCATTATGTAAGCCGACAACACTGCCGACAGGAAGATAGTTCTTTTTTAACAGCATAATTGATTATCCCTCTTTTTCTCTGAAATTGGACATATATACAAGTTGTAAAAACATAGGAAAATCATAGCAAAAAAGTTTCATTCCATTCAACGAACTAAAGTACCGTGAAATTATACCTATTTAAATTAGAGACTTTTGATTTAACGTTCGCTCTTTACGTAAGATTTGTCGGTGTCATTAGTATGTTACAGTGAGGCCTTAGCACTGAAACGATTCATTATACTTACGGGAACTTCCAGATAAAGTTTCACAAAAAAACCGCCATAATAGGCGGCATCATGAAGATATAAAGCGCAATCGCTTACGATTTTCCTCTAATAAAAAGAATCTTATCAACTTCCATTTTTCGTCTGTTGTTCTGTACATCGTCACTTCAATCATTTTTCCCGCTTGAAAAGCCGGCTTTCAAAGACTAAGCAACAAGCGCCCTGCACCCTCTCCTAGACATGACTTCATTTGAAAAATTATTGTGAAAATATATTTTTAGCTTGAATTTTACACCATCTCGAGATAAAATACAGACAAAATAATAGAAGCTCACTTCTTGTATATAATCAGTAATAGGGTCTGATTGTTTCTACCTGGCAACCGTAAATCGCCAGACTACAAGGAAGTTTGAATAGATTTGATCATGTAAAAAGTGTATTGCGCAAACAATATATCTATTTTTCATTTGCTCTTATTTTTCATGCTTTCTTTATCGGAACCCATGAAAAGTAAGAGCTTTTTTATTTTCAAAAAACATTCGGGAGTTGGCATCATGTATTTTCTCATTAATATTTTAGGCATTTTCATTGTCATGTCTGTGATTTATTTTTGTTCTCCGCGAAAGAAAAGTGTGAAATGGAGGCCGATTCTCTCCCTTTTCATCGTTGAGCTTTTTGTGACATGGTTTATGCTTGGGACAAAAATCGGCGGATGGGCCATCAACCTGATCGCCTCTTTCTTTTCGTGGCTGATCGCTTGTGCAAGCGACGGTATCGCGTTTGCCTTTCCGTCCGTGATGGGCAATGAAACCGTTGACTTTTTCTTCAGCGCCTTGCTGCCGATTATTTTTGTTGTGACATTTTTTGATATACTGGCTTATTTCGGAATTTTAACTTGGATGATAGATAAGATCGGCTGGGTGATTTCGAAAGTTTCACGCCTTCCTAAATTAGAAAGTTTCTTTTCGATTCAAATGATGTTTCTGGGCAATACTGAAGCGCTCGCCGTCATTCGCGGGCAATTGGCCGTATTGAAGGACAACCGCCTGCTGACGTTCGGCATCATGAGCATGAGCAGCATCAGCGGATCGATTCTCGGGTCTTATTTAACGATGGTTCCTGCGACATACGTATTTACCGCCATTCCGCTGAACTGCTTAAATGCGTTGATCTTGGCCAGCATTTTAAACCCGGTGGAAGTCACTAAGGATGAAGACATCATTTACGTACCGCCAAAAGAAGAGAAGAAGGATTTTTTCTCAACGATTTCAAACAGCATGATGGTCGGAATGAATATGGTCATCGTCATTCTCGCCATGGTCATTGGATATGTCGCTTTAACCTCATGTTTGAACGGTATTTTGGGCTTGATCGTAGACGGCTTGACGATTCAAAAAATCTTTTCCTACATCTTCAGTCCGTTCGCATTCCTGCTTGGACTGGCGCCGGGCGACGCGATGTATGTTGCACAGCTGATGGGGATGAAACTCGCCACGAACGAATTCGTCGCGATGATGGATTTAAAAACGCAGCTAGACGCGATTTCACCCCATACAGCCGCCGTGGCCACAACATTTTTGACGTCGTTTGCCAACTTCAGCACAATCGGGATGATCTATGGAACGTACAATTCCTTATTTAACGGAGAAAAATCGGCGATTATCGGGAGAAACGTGCGGAAGCTCCTTGTCAGCGGAATAGCGGTGTCGCTGTTGAGCGCGGGGATTGTCGGGCTGTTTGTGTGGTAATCGGATTTTTAATCAATCATTTCTTAACTTGCCATTCACGTGGCAAGTTTTTTTGTCCTTTTTGTAAAGTTCATTTTACGTAAAGTTAACTTTACTATATAATTGGGTAAAAATACAAAACTCTAATAAGGAGGAGATGTCATGGCTTTGCGAAAAATCTATTACATCATTGGAGGATTGTTTGTCTTTATATTTCTTGCAAAACTGGCCTTCGGTATAGCTGCTGGTTCAATATCTTTAATCGAACTTTTAATGTTTGGCACATTAGCTTTTTTAAGTTTTGCCGGAGGATACCTCTACCCGCAATTCAAACAAAAGGATGAAAGATCTCAACACATCAGACAAAAAGGAATGCAGTTTTCCATGATCGCTTTATCTGTGTACCTTTTGGTGCTCATCATCGGAATGCAAATGGGCTTTATCACATTAGCGGGAATTGATGTGATTCGGATATTGGTTTCATTACAGATTATCACGGTATTTTCATCATGGATTATTTTATCCAGGAAGTTTTAAACTGTTTTTATTCATTATTTGAAAAAGCACCCTTGAAACAGGGTGCTTAGAAATCTCTTCACTATGAAACTTGCCTATCCCAATGGCGGTGCCCGCCGATCGCTTCGACCAGCTTTTTGCCGAAGTCGTCTTTGCTCTTTTCATTACGAGAGGTGATAATGCCCGGCTGTGCAGCCGCGTGGGAACCGGCGGCAGACAGCAGGAGATCGATCCCTTTGCCTGAGGCTCCGATCGCTTTATAATGTCCGAATGCTTCATTGACAAAATCCGATGCGGCTTTATGCATTTGCAGGCGTTCTATGCTTTCTTGGCCGCCCGGAATGTAAACAGCATCATACAGCACGGAATCGACCGTCTGCAAAGTGTTTCCGACTTCTATTTCTGTGCCGCCAGCCCCTTTGATCACACCGAGTGCCGAGCTGACAATGTCCGGCATGATGCCGGCTTTTTTGAACTCTTTCAACACCCGGCTGAGGTCCTCATCATCAAAACCTTGTTCTGCTAATATGGCGACGGTCCTTGTCTGCGGCAGTTTCACCGTGTTTTCCTGGCTGAGCGCAGGGGATTTGAGCGTCACATTGGAGCCTTCGTCTTTTTCAGGGGGCTCTACGCCTACACCCGCAGCGATTTGCTTGGCAAGCTCCCTGTCAACCCGGTTAAACATATGAACGACTTGGCGGCGGACATCCTTGCTTTTGACCTTTCCGACTTCAAAGCGGAACGCTGAAATGATATGTTCTTTTTCAACGGGAGACATGCTGTTCCAAAACAGCTTCGCTTGCGAATAGTGATCGTTAAAGCTTTCGCTGCGCTGGCGGATTTTTTTGCCCTCGACTTTTTCCTCGTAGTGCACATATCCGCCTTCTTCTTCTGAAGCAGGCGCCGGATCGTTGTTTTGCAGCGAATTTTTATGATAAGCGACAGGCCCTTTGTTAATCGTCATCCTGTGATAGCCGTCATACTGGTTGTTATGGAACGGACAAACCGGCCTGTTGATCGGAATTTCGTGAAAGTTTGGCCCTCCCAATCGGATCAGCTGTGTGTCCGTATAAGAAAAGAGCCTGCCTTGCAAAAGCGGATCGTTTGTGAAATCGATCCCCGGAACAACATGGCCCGGATGGAAAGCGACCTGTTCGGTTTCGGCAAAAACGTTGTCCTGGTTTCGATTCAGCGTCATTTTGCCGATGATTTTGACAGGGACCATTTCTTCCGGCCAAAGCTTTGTCGGGTCAAGGATATCGAAGTCAAACTTGAACTCGTCTTCTTCGTCAATCATTTGCACGCCGAGCTCATACTCCACTTCATCGCCTCTTTCGATCGCTTCCCACAGATCGCGGCGGTGATAGTCGGGATCTTTTCCGGCGATTGTCTGCGCTTCGTCCCAGACGAGTGAATGGACGCCGAGGACGGGCTTCCAGTGAAATTTAACAAAGCGCGCCTTGCCTTCTTCATTTACAAACCTGAACGTATGAACGCCAAAGCCTTCCATCATCCTGTAGCTTCGCGGAATCGCCCTGTCAGACATCGCCCACATGATCATGTGAGCCGTTTCTTCATTGTTGGCGACAAAGTCCCAAAACGTATCGTGCGCCGTAGAAGCCTGCGGCATTTCGTTATTCGGTTCCGGTTTAAAGGCGTGCACCAGGTCAGGGAACTTGATGGCATCCTGAATGAAGAAAACGGGGATGTTGTTGCCGACAAGGTCGTAGTTCCCTTCTTCTGTATAAAACTTTGTCGCGAATCCTCTGACATCGCGGACAGTGTCACCCGAGCCCCTGGAACCCGCTACAGTTGAGAACCTGACAAACACCGGTGTTTTCACTGACGGATCTTGAAGAAACTTTGCTTTCGTATATTCCGTCATCGGCTCGTAAACCTGGAAATAGCCATGCGCGCCAAAACCCCTCGCATGGACGACGCGCTCCGGAATCCGTTCATGGTCAAAATGGGTCATTTTTTCACGGAAATGAAAGTCCTCCATCAACGTCGGACCGCGCACGCCTGCTTTTAAGGAGTGCTCATCTTCAGATACGCGCAAACCTTGGTTCGTCGTCATTTTTTTGCCCCGGTTGTCGGACCGGTACTGTTCGAGTTGTTGATCCTTGCTGTGCTCATTGACTTTGCGGCGGCCATCATTGTTATTCACTTGTCATCCCTCCTCATTTTTATTCCCTATGTAGTTGATCTGGAATGCTATTTTATGATTTACCCTGTCTGTCAGCGAGTTAAACTCTTTTAATAGATTTAAAGTTTTGGACAAGAAGCGATCGACTGATAACTTCTTGCCCTCTCCTCCTTGTGACAACTACACAAGAAAAAACGAATTAAACCGATTTTAAGGGTACACATATTTCACAATACGGATTGTTCACCATATCCCCCATGTATTTTTCCATCATTGGTCTATTGTCCAATTGATATTCATTGTTTTGCAGGGATGAAAAAATATCAGAATATGCTTTTTGAATATCTTCCGCTGTATGTTTAACATCGTAAATCAGGTATTGTCCGCCGGAAATTTCGCCTTCAAAAACTGAATCATCGACTTGATAATCATGCGGTATCACAATACAAGCATCAAATCGACAATGATCAGGCAGTGTTGTTTCCGGGTTATCTTGTGGAATCGCAAACAGAATGGCAGACTCAAGAAGATCTTTTTTCTTAGCCCATTTTTTCAACTTCTCCATTACCTCAATATTGGCAGGACCGTAGGGACCAACTCTTCGCATATAAGCAATGCGATAGTTTGGAAGTGTTTCGATTTTGAATGTCATAGGTTCTTTCTTCCTTTCCTCATTGTTGTTCGTTCCGTTTCGAATGTAACACGCTTTAAAAAGATATACATTCATATTTTTAAAAATCTTCTGTAAATTTTAAAATGATTATTTTCAAACTAAAAAGAGGATATTCAGAGATTATCTGAACATCCTCTTTCTTTGTTTAATCGAGTGTTTCGCCGTTTGAAGCAATCAGGTCTTTATACCAGTAAAAGCTTTTTTTGCGAATGCGGCGCAAGTCTTTCAAGTCAAATTCATCGCGATTCACATAAATAAATCCGTAGCGTTTTGAACAGCCTTGATGGGTTGAAATCAAGTCGATGGCAGACCATGGGGAGTAGCCGAAAACATCGACTCCATCCGTGATGGCCAGCTGAATTTGCTTAATATGCTCCTTTAAATAATCGATGCGGTAGTCGTCATTTACGACATCTCCGTCTTCAAGCTGATCAAACGCGCCGAGGCCGTTCTCAGTGACGATCAGCGGCAGCTGATAGCGGTCGTAAATTTCGCGCAGCGTCGAACGGAAACCAACAGGGTCAATCTCCCAGCCAAATGCGTTTTTCTTTAGGTGCGGATTGCTGCTTCCCCTGTATACGCCTTCTTCTCCTGTCTGCAAATGCTGGTCGCCGCCTCGCGCAGCCGTGTCGCTGCCGTCACCCCTGCTCGCTTCAGCCGTTTGCGATGTATAGTAGTTAAATGCGATAAAGTCCGGCTTGGCTGACCGCAGAATATCCATATCCCCTTCGGCGATGACCGGTGTGCAGCCTTTTTCTTTCATATATGCCCATGCCGTTGTATTGTACCGTCCGAATACGGCCATATCCAAGTAAAGCCAGTTGCGGATCGCATTATAGTTAAAAGCCGCCAGCACGTCCTCCGGTTTCGAAGAAGCGGGATAGATGAGCGCGATATTCGGCGCAGGACCGATTTTTGCTTCCGGCAGCATCTCATGGCAAAGCTTGATCGCTTTCGCCTGTGCGACGAGCATGTGATGGTTTTGCTGATAAAGCTCTTTTTTCGGATTTTCCAAGTTCGGATCGAGTGTACCGAGTGCAGACCCGTGGAGAATCATCATATTTTGCTCATTGATGGTCAGCCAGTATTTGACGCGGTCTCCGTAGCTTTCAAAAAGGATCTTCGCATACTTTTCAAAGGCATCAATCGTGGCCCTGTCCGACCAGCCGCCTTTTTTCTGCAAAGCATTCGGCAGATCGAAGTGGTACATCGTAACAATCGGTTCGATTCCATATTTCAGGAGTTCATCGATCAAACGGCTGTAAAATTCGATGCCCTTTGGATTAATATCGCCGTCCCCATCCGGTATGATGCGCGTCCAGGCAATCGAAAAACGGTATGCTTTGAAGCCCATTTCTGCAAACAAAGCGATATCTTCTTTATAGCGGTGGTAATGGTCGCTTGCGACTTTAAAATCGGTTGTCCCTTCCGGGTAGCTTTCGCGCGCATCGATGACAGAAGACCCTTTTCCATCTTCATCCCAAGCGCCCTCCACTTGATAAGCGGAAGTAGACGCGCCCCACAAAAAATCTTCCGGAAATTGAGCTAATGTTTTATATTTCATGATTATTTTCCTCCCATGGTGATGAAATTAAAGTGATGATCTGCTCTTCAGTTTTCACCTTTTTTTGATCCGTTGGAATGATATCCGTGTATTGACCGGAATTTGTAACGATGATCGGCGTTTTCACGTCAAATCCTTCTTCTTTCAAAGCGTCCAGATCGAATTCTGCGAGTATATCACCCCGTTTCACTTTTTGCCCCTGCACGACTTTAGAATTGAAGTGCTTTCCGTCGAGTCTGACCGTGTCCATTCCGATATGAATCAAAATCTCGGCTCCGCTTTCCGACGTTATGCCGTATGCGTGACCCGTCGGAAATGCCGTTGTCACGATGCCGTCCGCAGGAGCGGTGACAACGCCTTTTGACGGAAGCACCGCGATTCCTTCTCCAAGCGCCCCCGATGCAAACACTTTATCTGATACTTCTGTTAACGGCAGAACTTCTCCTTGCAAAGGGCTGTAAATTGGTTCACCGCCGCTGTTTTCAACGGGCTGCTCCTTTGTCTCCTCCACAGGGTCGTCAAAGCCGACAATGTAAGTGAGCAAAATCGATAAAACAAACGAAACTGAGATTCCGATGATGAAGCCGAGAAAGCCTGGCCCGTAAAAAATCGGAATCGTCAACAAGCCCGGAGCACCCGAAGCGAGGGCGACGCTGCCGGAGTATCCGATAATGGCTCCGCCTGCCGCCGCACTGATGACACCGCATACAAACGGCTTTTTCAGCCTGAGCGTCACCCCGTAAACGGCCGGCTCTGTAATCCCGAATATCCCGGTAACGGCAGCTGATCCTGCCAATGCTTTCAACTTCTTGTTTTTCGTCTTCAGCATGACGCCAAATGCGGCTCCTGTTTGGGCAAACACGGCGGCTGCCGTCGCCGGTTTGATGTAGTCCTTGCCGTGGACGGCAATGTTGTTCAAGATGACAGGGACGATCCCCCAGTGAATCCCGAAGATGACAAGGATTTGCCATAAGGCCGCGATAATCGCTCCTGCCAGAATCGGGCTGAGATCAAAAACGGACAGAATCGCAGCCGCGATCCCGTTTCCTGTGTAAACGCCGAGCGGTCCGAATACGATCAAGGTTAACGGCACCATCACCGTCAGGCAGATTAAAGGGGTAATAAAGTTTTTCACGCTTTCATGAATAAAGCGCATACATAATCTTTCAAGATAGCTCATCACAAACACTGCAAGGATAATCGGGATGACGGTCGATGTATAATTCATCAAGACGACCGGAATGCCGAAAAACTCCGTCTGGGCGCCGCTGTTTTTCAGTTCGAGTATCGTTGGATAGATCAGCGCCCCGGCAATCGTCAGCGCTATGAACGGGTTCGCTCCGAATTTTTTGGCTGCCGTAACAGCGAGCAGCAAAGGCAGGAAATAAAACAGGCTGTCGGCTGCCGCGTAAAGAATCGTATATGTCGTCTCTTCCGGCGAGAGCCAGCCGGCATTTGTACAAATCAAAAGCAGGCCTTTTAAAATCCCCGCTCCCGCCATGACGCCGAGCAGCGGAGTGAAAATGCTTGATACGACATCTACCAATCTACCGGCGAGGCTTCCTTTCTCTTTTTGGCTGTGATCGGCCGCAGAACCTTCCAACAGCTGAGAGATCCGGCCGATTTCTTTATAGACCTCAGGAACGTTATTGCCGATAACGACTTGAAATTGTCCGCCGCTCTCCACCACGGTTACCACGCCATCCGTATTTTCAAGCGCTTCCCTGTCTGCTTTGGAACGATCCTTCAATTTGAAGCGAAGCCGTGTCGCGCAATGGACAAGTGATACAACGTTCTTCTCCCCGCCGACGCACGCCAAAATATTTTTTGCCATTGATTGAACATTCATCGTTGATCATCTCCTGTCTCTCCTAAAGCCCTATCAAGCTGTTAAAAAATAAAAAACCTAAACTAAAGCCAGTACAAAGAAGGCTTAGTTTAGGTTTTGCCTGCCGAACAGTAACAATCCCGTTTTAAGACATGATGAAAATAAAAAAACCTAAATCACTGTGAAAAACAAGGGCATAAGAATCCCGCTCACAGTCATTTAGGTTTTGCCTGCATGATCAGTAACAATCCTAACAACCTGTATAAGTTGATGTAAGTAAAAAGTAGCATACATTTATCCAATTGTCAACGCTTTCATTTGGCATCATCCTCTATTTTTGATGAACGACCCGCTCGATATGAATCGTCAAATACAGTAGCTCTTCGTTTGTCAGCTGATGACCGTATTCTTTTTCGATGTACTGCCTGATTTTATTTGTACACACATAAGCGTCGCGGTACTTATTTTTGACGGTTTCAAATAAAAAGTCGTCCCGGCTTTCCATATAGGCTCCGCTGAACAGCCGCTGCGCGAAAAATTTCAAATGGGTAATGAAACGGTAATAGTGAAGCGATTCTTCGTCAAAATCGATATGAAAGTGATATTTGACGATGCTTAAAATCTCCTGCATGACTTTCGTAATATTGACGATGTTCGGCATTTCTTCATTCAGCTCGGCGTTTACGATATGGAGCGCGATAAAGGCGGCTTCATCCTCCGGAAGAGCTGTCCCCGTTTTCTTTTCAATGATGGCCAGCGCCTCTTTGCCGATGGCGAACTCATCTTTATACAGCCGTTTCGTCTCCCAAAGCAGAGCGTTTTTAATATCCAGGCCCTTTTTATGCCGTTCGACGGCGAAATGAATATGGTCGGTCAGCGAGACATAAATGCTGTCATTCAGCTTCTTGCCGAGCTTTAATTTCGCATAGGAGATAATTTCTTCAGACATTTCCATAAATTCGATCGGAATTTCGTCCAACAGCGTCTTAAACCGTTCTGATACATCTTTATTATCAAGCCTGAAAATCTTCTCGATTCTCGATTCATCCACCGCTTCACCAGGCTTTTTTTGAAAAGCGATTCCCCTGCCCATGACCACTAATTCCTGACCCTGTTCATTTAAAACACTGATCACATTGTTGTTGATCACTTTGGCAATTTTCACATCGCGCCACTCCCATCTTTTAAGGGGATTTTTTATACTTCTTTTTTCATATGGTACACATTGATTGTACAACCTTTTTGGCCTAGGTCAATATGTTTCAGTCAACGTCCGAAATGTTTACATTTTACAGAATGCCCGTCAGTGCCCGATTTATAAAAAAGAGCCGCAATGCGGCCCAGTAAAAATCCCCTTAAAAAATGAGCAATATTCCAGCTGCGACTGACGCCAGACCCGCAAAATAAACGAAGTCTTTTCCGGAAAGCCGCGCTGTTTGATAGTAGGTGCGGTCTTTTGTACCGGTAAACCCTCTCGCTTCCATGGCAACAGCGATTCTTTCCGATTTGCGGATGCCTTGCGAAAACAACGGCAGTGCATAGCGAATAAACGCCTTCCAGCTGTTTTTTTGCTTATAGCCCCTGATTTTATGCGCTGCTTTCATTTGCGAAAGCTCCGACTGAAAAAGCGGGACAAAACGAAAACCGGCCAACAAGCCATAGGCCCACTTAGGCGACAGTCTGCATTGATGAATCAGGCTCATAATAAACTGCGTCAAATCAGTTGTTGACGTAAACAAGAGACCGTATGTGACAAAGCCGAGCATCCGCAGCGCGATTGTCAGCCCATTACCGACGCTTTCCTCGGTGACGCGGAACCAGGCCCATTCCCAAATCGTTTCCTCGCCTTTTCCGAAAGCGGCCATCATCCAAAAGACGAGAATAAAAAAGACGAGATAAGGCAATAGCCGTTTACTCAAATAAGACAACGTCCATCCCCCGAAAAAAATTCCGATGGCGACCGCAAACAGCCAAATGAAAAAAGTCGGTTTCGGATTTGAAACAAACATGAGAATGCACATGACCAGGAGGTGAGAAAAGAGCTTGGCGCTCGGGTTCAATGCCGAAAGAAATGAACCATTGCTTTTCATACGGGAACCCTCTCCTTTCTTTCGTGCATGAGCCGGTAGTGAAGCGGCGGTATCAATGAAAAGCGGCGGACCAGGTCTTGATCAGAGAACAATTGATACGGCGTTCCTTGATATGCCGCTTTCCCTTGATGAAATACGATGACCCGGCCGGAATGCTCGTCGACGATGTCCATGTCATGCGTCACCATCACAATCGTCGTCCCCCGTTCCTGCCGCTCCTTTAATCGCTTGATCAATTCTTTCGCCGTCTTTTCGTCCTGACCGAATGTCGGCTCGTCAAGCAGCAGCAAATCCTGGTCAAACAAAAGCATCGTCGCAACGCTTAAACGTCGTTTCTGCCCGAGGCTTAATGTAAAGGGATGCGCTTTTTGATGTGCATCAAGCCCGAATTCCTGCAGCAATTCAGCCGTTTTCCTTTCGACCTGATCCTCCGGCCAGCCCCGCTGTCTCGCCCCGAACGCGATCTCATCAAACACCGTGTCCCGAATAAATTGAAGCTCGGGATTTTGAAAGACAAAGCCGGCCTTCTCATAGAGCGTCCGGTCGGACCATTTCTTCAGCTCCCGGTCCTCCAGATAAAGGCGCCCTTTCTTGACCGCTTCAAGCCTGATCAGACTTTTTAAAAACGTACTCTTTCCGCTGCCATTCTCGCCGATGACCGAAATCCATTCCCCCCTTGGAATCTCAAGGGTGATGCCGTCGGCCACGATCTTTTTCCGATAGCCGATCGCTGCGTCCTCTGTGCGGATCAATATGTCCCTGTCTGCAGACCTGTTTTTCGCCACCTCTTCTTTCATTTTCAATGTAGAAGAGAGCTTGACGGCGAGCGGATGATCATCTTGTGTGATGACATCTTCCCATACCGCAGGATACAGTTTCGGCTGCCAGATACCTGCCGCTTTCATCTCCGGCTGAAAATGTTTCACGATTTCTTCCGGCTTTCCGTCAGCGATGATCTGTCCCTTTCCATTGAAAAGAATGACGCGGTCCATCCACTCGATACAGCCGTCCAGCACGTGTTCGACGAACACCATCGTCTGTCCGTTTTTTCGGGAAACGTCACGGAGCAAGGCAAAGATGTCTTTCCGGCTGGCCGGGTCCAGCTGCGCCGTCGGCTCGTCAAAAAACAGCACTTCAGGTTCCAGAGCGAGCAGGCACGCTAATGCCAGCCTCTGCTTCATCCCGCCTGACAAAGTTTCGATCGGCGTTTTCTGATCTATCTTTAATCCGACCAGCTCCATCAGCTCCGAGATGATGCCGTTCATATCTTTTGGGGGAACGGATCGATTTTCAAGACTAAAAGCGATTTCCTCGTCGGCATGAAGCATACAGAACTGCGAATCCGGATCCTGAAACATCACGCCGGCGCTCTTTCTGCGATTAACCTCTCCGCTGACTTCAGCTTCGACATGTTCAGGAATGATGCCGGAAAGCACGGACAACAACGTCGATTTGCCGCTTCCGCTCGGACCGAGTATCAGCACTTTTTCTCCCTGCCCGATCGACAGCGAGACCCGGTCCAAGACTGTTTCAGGACGATGATAAAAACGGACGGAAAGGTTACTGCATCCGAGAAATGAACGCATCGGCATCATCCTTCTTCCGCTGTTCCTTCATGATCTCATACTGGTTCAGGACTCCCGTTTTCGCAAGTGCTTCGACAACGGCTTTTGCCAGCCAGCCGCCGAGTACAATGCCGCTGATGATTTGGATGATAAGCGTCAAGATCAGCGTTTGCGTTGTATAGTAGGCAAAACCGTTTGCCATCAGGCTGTATGTCATGCTCCCGACCGCGGCAAGCGCACCGGAAAGCATAAGAGTAAATAGGTTATAACGCTTATAGCGAAAGATCGCAAACGCAATTTCCGCACCGGCTCCCTGGAACACTCCGATTAATAATGCTGACAGTCCAAAGTGGCTTCCGGTCAGCAGTTCGACCGCCGCAGCTGCCGTCTCGGCAATCAGCGCCGCACCCGGTTTACGGATGATATAAGCGACAATCGGGCTTGCGATCACCCAAATGCCGAACATAAAGTTCGCTCCGACGGGCCCGACAATAGCTGAAACAGGGATCCATAAGGTGGACCATCCTAAGTAAATGACGCCGCATGCCACGGACAAGATCACTGCCATCACGACTTCTTTCATGTTCCAATTCATCGTCTCACCGCCTCCACTTCCACAGGCCAATCTTCAACCGTATAAGCCATCTCCCAAAAGCCGTATTCAAGCTGACAGCTTTGCAAAAAGAGCTCCTTCATCTTTTCTTTTTCAGCCTTGCCCGCTGTTTCGGCCCATTCATCCAGGCGGGCGCAAAACTTTGTCGTGATTGAATCGGTTCTGTCTCCGTAAAAACAGATCCAGTCATAAAATGGATGCGATGGATCAGGCTGAACGTCCATCATCAGTTTTTTTCCGATCTCCCAATATGTCCACGGACAAGGCAGCAAGACGGCTAATATCTCTCCCAGCGTACCTTCGTGCGCCGCCGTCAGCATATGGCGGATATAATGATGGGCAGAAGGCGCAAGCGGATAGCCCTGCAGAGATTCATACTCCACCCCCGCGGCCCGGCACAGGTTGTTGTGCGGGTGCACTTCGCTGTTTAATACAAACGAAATCTGCTCATGGAACATCTCCATGTCTTCTCGGTTTTGACACTTAGAAATCGCAATTCCGTAGATTTGAATAAAGGCGTTCAAATACTCGTAATCTTGCTTCACATAATGCATAAGCTGCTCCTTTTTCAGCCTGCCGGACGCCAGCCCCAGTACAAACGGATGCTCAAAAATGGCTTCAAAAATAGGGTCTGCCTTGCGGCGAAGTTCTGCAGAAAAACTCATGTAGATAGCCTCCTCAGCAATCGGTTTTATAAGGAAGGCACAGGGGGGCAAGCGGCTTTATATGCAAAAAAGCCGCCCCAAAATGGAGCGGCCTTGGTATGATGAAATCATAAAGACACCGGCTCCACTTCCCTACGCTAGTATGAACTAGATCAGGTTCAAAGGGTCCAAGATCGCTTCTTGTCTCAGCCGGCTTACGGCTCCCCTAGTGGACTTCCTATTACATTAACTTTTACTCTACACATCAATGATTATGATGTCAACCTGAGTTTTTCAGTTTTATTCTTGTATAGAACCGCCGGTTTCATACAGTTAGTGCAGTGACCAAAAATATTTATAGAAAAATATAAATTTTCTGAAACCTTTCCCTGGGCTCATTCGTCATATATAACGAAGACAAAAAAATTTGGAGGGGATATTTATGATGATGTTTATCTTGATTTTGACAATGGCTGTGTATTTGTTCTATTCTTTCAGCAAAGACAACCGGCCGGCCAAAAGAAACAACAAGAATCATCAGACACTGACTGTTATTAGGGAAAACCCTTTTACCGCCCCTTCCAATGATGTCAATTGCTAACTTGATAGACAACAAGCAAGCCGCCCAATGACGGGCGGCTTTTTCACGTTTTTATGATTGAAACTGTTCCGCTTCAGTCGATCCCTTCAGTGCAGTGGTTGATGAAGTCCCGCCTGTCACGACCTGGGCGACTTCATCAAAGTAGCTCGTTCCGACTTCGCGCTGATGCCTTGTCGCCGTATAGCCGTGGCCTTCGCTGGCAAACTCGGCCTGCTGTAGATCAGAGTACGCCGCCATTCCGCGGTGCTTATATTGGCGGGCCAATTCAAACATGCCGTGATTTAAAGCGTGGAAGCCCGCCAGTGTGACAAATTGAAATTTATAGCCCATTTCACTGAGCTGTTTCTGGAAGTTCAAGATGGTGTTGTCATCCAGTTTGGCCTTCCAGTTGAACGAAGGGGAGCAATTATAGGCGAGCAGTTTACCCGGGAATTTCTCATGGATCGCCTGTGCAAATCGGCGGGCTTCTTCAATATTCGGCTCAGACGTTTCACACCAGATCAAATCGGCATACGGTGCATACGCCAAGCCTCTCGCAATCGCCTGATCAAGGCCCGACTTTGTTTTAAAGAACCCTTCCGCTGTTCGTTCTCCCGTCAAAAACGGCGCATCATATGAATCGACGTCGCTTGTGATCAGGTCAGCCGCATTCGCGTCCGTGCGGGCAATAAGAATGGTCGGGACTCCCATAACATCTGCGGCGAGGCGCGCCGCAATCAAATTGCGCACTGCCGTTTGCGTCGGAAGCAGCACTTTTCCGCCCAAATGCCCGCACTTTTTTTCAGACGACAGCTGATCTTCAAAGTGAACCCCTGCGGCGCCGGCTTCAATCATGCTTTTCATCAGCTCGAACACATTCAGCTGTCCGCCGAAGCCTGCTTCAGCGTCGGCCACAATCGGGGCAAACCAATCGATGTCTTCTTTCCCTTCCATATGATGGATTTGATCGGCGCGCTGCAGCGTGCGGTTAATTTTTTTGACGACTTCCGGCACGCTGTTTGCCGGATAAAGGCTTTGGTCAGGATACATGCTCCCTGACAAATTGGCATCAGCAGCCACCTGCCAGCCGCTTAAATAAATCGCTTTCAATCCGGCTTTTACTTGCTGCATGGCTTGGTTTCCGGTCAAAGCACCCAGCGCCGGGACGAAATCCTCTGTGTGGAGAAGCTTCCACAGCTTTTCGGCGCCGCGCCTTGCAATCGTGTATTCAATCTCGAGCGTACCTCTCAGCCGAATGACATCAGCCGCCTGATACGGCCTTGTGATTCCTTTCCAGCGTTCTTCATGCTCCCAGCTTTCTGCGAGTTGTTTTTCTTTCAGCATCGCACATTCCCCCATTATATGTTTTTATAAGCGGGTATCGTTAGAAACTCCGCGAATTCATCATCCAAAATCAGCTGCTCAAATAACTGTCCGGCCTCTTCGAACCGGCCGCTCCGAAAACGTTCCATGCCGGCTTCCTCGAAGATTTTCTGCATTTCTTCCTCCTTCATCATCTTGACCATTCCGGCGGTCACTTTCCGACCATCGTCAAGAACCCCTTTCGGATGGCGAATCCACTGCCAAAGCTGGGCTCTGGATATCTCCGCCGTTGCAGCGTCCTCCATTAAGTGGTCGATCGGAGCGGCGCCTCTGCCCGACAGCCATGAAGCTACATAGCGGATGCCGGCGCTGATATTGGTACGGACGCCTGCTTCTGTAATCCGGCCTTTCGGTACTTCCAGCAAGTCTTTTTCCTCGACCTTTACGTCTTCCCGTTTTCTATGAATCTGGTTCGCCGACGGCATATGCTGATTGAATACATCAAGCGCCGTTTGAATCATGCCGGGATGCGCGATCCATGTTCCGTCATGACCGTCTTTTACTTCACGTTCCTTATCTTCGCGAATTTTGGCAAATGCGGCTTCATTGATCTCAGGTTTGTCTTTAGCGGGAATTTGTGCCGCCATTCCCCCGATCGCATGGACGTTTCGTTTATGACATGTTTGAATCGCCAAGAGGGAGTAGGCTCTCATGTTGGGAACCGTCATCGTCACGGCTGAGCGGTCTGGAAGAATGACTTCATCCCTGTTCCTGAATTTCTTAATAAAGCTGAAAATATAATCCCACCTGCCACAGTTAAGTCCGGCTGAATGCTCCTTCAATTCATAGAGGATTTCATCCATTTCAAAAGCCGCCAGAATCGTTTCAATGAGAACCGTCGCTTTAATCGTGCCCTGCGGAATGCGCAAGTCGTTTTGCGCATAAACAAATACGTCGTTCCACAGCCTTGCTTCCAGATGGTTTTCGATTTTTGGAAGGTAGAAATAAGGGCCGCTTCCTTTTTTGATCAGCTCTTTTGCGTTATGGAAAAAATAAAGGCCAAAATCGAACAGGCTTGCTGACACGGGCTTGCCGCCGATCAGCACATGCTTCTCTTCCAAGTGCCATCCCCTCGGTCTTACAATGATGACGGCGGGGTTTTCTTTCAGCTCATAGCGTTTGCCCTGTTCATTCGTAAAAGAAATCGTCCCGCGAACCGCGTCCCGCAAATTAACCTGGCCTTCAATGCAGTTTTTCCAAGTTGGCGAGTTCGCATCTTCAAAGTCGGCCATAAAGACTTTGGCTCCTGAATTTAAAGCATTGATGACCATTTTTCTGTCGACCGGGCCGGTGATTTCAACCCTGCGGTCCTCCAAATCCGGAGGAAGCGGCGCGACTGTCCAGTCCGACTCGCGAATATGCTTCGTTTCCGCCAAAAAACCGGGATTCTTCCCTTGATCGATTTCAGCTTGCCTGATCGTCCGCAAATGCAGCAATTCCCGCCTTCTTCCCCCGAAATGACGCTCAAGACGTCCGATAAACTGAAGCGCTTCTTTTGTCAAAATCTCTTCATACTGCGGATTCATCGATCCGGTTATGTGAATTCTCTTCTCCTCTGTTTTCATGTCTCCCTACCCCTTTACATGCTTTGTTATAATACAGTTTTCTTACTCGCCTTTTTTGGCAAGACAGCGCTCGCATTCCATGAAGTAAGATTCAGCCTGCTCCTCCATCTTTTCGCCGCATTCAGGACACGTTTTTTTCGGAAGCGTTCTGAAAAATTCCATCGGACTTTTCAAGCTCATTTGTGTCATCCTCCTTTTTATAGAACAGTTTTATGTTTTATATTTCTGTTGTAGTACAGTATACAGCGCAAAAATGAAAAAGTACACACCTTTTTCCAAAAAATATTTATTTTTTTCCATTCAAATAATAAAGATTGTTCTCTTTTTATTCATAACTTGTTCATATTTTTCTTCTAGAATAGGGAACATAAAGAGGTGAAAGTGATGATGAAAATAAAAAACAAACAACTTGATGTCATTCTGATTCTCATTTTGTTGGCAGCTCTTATTCTGAATACATATAACATTTGGCAGGACGATACCGCCAACCAGTATTACTTGGCGGCAGTCAAAAGCATGACGCAAAGCTTCCACAATTTCTTCTTTGCGTCATTCGACTCTTCCGGGTTCGTATCAGTAGATAAGCCGCCCCTCGTTTTATGGATTCAGACCATATTTGCGAAAATCTTCGGCGTGCATACGTGGAGTGTGATTTTGCCGCAGGCGCTTGCAGGAGCGGGCTCCGTCTATCTGCTTTACGCACTGATTAAGCCGAAATTCGGAAAAGGCGCCGCCCGCATTTCGGCGCTGGTGATGGCGCTGACGCCGATCGCGGTAGCCGTAAGCCGGACGAATAATATTGATAGCATGCTCGTCTTCACGCTCCTTCTTGGTACATGGTGCCTGATGAAGGCGGTCAAACAAGGCAGGCTGATCTGGCTGCTCGCTGCGTTTGGCCTCATCGGCCTCGGGTTCAATATGAAGATGCTTCAAGCATTCATGGTGCTTCCGGCGTTCTTGCTGTTTTATCTCATTGCGGCCCATGCGAATTGGAAGAAAAAAATCGTTTCAGCGGTTTTATCGCTTATTGTCCTCACCGGCATTTCGCTTTCTTGGGCGCTTGCTGTCGACTATACATCGGCCGACAGCCGCCCGTATGTCGGAAGCAGCCAAACCAACTCCGTGCTTGAACTGGCTTTCGGCTACAACGGCACTGAGCGGCTGCTCGGCCAGACGACGGGCAACGCCCGCGGCGATATGAACGGTTTTGGAGGAGACATGCAGCAGCCGAACGGCAATGCGCAAGCTCAGAACGGAAACAGTTCATCCGGCGGGTCCAATGGACAAAATGGCGCGATGCAGCCGCCGGGTGCGAGCAGCGCGACCGACGGCAATGCGCAAGCTCAAGACGGAAACCGTTCGTCCGACGGCTCCAATGGACAAAATGGCGCAATGCAGCCGCCGGGTGCGGGCGGTTCGGCTGACGGCAGTTCTCAAGGGGCAAACGGCGGCCATCAGCCGCCAACCGGAGGCGGACCGGGCGGAGGCAATGGCGGACCAGGCGGAGGTCAAGGCGGCGGACAAAGCATGAACATGTTCGGCACCGGTGACGCAGGACCACTGCGCCTCTTCCAATCGGCTTTATCAGGCCAAATCAGCTGGATGCTTCCATTCGCATTATTCGGACTGCTCGGCATGATCATCAGCTGGTTCCGCAACCGCCGCGAAAAAACAAGCGAAATGAAAGAAACAATCTTTTGGGCTGCATGGCTCGTTCCTGTTGCCGGTTTCTTCAGCATCGCCGGTTTCTTCCACCACTATTACTTGATTATGCTGGCGCCGCCGATCGCCGCGTTGTCAGGCGTCGGTTGGTACGCGATGTACGACCTTTACAAAAATCACAAAGACTGGGCAAGTTATCTGCTGCCGGCAGCCGTTCTGACGACAGCAGCATTCCAAGTGTATATTTTAAGCGCTTATACAAACCAAATCGGCAGCGCCTGGATGTATATCATGGGAATCTTGGGGCTGGGTGTCATCATTGCCTTACTGATGCTGAAGCGAAGCCATCCATTCGGAAAGCAGCTCACGATCATCAGCTTGTGCGTGCTTCTGCTGACACCGCTCTATTGGTCGGCAACACCGATCCTTTACGGAGGGAACAGCGTTCTTCCTGAATCAGGTCCTCAGCTGCAAAGCTCCAACGGAGGCGGAATGTTCAGCTCGGACGTGGACAAAGAACTGCTCACATACCTCCGGGAACATCATACGGGTGAAGAATACCTGTTCGCGACATTGACAACAGTAACCGCAGCCCCGTATATCATCAATGCCGACGAAAATGTCATGGCGCTCGGAGGATTCAACGGCACTGACCCGATCCTGTCGGTCAGTGAGCTGAAAAACCTCGTCAAAGAAGGAAAAGTAAAATACTTCTTAATCGACGACAACAACTCAGGCAACAGTGAGCTTGTCTCCTGGATCAAAGAAAACGGAACCGAAATTTCGTCTGACGAATACAGCAGTACCACGAACAGTACAGACAGCTCCGCACAGCAGGGTACAAGGGGTGGCCCGGGCGGCCGACCGCAGCAAACGCTCTACAAGGTTGAACTGTAGGAAATGAGGAAGCCCATCGGATGAGTCCGATGGGCTTTTGATTATGCCTTTCTAAAAATAACCGGTGGATGATGTTCAATATGGTAAAGGAGTTTTTCTCCATATAGGGTCATCGTTTTCCTTCAAGCGACGCGAGATTCCACACGGCTCAGCTACAGCGCCGACTTGATCACCTTCTTGCCATAAAGAACGGACAGCAAACCGAAAATAGAATACAGAGCGGTGTACAGCACCATCACGATGATCATTGGCGTCCGCACCTCTGCTCCGAATAAGAACCAGCCGGATTGGACGGCGAAGTAGCTGTGAAACAGGCCGATAACCAATGGAATGCCGAAGTTATACATTTGTTTGATTCGTATCCCCTTCAGAAGGTCCCCGCGCGTGAAACCAAGTTTTCTCAAGATCGTGTAATTCGGTTTCTCATCTTCGCTTTCGTCCATTTGTTTAAAATAAAGGATGCATCCTGATGTGATCAGAAACGTAAGTCCTAGAAATCCTACGATAAACATGGTAAGTCCGAAAAGCGATTTTTGAGCTGTGCTTGCATCGAGGAGTGATAAATGCTGATCGCTTTGGTTTACCGTTGCAAATAGTTCATTTGCCTGCTGAAGCTGATCTTCATCTTTTAAATTGATCCCGTAAAAAAGACTCGGCTTCTTCTGCTGTAATTTTGGATCTTTGTCTCGGCTCAGACGTTTAAACAGCGCATCATCCACAACGGCTACAGGCAATCCGCCACTGGTAAAGTTGAAGGATAAGAGGGACTCTTTTCTCAAGCCTAAATAGTTTAATGGGATTGTCTCATTCCTGCTCTTTACCTTAACGGCACCGGTCTCTTTTAAAGCCATGAATTTCTGGAGAAGATCGGTATATCCTGAGAAAATGACGTCTCCTTTCAGCACGTCAATCCCGTCAATCTCTGCATCGCTGACCACGGCGAGGGGTAACTTCCCCGGGTCTCCAGCCATATTTTCAGGATCCCCTTGGACAACTTGTTCCAGATTGAAAGACGCTTGAATGACATGAATTTCTTTTTTGCTGTATGAAATGTTGTTTTCATCCAATAGTTGTTCGAACCGTTTTGCATCCTTTTGATTTGTCATGGCGAAATCAGCCGCCACATTTTGTTCGGCGGTTTTCTCTGCGGAGTAATACGAAATATAGCACAAGGATAACAAACCGATCGCCAGTGCCGAAACGGTGGTGATGATCGTTAATAATAGGGCGTTTGATTTCAGCCGGAACATGATCGATGAAAGGGACAGCACTTCATAAATATTTAAGTAGCCTCCTTTGCTTTTGCGGATGATGTTGGAGACAAAGCTGACCGATCCTTTATAAAAGAGGTACGTTCCGATGATAACGGTACCGAGAATAAAGCTCATCGCATAAAACAGCTCATCTATGGTCTTGAATTTTCCGCTGAACAACTCAGTGGAAATATAATATCCCGACAAAATAAACAAGATGCCCAATAAGCCGATGATCATTTGAAAAACGGATATTCTCTTTACCTTATCTTCCGTAGCTGATGTCGCTTTAAATAATGATAAAATGCTTTGCTTTTTGATAAACGCATAATTCATCACCATCACCAGCAGGTAGATTCCGCAGAATACAATGACGGTTTGCACAAGTGCTTGACCGGAAAAATTCAATTTGGCTTCAGCTTGAACATCGACAATTTTAAATAAAGTCATAAGCACGAGCTTTGAGATCGAAAACCCGGCAAACACCCCAATGACCAAAGAGCCGAAATACAGCATGACATTTTCCAAACTTAAGATGCGGAAAATTTTTTGCTTCCTCATGCCGATTAGCTGGAATAAACCGATTTCTTTGCTGCGCCTTTTAATAAAAATCGTATTGGCATACAAAACAAATACCGCTACTACTGCCACAAGAAGAATGGAAGCTGCTTTTAAAGCTGCTGCGCCTTTTATCGATGCCTTCACTTCATCGATCGCCGGATCATACTGCAGCGTAACAAACGCAAAATAAAGCGCCACGCTGAAGATTAACGCAAACACATAAAGGTAATAGTTCCGTATATTCTTTTTCAGGTTGCGGAAGATCAGCTGATTAATGCTCATGCTGAACCCCGCCTAACACGCCTTGCGTCTTCATGATGTCCTGAAAGAACATCTGCCTGTCCTGTCCGCCTTTATTCAGCTGCGTGTAAATTTGTCCGTCTTTTATGAAAACCACTCTGCTGCAGAAACTCGCGGCGACGGGATCATGGGTGACCATAATGATTGTGGCCCGGCGCTTTTGATTTAACTGGCTCAACTTATTTAACAAGTCTGATGCGGATTTCGAATCAAGCGCACCAGTCGGTTCGTCAGCGAAAATAATGCTCGGTTCATGAATAAACGCCCTGGCTGCTGATGTGCGCTGTTTTTGCCCGCCGGAAATTTCATTCGGATATTTATCCTTCAGCTCGAAGATGCCTAATTCTTTCGCGACCTCCTCAAACTTTTGACCGGCTTCTTTTTTTGATATTTTCGTAATCGACAGCGGCAGAAGGATATTTTCTTTCACGGTCAGCGTATCGAGCAAATTGTATTCTTGGAAGATAAATCCTAAATGCTGCTTCCTGAACTCTGCAAGCTGTTTTTCCTTCATATTCGTCATCTCAGCTTGGTTGATGGCAATCGTTCCGCCGCTCACCTGATCAATGGAAGACAGAACATTGAGCAATGTTGTTTTGCCTGAACCTGACGGGCCCATAATACTGACAAATTCACCCTTTTGGATCTGAAGGTCGATTCCCTTTAACACTTCGTGTTTATTGTGCTTATTTCCATAGCTTTTTCGTATTTTTTTCGCTTCTAAAATCATCATTTTTAAATCTCCTTTTGACTGGATATTTTTATTATAGAAAGGAGGACAGCCGTTTTCCTTCGATTAAGCGAACAAAAAAGAAAAGCGTGTGACATTTTTGTCACACGCCAAGCACACGGGAAAATTCATTCCGCTTCGGAAAAATCAGCGTAAAGGTTGTACCCGTTCCCGGTTTAGAATCAACCTCGATATGAATCAGGAGCGGCATTGCCGCTTTGTTCGCCAAGTACAGCCCCATCCCCGTGGCGGCCTGATCATGATGCTCCGTTGTTGATGTAAAGCCTTTGTCAAACACGCGCGGAATATCCTTTGGATCGATGCCCCGTCCAAAGTCTTGAACTGCGAGATGCACCTGGCCATCCTGTTCATAGCTTTTAATCAAAATATCGGATGCTTCGCTGTATTTCACCGCGTTTGTCAGCAGCTGCCTCAAGATAAATGACAGCCATTTCGCATCGCTGAGCACTTCTCCTGCCTCCAGCTGTATATCAAATCCGATCCCTTTTGGAATGCACCATGATTGCAAATCTTTTAGTTCTTTAAAGATCAAAGGTTTGAGCTCTAGAGCTTCAAGGGACAAGTCATTTTCGATAAATGACATCCGCTTTTGATGAAGCTGGCGGTCGAGCAGCAGGTGAACGCGCAGCCATTCATAGTCGAGTCTCGATTTTAATGATTGATCGTCGATCGTCTCCATGATCAAATGCATGGCGGTAAGCGGCGTTTTGACTTCGTGTATCCAGGCCATGAGTTCATCTTTTTCATTCTCCAATGCCATGCGACGCTGTGCCGCCTCTTGCTTTAACTGTTTCGTTTGCTCGGTCATGCTTTTTTCAATCATCGTTTCGAAAGGCGTTTCCGCCTCTCGAATGTTTGTCACATCGAGATTGTGATCCCATTCTTCCAGACTTTTATAAAACTTCGTTTCCCTCCGAAAGCGGACAAGTACAAAAACGATAAAAATAAACGAAGACAAATAGATCATATACAAAATCGACGTAAAGGGAATGGATGAATCGACATAAGCGATAAACAGAAAGAGGATCTGCTGCAAGACAAATATGGCGATCCAGCTTCGCCTCTCGGTCAAAAATGCTTTCAGCATTCTCATCATCCTTCTTCTTTCGCCATATAGCCCTGGCCGACCTTCGTCTCGATATATTGTCCCAAGTTCAAGGCATCCAGTTTTTTTCTCAAACGGTTTACGTTGACTGTCAGCGTGTTATCGCTGACAAAGCGCTCATCGTTCCATAAACTTCTCATCAATTCTTCCCTGCTGACAATTTTGTTTTTTTGGTCGATCAATTGTTTTAAAATGAACATTTCATTCCTTGTCAGTTCGATCGTACCCGCCTTATTACTGACGCGGTTTTGTTCGGGATCAACGGTTGCACCGCACCACGTTTTCTTGAGAATCTCAGGCTCCGTATTATAGTCGTAAACGCGACGGAAAATCGCCTGGATTTTGGCAATCAGCACGTCAAAATGAAACGGCTTCTGAATATAATCATCCGCTCCGAACTGCATGGACATGACCATATCAGCAGGATGGTCGCGCGAAGATAAAAAGAGAATCGGAACGTTGGAACGGGAACGGATCTGCCGGCACCAATGAAACCCGTCATATTTCGGCAGCTGAATATCGATAATGACGCAATCGGGCTTAATCGCCGTAAACTCCTGCATCACTTCGCTGAAATCGTTGATGCCGTACACCTCGTATGACCACCCGGTTAACCGCTCTTTTATTTCCTGAAACAGCGATTCATCGTCTTCGATCAATAGCAGTTTAAACATTTGCCTCACCGCGCTTTTTGTCTATTTTCTAAGTCAAGTGTATAGCAAATCGTTTTCATGCGCTACAGAGAAAAAAATGGGCTGTCCTGTACAGGACAGCCATTCTGTATATTACAAACTCTCGCCATTCGTTTCGATCACATTTTTATACCAGTAAAAGCTTTTCTTTCTCGTTCTTGCAAACGTGCCGTTTCCTTCATTGTCACGGTCGACATAAATATAGCCGTAGCGTTTTTTCATTTCGGCGGTGGATGCGCTGACCAAGTCGATCGGGCCCCATGATGTGTAGCCGATTAAGTCGACGCCGTCTGTGATCGCTTCTCTTACTTCTTTTAAGTGATCACGCAAATAGTTGATTCTGTAGTCATCCTGGATGGAGCCGTCTTCTTCGACGACATCGACGGCGCCGAGCCCGTTTTCAACAATGAAAAGCGGCTTTTGATAGCGGTCGTACAATGTATTCAGCGTAATGCGGATCCCTTTAGGATCGATCTGCCAGCCCCATTCGGACGATTCAAGGTACGGGTTTTTAACCCCTCCGAGCAGGTTGCCTCCCGTTTTTGCCAAGTCTTCCGGATTCGTGCTCGCAACCATTGACATATAGTAGCTGAAACCGATATAGTCGACGGTGTTTTCCTTCAGAATGTCTTCATCACCTTCAGCCATTTCAATCGTAATCCCATTTTCCTTAAAGAAACGCTCCATATAGCCCGGATAAGCCCCGCGTGCCTGTACATCCGAGAAAAACAGCGTTCTTCTCTCATTCTCCATCGCGGCAAGCACGTCTTCCGGTTTTGGCGTCATCGGGTATGTCGTCGTGGCGGCGATCATGCAGCCGATTTTAGCGTCCGGAATAATATCCTTGCCTGCTTTTACCGCAAGGGCGCTTGCGACAAATAGATGATGCGCCGCTTGGTACATCGCATTTAACTCGTCTTCGTCTTCTTCAAATACAAGGCCTCCGCCTGTAAACGGCGCATGCAGGACCATGTTGATTTCGTTGAACGTCATCCAGTATTTCACTTTGTCTTTATAGCGGCTGAAAACCGTTTTCGCATAATGTTCATAGCACTCGATCACTTTCCGGTTTTTCCAGCCGCCGTATTTTTTAATCAGACCGAGCGGCATTTCGTAGTGGGAAATCGTCACTACAGGCTCAATACCGTGTTTTAATAGCTCATCGAAGAGACGATCGTAAAATTGGAGGCCCTCTTCATTCGGTTCACTTTCATCGCCGTTAGGAAAAATCCGCGTCCAGGCAATCGATGTCCGGAACGCTTTAAATCCCATTTCGGCGAAAAGAGCGATATCTGCTTTGTAGCGGTGGTAAAAATCGATGCCTTCGTGATAAAGGTTCAATGACTCCATCGATTCATCGAATGGATACATGACGCCGTTTGGCGACACATCGGCTGTCGAGAGTCCCTTGCCGCCGACATTATAGGCGCCTTCCACTTGGTTTGCGGCAACCGCTCCGCCCCATAAAAAACTTTCAGGAAACTTTTTCATTTGTTCAGTCATATCATTTCACCTCATCCAAATTTGTCGGGCTTTCCCTTTCTACGCAAGCGCGATCAGCGCTTCCTCAATGTCAACGCTTTCATCCGTTTTCAAAGGCTTGATCGACTGGTATCGGTCCGTATTTGTGACGATAACCGGCGTGATCAACTGATAGCCTGCATCCTTAATCGCGTCCATATCAAATGAGACAAGCTGGTCTCCCGGCTTTACAGCGTCTCCTTTATTGACATGCACGGTAAAGTGCTCACCGTTCAATTTCACTGTGTCGATTCCGATATGGATAATAATTTCCGCCCCATTGTCGCTTGTGATGCCGAGGGCGTGCTTCGTTTGAAAAACGGTTGTGATCGTGCCTGATACCGGCGACACCACTTTGCCTTCTTCAGGCTCAATGGCAACGCCTTTTCCCATGACTTCTCCTGAAAATGTCGCATCATCCACTTCACTCAATGCTTTGACTTCGCCTTTCAGCGGGCTTTGAATGATTTCTCCCGCGCCCGCTTCAGATGGAGCGGCCGCCGGTTCATCGGCTTCATCTGACGGAATGTCTTCAAATCCCAATACAAAAGCAAACGCCGTTGCGGCAAAGAACGCGATGACGATACCGATCGTCGCCTGTATAAAAGTCGGGCCGATAAATGTCGTAATTCCAGGCAAACCGACGTTTCCGCCAATAATATATGCTGCTACGCCGGTGATGCCGTAGAATGCACCCCCGACAGCGGCGCCGAGAAGCGCGGAGACAAATGGCTTTTTCAGTCTCATGTTGACACCGTACATCGCCGGTTCTGTAATCCCCATCAAAGCCGTGATGCTTGTCGTCAGCGACAATGATTTGAATTTCTTATTTCTGGACCGCAGGAAGACGGCAAATGACGCGCCAGCCTGCCCCATATTCGCCAAAAACATCGCAGGTATTAAATAATCGTAGCCGTTTTGCGTAATGTTGTTGAACATAACCGGAATGAAAGCATAGTGCATTCCTGTCATGACGATCAGCGAGAACGTTCCTGCTAAAAGGATCATCGTGATTAAACCGGCGTTTTCAAATAAACCGTTCACACCGATTGACAGATAGTTCCCTGCAATCGCACCGAGCGGACCGACCGTAATTAATGTGACAGGCACGACAACCAGCAGCGTCAACGTCGGTACAAAAATCATCTTCAACGAAGTCGGGGTGACTTTGTCAATCCATTTCTCAACGTACGATGCAATCCAAATCGCGAGCAAAATCGGAATGACGGTTGACGAATAAGTGGCAGCGGTTACAGGCAACCCGACAAAGGAAATGCTTTTTCCTGAACCGAGGAGTGCTGTCAGATCGGGATGCAGAATTGCCGCTCCGATCGCCGCCGCAACATAAGGATTGCTGCCGAATTTTCTCGCGGCGCTGACCGCCAGCAAAATCGGCAGGAAGTAAAATGCTCCGTCGCCGATGGCAGATAAAATGGTGTGGACCTGGCTAGTTTCGCTCATCCAGCCGAACGTGACGGCGATCGCAATGATCCCCTTGATCATACCCGCTCCGGCGATCGCCGGCAGAATCGGCGTAAATACGCCTGATATCACATCAAAAATGGCGGACAGCACGTTTTTCTTTTTGCCAGCTTGCTGCCCACCCGCTTTTTCATCGCTGAGCCCGCTGTTGGCAATGATCGCTTTATACACCTTAGGGACATCATTTCCAATGATGATTTGAAACTGCTGGCCGCTGATGTTGGTGCCCATTACAGCCGGCAAACTTTCCAGTTTCGCGCGGTCTGCCTTCGCATTGTCATAAAGGTTGAAACGCAGTCTTGTCATGCAGTGAATCACGCTCTGTACGTTCTCTTCACCGCCCACGAGTTGTAAAATGTCCTTCGATACTTTATTATAATCCATATGAGTACCTCCTCTTTTGGGGGAATCTGCCGGACTGAAGGTGGCCGCCTTCACCCGGCTTTTTTATTGGCCTGCTGCCGAAAGAATCCTCGAAATCTCACATCACCTCCTCATTTTGAGTATAAAAAAAACCTAAATTACGCCGGCTTAAACGGGACAATATCCCAGAAAGCTGTACGCAACTTAGGTTTTGCCTGCAAAAGCAGTAACAATCCTTAAGAAACTTGCTGATATTAGTTTGTAACTATACTTTAGCACCCGTTTTTGCACATGTCAACGCTTTCATTACAAATGTCGGATAAAAAACAGTCGATAGCCTATTAAACCATCTATAGTGTCCTATCTTTGGATAGCTTAAAATAGGAACCTATACTTAAAACTTAAGTCAGGGAATTCTTTTAGCCCTAAAAATATTATTTTAATTAGTTCTCATACGTTAACTCCCTTTTTCCTATTACACCCTTTATGGGTGATCTGAAGGTTTAAAAACTTGTCTTTTCCTCCTTTGGCCAAAGGATTAATATGATCCACCTCAATTTCATCGTTAATAAATAAATCAGCTAAACATATAGGACAACAGTTATTTTGTTTGTTTAACAAATTCTTTTTTTCGTCCAATGTTAATTTTATTTTTCTATCGTCTATCTCGAATTTTTTCAATAAACAGCTTACCATTTCTTTGTATTTTTCTAATCCAAAGCTATCTTGGTATGGAATTGACTTTGTATATTTAAAAAGACTAGACACCTCTTTTTTCAACTCAATTCTATGATGTTTTACCATCTCGTAATTTATATCTGAGAGTATATGCCAAAGGGCATAAAAATTTTGCAGGGTTCTCCTAGCTAACTTTGAATGTGTTAGATTGAATATTTTATCCAATTCTTTTCTCAAATGATCATCTGAATCTTTCTTTTCATTTTTATCTATTAGTAAAACTTTCAGTTTCTTAATAAAACTATCAACTTTTGAAATGCATCTAATAAAATCTTTTTTTGTTGTCTCATGTTCAGATGCTGAATTTAATACCTTTGTAATGTCTACTTTTGATTTAACTCTAAAGTTAATTTTGTTATTTCTTTGATATATATCTAAAAA
>NZ_MRBL01000010.1 GCF_001969855.1 Bacillus haynesii
CTTTGTCGACAAGCTGAAAAGAGCCAAATGATTGGCTCTTTTAATATTAAATTTCAATTATTCCCGATTGCCCTTTTTAACCCATTCAGCTACTGTCACTGTGCGTTTTGCTTGATGTTTCACTGCAGCTTCTACGTCTTCAATCATCTTTCCGTTTTGATCGACTGTAACACTCGTTCCATATGGATTTCCGCCAGCCCCAAATAGGACAGGATCAGTGTATCCAGGAGAAGCAATAATAGCTCCCCAGTGCATCATTGAAGTATATAAGGACAAGATCGTTGCTTCTTGACCACCATGTGGATTTTGAGCGGAGGACATTGCACTTACAACTTTATTAACTGTCTTGCCATTTGCCCAAAGTCCGCCTTGAGTATCAAGAAACTGTTTCATTTGCGATGCCATATTACCAAAACGTGTTGGTGTACTGAATATAATAGCATCTGCCCACTCGATATCTTCTGAGGTTACGACTGGAATGTCTTTTGTTGCATCAACAGTTGATTTCCACACTTCATTTCCCTCAATGACTGATTGCGGAGCCAATTCTTGTACTTTTAATACTTTGACCTCAGCACCTGCTTCTTTTGCTCCTTCTGCAGCCCATTTGGCTAATTGATAGTTTGTTCCGCCCATACTATAAAAAACTACAGCTAATTTTACATTTGACATATGATCCATCTCCTTTGATTTTTTAAATAATTTGTCTAAAAACCCCATATTTTCACACCCGCTTTTTTGTTTTCTTTTTGGTAAACCTTTTAAGAACCACCCCCTTGAAGGTGTTTAGCTGCCATTATTATTCCTTACTAGAATAAACTTAAAACATTTCAATTTAATAAATCTCAACTTCGAGATATTATAGATGATTTATTACTTCGGTCTTTCCCTGGTGAAGATTTCACCAATCTTTGCGTAATCATGTCCGGCCAAGCGACTGATGGCACCGAGGCTTCTTGGATCGATTTTTCCATTTTCATAAATGCCGCTTTCGATATGATATTGAACGACTCTGCCTATAATGAAATCGCAGCCGGGTGAGTGTTTATCTCCCAACTCTAATGAATATTCCAGAACACATTCCATACGCACTTTTGCTTCTTTTACGCCCGGTACCGAGACTTTCACACTTTCAACGGGAGTTAACTCCGCGAACTGAACTTCACTTTGACTTGGAGGTAAGCTGGCGGCCGTTGTATTCATTTTTTCAACATTTTGTTCATCAACGATATGGACCACAAATTCTTTGCTGTTCAAAATATTTCTCGCTGTATCCTTTTGACTCCCTTCCAAACGTTGAATAGACAGGGAGATCATCGGGGGATTTGAGGATACAATATTAAAATAACTAAAAGGAGCTCCGTTTAAAACGCCCTCCTCTGATAAGCTTGTAACAAACGCAACAGGTCTCGGTATAATACTCCCGATTAAAAACTTGTAGTTCTCTCTTTCCGTTTTGGTATGCGGATCAATGGACAGCATTGAATCACTTCCTTTAAAAAAATTAATCCAGCGCCTTCACTGTTATAGGAATTAATCTTCTTTCTAACTGCTCTCTGTAGTGTTCATACTGGGCCGGCAGCATTAACTGTTCTCCCATTGTTTGATGTGATTCATCATGGGCGAATCCTGGAGGATCTGTTGCAATTTCAAATAGGATCTCTCCGTGTTCTCTAAAATAAATCGCGTTAAAATAATTTCTGTCTTGCACAGGTGTAACACGATAACCATTTTCCGCAACATATTTTTGCCATTCTAATTGATCATTGTCATCAATAGCTCTCCAGGCAATATGATGAACTGTACCAGTCCCCATTTGTCCGCTGCCTATAGTTGTTAATTTCAAATCAATCATATTTCCTATATCACCAGAAGAACGAAAACGTACAAAATCTCCTTCTTCCCCAACTTTTTCAAGCCCCATGACCTTCTCTAATAATTCAGCCGTTTTTTCCGGTTGTTTAGATAAAAGTGTTGCTCCGCCAAATCCTTTGATTGCATGATCCGGTGTTATTTCTCCTGATTTCCAGTTGTTCTTTTCCCCTTCTTCTCTTTCGACAATATCCAGATGAAGTCCATGCGGATCATCGAACTCCAAGTATTCCTCTCCAAAACGGTTCATTTTTGTATAAGGCACATTGAATTTTGCTAATCTGTTTTCCCAAAATGCCATTGCACCTTTAGGAACGACGTAAGAAGTAACTCCCACCTGACCATCTCCGATTACTCCTCGACGGGCACCTACCCATGGAAAAAATGTCATAATCGTTCCCGGTTTTCCGCCTTCATTACCGAAATACAGGTGGTATGTTCCCGGATCATCAAAATTAACGGTTTTTTTCACTAAACGTAAACCTAGAACGCCAGCGTAAAAATCCACATTCTCTTGCGGATGGCCGACAATCGCTGTAATGTGATGGATTCCGCTTGTTTTCTTTTTCATTTTATTTCACTCCTCTTTCATAAAACTTAGCTTTATTATGAGATATAGGTTACAAATTCATTTACAGGTTTTCTAAATCCCCGCGGTTTTCTGCTTTCTGTTTTTTCCTTCCCGAGGGTGATCATCATGACAACCTCATATTGTTCACTTATATTCAATACCTCTTTAACCTTTAGAGGATCAAAGCCAATCATGGGACAAGTATCCCAACCTTTTTCTTTAGCAGCCATCATCAAGAGCATAGAAGATAATGAGCCATTCCTGATGGCTTCATCCCTTAGAAATTCTTCCCCTCTGGATTGATAGAAAGAAACCGTATCGTGAACCATATCATCGTATTCTTGTTTATTGAGGACTCCGAGCAGTTTTAAACCTTCGTAGATATCTTTTGCTTGATGAAAGGCCTTTTTGTCACCTAAAACGATGATGACTGCCGATGAGCTTAGAATCTTGTATTGGCCATTAGCTGCTTCATGCAACATGTTCTTCTTTTCTTTATCCAACACCGTAATATAGTTTGTATGCTGCAAATTAAAAGCAGAGGGAGCCAATTTGACGATTTCAAATATCTCATTAAGCTCCTGTTCGGAAATTGAATACCCAGGAAGAAAATTACTTGCTGATCGTCTTTCTTTTACTAATTCTAAAAATTCGGTCATCACCACTAACCTCGCAATCGATAATTATTATGAATTCATATATTTTGAATTCGAGATATTATCGCAAAAAAATTTACATGCTTTGGGCATGGAAGCCCAGTTTTTTCAACTTTTCAATTAGAACTTCTTTTTCTTTCATATCTAGCCCGCCGAAAATGCCTTTCACAGCTGCTTTATGTTTTGGAAAAAGATTGTTCATCAGTGCAGTTCCTTCATTCGTTAAGGCAGCGTATGTTATACGGCGATCTTTAGGACAAGGCCTTCTCACTATTAAACTTTTCTTCTCTAGTTTATCTACAACATAGGTCATACTGCTGCTTGCGATTAATACCTTTTCGCCTATTTTTTGTATCGGCTGATCACCTTTACTATAGATTAATTCTAAAACAGCAAACTCAGTTGGGTTTAGTCCTAAACATTTAATGTCTTCTTCGATGCGCTTTTTAATCGATTGTAATGCTCGAGACAAGACAATAAATGCCTTTAAAGACAACTCCTCTTCGTATCTCTCCATATCCTGACTGCCCATGGCATTCATCCTTTTTAATTATCTCGAATTCGAGATAATTGTATAATAACGATTTGCTTGTGTCAACTATTTAAAAGAGAACTGTTAAACGGATGCATTTGATTTGCTTTATTTTGCGGCGTACTGAAGAGGATTCATCTGACGAAAAAAACCGCCGACTCAAGGTCGGCAGCGCCGGCTGTTTCAAAAGTCTTATGATGTAGTCATAGCTTGTCTTTTATCTGGAGATGCAGCTTCGGATTCAGCAAGAAAATAATGGACTGAAGCTGTTCCTGTTTATTAATCGACGGATCCGCGTGGTGTTGATGGTTGTAGCCGTTAAAAATCGCAATCAGCGTAGACGCCATCACCTTCGGATTGAGCTGTTTCTGAACGATGCCTTCTTCCTGCAGCTGCTCGATCATTTCAACAAAAAACTCCCTCCACTGCTCATAAAGAAGGGCTACTTTTCTTTGAATCTCAGGATATCTATGACTATTTGCCATAAATTCCAAAAATAACGCTGTCGAATGCTCTTTATTTGATGTTTGAATCAAGTGTTCAATCCCTGCAAGCAAGCCCCTCAGCGTCTTTTTTCGAAAACAATTCATGCTGGTTTGAAAGCGATCTTCCATCTGCTCATTCATAATATGGAGAAACAGCATCTCCTTTGACTTAAAATACAAATAAAACGTAGCTTTAGAAAAACCGGCTTCTTTCATAATTTCATCTACAGAGGTTGCCGAATATCCATTTTGGGCGAACAGATGATATCCGGCTTCTACGATCTTTTGAACCGTATTCTGTTTCTTCTTTTTCATTAAGCTGTCCTGTCCTCTCTACTTCTCTAATTAAGTTAAACCGCCTATGTATTTCGATATACTGGGAACGTCAAGGACTCGTTATGTGAAAGAAAATTGGAAAAAGACGCTTAAAATCTTTTGCTCAAACATACACTTGCAGCCTAAGCGGACGTTCTTTCATCAAGCATAGCAGTGACATATAAATACCGCCAAGTGACATTAGCCCGGTAAGTCAACAAGGCCAATCGCCCTAACAGGCCGGTATGTTCCTTCCCTTGCAAAATTCCCAACATTCATTCTAGCATTTACTGCTAAAAACTTCATATATATTGCAATTTATTCAATTGGATTTTTCTGTTTTTTAAAAGCCTCAATGAAATACCCGGGGTCAACGTTCACTTCATAAGCAAATACCCCCTGGTTCGTATGGAGGTAAAGCAAACCGGCCTCGGAAAAAGGTCTGTATGAAACGTCATAGACGTGCTCCAAACGATACTGGCGGCTTGCTGTTAAAATTTTATCGTTGTACAAGTACATTTGATTCTGCTTTTTTGTATAAGTTTGCCGGTTAAAATCAATCGTCCGTTCTGTTTTGTAATAACTGACAGCAGCAATGGCCTGATGGCACCCGTCATTCATTTGAAACCTCCCTTTGCTATTCGTTGATTCATTTGGACATGACATATTCATCAACATATTGCCCTATTACTCTCAAAGCATGCTTTTTAGTGCCTTCAATGATAAAGCCCGTTTTTTTGTATAAACGAACGGCGGCTGTATGATGAGTCATAACAGTCAGTTCAAGTCTGTGAAGCTTTTCTTCACAGGCCCATTTTTCCAATGCCTGAAACAGCTTTACTCCAATACCTTGTCCGATATACGCTTGGCGTATGCCGATCACCACATGGGCGCGGTGGCGAGCTCTCTGAACCTGCCCCCTGGCTGCTGCAACATATCCGATTAAGCTTCCGTCGTCAGCCGCACAAACAAAAACTTCGCACATTCCGGATTCGATCTGTTTAATTTGCCGTTGTGCCTGAAGCTTTCGTTCACCTGGTTCAAACAGCATGAATTCAGATTCTTCATCGATCGTTTCACAGAGTTTGAGATAGCTTTTGGCATCCGAATCCTTTATTTTTCTGACTTGCACGAAAAAGCCCTCCAAAGAGTCTTTAGGTTTTCTATATATTCTGAATTATAATCGCATGAAAAGGGCTGTGCAAACCGCAGGTGCCAAAATCGATTCGCGGCTTCATCAAAAAAATAGCAAAACCGCCGGCATTACTTTTCAAGCAGCCTCGGTTTTGCAGGGTCACACGCAGGTTTTTGCGTGTTTGTCGATTCGGCGATTTTCATTAAATAATAGCATTCTTCCCTCATCATATGGTCTGCCATCAGTGCAGAGAACGTACCGAGCATCTGATCTGTAAGCTCCAACTCCTCCACTTCTTTCAAAAAGGTACGGAACAGTTCGATCTCAAGCTTTACGTCCTTGTTCATCCTTCTGAGAGCGGGAAAAGATTCAACATTCGCTCTGAGATACCCCGTCAATTCAACGGATTTAATGTAGAACTGTTCAAAGTGTTTGACAAACTCCCTGCTCTTCTTTTTCAAACGTTTTTCAACCGCATCCAGATCATCGGCAATTGCACCAGCATGTCCGGCGGCATCCATCAGCCACAGCATATGGTGGTGCAGCTCGTGGAAAACAGGCGGCACTTCCCGCTTTTTCAAGTATTTAAGTACAAGCAAATATTCCTCCAGTTCATTTACCATATGGTTGATAAAAGTCGGAGAAAGGTGAATTTTAATATCGCCTGTCAGATGCCTTTTAATGATGGAGAGTTTAAATTTCCTGAGCTGAAGTGCATATTCTTCAGCTTCAAGCGTTAATGAATACAAATCAGGCGAAGCATTCACTTTTTTCAGCAAAACATCAAACGTCTGCTTGAACTGCTTCGCCTTTTGAATATCTTCTTTTTCCCTTTCAGCCAAAGAGTCCAAAATAAAACGTGCATGATCACCTAAAACCTGAAGCCAAAATTTATGTTCGAAAACGGCCGTCTCCTTATAAGTTTTCAAGCTTGCGCCTCCCTTTAAGTACCATTCTTCAATATGGCTATTCGCTGCAAGCCCGAAATATGATCATGTGAATTGAACCTGATCAATAAAGATTCGGAGGCAGTACGTCATTCCGGGGATGTTGAATGACTGATGGCGGCGTATCATGAATATATGAAGGCGCAGGTCTTAACACTGGTTTTTTCGCAAGGGGCTGAGGATGCTCAACATACTGAAAAACACCTTCCCCATCCATGCTTGGTCCCTTCGCCCATCTGCCTGCAGCGCTCTCGTTGCCTCTTGAAAAATTAAATAATACATGAGAGACTTCCCTTTTTTCCAGATTGCGTGGAAACGTGCTTGGGACGACGACATTTTCTTTCGCTTCCAGTTCTTTAATGGCTGCAAGCCACTGGTTTTGATGCATCGTATCCCTTGCAATCAGCCAGGAGAGCATATCTTTGACACCGCGGTCCGTCGTCGTTTCATAAAGGCGGACGGCCTGCAGGCGCCCCTGCGATTCCGCGTTTAAATTTGCCCGAAAGTCGGCAAGCAAATTTCCGCTTGCGATAATATAATCGGCGGTCCAGCGGTTTCCCACACTGTCGGCCGGCATCGCCCCTAATCCTGATACGATGGCATGCTGCGGATTCATCCCTCCGAGAATGGCACCGATCACAGGATCTTTTGCCGCTTTTTCAAGATCGCCGACCGGCGCACCGTCCAAAAGCCTTGCAATCATCGTCGCCAGCATCTCGATATGGGCGAGCTCTTCAGCTCCTGTGTCCATCAGCAGATCTTTGTACTTGCCGTTTCCTCTGACACTCCAGCCTTGAAAAAGATACTGCAGAGCTACTGATATTTCCCCGAACTGTCCTCCCAGTATTTCCTGCAGCTTTTTCGCAAATAATGGATCTGGTTTTTCAGGCTTTGCATGGTACTGCAGTTCTTTAATATGAAAAAACATAAGATCGCTCCTCTCCAGAGCTACCTTATGAACGATAAGAACAATAGGTGTTTGTCTATGCCTTTAAACGAGAATTTCTATGAACCGCTAAGAAGGTCTTCAATCCACATATCAACTTGCCGCTCAGACATTCCTCCGACATACATTCGCTCTGGTCTTCCTTCCCGATTAATGAATATACTTGTAGGCAAATAATACATTTCCCAAGAACGGTAAACTTCAGCCGATTGATCCAAAGCGACCGGAAAAGTTAAGCCATGGCGGTCGACAAAGCGCTTTACCGCACCTTTCGATTCACGCACATTGACAGCGATGATTTCAAAACCGTCTCCTTTAAAACGGTCATAAGCTTTTTGCATGACCGGCATCTCCTCTTTGCACGGTGTACAAAAAGTCCCCCAAAAGTTGACAAGTACCGCCTTTCCCCGTAATTTCTTCAGTTCGATGTCACCGCCCTCTAAAGTGGATAGTTTAAAGTTCAATGCCTGCTGTTGAAGGACGGTGCCCGCCTGTTCATTACGGCCTCCGGCAACATGCTGATAAAGAGCATAACCAGCCGCAGAACATAGGAGCAGGAGGATGGCGCCTCTCAATAAAAGCAGCGTTTGTTTTTTCATTTTTTTCTCCCGATATGTAACGTTTTTTAGCCCTGATATGAAAAAAGGACTCTGGAAAAGTCCTCTCCGGTGCTTTCTTTATGATGAGTAGTCCGGCATTTGATGCTCAAAGCCGTAAAAACCTGTAATTCCAACATCTCCGCAACCCGACACTTTTGTGATATTCAAGAAATGGTTTCGGTACGGCGTCCCGCTCACTTTATCCGCAGCACTTAAATGAAGATGATTTCCCGTAAACTCTTTCTCGCTTAAAGTGATCGCATGTCCTGTTAACGTGATTCTCTGCAGCTTGATGTTGAGTGTGCAGCCTTCTGCATTAAAAATCGTAAACTTGTAATACAGCCATGTCGGGTAGTAATTTACATTGGTACTGTCCGCCATAAAAAATCCCACATCATCTTCAGTCATTGTCATGGTCGTCTTTTTCTCATCTTTTGTAACCGCAGCATCAGCAGGTTGAATATGAAAACCGAAGATCGTAATGATTGAACACACCATCAAAAATATGATTTTTTTCATTGGCACCCCTCCCTTTTTCCATATTATAAACTTTATTGAATAAAAAGGATATTGAAATTTAATCTCCGCGTCTCCCGATGAGTGTGCTGAACGATCCCTTACAAAAGTGTAATGTTCATGTCACGTTATTCAATTTTTTTATCAGACAATGAAACTTATCATCTTAGACAGAATCATAAATGAGGTGAAAAAGTGAAAAAGCATATCGCATGGATCAACCTGATGATCATATTTGCAGCATTATTAAGCGGATGTAACTTAAACCGTGTGGGGACAGACGAATATTATGTTCACATTACCGGAAACGGGAAGGAAGACACGTCGAAGTTTGACGACGGTGAGGAATACTCCGTCTTCAAATATGTACTGGCCGGTTTTGATGAAGACGGTCAAGAAAAAACAATGGAATTCACAGCTGATAAAAACCTTCGCATAGGCGCGTTTTTGCGGATTTTCTATTCTGAAAATAAAGGCGTGAAGTCATGGGAAGAGGTTGAAAAAGACGATATTCCCGACAAAGCCAAAGATCGATTAGGTGTGAAAAATTAAAAAAGCATGCAGGAGATGGCGCCGCCATCTCTTTTGTTTATTCCTGCATGCCTTCCTCTTTGCTTTTTTTAAGTGATAAAAACTCATCTTGAAAAATGCACATTCTAATAGCGTTACGGTAATAACCGTCGACGAAAAATTCATCCTGCAGCTCGCTCTCGATTGTGAACCCTGCCTTTTTATACAAGTGAATAGCTTTTGCATTATCTTCGTCGACGATCAAATACAATTTGTGCAAATTCAAGACGGAAAATGCGTAGTTCATCGCCAAATACGTTGCGCTTGACGAATAACCGTTCCCTTGATGCTCGGGATCAATGATGATTTGAAACTCCGCCCGCCTGTGAATATAATCAATTTCGACCAGTTCAACCAATCCGATCATCTCAGTCTCTTTCTCTATGATGAAGCGCCGTTCGCTTTGGTCGTGAATGTGTTTGTCAAATAAATCCTGCAGCTCAACAAAAGTCTCATACGGTTATTCAAACCAATACGACATAATCTTCGCATCGTTGTTAAGACGGTGGACAAACGGAAGGTTTTCTCTTTCGAGCGGACGCAATTTAAGCTGATTAAACATTTCAGCAACCTCCAATGTAAATTAAATTTAAGATGATGTAAGGCGCAGGCCGATCACCCCGATCATAATAAAACCAAGCGAGATAAGCTGCGGAGCACGAATACGCTCCTTAAACCAAAATAAGCTGACTGCCGTAATGCCGATGCTGCCGATCCCGGTCCAAACCGCATACGCAACACCGGCTGATAGCACCTGCATTGCTTTTGAAAGGCAGAAAAAAGACAAGCCAAACCCCAACACCATGACAATGATCGGCCATTTTTTTCTTGTGCCGTCTACATATTTCATGGCGATGGCTGCAATGACCTCTTCGATTCCGGAAATCACCAAAAACATCCATGGCATCATCAATCACCTCCTGATTGAGTATTGTTCTCTTTTGTAAACATCTTCATGCCAATAATGCCTCCCAACAGCACGATCAAAAAAAATATTTGCCCTCCTGAAAAGGGTTCGCCCATAAAAATACCTGTCACATATGTGCCGGCCGTTCCGATCCCGACAAATACGGTATAAGCCGATGCCATCGGAATGTTCCTGTAAGATCGTATCAGCATGATAAAGCTTACAGCGATCAGTACAAAGATCATCAGCCAATCGGCGAATGAATCCGCATGTTTAAGACCTGAGGCCCACACCACTTCCAAAAAACCCGCAACAATTACGAGGAGCCAACTCAATGATAACACCCTTCCTGTTGTGAATGAACGTCAGTCATTTTTAGGGCGATAAAAAATGAACAGCTGCAGCCGGTCATTTTTTACTTGGTTCCTATGCTTCTCTTCAGAAAAGTATATATTTCTTTTTTGAACACACTGATCTCTTCGTCTTTTTCCGCTCCGATGTAATAACGTTCCGCTATGTTTTCGACAAAGTTGATAATCGTTCTGGCCGTCCAACGCACATTGATGTCAGGAATGACCTCGTTTTTCTCAACCGCTTTTTCGATAAGTCCTTCAAGCCAGGAATAATAAGGCTGATAGATCGCCTCCCATTTTTCCATTGAATGGTCAAAGGCAAGACCTGAGTAGCAAAGAACGATAATATCCTGATGAAGTTCCGTCATGTTGAACGTCTCATCGATCATGATGTTCAAGGCGGTCCAGAAAGACATGGTTCCGTCGACCTTGCTCTTAATATGGTCCAAAGAATGTGTCAGAAGATTTTCCGCGATCGCCGGAATCAGCGCATTTTTGGATGAGAAATAAAGATAAAAAGTGCCTTGCGCAGTACCCGCCTTTTTCACGATATCTGAAATCGACGCCTTATCCAGCCCCTTCTCAGAAATGACTTCAATGGCCGCCTGCAAAATCTTTTCATATTTCCCGGACGTTTGCTTTGGCATATTGCAGACCTCCCTAAAAATGAATGACTATCATTCATTTTATTGGAGCGGCTTTTCATTGTCAACCGGGCGGCGCAGGACTTATTTCCTTAAAATTTCTTTAAAATCTTAAGCTTACGCTGTCTTTGGACATGAATCGCTTTTATACTTTACACATATACCGAAACAATGGAGTTGATATTGTTGAAACCGCTGATCAAGCTTGTATGCGGAGCTGCCTCTCTTATCGCAGCCGTCCTCGCTGTATGTTTTGCAGTAAAACGGAACAAAGACAAACAATAAGCATTGGGAAAAGTCCTCAGCAAAGCTTTTCTTTTGCTAAAAGTTCTTGTCATTCAATTCGGAACTTACCGGTTTCGTTTAAGATCCTTTCAACATCCGATTGCGCGATAAAGCGCCTTACTGAAAGGTTCATTTGGATAAAGGTTCCCAATCGGCAGGTGATATTTTGATACCACCCCTCTTTGTCGAGCATTTTAAATTTTTTGCTGATCTCCCTGTTCCGTTTAAAGGGAAATGCAATGTTCATCGTCATAATGAAATCGAACGATCGGTTCGACCTCCTATCGATTTCTATTAATCTTTTTGGACTATTGTAACGCATGAAAATATATACACAAAATGTAAAATATAGAAAATAAATATAATATAACTATTACTTTAATGTGTAAATAAAGAGCTTTTTTACCTTTTTAATATAAAAATCACGAAGGGGCTATAGAATGGAACTTACGATCACCAGAGCACTAAGCGAACTCAAAATGTTGGATAAAAGAATCAAGCGGGCCGTAAATGAGAGCACATTCGGAGGCTTGATGATCGGAAAGAAACTGCCGAACGGATTCCGGTCAACCGAAGACTTGGAAACCAGGGCGAAAGCCGATTATCAATCAATCGAAGCCTTAATCAAAAGGCGAAATGCCATTAAATCTGCCATTGTTGTATCCAACGCGACGACCAAAATCGAAGTGGCCGGAGTCAAGATGACCGTGGCTGAAGCCATCGAAAGAAAAACCTCCATCAGCTACGACATTCAGCTTTTGGATAAGCTGAAGGAAGTGTACGCTGATTTAGTCGGCGAAGCCGAGAACGTCAATCAAAAAGTAACGGAAAGACTGGACAAACACCTGGAGACCCTTTTCGGAAAAGACGGCAAAGTAAAAGCGGCTGAAAACCAGGAAATCGTCAAATCTTTCCTCGCTGAAAATGAAGCAAATATCATCGATCCGCTGAATCTAAAAGAGAAGATCGATTCCTTATCAAAAAAGATCGAGGACTTTGAAATGGAAGTTGACTTTGCATTGTCCGAGAGCAATACACTAACCAAAATCAAAATCGATTGACGGCCGATTGTTAGTCAACCGAAAACCGATAAAACTAAACACCTTCCGAGGGAAAGGTAACTCCCTCCTTTTATTTCATCAGCACAGCCAAAGAGACGCTGTGCCAACAGTGAGATAAAAGCTCAAAGCTCAGCGTTCAGCGTTTAAAGCTTAAGTATCAAAGCTCTTAACAGTTCAAAGCTTACGCCTTAAAGTTAAAAGATCGATAAAATCTGGGAGAAACGGCTGTTTGAGCATTTGTTTACCGGCTCAGTCGGTTGCCGCCCAGCAGGTTGGCTAACAATGGATCTCAATAAAAAAACGTCTGTTTTAGACGTTTTTTTAGATGAATCGCAAATCAAAGGATGCGCTCAATCTTTCTGTTTGTCCTTTTCTATATGCACCCACAGATAATAAATCACCCCGCCTGCTAAAATAACACAATCCCCAAGTACCTTTGCTCTGAGGGAACAAAAAATTGAAATAAAAACGCTAAAATTAAAGCCGGTACCATAATCATGAAGTATTTCTTTTTATCCAACATGTAGAACACCCTTGCATTGATTTTATCTAACTATACAATATAGATGCTGTTTGGTTTCAGTTTTTTAAAAATCCCAACCTGATTTATGACAATATTAATCTGGAATAATGCCAAAAAACTTATTCCAAACTTAAAACTCTTTTTCTTTATGCAAAATATAATGGCCGCGGGCAGGTTTTTTAATTTCAGGGTGATGTTTCATTAAGCTCTTCATAAATGTCGTCATGTTTTTAATCGGAAAGCCGGTTTCTTTCTCGATTTCAGTTTTGAGCTTAATGCCTTTCAAGCCCTCTTCATGGCGGCTTAAAATGTTTAAGGCAGCCTCACGGTGTATGGTTGTTTTTGATTGGAAAATAGTATAAGATGGAGTCTTTGTGGACGGATGTTTGTCAGCGGCATGTTGGGATTGTTTTAATTCCTCTGCTGCAGCGCTTGCCAAGTCGATTAATGAAGATTTTTTGTTAATTGCGGGATCACTCTCCCGATCCAATTCACGCAGCTTCGAATAAATGTCCTGTCGTTCTTTTCGCAATTCCCGCATCACCTGGATCTCCGCATCTCCTAGCTGTTCAAGTCTCAAACGCAGCGCTTCTCTTTCATTGAACATATCTCCCACATCCTAAAATTAAGATTCCATTATAGTTTATAGGACTTTTTTAACTTTAACAATTTATTTAAAAATAAATTCAAGAAAAGTTCTTTTTCTGGCTAAAACATATATGGAATATAAAGGATGATTATGTTCATGATTCCTCTATGGCAGCACCGACGGCATGACTGATGTTCTTGTATCAATCGGCATATCCTTCGTCCGTCTCCTCCAAATCATATGATCATATCCCTTCCCCCAATAATCCTTCAGTACATAGTCAGGCTCGCCGAATTTCTTTTTCCATATTCTCTGTGCACCGGAATAGCCGCTGTCCAAACAAAATTCCGTCACTCCCCGATTCAGAAAGGTCAAAAACATGACGTTGAACAGCAAAGTCCCGATTCCGCGTCTTTGATAATCCGGGTGGACAAATACCGTTCCTACCTCATATAAATCTTTTAAAGCCCCATCCGTACAAATGTCGATCAATTCGCTGGCAGGACCGTATTCGATTGTACCGATGATTTTATTCAAACGTTGGTCTGAAGCGATAAAAAAGTGCCGGCTCTTCCCCTTGCTGTCTAAGTCTGCTTGCAAGTATTGCCTCTTACTTTCAATTTCACTTTCTTTATCATCAAGCAGATTGGCTATCCCCTCTTTAGCAAAAGTATCTTCGACCACGATTCTGAAAAACTGATTCAGCTCTTCAACGTCGTCAATTTGCGGCCTTCTGATCACAATTTCATTCATTTTAAATCACTTCCTTATTCAGTTGTCGTTTCATTTATACCTCGGAATCTTGCTTAATTTCATTGTTTCCGTGTTCTCTTCATCTCCGGCTTTCCATCCACTTTAACGGATAACGCATGCCCGATGACATCCTCTTCAGGCATAAAATCAAAAGTCGCGATATGATCTTCCAATATGGCCTCCGCCATCCATTTCCTCTCCGGCATACTCGGAAAGATCGTATTCTCCTCTGTCATCATACGTTTTGCCATCTATGTATAAGGTGATTGTTTTCACGATCGTTCTTTTTGCATCTTCAAAATGAATTCCCCATTAGAACATTCTGGAAATTGTCCGCTTTTAATAAATTAAAGACATTACTGATGAGGCTGCTTTAATCTTTTTCGGATGAAAGAAAGCGTTTCTAATGCCAGCTTTTTGCGACAAAGAACAATTCCAGCATGGCCGCAATTGTAGAGATGTCTTTCAGGTCTCTCCCAACTTTCCCACAAATCATCAGCATCCTCTATATAAACATATTGATCATGTGCGGCGGAAATCAGCAAAATGTGATCTTTATTAACTTTCGGTACAGCTTGGCTGGGATCTGTAATTTTCCAATATGTTTGTAAATCTTCATATGTCACACCGTGCTGTTCCAATTCTTCTCTTATGAACTTACCCGGGATGGTATTCCATATCGCATAAGAAAGACGATTGGCATAAAATATCGATACCACTATGTCGATTTGAGTCTCAAGGGTAGCCATTAAATTTGTCATCCACCCGCCTAAACTGACGCCCACTATAATAACAGGGCCGGTTTTATTTGCTTTGATCCAGTGAATGAATGCCCGTAAATCCACGACAGCTTGTCTCGTCGATTCAACTGTACGATTCAAATTCGCACTTATCATCAATTCACCGCTGTAAAGCGAATGCTCCGGCTCTCTTTCAAAATGATATGGAAGAGAATAGTAATACATGTTCCAGCCTAAATCGTTCATGATACGATCATGAAATATCTTTTTTATTCTGTCGTATGAATCCATTCGCCAGCCGTGTACAAAAATAACATTAGGTTGATCTATATCATTCTTATTTAAAAAAACCTCGCCTTTTAAAGTATCATTGACAGGGTCTCCAGATGGAATTAAAGATTGATAGCTGAAGTGTCCAGCCAAATAGTTTTTTCTAGATTCATGAAGCATAATGGCGACATCAGCTGCATTTGCTTTATAGAATTCGTCTTTGTCAATCGGATTCAATGAAAAAGCGGAAAAATGTTTATCTTTACTTCTTTTTCTGTGCAAATCATATAAAGCTAAACGATCGATCATCTTTGCAAAAAACACTTTTTGCCCTCCTGATTGATATACACTTTGTTTAGTGCCCCTCTCTTTCCGGAGTTTTTTCGGATGCAGCGGACGGCTTTAGAGAAAACTTGGTAACTCCCTAATAAAGTGAATTCTAATTAATGTACTTTCATTATATCAATGAGCTTTATAATTTCTTCATTATCACCGGGGTCAACGTGAACTAGCTTTCTATTTTTAATAATACCTTGTGTGTATTCTTGCATGAAGTTTTTATCTACATCAGCAGGACTATCCCAACGTAAAGGAACGTTGTATACATTAATCGTGCCATCCCTATTACTACTATATGTTACTGATCCATCCACCAATCGAGAACCTGCTAACTGGATAACATCTTCCGGATAGCTAGCACTGGTGTCATCATTCGGATTGATTAGTTCGCCAGCCGAAATATGTCGAACATTCAATTCATCTAAATCTTGATTTGGTCCGAGTTGCAACCAAACTCTAGCGTATTCTACTTTCTTAGAAGAATAATCAGACAATGGGTTTTCTTTTTCGTTTTTAGAGAGATTTTTAGACTCTTTGTTTTTTGATTCTTCTGAAGTTGCATCATTTGAATCATCTTTTGCAGATACTTCCGAGCTCTTTTTGGGCACCGATTTATCTTCCTGCTTGCCTGATGGGTCACTTTCTTGTGTCCCTTTCGTTACTTCTTGAGATTGTTTAGCTGAGTCATTCTCTGAAGGATCTGTTTTTGCTTCTTTGTTCGTACCGCCTGTACACCCTACGAGCGATAAAATGAACAATAGGAGAGCAACATGACAATAATAATTCTTTGTTTGTTTCTTCAAATTCATCATTCCTTTCCTTTTACTACGATATCATACTGGTATTTCATGTCAATCAACTCACAGTTTCTTTTAGACTATGTAAATATATCTACTCATCAGAAAAAGCCTCTATTTTACCTTTTGATTTAGGTAAGTTATATTCCATAGTTCACTATATAAATCATATTAAATATACAATCAGGTTATTTTGAGGGAGCCCACTTAAGATACAATTTATTGATGCTTTAATACTCTTCTTAAGGAATTTTTCATGGTTGGAAAATGGGTTTAGCTGAACATTCTGTCAGAGTGTGATCAAGGAATTGATTCAATCAAGAAAATTGCGAAGGAATTTGATGTTCATTTCAGAACCATTCATGAATGGAGAACTTTGTATGAAATGACAGAAGAGGCAAGTCTGGAACGATCTAAGATCTATTCCTCTAAATTAAAATACTTCTCCGTGAAGGACTTCTTATCCGGGCGCTACCATTCATGCCCTTCGGGACACTCATGCTGTTTTGCTTTTAGAATCCGGGGCATCTATGAAATATGTTCAGGAGCGCCTCGGCCACAAGAGTATTCAAGTAACATCCGATATTTATTCTCATGTCAGCAAAAAGATTGATATGGATTCGATGAATAGATATGAAGAGTATATCTCCACGATAATGGAGTAATTTTTTTATTGATTTTTTTATGGGTGTGTTGTGTGGGTGTTACGGGTTCCATTCTTAAACTTTCAAAAATACCTACAAAAAACAAAACCCCCTGACACCACTGGTGCCAAGGGATTCCTAGATTAATACTGAGACATATACTGCTCGCGCTCCCAAGGGTGGACTTGTGTGCGGAACATATCCCATTCGATTTCTTTTGCTTCGACGAAGTGTTCGAATAGATGGTCGCCGAGGGCTTTGACCATGACTTCGTTTGATTTGAATTCTTCGAGAGCGTCTGCCAGTGTCGCAGGAAGGTCGACGATTCCGTTGTCGAGGCGCTCTTCTTTTGTCATCACATAGATGTTGCGGTCGATCGGAGCCGGTGCTTCGAGCTTGTTTTTAATGCCGTCAAGTCCTGCTGCAAGAAGTACGCTCAAGGCAAGGTACGGGTTCGCAGAAGGGTCTACGCTTCTGACTTCTACGCGCGTGCTGATGCCGCGGGAAGCCGGGATACGGATTAACGGGCTTCTGTTTTGCGCGCTCCATGCCACATAACAAGGTGCTTCATAGCCTGGAACAAGACGCTTGTAAGAGTTGACAGTCGGGTTTGTCACGGCTGTAAAGCTTGTTGCGTGCTTGACGACGCCGGCGATGAATTGCTTTGCCGTTTCACTCAGCTGAAGGTCAGCGTCTTTATCAAAGAAGGCGTTGGCGCCGTTTCGGAAGAGTGATAGATTGCAGTGCATGCCTGATCCGTTTACGCCGAACAACGGTTTTGGCATGAATGTTGCGTGCAGGCCGTGTTTGCGCGCGATTGTTTTCACAACGAGCTTGAACGTTTGGATATCATCGCAAGCGCGGATGGCTCCGGCGTATTTGAAGTCGATTTCGTGCTGTCCAGGTGCAACTTCATGGTGAGACGCTTCGATTTCAAAGCCCATTTCTTCGAGCTCAAGTACGATGTCGCGGCGGCAGTTTTCACCAAGGTCAGTCGGCGCAAGATCAAAGTATCCGCCTTTGTCGTTCAATTCAAGCGTAGGCTCGCCTTTTTCGTCAAGCTTGAACAGGAAGAATTCCGGCTCTGGTCCAAGATTGAAATCTGAGAAGCCCATGTCTTCCATTTCTTTCAAAATGCGCTTCAAGTTGTTGCGCGGATCGCCTTGAAACGGCGTGCCGTCCGGATTATAAATATCGCAGATGAAGCGGGCTACTTTACCTTTTTCGGCGGTCCATGGGAAAATCACAAATGTATCTAAGTCAGGGTACAAGTACATATCGGATTCTTCAATGCGGACGAATCCTTCGATTGAAGAGCCGTCGAACATGACTTTATTATCAAGTGCTTTCTCCAGCTGGCTCACAGGAATTTCAACGTTTTTAATCGTTCCAAGAATGTCTGTAAACTGAAGGCGGATATATTTTACATTCTCCTCATTTACTAGTTTAACAATGTCGTCTCTTGTATACTTTGCCATTCGTAAAACTCCTCCTCTAAAAGGTAAATGTATATAGCAATGCAGTTGCTAACAAATTAATGAAAAAACCTGGACATGTCTCCCTGGCGGAATGTCGTCCCTCTTTGGAAACGGCCTGCTTGGATAAGCTCGTTTTTCAGCAGTTTTCTCAGTTCTTCATCCGACAAGTTGTGCTTCTCTGCTTTTTTCGGCTTGTCTTGTTTGTCTTCTTTTTGTTCGTTTTCTGTTTTGGCGAAAATTTGTTTAATCCCCGCCATGTTTACACCTTGTTCGATCAAATCTTTAATTTCGAGCAGCTTATCTACATCATGGAATGAAAATAAACGTCTGTTCCCTTCGCTTCTTGCAGGAAATACCAGTCCATTTTCCTCATAATACCGAATTTGTCTTGCAGAAAGTTCGGTCAGCTGCATGACGATACCTATCGGAAATAAGGGCATTGAGCGGCGAATTTTATCACTCATCTCAATTTCCTCCTTTTCTTATATAAATTTATTATATGTGATGTTATATAACATGTCAACATGATGTAAGGATTCTTTACATGAAAATATTCTTTATTTTCTTTACATTAATCCCTGCTTCATGAGCGCATCCACAGCACTGCATATCGCATTCTTCACATGGGAATAGGTTAATCCGCCTTGGACATATGCCGCATAAGGCGGTCTTATAGGGCCATCCGCTGATAGTTCAATGCTCGCTCCCTGTACAAAAGTGCCGGCCGCCATAATGACATCGTCTTCATAGCCCGGCATGTAGCTCGGATACGGCGTCACATGAGCATTGACAGGAGAAGCGTACTGAATCGCCTGACAAAACGCGATCATCTGCTCCGGGTTGGAAAATTCGACAGACTGGATCAAATCGGTCCGCTTGCTGTTCCATGAAGGATTCGTCCTAAACCCGAGCTTTTCGAGAAAGCGGGCTGTGAACACGGCGCCTTTTAATGCCTGGGAGACAACATGCGGCGCAAGGAAAAAGCCCTGGTACATCTCCTGGAGGGTATACAACGACGCACCTGCTTCACTGCCGATTCCCGGTGACGTCATTCTGTAGGAGCAGGCTTTCACCCATTTTTCCTTGCCGGTGATATAGCCGCCTGTTTTGGCGAGACCGCCTCCCGGGTTTTTAATAAGCGAACCTGCCATCAGATCCGCTCCAACATGGCACGGCTCACGCTCTTCTACAAATTCGCCGTAGCAGTTGTCGACGAAAACGATGATGTTTTCGTTTATTTCTTTAACAAAGCGAATCATCTTCTCAATCTCATCTATTGTAAAAGACGGACGATCGGCGTATCCTTTTGAGCGCTGGATTCCGACGACCTTTGTCTGCGGTGTGATGGAAGCTGCCACCCGCTCAAAATCAACGGCTCCCTCTTCTGTCAGCTCGACATGGCTGTATCCGATCTGGAAGTCCTTCAAAGACCCCGAGTTTTCCTCACCCCTGACGCCGACGATCTCTTCGAGGGTATCGTACGGTTTGCCGGTGATGTAAAGAAGTTCATCCCCCGGGCGGAGAACGCCGAATAAAGCGATTGATATCGCATGGGTTCCCGAGATGATCTGCGGTCTGACAAGGGCTGCTTCACCGCCGAAGACGTCGGCATAAACTTTTTCCAGCGTATCACGGCCGATGTCATCGTAGCCGTAGCCTGTCGATGGTGTGAAATGCGTGTCCGATACTTTGTGTTTTCTGTAGCTTTCGAGCACCCTCCACTCATTTCGTTCACTGATCTCATCAATTGTTTTGTGGATCTGTGCGATGTCGGTTTCAGCCTCCACCGCCGTTTTCTTTAGTAGATCTCCGTGTTTTAATGTCTCAAACATGTTTTGCAGTGTCCTTTCCTACATATACTTCTTCAGCTCTCCCAAAATGTTTTGGTCAGGGAGAATATATCCTTCCACTTCATATGCTTCGCGATCTTCGTCAAAAACGGTGCTGTTCGTCATTGTCTCAGACTTGATTCTCGACAACAGCCTTCCTTCTGAAGCGGGAATTCTCACGTCATACGGAACGAGCAGCTCCTTTTTCAGATAGTCTTCAACCGCCTGCTTAAACAGCGGCAAGTCTCCGTCTATTTTGGCGCTCGTCATGATATGCCCTCTCCCTGAAGAAGGGATGAAATCAGGCCGCTTCCGGTCTCTTTTGTTATAGACGGTTAAAACAGGAATATCGTCTGCTTCAAGTTCCTCAAGAAGGCGCTTGACTGTCGCCTCGTGGCCCTCGTAGTCTTCGTGAGAAGAATCGATCATATGAAGAATCAGATCGGCTTCTTTTACCTCTTCGAGCGTCGACCTGAAAGCCGCGATCAAAGTCGTTGGCAAATCCTGAATAAACCCGACCGTATCTGAGAGCAGCACGCTGTATCCGCTCGGGAGCGTCATTTTGCGGGTCATCGGGTCAAGTGTGGCGAACAAAAGGTTTTCTTCATAGCTGTCGGCGTCTGTAAGCCTGTTAAACCATGTCGATTTCCCTGCATTGGTGTAGCCGACAAGCGCGATTTGCAGTACGCCGTTTTTCTTTCTTCTTTCTCTGTATCTGCTTCTGTGGCGAATGACGGTAGACAGCTGAACATTGATTTCATGAATCCGGTTTCTGATATGGCGCCGGTCGGTTTCAAGCTTTGTCTCCCCTGGACCTCTTGTTCCGATTCCGCCGCCTTGCCTTGACAGGTTGATTCCCTGGCCGCTTAACCGCGGGAGGGCGTATTGCAGCTGTGCCAGCTCAATTTGCAGCTTTCCTTCCCTTGTCCTCGCGCGTTTGGCGAAAATATCAAGGATCAACTGCGTCCGGTCGATGATTTTCACGTCAAGCGTTGTGACAAGCGCTTTCAGCTGACTTGGCGACAATTCATCATTAAAAATTAAAACATCGGGCGACAGCTCTTCACAGAGCACCGCCAATTCATCTACTTTTCCTTTTCCGATATATGTAGCAGCATCCACACGGTTCCGCTTCTGCGTGACCGTGGAAACAACCGTTCCGTCGGCCGTTTTCGTCAGCGCGGCGAGCTCTTCCATCGAGTATGAAAAACGCTCATCAGACACGTGCGGAAGCTGGCATCCGACTAATATGGCTTTCTCTTTCATGACTTCCTGTTCGTTCAAGTGATCATGTTCCTTTCTTAACGTTAGTCAATAAGCAGTACTATCATAACAAACGAAGGGAGCGGTTGCCAGAAATCCTCGAAAATAAAAAAAGAACGCACCATTATACGTGCGGCGCGTCTTCCTTCAAGTCGAGATCCTGGCTTTTGATGGTTATCAAGTCATTCTTTAAGTAGCAATCCCCCATCAGCAGTCTCATCGCCTGCGACCGGATGGATTTTTCGATCAGGTTGCGGACGAAACGGCCATTGCTGAACTTCGCGGGGCTGACCGTACTTTTGACGGCCATCAGATGGTCTTTCAGCTTCCATTCAGCCTCAGGGCTGAACTGATATTCCCTTTCCGCCATCATCCGTTTTGCAATGTCCATCAGCTGGCTGACTGAGTAATCGGGAAAATCGATGCTGATCGGAAACCTTGACTGAAGGCCCGGGTTTAATGAAAGAAAATGATCCATTTCCCGCGAATATCCGGCGAGGATTAAAATAAATTCGTTGCGCTTATCCTCCATATGTTTGACTAATGTATCGATTGCCTCCTTGCCGAAGTCTTTCTCTCCGCCTCTGGCAAGGGAATAGGCTTCATCGATGAACAGGATTCCGCCCATCGCTTTTTTGATTAAATCCCTCGTTTTTTGCGCCGTATGGCCGATGTACTCACCGACGAGATCGGCGCGCTCCGCCTCGATCAGATGGCCTTTTGAGAGAACATTCATTTCGTAAAAAAGCCTGCCGATCAGCCTGGCGACGGTCGTTTTTCCGGTTCCCGGATTTCCTTTGAACATCATGTGAAGCGCCTGTTTTCCGGCCTTAAGGCCTTGTTCTTCGCGCTTTTTATTAACGAAAATCCAGGCGTAGATTTCCTTGATATTGCGCTTCATTTCCTCCATTCCGACCAGCGTGTTCATTTCCCTTTCAATTTCTTTCAGAATGCTGTGTTTGGCTTCATTTTTTTGCAGTGCGGCCTGATATTCGGCTTCAGCCTCTGAATTGGCCAAAACCTGCTTTTGACCGTTCAATATGATATTGATTTGTCCGTTGTTTTTATAAGTAACAGCCCTTTCCAACACACTCACCTCACCATTCTCTCTTTATATCCTATTCATGGCGCACTTAAGCCGTGACAGACGCCCACACGACTGCGCATTCCGATGTTTTTTGAGATGGACGGGGCAGGTCTTGTTGAAACCTGCGCTTTCCCGAGAAATACTTTATTTCTTATTGTATTCAGGTAAGCTGTGCGGACAAACCAATTTTTTATTTCTGTTTGCCTTTTCGGTAAATGCTTAACGGTTTGACATCATTATGTACTGAACCAGGGTGTAGGAATACACAAACAGTGATAAACCCCGGCTAGGCTCTTTCGCTTTATTATAGTTATCTTTCATAATAATAAGCTTTGACCCAATAATAGGTTCTACCCTTATTTTCACACCATTCAACAAATCCCTTTGATCGTTCTTTTTTAAACGTCATCCAGTCATTCATTAGATCTTGATAATAGATAAGTGCTTCGTTATTGTTTTTTCTTGTTTGTTCACATTCTACTTTGTTGTTTAACTGCAGAGACTTAGCAAGAAGTGCTGTATCTTCTTTAATATCGCCAAGATACAAATCTTCGGATATATGATGAAATGAAAACCAAAGGGCGTTCAAGTTAATATCGATTAGCGTTAATAAGGATAGTTGTTCATTCCTGCCACCAAGTCTAAGTGCATTGTTTAAGTAATCGACACAGTTTTCAGTATTTAAAAACACCCCATACCACCTATATGGTCTAGGATCTTCGGGATTATTCTTCATCCATCCCACAAGTGAAGGCTTTAAAAGTTCCTCTTCCAAAGGATACACGAGGATATGATGAATATTATCTGATTCTTCAAATAAGGCAAATAGCCAACTGGCAAAATTCTGTTGTGTATTATTATTCCACGTCCTTGCTTCATCAATAAAGGAAGATAATGCTTTAAAAGATTCCTTTCGTAACCCTTTTTCTTTGAGGAAACAAAACTTTTTAAATAATGGATATTCATCCAATCTGTCATTTTTCAAGATATTAGTTAAGACATTTACCATTGTTCACATCTCTCTTTATTCAGGATAAATTCGTAATTTTATTCTAATATCTATGATCGGCACGCTTTTCTTTAATGGATGATTTTTTTATCCACCATTGAGTGCCCTCATAAGACCCGCTTAAAACTTCTATTAATGCCAAATCACGATCATCCATGGTTTTTATGATTTTTATTCTTTTATACCTTGGTATATCAATTGTATTTACTCCATCACTCCTTAATTCAGATATACTGCCGTAGTTCTTCTCTAACGTCTCGATAGACTTAGCACCATGAATATTCCTGAGAATCTCGATTTCATCTCCAGCTTTGTATCCCCCAGATCCAGGTAAGAAAAGGACGGCTACAACTGCTAGAGCTAGAAGGACGCCAGCAATTCCATAAAACGCTTTTTTTATGAGTTCTATTAATTTATCCACGAATTTGATTATTGGATTGTTTATATAGTGGTGTTGTCTTCTTTTTACTCGTGATTGCATTCTTACGCATCTCTTTCTTGTTTTTATTTTTTTTATCGCATCCTGGTGATCATTAGGGTACTCAATATAGCTTCCGTCATCCCACTGAACAGCAATGTCTTTTCCCCAATCATCTTCAGTTCCCCTTCAGTCTCGTTTTCATCACCGGACCATGTAACCCGATTCCCTTTTAAAAAAACCTCCAAGTCTTATTTCGGATAACAACTATCCGTTTTAAACCTGAAGGTGTTTTTTATTTGTCTCATCTTATGGGGCAGTTCCCTCGTTGTTTGTTTAACAATAATGGCACGTTTCGTTTATCTGCACCATTTGCTTTTTTGAATGCGGGAGTGAATATCCGCGCGTTCTCCCTGTGTTATATTCGGGCTCCTTATCTTATGTACGTGACATTCTTTTGTCTGTCTAGATTAGTATAGACGCTCCCTTTATTCCTTCTACACTGACATAACACAGAAAGGGAAAATTTAATTTCTTATCTTTTATTAGATTTAAAACCTTTTGACACCATGTTTTTTCCTCTTTGGCCAGTCTGAATTTGCGATCAATCAAGATATAACGGCCAAAGTTTTTTGACATGCTATCTGAGTCCTTGTTTTTTTCAAGCTCCGCCATTTTTTTCAATTGGGTATCAATTGTTTTTTCTAAATTTCTGATTCGATCCTGAATCAATTTTAGAGAATCTCCCTCTTCCAACAACCAAATCGAATATACTTTAATAAGAAACTCGTCTCTATGTATTGGATCTGAAGGAGATACGGCGATCCAATTTTCTAATGCTTCCTTCCCCTTTTCTGTAATTGAATATATTTTTTTATTAGGTTTCCCTATTTGTTCTACATGCTCGTATTCAAGAAGTTCCTCTTGTTCCATTTTATTCAATAAAGGATATATTTGACTATGTTTTGCTGGCCACACTACCTCGAGGTACTGGACTAACTCATATCCTGAACAAGGTTTTCTGCCGAGAACACTCAAAATGGCATATCCTAAAGTATTTATATCATTCACCTCAATCTTTAAATGGCGGTTACTTTATACTATTTTTAAACCCAAAGGTTAAATAAGCCCTCATTAATACCCAAGTTATACATGTAGTATACACCAAAAGCAGCACTTATTACACCTGTCGCCATCCCTAGTGTTCCACTGATTGCCCCACGCTTCTTACTCAGCACAAAGGGAATACCAATGATTGTTGTAAAGAAAAGCATACCAATAACTGTTCCTGCACCGAATATAAGAATATATATTGCTGCTTCCTCCACACTCTTTACAGTACTTATCGTTAATAAGACCATGGCTCCACTTCCTGCAAGACCATGAACTAAACCGATGAATGTTGATCTTAAGTACGTTACCTTTTTATGGCGGTGCTTATGGTCACTACTGCTTTGTTTATGTTTGTCCCCATTATGTTGATGCGTATGTACATGGTTGTTTTTGAAAGAAAGAATCGTTTTAACCCCTAAATAAACGAGCATAATTCCTACTAAAAATTCTAAGGACATCGACCACTTTTCTGATATTTGACCCTTCATTACAATAACAATGATTCCAACTATAAATAAAGTTGCCGTATGACCTATCCCCCAAAATACGCCCGCTAAAGAAGCTTGCCATAACTTTTTACTTTGACTTGCAATTGTCGATACCGCAATAACATGGTCAGGTTCAATTGCATGCTTGATTCCAAAAATTAAAGCCAACAATAAAACTGAGAATAATGTACCTTCCACAAAATACATCTCCTTCTTGAATCTGAAAAAAACCAACAATTGAACAGTTGCTGGTTTTTTTAACCGTTAATATTTTCTTAAAAAACTCGGGGTTTTGTTAAACCATTCTTGGTTGAGGATATGATGAAATTCGGAAAATAGCCTTTCGATGATCTGTGTTTGATTTGCTAATACCCGTACTGAAAAGCCAGGGATAGGCAATAAAGATAAGCCTATTTTATATTCTTTTGTCTGAGTATCAATGGCCTGATATAAACGATCAAGAAGGTCATGATCTACGTTTTCATTGATCACAATCATGGAACCTAAATGAGAATAGCCTTCCATTAAACCGAGACTATCTATATTTTGTTTAGCCGGGCATAGTTTGATATGGTCATAGACTGCCAGCTCATTTTCCATATAGATTTCATTAATGAATTGAAGCATATCATAGGTGAATTTTTCTCCACTAGGAGACCATCCAGGAGTCACTATATCTGAATAAAGGAGCGTACATCCTTTTTCAATATATACCACATTTTTTTGTTTATACCGTGCATCTTGATAACCGATAAGCGGATCAGGAATGTACTCAAGATAACTGCCTTCCCTAAGGTTAAATTCCGTCTCCTGATATGCATGTGTATGAGGTGTCTTATATATTTTAGTTGCCGATTGGGTTGTTAATGTTAACCTTGCTTGTTTCTCCAGTGAAATCTTCATTTGATAGCGATCACCGTCTAAATAACCGCCGCCAGGGTTTAAAATATAATAACAGGCTTGTCCTGATTCATCATGATAAATAGGACGCATGACTTTATACGCCCCCTGAAAATATACATTTTTCGCTATGGTCTTTCCGTTTTTTTCTTCAGCGTCCAAACGCAAAACGCCTGTCCAGTCCCCCATCTTACTCCAGTCCTTTTAACAGTGCATTTTCCTTAATCCAGTCAATGACTTGATCAAGACCTTCATTCGTTTTTAAATTTGTAAAAGCGAATGGCTTGTCTCCGCGGAAAACCTTCGTATCAGATGCCATAACATCCAGGTTTGCTCCAACGAAAGGCGCTAAATCTGTTTTATTGATGATAAATAAATCAGATTTAATCATTCCTTGTCCGCCTTTACGCGGTATTTTCTCCCCTTGGGCAACATCAATAATATAGATTGAAAAGTCAACAAGTTCAGGGCTGAATGTAGCTGCCAGATTATCCCCGCCGCTTTCAACGAAAATAAGTTCAACGTCTGGATTCTTCTTCACCAGCTCATCAATGGCTGCAAAGTTCATTGAAGCGTCTTCGCGTATTGCCGTATGAGGGCAGCCGCCTGTTTCCACACCTATAATCCGATCTGCGGGAAGTACCCCGTTGTTCATTAAAAACTTGGCATCTTCTTTTGTATAAATGTCGTTTGTCACAACTGCCATACTCATTTCATCTTGCAAATGCCGGGTTAATTTTTCGACTAACATCGTTTTTCCTGCTCCTACAGGTCCTCCTACACCGATCTTAACTGGATTCATAACGAACACTTCCTTTTTTTATTAAGACATGAAAATACGAATATTTACACGTTCGTGCATCATCTGAGATAATTCTAAACCGGGGGCAACAATCCCGAATTCCTCTTCATTTAAACGTTGAATTTTTTCTGTTGCTTCGATTAAAACAGTCTGAAATTCTTGAATTGTCTTTTGACCTGCCACTTGCCCCAGAGGGACAGCCCGTACCGCATTTTGAACAAGATTTGAGACTGCTGAATACAAATAGTACAGTGTAGTCGTTGATGAAGGGACACCAAGATGATGACCTACAATCGTAAATACAATGGAGGGATGTCCAAACGATTGCTTTTGATTTATACGCTCCCGATATGTTGAAAGAATGGGTATATCATATAGGGATTCAATAAGATTTAACATCCGCTCGCCCATCCTTTGGGTTCCTTCTCTTGTTTCACGCGGCAAACTTTGAACAGTCAACATGCGATCTAATTTCCATACTGTTTGTAAATCTTCGTTCTCTAAAGCTTCATATACAAGCCGGGAAGCCAACCCATCAGAATAGATGAGCTGCTCGTTTACATACGTATGAAGCCATTGTACGAACGTTGCTTGATCATGGACTTTATCTTCTTGAATATAGGTCTCAAGACCATACGAATGACTAAAAGCCCCTATAGGGAAATTTGAATCACATAGTTGGAGTAAAGATAAAATATTAATCATGGCTATGACCGATATGGCGGAAAGCCTGTTTTACTTTTCGGTCTTCACGTTTATATGGAATTTGCAGGTCTTGAAGTAACTCTTCTACAAGATAATCATATTGAACAAGCATTTCGTCCTCTTCAAACTGCGCCGGCAGGTGGCGATTTCCTAATTGATGAGCGATCGTTCCCATTTCATTCAAGGTGCGCGGTTTGATGACTAATAAATCATCGGACAGTACATCGATGACGATCATATTTTTATCGTCCATATACAAAACATCACCAGCGACAAGGTCACGCGGTTCTTTTAAGCGTATTCCAATTTCATTGCCATGATCTGTTTTCACCCGTTGGATTCGTTTTACCAAATGAGCACTTTCGAGGTAAACTTTTTCAATATGGCGTTTTTCAATTTCCTCTTTTTCCATGTTTTCAATATTCGTTACGATTTGTTCAATGATCATGACTCTCACCTCAGAATAGGAAATATCGTTGACCCATTGGCACCTTATCAACAGGGTCACATGTAATTAATTGGCCATTTACTTTCACTTCATATGTTTGTGGATCGACCGTTATTTCAGGAGTTTCACAATTCAGCTTCATATCTTTTTTCGTTAGTTTGCGAATACCGCGAACCGGAAGAATGATTTTTTGCAGCCCAAGCTTCTCATGCACTTTGTCATCGAAAGCTGCCTGGGAAATAAACGTAATGGAAGTGCTGGACAGCGCCTTGCCAAACTGCCCATACATCGGACGGTAAATAACAGGCTGCGGTGTCGGGATAGAGGCGTTAGCATCTCCCATTAAGCTCTCTGCAACAAAGCCGCTTTTCATCACCATTTCAGGCTTCACACCGAAAAATGCTGGATTCCAGACAACGAGATCGGCCATTTTCCCTATCTCGATAGAACCGACATATTCGGAAATACCATGAGTAATGGCAGGATTAATTGTATATTTGGCAACATAACGCTTCACACGGTTGTTGTCCGAAAACTCATTGTCGCCCACGATTGTTCCTCTTTGTTTTTTCATCTTATCGGCTACTTGCCATGTACGTAAAATAACTTCTCCAATCCGTCCCATCGCTTGGGCATCAGAACTAGTCATACTGAATACACCCATATCCTGGAGAATATCCTCAGCTGCAATCGTTTCACGCCTGATACGTGAGTCAGCAAACGCCAAATCTTCTGGAATAGATGGATTCAAATGGTGACAGACCATTAACATATCTAAGTGCTCGTCTACTGTATTGACTGTATAAGGTAATGTCGGGTTCGTAGATGATGGCAGAACATTGTTAAAGCTGGCCGATTTAATTAAATCAGGAGCATGTCCTCCCCCTGCACCCTCTGTATGGTACATGTGAATGACACGATTTTTAATAGCTGCCATTGTATTTTCCATAAATCCGCCTTCGTTTAATGTATCCGCATGAAGGGCAACCTGAACGTCATATTTGTCAGCCACACTTAGGGCATGATCGATAGCTGAAGCTGTAGCGCCCCAGTCCTCATGTACTTTCAGTCCAATGGCACCAGCGCGTATTTGCTCTACAAGCGGTTCTTCTGAAGCAGCTTGTCCTTTTCCTGTAAACCCGACATTAACTGGCATGCCTTCTGCCGCTTCAAGCATTCGGTGCATATGCCACTCACCCGGTGTAACTGTAGTAGCCTTTGATCCTGCAGCAGGTCCTGTTCCTCCTCCAATTAGGGTGGTAAGACCTGAAGCTATTGCTGTTCTGATTTGCTCCGGATTAATAAAATGGACGTGAGTGTCAATTCCACCTGGAGTGACGATCATACCTTCAGCAGCAATAATTTCTGTACCAGCGCCAATCACAATATCCACATTGTCCATGATTAGCGGATTACCTGCTTTCCCGATTCCAGCAATTTTTCCATCACGAATTCCAATGTCTGCTTTATAAATACCAGTGTAATCTAAGATAACAGCATTCGTTATGACAACATCTGCTATTCCCTCTCCACGTGTAACTAAAGGGTGTTGTCCCATTCCATCACGAATAACTTTACCGCCGCCGAATACAACTTCATCTCCATATGTTGTGCAGTCTTTCTCAATTTGGATGAGCAAATCTGTATCTGCCAGACGAATAGAATCCCCTGTCGTCGGACCGTACATTTCAGCGTATTGCTTTCTTGGCATCTTGAAACTCATGATTGGTTCCCCTCTTTTTCTAATGATCCGTCCACTTTGTTATTAAATCCATATACCCGACGTTCGCCGGCGTAAGGCACTAATTCCACTTCTTTTTCATCACCGGGCTCAAAACGCACAGCTGCTCCTGCCGGAATGTTTAGTCGCTTTCCAAATGCTTCTACTCGTTTGAATTGAAGCGCTTCATTCGCTTCATAAAAATGAAAATGTGAACCTACTTGAACTGGGCGGTCACCTGTATTCGTTACAGTCAATTTAGACGCCGTTCTTCCGACATTACAAATGATATCGGTTTCTTTTAAAAATAGTTGTCCAGGTTCCATTTAAATAGCCTCCTACCAATTTTATTTAATGGGACTATGTACAGTTACAAGCTTTGTGCCGTCTGGAAATGTAGCTTCTACCTGGATATCATCAATCATTTCTGGAATGCCTTCCATTACATCTTCCCGCGACAAAATGGTTGTTCCATATTCCATCAACTCCGCAACTGTTTTTCCATCCCGTGCTCCCTCTAACACTTCATACGTTATAAGCGCTACTGCTTCCGGGTGGTTCAATTTCAATCCTCGTTCTTTACGTCGCTTCGCAAGATCTGCAGCCACAACAATCATAAGCTTGTCTACCTCACGCGGTAATAGTTGCATCATGAAACCTCCCTGTATTTTTTGTGCGAATAAAAAAGTCTGCTAAATCAAAAATGACCAAACGGAAATCACTCTATCCCTTTCTTATAGGGGAGAGTCCGTTCATTACGGACGTTAATGCTGACAGCTCCCGAAAATAAAGTGTTTCCTGCCTGTTATACAAAGAGAAAACTCCAGAACAACATGCCGATTATCATTAGATTTTCCTTCATAAATAAAATGTAAGTTTGGCCACCTTTTATTCAACTATAAAACTGAAAATATACTTGATTGCCCGCTTCCATTTGAAATGAGTATATCATTTCTTACATATATGTCAATTTATATATTTAAAAATTTACATATGATATACTGTAGATATTTAAGTCAATACTTGAAAAGAAAGGAGATGATTCATTATGCAAAAAAACAAACACCATTTATTAAGCGAGGGGGTGTTTTTCCCTTTAATAACAGCTTCTCTCAAAGGCATCTCTCAAGTCATCCTGATTGAGAATGTGATGACCGGCTTTCTAATCCTTATAGCCATCACTGTTTCTTCCTATTATTTAGGTATAATCGCTCTGTTGTCCGCTATTATCGGTACCTTAGTAGGGAAATTGGGGGCGGGAGATGAAAAGATTATAAATCAGGGTCTATTAGGATATAATTCTGTGTTAACAGGAATGGCATTGGCATTATTCTTAACTGGCCCTTACATGTGGCTTGTCGCTTTAATTGGATCTGCGGTAGCAGCCATTTTTACAGCCGCCTTAATGCATTTTACGAAAAGAACCGAAGTTCCAATTCTTACATTCCCCTTTATTATTCTGACATGGTTTATATTATTAGCTTCATACAAATTAAAAGGGATTAGATTAAGTTCTGCCCTGATACCTCAGGATTTAACACACTGGAAACTAAAGATAGCAGGAGAAGTCAATTTAATGGACGGGGTTTTCCATGGAATTGGACAAGTATTTTTTCTGAATAACACAGTATCCGGAATTTTAATTTTTCTCGCCGTATTTTGGGCAGGAAGAAAACTAGGACTTTATGCAGTTATCGGAAATGCAGTTGCTATCATCATTGCATTCCTTTTAGGAGGGGAGCGTTCTCTCATAACATCGGGTCTTTACGGGTATAACGCAATTTTAACGATTCTAGCCGTATCTGCCGTTTTTAATCGTGAACATAACCGATTTTCATTTTTATCAGGGATCATTTCAGCTTGTCTAACAGTGCCTATAACAGCAGGACTCAGCACGTATCTTTTGCCGTATGGACTCCCTGCCCTAACAATGCCGTTTGTTCTTTGTTCATGGCTGTTTCTAGGTGCAAGAAAGGTTCTGCCAAACTTATAGCATTGCCTGTTGATGATGTAAATCAGCCGACTTAGCGACAATCATTGGTATGTAAAAAGATTGAGTCGAAAGAACAGAAGAAATGCGGTAAGAGGTAACGCAAGAAATAAAAGTCATGGAAGAAAACCAAGATTATCTTACTATACTAATCTACTCGAGTTTAGACATAAATTAATGATAACTTGTGAAAAACGATGGTTAGCTAGAAGAATACATAGGCCTTGAAAACTTACCAGAAATGCCGGGATTTTTATAGGAATGTTCCATTTCATTGACACTCTCACTTCAGAAATATCTGGACTCAATCGATTACCACATGAAACAGACTTATTTTTCAAAAATGATGCTATGAGAGCGTCTCAGACATTATTCAGATTAACTGCTTGATAAGATCCTTGGGCCAGTCAGTCTGAAGGTGTGCTGCGGCCGCTGCCAGCTCTCCCCTGTAAACTGTGAAAAACCCATATTGGTGCTAGCATATTCTGATGGTGCCGCGGAAAACTGTTCCAGCTTTGTCTTCATTGATCATCGAGAGGGGCATAAATAAAGAGGATTTGGACACAGAGAGGTGAAAGTAACTGATTTGGTTAATGAAAAAAATTCTGTCTCAGGAAGAATAAGAATACAAACGATTGAGACAGAATTTTGTCTTACGGTTTACTTATACACGTAGCAAGTTCCTTGTATAACCGTAACACATGTATATGTTCTGTGATAAGATTTACCTTGGCTGTCTCTAAAGAAAACAGTTACAGTATTGTTGCCATTCCATTGGAATTGATAGGCATCTGGATACTTGTCTCGGATCGGAGTTAAATCTGGTGCGGCACTTGCCGGTAATCCAGATACCAACAGAGCCCCAGCAACTGCGACCGCTCCTGCTACTTTTTTGAGTTTGTTTTTAAACATAAATACATCCCCTTTTCATTTTGTTTACCTATTAAATGCTTGTCCATTTAATAGACACCTTGACTTTAACACCTCAAGGATGAAAAAATTGTCAAACGGTGTAGAATTGAAAAATAATTCAAAAATAATACACATTTTTACAATTGATTAAACATAACTTTAATCACTTTTCACTCAGGATTCACTTTAATTCTATTCCTAATATTTCAGAATCTGTTATATTTTAATCTCCTTAAAAACATCGTTAGTTTCTTAAACCTTCCCATTCATACCCTTACCATATTGACTCATTTAGCATCGATCCTTCCATTTTTTCGAGAGGCAAACCTGGTGCTGAAATGCTTGTGGGAATATATTTGAAAGTCGCTTCTTTACTGGCTAAAATATCTTGGTGAAATCCGGAAACCTAATCGATATTTCAGAAATGAAAAAGACCAGCCATAAACTCGCGGAGAGTTTCACGACCTGGTCTCTAATAAAAGTTATTATATATGTTAATTTAGCAGTCTCAAATTTAAATTGCTACCCTGTCAGCAACATAATATGTTGTATTTGTTGATTGATCGTAGGAAGTGCCCATTAAACTAACTGCACCCAATAACAGAATAGAGCAAATTAGCAATTTAGCTTTCATGTACTGTCCCACTCCTTTGTATTTGTCTTCTTGCCTCAACCACTCTGCGGTAAAACTCAAGTGAATCATGTAGCATTTCTTTTCCTTGTAGAAGTTCGGCCACGATGACTCCATACTCTTCTATGTCTGCATACATACCTTTTTCACTGAAGAACTCAAAGGATTCTCGAACTGCGTCAAGGTCAAATGATAAGTACAACCCGTAAATCATTTTCAGCTTTGTATGGAATTCTTGGTCCTCAAACTTTTGAGCCCACTCCTTCCCCTCGAAGTACCGATCTTCTGCTTCAATCCATTTCTCTTGCTTCGCTTTAACGTGAGAAATATTAAAGAGGGCTTTTGGCAAAAAGCTGTGCTTTTCATTTTTATAAAGTTCAGCAGCCATTTGAAAATGATTTTCTGCTTTGTAAAGTTCTTCAAGTTGATTATAACATATTCCAATATTCAAGTGTGAAGAACCAATTAAATAATCAACTTGCAATTCCTTTGCATCTGACAGTGCTTTCCTGGTATGCTCCAGGGCTTTTTCAGGATTCATTTTATCCAGCCAGTTACCAGTCATTAAAAATTGGCATTGTACTCTACGCTGGCCGTATGTTGGCTGTTTTAAATAAATCTTATATGCATGATTAGCATAATACATTGAAAAATATGTTTGTTTCATATAGTAATAAATTTCTGACAATTTGAAATAAAATTCTGCCTTTTCAACTTCATCGCTTTCAAATGAATTCAACTGATTTTCAGCATTCTGGTAGTAAGCCAAAGCATGAAGAAGTTCTTTTTGTCTGAAGTGATACATTGCTGTGAAAAAATAGTAATAATATTCGAGCATACCATTCAAATTTTTCCCGCCCTTAGTCTTTTCCCTTAACTCTTCATAATGAACCTGTATATCTTTTGCTGCTTCTGGACAAAGGTAATCCAACATCAGCTTATGACGGAATTCAAGCAATGAAAAATATATAAGAACATCCTGATTTTCTTCCATTATAGCGATCTCTTGTTTAACCTCAGATTTCATTTTTTCAGCTTCATCACCCCAGTCATTTTTAAGGGCTACATACCAATAATTCATTTTCGTTGCGACCAGATCATAAGGTATTACGCTTTTCAAAATTAAAACCCCTTTCTTCTCTGTTTTTTCTGCTACTCGACTCTTGGAAGCTTATTTAATTGTGTTGAAATATTCAGTATTTAAACGTGTGAATTTTCTTACATTTTAAAACTTTCTTCTTTACCCCTTATCATGTCTGAACGATTGGTTTTACTTAGTTTCGTAAGAGTTAATATCGCAATGCCAGCTAAAATTTCAATCAATCCCCCGACAGCGATTACTTTTCCTGCACCAAAGACAGCTGCTGCATAGCCGCTAATTAAAGCCCCTAATGGTACCATCACATGAGAGATCATTCTAATAACAGCAAATACTTGTGGCTGATCTTCATCTGCAACTGAGGTTTGAATAATGGTGTGTTCAGGCACATTTATAGCACTGATTGTTGCCCCCAAAACAAATGCTGCGAAAAGAAGTAGCAACAAGACTGAATTCATTCCTGTAATGAAAAGTGCGATTCCTTCTATAATTCCAGCGGAGACAAACAATAGTCCGTATCGGTTCACTCTCACTTTAGTTAAGATAAATCCCATTAAAAAGGCTCCGGTAGCTGTTGCTACTCTTATGAAAGAATGAATGACCGAACCGCCGCCTAAATCTTCTGAAAGATAGATAGCTGAAAGCGCCTCCCAAGGAGCTGAACCAATGTTCAACAAAATGCAGTATACGGCTAGAGGAAGCAAAATATGATGTTTTCGAACAAGTATAAAACCTCTTTTTAGCTTTTTGAAATATGCGCCTTTTGGTTTCTGTTCCTGAGCCCCTTCTTCTTTTAAGCTGTATTTAATACAGAGAACTAAACAGGCTGAAGCGATGTAAAATGGAAATATAATAAGCATTGTATAAGCAGCACCTATTACGGCAATCAATATACCGCAAATCATTAACGAGACCAATTTTACAATTTGGGCTGAAGATTCTATAGTGGCATTAGCTTTTTGAATAAGTTTGTTCTTAACAATTTGCGGAATCATGGAAATGGATGCAGGATCATAAGAAGCCCCTGTTGCCGAATGTATCAGCATTAGTGAAATAATGAACCATAATGGTGAAAATCCACTAAAATAAAAAATTGGAATGATCAGCATCAATGAAGCCCTTGTTATATCTGCGGAGAACATCCAGAACTTAAGAGTTTTTGGCTTCATAAAAGGTGAAATCAACGGTGCTATTAAAGCTTGTGGAAGAAGGGTGACAGCTATTAGCAAACCTGTTCCGACAGCCCCTTTTCCATCTAAAATGAGAAACCACAAAATAGAAGTAAAAGCAAAGCTGTCTGCGGTAATTTTCACCATTTTAGAGACAAACAGAAAGGAAAAATTTCTTTGCCACACAGTGGAGCCACTATTCATTCCTCAAAAAATCCCCCTTACAAAAATCCCTCATTTTTACAGGGTCTCACCAAAGCATATCCTATATTTGGTTTCTTGGTCAATGTAGGAGAGGAATAATTTAAGACACATTAAGGTAAAAAAGGGATTTCACAATCATTTGTTCCCCTTCTAAAACAAAAACCCCACCCTTTTTAAAGGTGAGGTTTTAAATCTTGACTTCTCCGTTCCAGGTTACTTTTCCTTACCAGTTATCTATTGCTTCTTGAAAACTGTCTTGTAAATACTCATCAAAACTAGAATATCTTTCAATCTCCTTTTTGCTTATGTCATCCCATCTTATTACACAGTGATTTTCTTCAGTATTGAGACAATAAACAAATTCGTCCACATTTTCAATAACTAAGTATTTATCAGGCAAACCAAAATCTCTAAATCTTTCAGTAACATCAACTACTGAGACATACCCATTTCCCTCTACTCCTAAGACTTCAACTCCACATATTCCTCCTGAGCCATATGCTTTAACAAACTCTTTATATTGCCTTGGAAATTTGCACCCCAGTTTTTCTTCAGCCCTCGAAATATCTTCTTCGGGTACTGCTCCGAAAAAATCACCTTTTTCTACATATTCATTTATCATCATTGCAATTTGAGCATTCATTACATATATTTAACTGAACCTAAAAATTCAAGTTCACCATCACCAATAGATAACTTCTTTTTGACACCTATATAGTTGAAATTATATAAGAGGGCATTTAAGCCATTCTCCAGTTCGTGTTCAAGAAAGGATTGTGAAATAAATCCGTTGTGGTTTGGTTCCAGAGAATTCAGCGCGCTTTTCATTTTCTTCAGCGTGGAACTGTATTCCTCTATAAAAGTATCATAGAATTGTAGAAAAGGGGTGTGACATTCTTTATAAAATGCACGAATGGCGTCTCCGCCTTTTCCTTTTAAGGCATCATTAAGTGATGCGATCTCCTCAACGGCTTTTTTGACTTGAACAAATTCGTCTGATTGATGTTTTAATTGTTCCAGCGTTTGATCAATGGCTTTTTGCAACGCCTGAACATCCAGAGTCTTCATGGCACTCTCCTCTAATACTAAAGTTACAATCATTTTAGATTTTACCACTTTATAGAAGAAGATTGGTGAATAAATCCTGACCATCCATGAAAATGAATCCTTAGAATTAGGATAAATAACCTAGTTGAATTCAAAAAAGACGACCAGAAACCCGACCGTCAAGTTCTATAATAATTCTCCGCTGTGTAATATCTTCACTCCCAAAATGGCTGCCCGTGACACAAAACATATCGGTCTAAAAATATCTCAAAATTTAAATCAAGAGGCTTATACTCTAGACCATCCTCAAGTAAATAAAGGTAGTTGGGATCTTTATCCTTAAGCTTGTCTTTGTCAATCATTAGGTCGCACTCTTCCAACAAATGTCCAATTGGAATACCGCTAACATCCTTATAAAATTTCTCATCTTTCAGTTCTGTATCAATTTCCTTGAGGTTAATTAAATGCAGACCTCCGCCAATATTCACTCCATCTAAAAGACTATCAAAAATTCTAGCTCCATTATGTAGAGTTAAAAATTTTATAATCACCAGGAAGAAATAATTGATGATGTGATTCGAAAGCTCGTATATCGCTTTGAGAGGCTCCGCTGTCAGAGAATGTGACAAGAGTTTCTGTAATTTCACCTTCAGAGCCAAGACTCCTAATGACTCCATTTTGATCTAATAAGCTCTTTAAACCATTCACGGTGTTCTGAACGAAACTTGTCATGTGCTTCCCCTCTTATTACAGATTACTTGTTTTTCCACCAACGTGAGACTTTTTTTATGCACCTCTATTTGTAGAGGAAACAAATTGCTCGGGATTCCGTAATCATCATAAGTTTGTCTTTTAAGGATTAAGGTTATTTTTATTAAAGGTTAGTGGTACACTGCAGCAAATCCAATAACTGCATGAAATAGCCTCCTTGCAAATCTCACCCCGACTTTCACAGAAGGTGCAGTCTTATCCTCAAATGTTTCCTTTGAGGCACAACTAAATCGCTTCAGAAATATAATAACTTTTATTTTTTCTGTAAATCTTTGCTTTTCACTTCCTTTAATATCTCCCTAAGCAACTGTTGGGTTTCCTCGTTTTGTTTACGATTTATCTTGTTTTCCTTTACCAATACGATCATGTAATATAAAAATAAAATGATAGCAGAAAGAATAAGCAAATTAGGCAGAAGCACACTTAACATTTTTTATGTAAACCTCCTATTAAAAAAAGATGCCCGTCAAACGATATGAACACCTTTTTTCCATTGAATATCTGTTTTTAATCCCCTTGTTGCTTGAAGTGAACAGTTGCACTTTGCCGCATTTTAAAAACTTGTTTACATAAAACGACTTCCTCAAGCAGCGGTTACTGATCACATCAATTTTTAAAATGGGGTTTATTATTTCTTCAAATTTTGACAAAAAAAGGGCAGGTCTTGTTGAAACCTGCGCTTTCCCGAGAAATAATTGTGTGGACAAACTAATTTTTATTTCTGTTTTCCTTTTCGGTAGATCAGCCACCCGGCCAAAATAATCAACAGGCCCGATGCGTCATAAGCAAGGTCGAATAAGAGGCTGTTCGGGCTTAGCGGGTTGACGTGGTGAATCTGAAGAAGATGATGATTGATGATGCCCTCAAGGAAGTTAAACCAGCCCGCTCCAAGCAAAGAGGCTCCCCAAAAGATGTGCTGCGGCCGGCTGCTGCCCAGTTCACCCCTGTTCCACAGCAGGATTCCGCCGATGAAAAGAATAACGAGCGAAAACAGATGGAACAGTCCGTCGCTCATAATTTGGTGAGAGCGGTCTGTGTCCATGTACACGCTGTGCCATTGAAGCAATTGATGAAAGATGATGCCGTCGATCATGGCGATGATGCCGACGCCGAACAGAAAAGGTCCCCAAAACGCTTTTTTGTTTTTCATATGATTTGGCCTCCTTCACATGCTAATCAGTTATGTACCCGCCGGTTAAAAAGATCAAACCGGTTATGTTTACATTCTCTCCCGAAAGCAATTATCCTCTTTTTACCATAGATGTATTGAAAAGAAAAAGCTGATCCGAAAAGGTTACTTACTTCCTTTCAGACCAGCTTTTTTATTTATGAAAGGCGGGAAGTCCGCACACGTTTCGTTTCCATTTCGTTAATGGTAAGTGTCTCAGGGTCAATCACGACACCGTAATCTTGCAATGCTGATTCAATGCTGACAAACTCGTTTAAGACGTCGTCCAGAACCTTTTCCGGTTCACGTTCCAGCGGATTCCCCCAGCCTCCGCCGCCTGCACGGTAAAATTGGATGATGCCGCCCGCAGGCATTTTGACTTCAAAAGCCGTTTCATCGATTTCTCTGGCTTCGTCTGTTCCATACCCGACGATCACCTTGTTGCTTGGTGCATCGCCAGCTCCGCAGAAGCCTTTTGTTGTATTTCGGACCCCTGCCATCATGACGCTTGTGCGGCTTTCCTTTAAGTGCTGGATCTGAACATCCAACCCGGGTGTGCCTCTCCATCGGCCCGTACCCGTAAAATCGCTCGTATATTCATGCTTTAATACACGGCTCGGGTATTGAACTTCAGTCATTTCAATAGATGGAAGAATAACTCCTGTCATAACAGGAGGATAAAGTCCCCATCCGTCCGTTTCGTATGCAGCTCCCGCACCACCGGTATAGCCGTAAAAATTCAGATTCACCCACGGCTTGCCGTCATCGTATTTTCCGTGAGAATAGGCGAGAGGAAGCTTATGGGCGTTCACTCCGACGCGTTTTGGCGCACATTGGGAAATGGCCTGAAGAACAGCCTCGGCTATTTCTGCTCCTACGCACGCAGTCGCGTGTCCGCACGGTGCCGGCAGCTGCGGGTTCACAACTGTTCCTAAAGGCGCGGTTACTGTTACCGGATTCATATATCCTTCATTGATCGGGATATCCTCATCACAGCAAGTCGAAATACCGACAAAAGCAAACGAAGTCGTATTTGAGAGCGGGCTGTTGATGAAGCCCTTTACTTGCGGGGATGAGCCGGTAAAGTCAATGTGAAGATCGCTGCCTTTGACGGTCACCGTTGCGCGAACCTTAATATCGCGATTGCCTTGAAAGTCGTGATCAGCAAATGTTTCACCGACATAGGTGCCGTCCGGCCAGCTAGTGATTTCATCGCGCACCCTGTTTTCTGTATATTGAATTCGGTTGTCAATGGCCGTAATCACCTTCTCGGCGCCATACTTATCAAGCATCGTCTGGATTCGGGAAGCAGCGACCTTGCACGCCCCGATCATCGCATTTAAGTCACCTTCAAGCCAATGGGAAAGCCGGTTGTTTGCAACGATTAAATCGAATACATCCCTGCGCTTTTCTCCCCGCTCATAGATTTTTAACGGCGGAATCCGCAACCCGTCATGCCAAATGTCTTTTGAGCGCGGATTGTACCCTCCGGCAACCGGACCTCCATTATCGGCCATATGGCTTCGGACGGCAGGGAGCAGGATCGGCTTGCGATTATAAAAAACCGGCATGACGATCGTCCAGTCAAGGCTGTGCGAACCCCCATGATACGGATCATTCACCAGGAGAATATCTCCGGGGTGAAGATCATACCGAAAGGCGTCCAATAAATGGTCAACTGCGCCTACTACCGCATAAAGATGCAGCGTACAGCCGGGGGCTTGCGCGACCAGGTGCGATTTTTTGCCGGAAAGGTCAAAGACGCCGGTCGTAAAATCATGCGCTTCGTTAAACAATGGTGAACGGGCCGTTCTCGTGACAGTGGCGCTCATTTCCCTGGCAACCGCATCAAGAGAACCGCCGACCACCTGTGATAGGATAAAGTCCTGATTGATCATAGCTGCTCCTCCTTTTGAGAGTACGTAAAGACGAGGAGGTCGCCTTTTTTCACATGTTGGTTTACCGTGCTTTCATAAAAGGTTTCATCATGGTCTCCCGTTCTTGACAGAGACCCGTATTCTCCCCTTTCACTAAAAGGCAGAAGAAGATTGAAATAAATATCGTCCTCCTCGTTAAGCAGAGACACTTTCATTTCCTCCCCGTTGTCCGTCCACTCCCGGGAAACCATTTTAAAACCGTGGTAAAGCTCCAATTCCTCTGCAGAGACAAGCATCCGTTGACCAAATAAAGCAGGCGGTCCGAAGCCTTTTGAAGCTGAAGGATACCCGGGCGCCAGAACAATTGATTTCGTTTCCGCTTCTGTGCCAAGCTCCGGATAAAAAACGGCCTGCGGACCTGTCCCGTATATCGGCGGAAATTCTTCATTTGTTCCTTGTCCGCTTTGAATGGCTTTATATACCGCTTCAGCGACGAAATGTCCGGTAATGCTTGGAGCTAATGCTGTAGCTGCAGGAAATTCCGGATCCAGAATCGTTCCCAGCCTCGTCTTCGTTTGAAAAGGTTGAAGCGTTCCTTCATTGATCGGTATTTCATCGGCAATCCTTGCCAGGAACGGCCAAACGGCAAATGCCTTCGTTAAAGCAGCAGGTGCATTAACCGGCTTTACGGACTGCTCTGACGATCTGCTCAAATCGATTTCAACCGCATCGTCCTTCTTTGAGATTTGCACATGAATCGTACTCTTGTTTCCTTTGGTAACTTCAAACTCCTGAACAGCGCTCATTTCTGTTTCAGGCAGGAGAGAGACATGATGTTCAACCCTTTTTTGGCTGTATTCAAACATGCTTTCGATCGATTCGGTCACTGTTTTTTGGCCATAGCTGCCAAGAAACGTTTTCAATTGCTGTTTGGCTCCATGCAAACATGTGTACATGGCTTCCAAATCCGCTTTAAAAGAAGCCGGCACCCGGCTGTTTGATAATAAGAAACGAAGAATATCAGTCTGCAGAACGCCTTGCTTATAAAGCTTTACCGGCGTAATTCTGATATTTTCCTGCCATACTTCAAATGCATCGGGATGGAAGCCGCCCGGATACTCGCCGGCCAAATCGATCATCTGAGCGCGGATAGCGGGGAAGAGTACGAGCTCCCCTTCAAGAAATAGCGGCGCCGCCATGGTGAGCGACTGTCCTTTCGTTCCGCCGCTGTATGGATCTGCGACCAGCAACACATCTCCATCTGCGATATCAAATGAAAAATAGTCGAACAGATTGTCCACGCTTTCTTTTAAGGCAAACAAATGTTCAGGCTCATATTGATGTTGAACCGCGATTTTCAGCTCATTCGTAAAAATCGCTGTAGCAAATGCCCGGTCTTGCGAAAGCAAAGGAGAACGGGAGATTCGCTGCAAATTATCCCCGACTTCTCTGCCGATCGATTGCAGCTTGCGATAAAGAATTTGAGCTTGGATCATGCATTTCCACCTCTTGTCGCCTGTTGAGAATGCTTGACTTCGATGACACAGTTGCGGTATGAATCGATTAGAGCCTCATGTCCCGGATAAACAACAATGGTCGTACCCCATTGCTCAATAATGGCCGGACCGACAATCAGGTTGCCCGGCTCAAGCATTGATCCATTGAAAATAGGCGTTTTCGTCGGTTCGATGTCAAAATACATAACGCGTTCACCGGATTTCGCTTTTGAAGGATCCTCCTGCTCAAACGGCTCCTCCTTCAGCTTTAACGGCTCTCTGACCCCTACCAGGTCAAGGCGGAGATTTAAAATTTCAATGTCGTGCTCAGGGTCTTTATGGGCAAACATTCTTTCATGAAGGTCATGGAAATCAGCAACCGTTGCTTCAAGATTCAATTCTGTAATCCTCCGCGTCCTCGATTTCACCGGTACGGTTACTTCATGGACTTCCCCGGCATAGCGCATATCGATAAAGCGGCGGGTTTCATATTGATTAGTGACCGATTGACCTCCAAGTTTCTCGCGGGCCGTCTGTTCCATCTTTTCAAAATCGGCGTTCATCGCTTGCAGATCAACGTTTTTCAAACTTTCAAAGCGCGTCCTGAGCTCTGTTACTTTAAGGTTTGCTGCTACATCGCCGAGCGCACAAAAGACCGGGGCAAGGGACGGAACAATAACGGTTTTAATGCCGAGGTCTTCCGCCTGCTTGCCTGCATGGATGGCTCCCGCACCGCCGACAGCCATCAGGGCGAAGTTCCTTGGATCATGGCCTCGCTGTGTCGTCACAAAGTGGACTGCATTTGACATATCGCTATTGACGATTTGTGAGATCGCAAGCGCTGCTTCCACTGTCGAAATCCCGAGCGGTTCAGCAATTCGTGTGCGGATCGCCTTTTCAGCCAGTGCACGGTCAAGCTTCATTTCTCCGCCTAGAAAGTTATCAGGGTTAATATAGCCTAAGAAGACATTCACGTCCGTAACAGTCGGTTCTTCTCCGCCCCTTCCGTAGCAGGCCGGCCCCGGATTTGAGCCTGCGCTTCGCGGACCGACTTGTAAAGCTCCGCCGCTGTCAATCCAGGCGATGCTTCCGCCGCCGGAGCCGATCGTGTGGATATCCATCATTGGCAAAGCAACCCGGTATCTGCTGATCCAGTTTTCCGTCGTGATCGCCGGATTTAATTTTTCGATAACCGAGACATCATAGCTTGTTCCGCCCATGTCTACGGTAATGACGTTCTCGTAGCCTGACTTTTCACCGATAAAGGAAGCAGCTGTCACTCCTCCGGCGGGACCTGACAGAAGGCCTCCTGCGGCAAACTTCCCGCTTTGAATGACATTTTGCACCCCGCCATTTGATTGCATGACAAACAGTTCTCCAGTAAATCCGTCTTCGCGAAGCCGTTCGTCAAGATGGTTCAAATAGCTTTGCATGGAAGGGCCTGTGAACGCATTGACAATGGTCGTGCTTACCCGTTCAAATTCCCGAATCTGCGGCAGCACTTCATATGATAACGATACAAACATGCCGGGAGCTTCCTCATGAATAATCTCTTTAACACGGATTTCATGTGAAGGATTCATGAAGCTGAACAGAAAGCACACAGCAACCGCCTCGATCCCCTCTTGGATAAACCCGCGGACTGCCCGGCGGACGGCTTCTTCATCAAGCTCAGTTACGACATTTCCTGTATGATCCAATCGTTCAGGAATCCCCACACGATATCTTCTTGGGACAATTTGATAAGGAGCTTCCAAGCGCGGAGAAAACACGCTTTCTTTGTACGCGCGGCGGAATTCGATTTCGTCCCGAAACCCATCCGTTGTGAGAAGCCCCACCTTTGCTCCGTTATATTCCAGCAAGGCATTAGTGGCAACTGTTGTTCCATGGACAACCAATGGACTATTGGCTAACAGATCCTTTACGTCTATTCCGATGATTTCAGCCATTTTTTTAATCCCGTTCATCACACCATCAGACTGGTCAGGGGTTGAAGGCGTCTTCGTCGAAACCATTTTTCCACCCTTGTTGACAGCCACTAAATCTGTAAACGTCCCGCCGACATCAATTCCAAATACCCATTGGTTTTTTTCATTCATCATTGAAAACCTTTCCTCCTTATCCGCTTAAAAACCAGACGATTCCTCTGTCGCTTCTCCGATTTCGTAACTGAGATTTAATTTTGTGAAAATAAACGTAAAGATGATATAAATCAAAAATGCAAGTACAGTAGAGTTAATCGGCCCGATGCCGAACGTTATCTTTGAAGCGGTAAAACCTCCGATGATCACCGAAAGAATCGCCGCAACATTCAGCTTCGAATAAGTAGTTCCAGCCCCGAATTGATATTGTTTTTTCTTGATGACAGGTGCTGTGATCCAATGATCGGCGATCATGACTCCTGCGATCGGCGGAACATACAAACCTAAAAATGTTAAGAATGGCACAAACATATTTTGGACACCTAATAATGCAATAATAATTCCGATCACACCCATGATCGCCACAAGTGCTTTCTTAGGAATGTTCACAACATTGCGAAGCCCCAGAGATCCGGTATACAAATTGTTATCATTCGTCGTCCACTGCGCAAAAACGATGATGAAAAATGCCAAAAATCCAAGCCCAAGCTTGCTCATAGCGGCTGGAATATTCGGTGTTGACCCGATATCCGGAACATTCGCGGCAATGGCCATTGCCGCTCCTGCAACAAGACAGAAAACGCCCCCAAAGAAATAACCTACAGACGCGCCTATTCCTCCTGAAACCGCTCCTTTTGCATATCTCGTCACGTCAGGAAAAACAACCGCACCCAATGCGGCATTTCCAACTACAATTGTAATTCCGGCAAATATCGTCATAGGGTCCCCTATCGGATGAAACGTCAGCAAGTTATGCCAGCTTCCAGAATAATTGACAGCACTCACAATGCCCCATATAGAAAAGATGACGACTAAAGGTACAGCAATAAAGCTTAAAGCGGCAAGCCCGCGATATCCTATAAAAGCGGTAAGTATCATTAAAATGCCGCCCCAAACGATGGCAACCTCAGGCTTTGCAAGCCAAACACCCGGAAACATTTCTGAAATTGTCGTCCCGAAAAAAGCAACCTGCCAGCCAAACCAGCCGATTCCCAGCGTCAGTGCCAAGACAATTCCAAAAAGGCTCGATCCGTAGCGTCCAAAAGCCTGACGGGCAAGAACTGTAGTCGATATTCCGTATTTTGCACCCATTACACCTTGAAAAAAGCCATAGACCGCAAGAATCAGCATGCCTAATACAGCAGCTAAAACCGCATGTGCAAAATTCAATCCCTGGATTAGCGCCCCTCCAGTCACAATCGTCGACAATGAGATAATCCAGGCACAACTTGTAATCGTAATATTAAAAATCGATTTTCTCTTATTTTCAGGGACTGATGTAACAGCGAAATCATCAGCGTTTGTAGAGGAAGGTTTTTGACTGTTGTTTTCCATTTTCATGCTCCTTCGTTTCATCATGTAGGTTGTTACACTATATTCGTATCAATCGTTACCCCTCGTTTTAACGTATTGCCGATTGTACATGCCCTTTCAGCAGAGGTGATTAATTTCTTTTTATAATCGGCCGGAAGATGCTCAGGTAATTTGACGCTAACCGTACATTTTTCAACTCGGGACGGACCTTCAGGTGCTTTAGCGGCGGAAACAGAAACTGAAAACTCATCCTCCTGCACCTCTATGCCATCCCTTTCAAACATCTTTTGCAAAGAAATGGTGATGCACATTCCTAATGAAGCTTCCAACAGCTCAATCGGCGAAAGTCCGTCTGAATTCGGAGTGAAAGACCCTTTCGCCTGCATACCGGCTTCATGAAAAATCCCAAACTCTTCATTTGTTTTTTGAATAGTAGTCAAATTTAATTCCTCCTTTGGCCGATCAGTCCGAAAAATTCAAAATGAACCAATTCTTCAGTCATTTCATCAACCGAAAACTTAGGAACATAATTCAGATCATGCTTTGGCCCAAACAGCCATTTTGATAGTGTACCCAACACAAGACTAGTTAACATGGTGGCCTGCAGGTCGGTGTTATGGGAGGAATTTAGCATTCCAAGCTCTGTAGCCCTTTGGATGTTCTTTTTAAATGCCTGTTCAACACTGATCAGCGCCTCTTCAATTGCCTCCCTGATTTCCGGATCGGCGCCTTGTCCCTTGACTAATAAAAATGTCATTAAGTTTCTATTCTCTTGTGCAAACGTAAAAATTCTTTTCATAAGCGCTGTAGTGGATTGGATCATATCATCAGTAAGAGCAAACGTTTGCCTGTAGCCTTGATGAATGGCTGCAAGAAGGTTTTCTTTCCCCTTGTCTATGATTTCCTTGGCGATTTCTTCTTTGCTTTTGAAGTGCCAGTAAAAAGTTCCCTGTGCAACGCCAGCTTGTTTTACGATGTCTGAAATTTTTGTTGCGTGATATCCTTTCGTAGCAAAAATCTCAAGCGCGATATGTAGCAATTCCTCTCTTGTGTCCGTATTTCCCAAGTATTTCCCTCCTCACCCTGAATCTTGATTGACAAGTCAGTCAGTTTTAGGGCTGTTATTCCTATTGGATTTGTAAGAATAATCTTATACAATGTTCTTTTTCTAGTCAAGTTGCTAACCTTTCCATTTTTCGCACAATTACAAAATATGAGCAAAGTTTAACCTGCTTTTTTATCTTCCGGTCAATCATCAGCTGCTGTTTAATCCTTTCATCCCCCTCACGGTCACTTGATCAAACGACCATCGATTTATTTTTTGAAGAGATTTGCAGTTTCATCGACTAATTGTAATAAAGTTTTTTTATGATGTGATGATGAAACTTTTTGACGATCTAATTCCCGCAGCCTGGAATAAATGTCTTTCCGTTCATTTTGGAGTTCGCGTATGACCTGAATCTCGGCATTGTTCAGTTGTTCCAGTCTTAATCGGAGCGCCTCTCTTTCGTTGAACACGTTCCCACCCCCTATCAAAATATTACTTGTAGTGTATAGGACTTTTTTCAGTTTAACAATTCTTCTTTCTTAAAAATTTGCGTGTTCTATTTAGAGAGCGGAATTTTCTAGAGAATTCAATTTACTTTTGATGATGAAATATTTATGATATGGAAAAATGAGGAGTATATTCATAGAAAAATAATTGACTTGTATGGTATTAACATTCTTATTGGCTTTGAATTTCAATGTGCAGGATGCAATGGCAAAGATCACAAAAAGGATATCACAGGTTTTTTATGGCGGATCGCAATCATCCAAATTATTATCCCACTTGGCTTTTCTACCGATTTACGATATTTCATGCAGAAGGATACACTCTCAACATTAAATTACAGCGGACCACAATAAGCAATAGATATTTTTCATTAAGCGGAAAAGCGTTTACTGGAAAAATCCTTTCGACTTCAGTGCCGCTGATAAAGTAGCAGGAACACCGTAAAGAAACCATTACTTAGAAATCATTAAGAAAGATAAGAGGACTCAACCTGAATCCTCTTTTGCTTTTTATAAGGCGTTCAAGCACCGCTACATCACCTTGTTGAATCTCAAAACCTTATTAAGCCCCGCTTAAAACATGATTTCCACAAAATAAAAATTTGATTTCTTTTCATCAATCAGCACTTGCAACATGAACTCCTTTTCGCCAAAATACAAGGTGTCCTTCAAAACAGCAAGACTTTCCGCAGATTTGAAATAATCGTTCCAATCACCGCAAAAAGGAGTTTTTAGAAATGATGATCATTTTAATACTAATAGCCGGCATTTTGGCCGGAATGGCCATTCCTGTTCAAACCTCAATTAATTCACGGCTGGGCATGAAAATCGGGTCTCCTTACGGGGCGGCGGCCATTTCTTTTTTTGTCGGGACGCTTATCCTGCTCATTGTTGCCTTAGTGACAGAGCGCCATTTTTTGTCTATCATCGGACTTTTTCCTTCCATCCCATGGTGGATTCTCGTTGGGGGCGGATGTTTAGGCGTTTTTTATTTAACTTCAAATATTTTGTTGCTTCCGCGCCTTGGATCAGCACTGACGGTTGTCGTCACTCTGCTTGGGCAAATGATAATGGCTCTGGCGATCGATCACTTCGGATGGTTTCATGTTCCCGTTCATGAATTAAACTTTCCTAGAATCATCGGCATTCTGTTCATCATCTTCGGGGTTTTCATCATCAAAAAATATTAATAGCAAGGGAGTTTATCACAGATGAAAAACAGATCTATGTACGTTTTTCTTTACATGGTGCTCGGGCTTTTTGCCGGAATGGCATCCCCGATTCAAACATCCATCAATTCAGAGCTGAGAAATGCTCTCCAATCACCTTTTGTCGCTTCTCTGATTTCGTTTTTGGTAGGAATGTTCGTCCTTCTTTTTCTCACCACGATCATTGAACATCGGCGGTTATTTCATATAGACAATTTACAAACGGCAAAAACCTTTGTCACAGGCAGCCCTTGGTGGCTCTGGACAGGCGGAATACTTGGCGTCATCTTTATTACGTCCAATATTTTGCTTTTGCCGATTGTCGGAGCGTCGCTTACTGTTGTTTTGGCTTTAAGCGGTCAAATGATCATCGCCCTCATCATCGATCATTTTGGATGGTTCGGAATCCCCAAACACCGCTTGAATGTGCAGCGCATTCTGGGAATTGTCCTGATGATCACGGGAATTATAATCATTCAGCATTTTTGATGCCAGTCCTTTTGCACCTTCTGCCGGCTGGAATTCACGGCATTCGATTTACATGACGCGATTTACTTTGAAATGAATAAAAGGGCGGTGTCCGCCCTTTATTGTAAATTTCACAGCCATTTAGTTTACATAAAATTTTTATGGTAAACTATTTTTTCGCAAATAAAAAAAGCCATTTTGTTCAAATGACTTAAGTGCTGCAATTGCCGTATGCAAGTAAGAAAGTTTTAAACCACACTCCTCAAAGTGGGTGTCTGCAGAAACGTTCCTGTCGTCCTTTCGAGGAAGGCATGACATTCCGGTTCCGATATAAAACTCCCTATTACAGCTTAAAGGTTAAAACTTAATTATCATTACGTACAATGCAGCGTAATTTATTATATGATAAAAACATTAATCATGCAACCCCTTGCCTAAAAAGAATGATACATTCTATAATAAGCTGAATATTTACAAAATTCTGCAATCCGATGACAATCGTACAACCCTTCCCGTACATCTGTTCATAGACTGTCTATTGAGGTGATGTCTTGTGGTAAAAATTTTTATCGATCCCGGCCATGGCGGGACTGATCCAGGCGCTTCAGGCAATGGTTTGCAAGAAAAACAGTTAACATTGCAAATCGCCTTGGCTTTAAGAAACATTCTGCTGAATGAATATCAAAATGTTTCTGTCCAGCTGAGCAGGACAAGCGACCAAACTGTCAGTCTGACGCAACGCACGAACGCTGCGAACAGCTGGGGAGCGGACTACTTTCTATCGATTCACATCAATGCCGGGGGTGGGACGGGTTTCGAGGATTATATTTATCCCGGCGTCGGCGCACCTACCACAACCTATCGGGATCTCATGCATGAAGAGATTTTAAAAGTTGTCGATTTCAGAGATCGCGGCAAGAAAACGGCCAATTTTCACGTGTTAAGAGAAACAGTCATGCCCGCACTGCTTACGGAAAATGGCTTTGTAGACAATACAAGCGACGCCGAGAAGCTGAAGTCTTCCGCATTTATTCAATCCATTGCCAGAGGCCACGCCAACGGGCTCGCAAGGGCATTTAACCTTTCCAAAAAATCCGCAGCTCTCTATAAAGTGCAGATCGGCGCTTTCAGGAACAAAGCGAATGCCGATTCACTAGCCGCTCAAGCGGAAGCAAAAGGGTTTGATGCCATTGTGATTTACAGGGACAGCCTTTACAAAGTGCAAATTGGCGCCTTTTCTTCGAAAGAAAATGCCGATGCGCTCGTTCAGCAAGCCAAAAACGCCGGATTTGACGCTTTCATTTACCAGGAATAGGGACAATCATCAAGAAAAGCCCGCGATCTGTCTCAGATAGATCGCAGGCTTTTTTTATGCTTTTGCAGCTTTACTTTGAACCGCCGGCTTTTGATTCGATGCATGGCTGTTCAATACCATTCCGATAATGACAAGAGCCATGCCGCTCCAAGAGACGGCACCTGGAAGCGGACTTGAAAGAATCAAAATTTCACCAGCGGCCGCAAACAGCACTTCAAACGATTGTGTGGCCTCGACAGCCGCTAATTTACGCATATCACCTTTTACAAGGTCGGTTGCGGCAAAGAACAGCACAGTTGCACATATTCCGGAAAAGACAGCCACCAATCCTGACTGAATGACTTGTCCCCGGCTGGGCGCACCTGCCGATGCCAGCCCGTACAGCGAGAGGATCAGCCAAAACGGAAGGCTTGCCAGCGTCATCCCCAATACCCGCTGATAAGCATCAAGGCGCCCGGCGCAAGCTTCCATCATTTTTCTGTTCCCAAGCGGGTATGCAAATGAAGCCAAAATAACCGGCACGATGCACAGCAGCATCTCATGCAAAGAAAGCTCTGCTGCATGCTCAGCTTGCATCAGCCCCACCCCGATTAAAATGATAAACGACATCGTCAGCCCCTTATAGGGAATTTTGCCTCTCATCTGTACGGGACCTGTTTTTGTTTGAATGGTTTCGTAAAAAAGCGGCGCCAAGAGGGAACCGGAAATGATCGTGATTTGCCATGTTCCCGCGATCAGCCAGCCCGGCCCGTAAGCCGCCGCAAAACAGAGCGGCGCATAAAAGAGGCCGAACCCGATGATGCTCCATCTCAGCCATATGCCCGGCGCTTTTTTGATTTCCTGAAAAAGCTCTTTTACATTCCCCCTCAGCCAAACGATGACAAATAAAAGAGGCGCCATGAAGATAAATCTTAGCGAAGCGCTCCAGATCCAGCTCCCCCCTTCAAGCTCCATCGCCCTGTTTAAAACGAATGTAAAAGCAAAAAAGAAGGCTGCAAAAACGCCCAGTATAATCGGCCTCACAATCCCCTCACTCCTTTTCCTGATGTCCGGCCAACCGGTCTCCGAGACTGAGCCAGTTTTCCTCGGCAAGCCTGATGGCCGCATCCCGATCCCCCTGTCTGCAGGCATCGATGATACACTTATGCTGTTCGACAGACTTCAAGCTGCCGATCGAAGAAAACTGCGACATTTCAAGACGGTAGATTTTTGAAGAAATTCTCTCCAATGCCCGGGGAATTTCCGGGTTTTTTGATGCTTGTAAAAACACGTCATGAAAAGCAGCATCTGATTCGATTGCTTCGATAATGTCTTCTTTTTGAATCGCTTGCTGCAACGTTTTGTTATGCGCCTCCAGTTGGTCAAAGTCGGAATCCGTTAAAAAAGGAAACGACAGCCTGACAGCCAGCGCATGCAGTGCCGCAGTGACTGTAAAAGCGTGTTCAGCCTCCACGCGATTTAACGGTGCGACACGTGTTGCCGATCCCGGAACAGCTTCAACAAGGCCTTCATCTTCCAGTCGTTTGAGCGCTTCCCTGACAGGTGTGCGGCTGATGCCAAACTGCTCTGCAAGCTCCTGATCATGCAGGCGCTCCTCCGGCTTTAATTCCAAATGTACAATGGCGCGCTTCAGCGTTTGATACACTTCTTCCCGAAGCGAAATTCGTTTGATTCGTTTAATGTTATTTTTCATCATAAAACCAATATATCGGATTTTGGTTTTATTCACAACTAAAAAGAGGTTAGATAAAATCTAACCTCTCAGACCGTTGACAAAATCCCAAAACGGCTTATCGTTTTAGGATTTTGTCACCCTTTAACCTTTTCTCTTTAGCGGCGTATTTTCTTTTCGCCTGGCAATCTTTACAGATGCCGTACAGCTCCAATCGGTGATGTGTTACTTTATATCCGGTCTTCCGCACCGCAATGTCTTTTACTTTCTCAAGTTGCGGACAATGAAAATCGACGATCTTTCCGCATACTTCGCAAATGACATGATCATGTTCCTCTGCAGCCAGATCAAAGCGAAGCGGATCTGCAAAGCCCAGTTCTTTTATAAGGCCCTCTTGTTTAAAATAGCGGATGGTGTTGTATATCGTCGCTGTACTAACGGCAGGATAGACTTCCCTTAATGATTGTTCGATGTCAGCTATTGTGGGATGGTTCCTGTTTGCTAAAAAATAATGGTAGATGGCCAGCCGCTGCGGCGTCATTCGAATGCCTTTCCGTTTAAGCTGCGCCATCGCTTCCTGCTTTACATTCGTTTCTTTTTCCATGCCTCTTTCGTCTCTTCCCCTTTTTTCCTTTAAATCTTTCGATATTGTTTGCCCAGCAGCCTTAGAATCGGATTGCTTTATGATGCGTTGTTCATTTAATGGACGTTCTTTTTGATCCGATCGAAGGCCTGCCACGGCATAAGGGCACAGTTATGACGGGCCCGCAATGGATGGACACCCATCAGGGAAACGGCATCTCCCAGCAGATCATCTGCCGGTTCTTCTCCTTTTCTGATCATATCTTCCATCGCCTCCCGCATGAGTCCGGCTTCTTTTAACGTCTTTCCTTTTATCAGTTCAGTCATGATTGATGAGGAAGCCATGCTGATGCTGCACCCATCTCCGATAAAAGCTGCGTCTTCGATCTTTTCATCTTTAATGTCGATAAACAAAGTCATTACATCCCCGCATGTTGGATTTTTATAATGGACGTAATACGCATCGCGTTTATCGATTTTTCGAAAATTTCGTCTGTATCTTGCATGATCCATAATGACGGACCGATACAGCTCTTCCAGTTTCGGCATGAAATCATGCTCCTTTCCTTTTGAACCGTTTATTTTGGTTGAAAGAATAAACGGATTCAGTTATACTTCCGTTATCAAATCGTAATGATTACGATTTAATCATAACCGATCAAGAATCTCATCGCAAATGAAAAGCCACAATGAAACTGCCTTTTCTGAAAAAAGGCAGCTCGGTCAAACACAAGGGGGAAGGATATATCATGAAGGAGCCATACCGCATGCAGCTCGGTTCTTTTCAAATGACAATTTTATCTGATGGAGCCTTTCGAGTTTCAAGGGATTTCTTTTTAGCGGGAGGAGCCCCTCAGGAAACAGAACGTTATCCTGAAGAATTTGAAGTCGCGCTGAACTTTGTCTGTCTGGAGACGAACGGCAAACGGATACTGATTGATACGGGATTTGGTGAAACAGGTGGACAAGGAAGCGGGCACTTGCTTCATCACCTGACGCAGGCGGGAATCAAGCCTGACTCGATAGACTATGTCATTTTGTCACACAGTCATTTAGATCATACGGGAGGTCTTCTGAAAACCGGGGCGCCCGCTTTTCCAAACGCTGTTCATCTGATCAGTGAAGCAGAATGGCTGTACGCAAAACAAACGCCGGCTTCTCTACAGTTTCACATTCTCTCCGCTGTCCGGCCGCTTCTGAAGCTGCTGACAGAAGACACCGAACTGCTTCCCGGACTGAAACTGATCCATACGCCCGGACATACACCTGGACACCTGACGATTGAATTGCAGACAAAAGATGACGTCTGTCAGATCATCAATGACGTATTTCACATTCCGGAAAGTATTTCCAATCCGAAAACTCGGGTTTCGCTTGAGCATGATCCTATCGAGGGGGAAATGACAAGGAGACTGCTGGCCCGGCAGGCTTATAATGGACGGGTCCTGCTCCACGGCTGTCATTTTCCCTATCCCGGCTTCGGGTTCATCGAAAAGCAGGACTCACTTTTTCAATGGAAACCGGTTCAATACGAAAAGAAAACTCGCTGAATCAGCGAGTTTTCCGATTTAAACTAAGATATCGACGACAAACTGTGACCAAGATTCAAGCCTGTCATAGGCGCTTTTTTCTTTCAGATCACTGGCTTTCATCCAACGGCCGGCAATCTGCTCCTTTTCTTTCACTTCAACGTGTGCGCCCGGTTTTAATTCAAGCGCTGAAAGGATTCCGATATGTACTTTTCCGACGCTGTTTTCATCATCATTAATCAGTCCGAGCGTCACCATTTTTTCTTTATCTGACTCCTCGATTTGAAGCTCTTCATCAAGTTCGCGGTCTGTATTCAACTTCAGAATATCGGAAAAGTCGAGCCCTTCGGCAAAGTTCATGTGTCCGCCGAAGCCGAGTGACAGCTTGTTGTGAAGCCGCGTTTCCCCTCCGCCTTCGAGCCGCTCATAGACAAATATTTCGTCTTCTCTTTTGATGACAACATAAGGGATCGGCTGTTTAAATGCAGGATCTTCCTCGGCGTCTCCCCTTCTCATTTCACTGAAGTGGCGTTCAATATGCGCCATGATCTTCCCGATCGTCTCGCCGTCGCTGTTGACGCCTTGGAAGGTCAGCGTTTCATTTGCAAATACGTTTTCCCGCGGGACCACGAGAATCATTTCGTCCATTTTTCCCATCGTATTCGTTTCCTCCTCAAAGTGAAAAGAGCAGATTCGTTCTGCTCTCATTTTGCCGTGTATCAATAACTGAAAGGCGGGGCCAGGGCGCGGGTGCGCCCTTTTAGCCCGGCTTACTTATCGTCAAAGTAAAAGTCGTCGTCTTTTAACGGTTCAACTGTTGCTTTTTTGTAGCCGTTCCCTTTCATTGAGAAGAAGTCGTGTGACTTCGTTTTCGTATTCAACCCGTTCAACACGATCGGATTGATCTCTTCTTCTTCAAAATAAGCTTCAAAGCCAAGGTTCATCAGCGCTTTGTTGGCATTGTAGCGGATGAACTTCTTCACGTCGTGTGAAAGGCCGACCTGATCGTACAGGTCTTCTGTATATTCAAGCTCATTTTCATAAAGCTCTTTCAATAGATCAATGGCAAACGCATACAGCTCTTCTTTTTTCTCCGCTGTCTGCTGATTGTAAATCTCCTGAGCGAGCAGGCCGACATAGACGCCGTGAATCGCTTCATCCCGCAGGATCAGGTTGATGATTTCTCCGCTTTGCATCAGCTTGCCTTGTCCGTAAAAATAAAGCGGGTAGTAGAAGCCGCTGTAGAACAGGAAGCTTTCTAAATAAACGGATGCGACCATCGCTTTAAACAGCGAGATCTTATCGCCCTGGCGGATTTTTTCATAAAGCCCGACAATGATCTGAGCTTTTTTCTGCAGGTATTTGTTTTGTTTGACCCATTCAAAGACTTCGTTGATCGTCTCTGTCGGGGCGAGCGTCATGAAAATGTTTGAATAGGACTTGGCGTGAACCGCGTTTTCCATCATCGCCATGAAATTCAGCACCGCTTTGCGCTGATGCCCTTCTACATGCTCAGCAACAAGGGGCATTCCTGTGTTCCCCTGCTCTGTGTCGAGAAGCGTCAGCCCCGCGAGCACCTTCATGTATGTGTCCTGTTCATTTTTACCCAAGTACTTCCATGTCAGAAGATCTCCATTAAGCGCAATCTCTTCCGGAAGCCAAAACTGCTTCACATTTTGGTTGTAAAACATTTGGGTAAAATCATCTTCATGCTTTGACCAGTTTGCTGCATCATAAATTTTCGTCACTTTCGCATACTCTCCTTTAATCAAACGACACAAGAAAGGCAGCCTTCTTGCCCTGTATCCTTCGTTCTTGCATAGTAAAGTGTTTTGATTCCTTTATGGTGGGCATAAAGATCGATCCGGTTCAGATCGCGTGTCGTCATTGTATCTTTCAGGAACAATGTAAAGCTTATGCCTTGGTCAACGTGCTGCTGAATCGTCGAGATCATGTCGACAACCCTGAACATGTCCATATCATACGCTTCTTTATAGTAGAACCAGTTGCTCGGCGCAAGTCCAGGCATTGGATAGTACGTCTTGGAGTTGCCGTATGTTCTTTCTTCAATCCGCTCCATGATCGGCATGACTGATGCTGTGCTTGACTGTACATATGAAATGGACCCGGTCGGTGCGATGCACAGTCTGTAGCTGTGGTACAATCCGTGTTCTTTGACAAACTGTTTCAGCTGCTCCCAGTCTTCTTTTGTCGGAATGTGCATGCCTTCAAAAAGCTTGGCCACTTTTTCGAATTTAGGCGAGAAATCTTGTGTCACATACTTTTTGAAGTATTCACCCGTTGCGTAAGCCGAACCTTCATAGTTATGATACGTCTCACCTTTTTCTTTGGCGATCTCAGCGGACCGTTCAATCGAGTAGAAGTTCATCATCATAAAGAAAGTGTTCGCGAAGTCCCTCGCTTCCTCACTTTCATAGGCGATATTGTTCTGTGCCAAGAATCCGTGCAGGTTCATCGCACCGAGCCCGATGGATTTCATCGCTTTGTTTGCTTTTTTGACAGCCGGTGCGTTCGTAATGTTTGTCGTTTCAGAAACATGCGTCAGCGAATCGGTTGCAAGCTTAACCGTCTGCTCGAGCGATTTGTTTTTCATGACGTTCAAAATGTTCAATGAACCAAGGTTGCAGGAGATGTCAAGGCCGATCTCATCTTCTTGACCGTAGTCTGTGTATGATGAAACTTGTGAAGCCTGCAGAACCTCCGAACAAAGGTTGGAAAATTTAACATTTGAAATATGATTGTTCGCATGCGCGTTGTTGACATTGTCCTGGAACATAATGTACGGATACCCGGATTCCGATCTTAACATCGCAAGCTTTTCGAGCATCTTGCGCGGGTCGATTTTTTCTTTTTTGACGCGCGGATCTTCCACAAGCCGGTCGTACATCTCGTTCATGTCCATTTCGTCGAGGTGCTCGCCGTACGCTTTATAAACGGTGTGCGGATAGAATACGTATGCCGCTTTATCCTCTCTTGCAAGCTCGATGAATTTATCTGGAATGACAACTCCGATGGACAATGTTTTCACCCGGACATCCTCGTCAGCCGAAATCTTCTTCGTATCGAGGAAATCGTTGATGTCGCGGTGGAAAATGTTTAAGTACGCAGCGCCTGAGCCTTGTCTTTGCCCCATCTGGTCAGCGTAGCGGAATGCGTTGTCAAGAAGTTTCATCACGCCGACGACACCTTTTGTCGCGTTTTCGACGTCTTTGATCGCTTCGCCTTTCGCACGCAGTTTTGAAAGATTTAAAGATACGCCTCCGCCGAGCTTTGAGAGCTGCATCGAAATATCAATCGCTCTCGAGATGTCGTTCAAGGAATCATTGACTTCCAAGAGGAAACAGCTGACAAGCTCTCCGCGGCGTTTGCGGCCGGCATTTAAGAACGTCGGCGTGCTCGGCTGATACTCCTGGTTGATCATCATTCTGACGAATTCCTTCGCCTTCTCCTTATCCCCGTTTGCAAAAAATAAAGCTACGATAGAGATTCTGTCTTCATAGCGTTCAAGAATTTTTTTCTTGTCATTTGTCTTCAGCGCATAGTCATTGTAAAACTTAAAAGCGCTCATAAAGGACGGGAATCTGAATTTTTTGGCGTAAGCCTCTTTGAACACTTCCTTGATTTCTTCGAACGTGTAGAGGCTTAAAAACTCCTCTTCATAGTATTCATTCTTGATTAAGTAATCGATTTTCTCTTTCAGATCATGGAAAAATACCGTATTTTGGTTGATATAGTCTACAAAATAACTATGTACAGCTTCTTTATCTTTATCAAACTGGAATTTCCCGTCTTTTTGGATCATGATCTCATTGTTTAACTGGATCCATTTTGGCACTTGATTTTGTGACAACTCTTTCTACCTCCTGAGTAAACAGTTCAACGTCTTTGGCCGTCCCGCTGAGCTCAAATTTGCCGAGAATCGGAACCTGATACTGCTTCGAGATTTTTTCTGCGCTTTTCGCAAAATTATCTCCCCACACTCTGTTTCCGCTTGCCGCAACTCCCAAAAGAAGATGGGCGTTTTTCTCAAGAAACATCTCAGTCGTTTTCGGAACTTCCCCAAACCCTGTCGTGTACGTGATCAAAACAAACGGTTCATCTAGATACTCCTCTGTGCTGACTTTCCGTTTATTGCGAAAAGGCGTCTTATCCACAAAGCGCTGAACGTTTCCCGTTTTTGAATCAAATACGATCTGAATCATCATTATCACGACCTAGTAAAATTGTTTCCGAGTCTTCCACTCGAACCTTACACAATATATAGTATACTATCATTCAAGAAAACACAATATATTGTGCTCGAGTTGATGAAAGTTCACAATTCGCTTCAGCTTAGGAGGCCTAAGGCCAAAGAAATATGAGTAGAATGAGAGCCGTTCGCTCATCCTACTCACAAACCGAAATCTATCATAACACGAAAAAAATTGAGTTAGTAGACTAGACTTTTTCGCTTATTTTTTGTAAGCGTCACAGCACTTGTTCTCGCATACCTCTTTAATATCGGCTTCGATGCCAAGTTCCTTAAGAACCGACTGGACAGCCGTCATGATCGACGCTTCCCTGACAAGTTCTTTTCCGTTTACGAGAATACTTGTGCCGTATTCATAGCAGGAATCATCTTCACACGTCTCTTCCCAATGGTTGATGACGATCTTAGGTTTCATTGTTTGCTCATTCCTTTTCATTTTCAAACTGAATTAATGTAAACACTACTTAGTTTAGCGATTAGATGCCGCTTTGTAAATTTGAATGCCTCGGGCTTTCACAGGACGTGATGACGGCGGCGTTTTAGACAGGATGTCTGAGTTTTTTTCCTCTGAAGGACCGGCAACGGGCGCAGATGATTGTAACGTCACCATGAAAACGACAAAATCCCAAAACAGTAACCTGTTTCAGGATTTTGTCAGGCAATCTGAAAAAAACATGCTAGGCATGGTCTTTTAGTCCGCGAATCGCTATTCGAGTTCGAGCTGAACGTTTTTTTGCGGTGCAAACGTGGAAATGGCGTGTTTGTATATAAGCTGCTGTTTTCCTTCCGATTCAATCAACACTGTAAAGTTGTCAAATCCTTTTACCTGTCCGCGCAGCTGAAATCCATTCAGTAAAAAGACCGTGACAAATGTATTTTCTTTCCGAATCTGATTCAAAAACTGATCTTGAATATTTATCGATTTCATGGTTCTGGTCCTCCTTGTTTCTCTATACCATATTGTTTCGATTAAAGTTCGAGCTTTCCTGCTATGTAAGTGAAAATTTCCTGTTTTTTCTGCTCGATATTGACAGGGGGCGTCATGTCAAACCAGGCGACATCCATTTGATTTCTGAACCATGTCAGCTGCCTTTTGGCATAGCGTCTCGAATTCCGCTTCAGCGTCTCAACCGCCTCTTCCAACGACGCTCTGCCTTCAAGATGCCCATAAAGCTCTTTGTAACCGATGGCCTGAACAGACTGGCAGTTTCTTACGTTTTCATCATAAAGCTGTTTCACTTCATCCAGCAGCCCCTCATCCATCATCTGGTCAACGCGGCGGTTGATCCTGTCATACAGCACTTCCCGCTCCATCGTCAAACCGATGAGAGCCGTGGTGTATAAAAGCTCTTTCCGCTGTCCTTCCATATGTTCGGACATCGTTTTTCCTGTCGTATGCAGGATTTCAAGCGCCCTGATGACCCTTCGTTTATTGTTTGGATGAATGGCCCTTGCCGCTTCGGGATCGCGCTCTTTCAAAAGACCGTGAACATATTCGGCCCCCCTCTTGTCAGAGAGCGCCTCCATCTCCGCCCGAAACTCAGGATCGCCTGCTTCCTCTGTAAAAGAGTAGTCGTAAAGGACAGACTGGATATAGAGCCCGGTTCCCCCGACAATCATCGGAAGCTTCCCCCGTCTGTCAATCTCTGCGATTTTTTGTCTGACGATCTCCTGATATTCAGCGACCGAGAAAGATTCCTTCGGTTCTTTAATATCGATCAGGTGATGAGGAACCCCGTTCATTTCCTCTTCTCTTATTTTTGCTGTGCCGATATCCATTCTTTTGTAAATCTGCATCGAATCTCCGCTGATAATTTCCGCGTTCAAATGCTCGGCCAGCATGACGCTTAATTTTGTTTTACCGACAGCGGTCGGTCCGATCAAAACGATGACCGGCGGTTTCATTTTATTCACTGCTGATCACTCTCTTTAAACAAGCTCCTCCCATTATACCATTTCACGTTCAAAAACACCCATTTCATTTTACCCGTTTTCACTGTTTTCCAAACATTCCCTCACCAGCCTATCGGCTCATTTCCCACGATTTCTCTTGTGTAACCCTTAAAATGATGCCGATGCCTCTCCTTCATTCCGTCGGTTAAATATACGACTCCGCCATATCTGATCGGAGGTGCCGTAGAATATGCCAGATAGGTCGTGCCCCCGATTTCATGGTAGTGCGTGCCGTCCGCCCGCGGAATCGCGGGCCCTGTAATCGCGTAATACCTATGGTAATGACCATCATCAAAAGAAGTAATTCCGGAATAAAAATGTACGTGCCCATCTGTATTGCTTCCGTTTGCCGGCTGGGAAAAACCTTCAATTAGGTGGTAATGGCCGTCGGCAATCGATGTTTTCGCCCTGTAGGCGTGGGCATGGGCCGGCGATTTTGCCCAATCCGACTGATACAGCGTCATGTTTCGCTCACTCCTTTTTGAGGGCGGCTTCAAAAAATAATCCGGCGGGTGCCCAAGCAAAAACGGCTGGGCAGAATACAGTGATGTTAGTCAGGTTTCATTTTATTATTGGAGGGATTTTTTTATGAATCATTTCGACCATGCTCCTGTCTATTACGACGACAACCAGCGAATCATCGGCAGGCCTTTCTTTGGCGGACCTTTTGGGCGCCCGTTTTTCGGCCCGCGTCCATTTTTCGGTCCGGGCCCCTTCTTCGGAGGTTTTTTGGGTGGCCTTACTGCCGGAGCGCTTCTCGGCCCTTGGGGATATCCGTATCCGCCATATCCTTTCTATCCTTATTAACGACAGATAAAGGCTCTTTCAGGGGCCTTTTTACATAACTTTTTTCTTGACTTAAAACTTTTGCATCAATTAAGATGGTTTCTATCAACCGGTTAGTAAAGCGGGTTTTTTTTATGTCTAAAAAAGAGGAAATCTTTGAAGCGGCCTCATGATGATTGCGGAATTTAAAGGCTTTAACACTTTAAAATCGTTTATGGGCTGCGTTTTATGATATTCGAATGAAAACTAACTTTACTGCAGCTGTACTTCTTAAACCGCAGCGTGAAGTCTGCGAAGAGGGCACTGGCGGAGTTGAACCCCCGGCTTTGGCATATGGTCAAACTCGTATGCGCGGTCATCTGGTTTTCGGGAATGTTTCAATTGGAACTGCTGGCTGACGAAGAGAAAGCTCTCCATTTGAATCATGCAATAAAATCGATAGAGGAGGATTTCGTATGATTGCAGGCTACATTTTTCTTCTGATCGCCATCTTGTCAGAAGCAGCGGCTGCCGCCATGCTGAAAATATCTGACGGGTTCTCGCGCTGGCAGCCGTCGGTTCTCGTAGTGATCGGCTACAGTCTCGCATTTTACATGATGTCGCTCACATTGCAGGTCATCCCACTAAGTCTCGCCTATGCGACTTGGAGCGGAGCGGGCACCGTTCTCACTGCAATCATCGGCGTCTTGTGGTTTCAAGAAAAGCTGAACCGGCGAAATATCGCCGGCATTATCTGTCTCGTGTCAGGCGTTGTACTGATCAATCTGTCATAAGGAGGAGAATCTCATGAAAGGCATGTTCTTTTTGGCGGCTGCCATTTTGTCCGAAGTATTCGGAAGCACGATGCTGAAGCAGTCAGAAGGCTTTAGTGCCCCCCTGCCAGCAGCCGGCGTCATGATCGGTTTTGCGGCTTCTTTTACGTTTCTGAGCTTTTCATTAAAAACACTGCCTTTATCTGCGGCTTATGCGACTTGGGCCGGCACCGGGACGGCTTTGACAGCTGCGATCGGGTATTTTATATTTCAGGAGCCATTCAATCTCAAAACCCTTATTGGGCTTGTATTGATTATCGGCGGTGTCTTTTTGCTCAATTCAAAGCAGACTGAAGCGGCAGATCACAAGGCTCAGCTCACGATCGAAATCTAATCCGCTTTGGAGACGACAATCTTCGCCTCTAATTCAATGGCGACGTTACCCTGAACCGCCCTTGATATCATGCAGGATGTCTCCGCTTTTTCGGCCAGTCTTTCGGCAAGTTCGACCTCTTTTTCCGCCGCTTCTTTCGGAAGGCGGATCAAAGGTCTGTGAATGATTTTTTCGTACGTAAACACCCCTCCTGTCACATCGACAACAGCCTCGGATTCCATCGTCAGGCTCTCTTTTTCCAATCCGCTTCTTTCCATCATGGCTGCAAGCGTAATGATATAGCAAGTCGCAGCAGCACCGAGCAGCATTTCGTCAGGGTTTGTCCCCGCCCCCGGGCCGTCCATTTCCTTTGGTATCGAAATTTCGGTTTTTAAATTCCCGCTTTCAATCCTTCCGATATCGTTCCGTTTTCCAGGCCAGTCTGCCTGAAGGTAAAAATGATGTTTAGCCATAAAAAATACCTCCTTTTTTATCTGCTTTAAAGTCTACCGGTATTTGACCTTTCTGTCTTTTGATTTGCCTAAAAAACCGTTAAACCGTGACAGCTGTCTAACACACAGGGCATGAGCGGAACATAGAATACAACGAAAATCCGCGCAAGAAAGGACGAAAAAAATGGAGAATGTAAAACATTTACAGCAGGCGGCGGTTCCCGATCAGCATATGCATATCCCCCAGTATCAGCACGCCGAAACCGCCGTGCACCACATCAAATGTCCGTTGTTTCCACACTTGAAACATAAGACATTGTGCACAGTTGCGCCCTTTGTTCATTACGGTTTAAATGAAGCGCAAGCCACTTCCTATCACCATGCCATGGAAGAAGTAGCTGCAATGGCTTATTTAATGGGCATGGGTATGAACCCTCATTTGGCCTACTGTACAGTTGAGTCATGGGAAATCAACGAAACATTTTATTAATTGGACTGAACGGTCAAAAATAAAGAGAAAAGACCGTTCAGCCTCAGGAACGAGTTAAAGCAGACGCCAGCGTCCGGCGTGTTCATTAGCAAAATCAGCCAGTGAACGCGGTTTTTTTCCCGTGATCCGTTCCACTGTATCCGTGATGCGGTTTTCTTTGCCATTCTTGATTTTCTCGTCTAATTCCGACATGAAGCCGGCATAATCGGGAGATAATCCTGCTTTTATATACCTTTCCCTCAAAGCGGACACTTCCACATTGACATGCCTGATGTCGCGGCCTGCCGCTCTGCCGATGATTGCCGCGGCTTCGGCATAACTCAAGGCTTCCGGCCCGGTCAAAATATGGCTCGTATTATGCGGCTTTTGATCAAGCAATGCGCGCACAGCTACTTCAGCAATAGCGTCTGCATCTATAAACCCGACTTTGCCGCCGCCTTACGCCGTGACGATTTCATTTTTCTTTCGAATCGAAGCGACATGCTGATGGTCAAAATTTTGCATGAAATATGAAGGCTTTAACACCGCCCATTCAGGAACATATCGCCTGACCGCGTGATGAAGCTTCCCGAATACCGGTCCGTCTTCATCAATAATGGCGGCGCTGAGCAGGACAATGCGGCGGACACCGAATGCCGATGCCATTTCTAAAAACGGCAGAACGATCGGCGACGGTTCGTATACACCGACAGGCGCAACCAAATATAATGACTCCGTGTTTTTTAATGCGTCTTTGTAAGTTTTTTGATCATTCCAGTCAAAATATACATGTTCTGCTCCGGCAATTGCAGGTATTCTCCGGCTTGCGATCCGGACGCCGGCACCCGAACGTGCGAGCCGTTTGGCGATTCGGCTTCCTGTCGTACCGGTTCCGCCGGTAACCAATATTTTTTTCCCCACTTTCATCACTCCTTGTTAGATTATAAAAAAGTATGCAGCCGTCCTCCGAACGATTCGATGACAGTCAAAGGATTCCAATAATCTTTGTAGTGGACAATTTTGCCCTCATTCATGTTTACAAGGCTGATGTACTGTTGGTTATAAGGAAGACCCGTCTCACACACCGTGCCTTCACATTCAAATTCGACAGCTGAATAGCCCGATTTTGCCGTTTGATGAATAGCAGGCGCTGTAAAGCGGACAATATCGATCTTTTCGGGAAAATCCTTTATATAATCGTAAATCGCGGACTTCCCTTCTATTTTTTCAGGAAAACCGGGCGGTGCATATGGATGCTCAAACACCGCATCTTGATCCCAAAGCTGTATCCACTTTTCCATATCCTTTTCGAGCATCGACTGCAAAAATTGTTCCATCACATCAGTTATCGTACGTGTCATTTTCTTTTTCACATCCTTTTTTTGACCAATCGGTCTAAAATAGTGATAAAAACGGGCAGCAGCCCATCTCCCCATGACGAACAATATCAATCAAGAACAGACAGGCTGACATCGATCAAATCCTGAAGGGCGTCAAAGTCCCCCGTTAACTTCGCCTGAAACGTGAGCGACAGCCGGGTTTGATTTAAAAAACGGGCAACTGCAGAAAGGTCCCGGCTGCCCTTTTTTAGTTCTCCCTGTGACTCGGCCCGGACAAGCGCTTTGTAAAAGGCTGTTTCCAGCTGCTTTGTCTGCTTATCAAAGTATTCGGCAACCTCTGGATCGCGGGGAATTTGTTCAATTGCGCTGTTGATGATATAGCATGCCTTTGAACGTTCGGGGTCTTTCAGAGCGTTTAAGCTTTCCTGAAAGATCTGCCGAACCGATTGCTTCACTGATCCGGAGCTTTCAAGCCTGGCGATCACTTGAGCGTTTTTATCATCAAGATATCTTGTAAGAGCGGCTATAAACAGATCCCGTTTCGTGCCGAATGTATTGTACAGACTTTGCCTGGCAATTCCCAGACGGCTGAGCAGCTCCTGCATCGATGCCCCTTCATAGCCAAATTGGCCGAAAACCTCCATTGCTTTATGAAGGACGAGGGCGGTATCAAATTCTTTGCTTCTTCCCAAGCCCCTATCACCTCCTTATTTGAAGAATACATTTTCTGGACTGATCAGTCAAGAATGATCCTTCTGCACCGGTCATAGACATAGCATAAAACCCCCTGTCACATACAGAGGAACAAAAGGAAGTGTGCCAGTTGTTTATTTATACGGTTCAGCCGGGAGATTCATTATTTTTCATCGGCGCCAGGTTCGGGATTTCGATTGACCAGATCCGATTGGCAAACGGGTTGATCGAAACAAACATTGTCCCCGGACAGGCTCTTTTATTACCGCTTTATACATATACCGTTCAGCCGGGAGACAGTTATGACTCGATCGCCCGCCGGACGTTTGTATCCGCCGAAGCATTGCAAAAAGCAAATCCGTCTGTAACGCCTGCCAATATGAGACCGGGGATGAAAATGACAATTCCAGAATTGCCGAAAAAGCCGATCACTGCTTTAGGATATTACACATTGAGAAATCCCCGGTTAGACCAGGAATTGATTCATAATTTTGCCCCATACGCCACATATTTGGCATTTTTTGAATACCACATTTCAAGTGACGGATCGTTAAGCGAGCTGAATGATTCACCGGCCGTACAAACGGCCTGGAGGCGGCGCGTTCCTCCCCTCATGACTGTCACCAATCTAACAGAATCAGGCTTCAGTCCGTCTCTTACGCACCGTGTATTAAATCAGCCTGCCGTAAGAAATCGCCTCATCGACAATATTGTCCAAACGATTTCCAGAAAAGGATATGCAGGCGTCAATATTGATTTCGAACAGATTTTGGAGGAAGACAGAGATTTATTTTCAGGTTTTCTCCGCCTGTTGAAAGAGCGGCTGAAGCCGTCCGGTTATGTGCTGACAGTTGCCGTTCCGCCGAAAACAAATGAAAATATCGCCTGGCTGAAAGGGTATGACTATGGCGGAATCGGTGCAGTGAGCGACCTTATCTTTATCATGGCATACGACTGGCACCACGGAACAAGCGAGCCGGGCCCTGTTGCTCCGATCAATGAAGTCCGGCAAACGATTCAATTTGCCCTTCGCCATATCCCAAAAGAAAAAATCATTCTCGGCTTTCCGCTTTACGGCTATAATTGGACGCTGCCCTATCAGCCCGGTGTCGTGTACCCGGGAATCGCCAATCAAGACGCCGTTCAGCTCGCCATGAAGCACCAGGTACCGATTCAATATGATACAAGGTCTGAGTCCCCTTTTTTCAGATATACCGATGAACAAGGCAGACGGCATGTCGTATGGTTTGAAGACGCGCGCAGCATCGGAAAAAAACTGCAGCTGATCATCGAATACGGACTTAACGGCGGCGGCGTATGGCAGCTCACACTCAGTTTTCCGCAAGGAACATGGCTCTTGACCAAATTCTTTCGCGTCCGAAAAGTCTGACACAGTATGTAATTTATTGTAAAATAGCAAACAGAATAATCCCGCTAACAAACCTGATACTAAAGATGTGTCCTTCGCACAATAACAAATCTGAAAGGAATGGTTGCAATTGAATAATGCGATTCATGAAACATTGGAGCTCCATGAGCTGTTAATGTTTAAAAATCTTTGCCTGACTAAGTCATCAACAATGACGGGAATGGTGCAGGATCAAGAGCTTCGCGACATCTTGGAGCGTGATGCATCCCAAACAAAGCATCAGATCGAGCATTTGCAAGGTCTGCTGTCAGTGAGAGGTGAAAACATATGAATGAATTCATCCAAAACATGACAGGAATGGGCGCAATGACTGAACAAGTGATTGCCACCGACTTTTTAATCTCGGCGAAAACCGGTGTCAAAAACATTGCAACAGCTATCACGGAAACATCTTCTCCAGAAGTGCGCGAAACGCTTAAGCAGTATTTAAACGACGCGATTGACACTCATGAACAGATCGCAAACTATATGATGTCAAAAGGTTATTACCATCCTGCCAATTTATCTGAACAAATTCAGGCTGATACCAAAGCTGCCGAAACGGCTAAAGATCTTCCGCAACTGTAATGAAAACGCATAAATACCCCGCAGTCATACAGCGGGGTATTCTTATTTAAACGGTTTCTTCTTTTTTCTCATCATAATCAATGACTGCCTTTGGCAGTGCCGTATATTTCGCCCAGTAAAATACCGCAATCGATCCTAGCGCGATCAAGATTAAATCGACCGGCGTTCTCAATAGGCCCAGGCCGTTACCGAATGAGCCCAGATACGACAAAACCAGGAGCATCACATAATACCCGACAATCCACCAGCTTGATTTAAGTTGCTGTACAAACGGAACATCGTCTTGCGGAACGTATTTTTTACACGCGCAATAAACAGCAAACATCACAAGCTGTGATCCGAGCAGCCACGACACAGTGTTCCAGCCTGACCAATAGACGATATACGACGCAAATACGAAGGAGACAGGGGCAATGACAGCCATCCCCTTGATTTGCAGAGGCTTGTTGAGCTGCTTGGCATTCACATTCAGCGCTGCGGCTGAAACTGGAGCAATCGCATAGGAGAGGATCAGGGCAACAGAGCAAACATTGACGAGCGCGTCCCAAGACGGAAACGGAAGCGTCCAAAAAACGGCGAGCGCAAACGACAGCCACAACGACGGACGCGGAATTCCCGTCGGTTTATTCACCCTGGCAAACACTTTGAACAACGTGCCGTTCCGCGCCCATGCATAAACCAAGCGCGATGTCGTATTCATAAAAATATTGCCGTTTCCGCCGGGTGATAAGATCGCATCAAGGACGACAAGAGTGGCAAGCCAGCCCATCCCGAGAAGCACCGCGATATCTTTAAACGGAAGAGAAAATTCCTTGCCGATCGCTTTCCAGCCGTCATTCAGCATATCAGTCGGGATGGCTCCGAGAAACACCACTTGCAGTATCGTATAAATGCAAGCCGAAACAATGATGCAAATCAGCAGAGCGACCGGGATGTTCCGCTGCGGATTTTTCACTTCGCCGGCGACGGAAACGATCGGATGAAGACCGAGGTATGCGAACATCACCCCGCCTGTCGAAATGGATGCCTGAACCCCACCAAAGCCAAACGGCGCAAATTCTCCCGCGAAGTTGGCCGATTTAAAATGGAATATCAACACGACGATGATCGTCAAAGGAACAAAATACTTAAAAACCGAAATGATTAAATTTGATTTCGCAAACGCTTTGACACTCCAATAATTCAGTAAAAAGAACAAACAAAGCAGCGCAAACTGCAAAAGCCAGCCGATAATCGTCGGCGATTCAGAACCTTTTATCGTCAAACCGGGAAACCAATAAGCTACGTATTGCCTGACAGCCGTCACTTCGATTGAAATCAGACTTGTATAGGCGACGATCGTGATAAATGAAATCAAGTATCCGACAAGGTGTCCGTGGGTATACACTGGATAGCGGATAATCCCGCCCGTCCGCGGCAAAGCAGCTCCGAGCTCAGCATAAACGAGGCCGATTAAAAGGATAATGACACCGCCGATAATCCACGAAAAGCTTCCTGCGGGCCCGGCTTTTGAAGCGACATTGCTGACGGCAAACAGCCAAGCCGATCCGAATATCGCACCCATACCGATCAAAATCAGGTCAAGCAGAGAGATCGTTTTTTTGAAATTGCCCTGATTTGACAAATCACTTCCTCCTTATTTAACACATTTAATAGAAGGTAGTATGTTTCAAAAAGCGCCGCTGTATACTTTTCCCGCTTCCTTTCGGCTGCAATAAAAAACCCGGGAATCTCCCGGGTTCCTTCAAATGGTTATTTCACTCCTGCCGGTGCTAAAAATGCCTCAATTTCATCTGCGGCTTTCTCGGCCCCTCCTGCTTGTTTAATGTGCTTTTGCATGTCCTGTACACGCTTCAGAACATCCGGGTCACCGTCCGTCTGCGAGACGGCTTCCCGCAATGAAGCAACTGTTGTATCTTCCGGTTGCAAATGTTTTCCAAGCCCAAGCTCCTCGACGCGGCGGGCAGTGATTTCCTGTTCAATCATTTGCGGGACGGCAATAAGCGGTACACCGGCATTCAATCCTTCCATCGTACTGTTCATACCCCCATGGGTGATGAAAAGCTCCGCTTTCTTCAGAATCTCCAGCTGGGGAACCCGCTGATGAATCGAAAAGTTATCAGGTATATCGTCAAAGCTTTCAGGATCGATTGTCGCGCCGACAGACATGATCACCTGCCACTTCGTGTCCCTGAATGCTTCTATGCACATATGATAAAATTCCGGCCAAGCATTGAACGCCGTCCCTAAAGATATCAGCATGACAGGACGGCCGCTGTCCGAAATCATCGGCGTGTCTTTTTCCTGAAACTTGCGTTTGGCTAAAGAAGGACCGACAAAAGAGAACCGTTCATCAAACGTTTCGCCGTAAGGCTGAAAAGCACGAGGCATAAAGACAATGTTCAATTTTGCTGGTTCGAACATCTCCTCAAAACTAAATGACGGAAGACTTGCATTTTTCATAGCAGCTTCTTGCTCTGGTGTGAGCTCGATCTTAAACTCTTCAGACATTGATTTGAATGTAAAATGTTCGTTCTGTGCATATGTAGAACAAAGACGAACCGCGTCTATTCCAAACTTCTCAGCCAGCATCTTTCCTGCCATAGACATAAAGTCAAAAAGGATGAGGTCAGGCTTGTCATTCTCATAAAGCGCTTCAAGCTGAGGAAGAACCTCCTCTATTTCTTTGATAAACATCAGCGAACCCTGTGACATATCTTTTTTGTTTTTCATCAGCTCCCGAATTTGCTGCGGATCGATATTTAAAGTTGAACGATAGTTGAGCGGCTCTGCTCCAGTTTCCTCAACAGCTTTCACAAACTCATCCGTCACCGGATATGTTACCCGATAACCGCGTTTGACAAGGCTTGCCGTTAAAGCAAGCGTCGGATTAATATGCCCGTGAGCCGGAATATTAAAAATCGCGATATGTTTTTGTCCCATTTTTTTACCTCCCGTTATGTTTCGTTTCATGACAGCACCGATGATTTTAAAATCTCTTTCACTATGTTAAATAATATATTATAGATCATAAAGGAAAAACCCTTCAAAATTAAATTAAAATTAAAAAATGCTAATATAGTCCTTTTCCTTGCAAAAAAACACAGAACTTTAGCCCTTATTTTAAGGACGCACCCGACTTTATCCCCCTTTTCGTTACTGCCGACTTATATTTCAATCGTTTTATAAAAACAAACATCCGTCAAAACAGCACTCGTTTTAACGGATGTCATGAAATTGCCTTATTTTAAATTTAGTTTAAATTATTCATGTTATTTTGGTCGCGCTTCCTGCTTCATTTCCTTTCAAAACTATCGTTTATTGTTTTCTTCTTATCATAATTAGATATGAAAGGACTGTTGTTATTGGTATATAC
>NZ_MRBL01000011.1 GCF_001969855.1 Bacillus haynesii
CAAACAAATTAGAAATAATTAATTCTCTTACTGACGAATATTCAATGATTTATAAATACTTAAACGTGAGATATTGGTTTAATGATAATCCAACAAACTTAAAGACACTTTTAGTTATGTTAGAAAAAAATGATTTCTATAAAAACTTTAAATACAACGATAAGACTCATAAGTTCATACTAATGGAAATTGTAATTTTATTCTGCAGAACTATTTTCGAATGCTGCAATTATATTATGCATAGAAATATTTCAGATATCCCTCAAGGAGTTTTAGAATATATACATGGAGGTGTAAACGGCTTAACTAATAAAATTAACCTTGTACGAGATATGAGACCTATCTTGCAGAAAATTACTAACACTGAGGATATTGGTCATGAGGTCTTTATAGAGCCACATTACCTTTCTAAATTAACTCATTTAGTTGGAGTTTTTATAAGTGAACCTAATAATGTTATGGATATTATGCGGTATTTAGAATTACTACAATACGAAATAATTATAGAAAAAAAGTTAGATTTTGAGAAAATGATTTCTAGCTTTTCGCCAGTCACCTTAAAAATATCAAAAGATGTTATTACTAGCTATCTTAATATCACTAAAGTGAATGAAGAAGTTTTATCATCAGTACTAAATAGATGATTACCTGGTTTATTCGTTTGAATTTCTATTTTATGGAAAGGTTGATTTTATGCGAGCCGCCATCTATATACGTGTTTCAACAAAGATGCAAGAAGAAAAGTATTCTCTACGAGCGCAAACAACTGAACTCCACCGATATGTGGAACAACAAAGATGGCGATTGGTGGATGAATTTCAAGATATCGAATCTGGCGGGAAGCTGCATAAAAAGGGCTTAAATGCCCTTCTCGACATTGTCGAAGAAGGTAAAATTGATGTCGTTGTCTGCATTGATCAAGATAGACTTTCTCGTCTGGATACAATATCATGGGAATATTTAAAGTCTACTCTTCGTGAAAACAAAGTGAAAATCGCTGAACCTGGAACTATAGTAGATCTAGATGATGAAGATCAAGAATTTGTTAGTGACATTAAAAATTTAATTGCCAAGAGAGAAAAGAAAGCTCTTGTGAAAAGAATGATGCGTGGAAAACGCCAAAGAATGCGTGAAGGTAAAGGCTGGGGCCAGGCTCCATATGAATATTATTACGAAAAGAAGGAAGAACAATATAAATTAAAAAAAGAATGGGCTTGGGTAATTCCATTCATTGATCGATTATACCTGGAAGAACAACTAGGAATGAGAAGCATTACAGATGAACTTAATAAAATCTCAAAAACGCCTTCCGGGATTATGTGGAATGAGCATTTAGTACATACTAGGCTGACCACAAAAGCATATCATGGTGTTCAAGAAAAAACATTTGCGAATGGTGAAGTGATTGCTGCAGAGAATATCTTTCCCAAGTTAAGAACTAAAGAAACTTGGGAGAAAATTCAGATTGAACGAAATAAAAGAGGAAATCAATATAAAGTTACGAGCAGAAAGAGAAATGATCTCCACCTGTTAAGGAGAACATATTTTGTATGTGGTGAGTGTGGAAGAAAAATCAGTCTTGCTGCTCACGGTACAAAAGAGGCTCCCCGTTATTATCTAAAGCATGGCCGAAAATTGAGACTAGCTGATGGGTCAGTTTGTGATGTGAGTATAAATACAGTTAGAGTTGAGGGTAATATCATACAAGCAATTAAAGATATTGTCACCAGTAAAGAATTAGCAAAACAATACGTAAATCTTGAAAATGAAAAGGAAGAAATTACTCAACTTGAACAAAACATAAAAAACAATGAACAAATCATCCAGAAGCACACCACCAAAAATGAAAAGCTGATTGATTTATACTTGGACAATCATCTAACAAAGGATCAATTAAATAAGAAACAGCTTGAAATCAAGAACATAACAGAAAATCTTCAAACACAACTTAAAAGAGATAAAGCGAAGCTTGAAACATTGAAAAGTGATTCGTGGAGTTACGATTTTCTTAGCGAACTTTTCGAGTCAATTAATTTTTTTGATAGTGATTTTACTCCTCTCGAAAGAGCTATGCTAATGGGAAAAATCTTTCCTGAAGGTATTGTTTATAGAGACCATATCATATTAAAAGCAAACGTGGGAGGCTTAAACTTTGATGTGAAAGTGTTAGTTAATGAAGACCCCTTCCCCTGGCATTACTCCAAAAGTAATTGAAAACAAAAATAAGGGGTTATTACCCCTATTTATTTCGATCAGTGTAAATCCCTTTTCATTCACAGTTCCGTCCTCCTTATAGCTGGTTCATCATTTGATACATTGGCAAAAGCATAGACAAATAAAGAATTAATATCATCGCCGCGGTTAGTCCGTAAATCAATGGCTGGATCAGGCCTGTCCATTTCTCGGCTTTCCTTTCAAGCCGCTCAATCAAAAATTGACTATATGAATACAACTCTCTGTATAAGTGTCCGTTTAATTGGCCGTGAGCAACAGCCTTTGCCAAATCATTTTCATAAAACGGATGTCCGGCGAGCATCTGCTCGAGACTCTCCCCCTGTTTCAGCCGCACGATCAGGCGCTTCACTTCATGTTTATGAAATGATAAAAACGGCTGGCTTTCAAATGCTTTTAAACTGTCATATACAGACAGACCAGCTTGCAAAAGATTGCTCAGCTGGAGCGATAAAAAATAACTGTTGAATAGTTTGAAGGTTTGACCCAGCAAGGGAATTCTCATGAGAAAGGTCATTTTGTCTTCTGGAGGTTTATGGCGGAATGAACACAGATAATAGAGGGATAGGGCTGCGGCAATCAACGACAATCCCGCGAAAAAAAGATAAAAATGATCGAAAACAGAAAAGATGAGGGTCGTTGCAAAAGACGTTTCAACGTTCATCGATTCATAGATGGCGGAAAATTGCGGAACGATTGCTGATTTCATAATAGAGATGATGACGCAGACCGTTAAAACTAAAAACAAGGGATATCTGGCGGCTTTCTTTAATTTTTCGGTTTGAACGATCTTGCGGTGCAGCAGTTCTCCGCTCTGCAGAAAGGCAAATGGCAAATTCCCATGCTGTTCGGCAAAGTAAACAATGGTAACAGCATCCTTATGAAATGAAATCATTTCAAGCACTTGAAACAAAGGATGCCCTTCTGTCAGCTTCTCCATCGCAAATGTCAAATCTGCTCTCCGTCTTTCATTCAATTGCAATTTCAGCATACTTAAAGCATCCAAAATCGTATATCCGCTCTGCATCATGTCTCCGAGCTTTTTCAGAAGGTCCGCCTGTTCCCGGACGGGCCACTTCATTTTAATCTTCATGGCCTATCCAGCGTTCATAAGTATTTGACGGCAGATATCCGAGTGCTATTCCCTTCTGGATCAGCGTTTTCAAAGTTTCTGTTTTAATGCCATCGCATCTGCCTTTTGCTTCCTCGATGCAGAGATTGAGGCTTTTTCCGTACAAAAGTTCGAAGACGCTTGCTCTTCTCACAGGTCTCGACAATTTGCAATACACAGAGCAGCTGTCGCCACAAAACGGGCAGACGAGACCGACAAGACGCTGGGCGCTGATTGCGACCAATGTTTGTTCAATTTCTGTCATATCAACGCCAAGCTCGAGCAGTCTGTATATCGCACCTTTAGCATTTTTCGCATGCATGCTCGATAAAACAAGGTGTCCAGTTAAGGCGGCCCTGACTGCGATTTGGGCTGTTTCGGCATCGCGAATTTCCCCCAGGATGATCATATCCGGATCGTGGCGCAGCACCGCCTTCAACCCCGCAGAATAAGTCATGCCCGCTTTTTCGTTCACTTGTACTTGCAAAATATTTTCGCTTCTTGATTCGACAGGGTCTTCCAACGTAATGATATTTCGCTTAAAATGCCGCTTGGCGTATTCAATTAAAGAATAGAGTGTTGTCGTTTTCCCAGAGCCTGTCGGACCGGTGAACAGCATTAATCCATGGGAATGCTTCAGAAAAGACAGCAGCTTGAATGTTGCACTCGGAAACAATGAGAGCTTTGTGAGCGGCTTGCTGCTCATCTTGGGAAGAAGCCTGATGACCAGGCTTTCATCATGGATGGTGGGCAGCGTGGACATTCTTAAATGAACGGGCTGACGGTTGATATAAAGAGTCAAAGCCCCGCTTTGCGGCAGCCGTCTTTCACCAATGTCCATCGAAGAAAGGAATTTAAAGTGAGAAATGAGCCTTGAGCACTCATTTCTCGTTAATCTGTCTTTTTGAAACAGTTCGTCATCAATCCTGAAGCGGACCACCGCTTCTTTTTCACCGGGAACAATATGAATGTCTGACGCCTTCATTCTATATGCCTCGTCAATTAATCTTCCGCTTAATGATTCAATCGCGTACAAACCATTGCGCCTCCTTTCTAAGCGCAGTTTATACGAAAACCATCGGAAGCATCAAATCCTTAAAAAGCGCAAGTCAAGCTGAATACGAAACAAAAACGGAATTTCCGAATACCGATTTGACTATTTTATTCGACTTCAAGCCGCTGAAGTATGAAATTTAGACCTTCTCTCCGGCCTTACCGTCCTCTTGGATGCAGAAGCCTTTATTGCAAAGCGCCTTAGCAAGACTCTGTTCTGTTTTAATATGTGAAAAATCCATGCCAAGCTTCACAACTGTTTGAGCAATCTCCGGTCTCACACCCGAAAGAACCGTTTCAACGCCAAGTAGCTTTGTGCTGTCTACAACTTTGAACAACTGGTAGGCAACCATCGTATCGACGACAGGAACACCGGAAATATCAATAAACAGATGAGAGAGATGTAGCTCAGCACACTGCTTGAGCGCAGCTTCAATGATCACCGTTGCCCTGTGAGTATCAATTTCACCAATGAGCGGCAGCACACCGATGTGTTCTGATACCGGGATGACCGGTGCGCTCAGTTCGCGAATCATTTCAGTCTGCGCCTTCAATTGGCTCTTTGTCGTATGCTCATATTCAAGAATAAACTGCTCAATGACCTCATCCATCATTAGGTGAAGCTGTTTATTCCAGATAAAAAAGTCTTTTTTTGAACTGTCCGGTGCATATTCATCTGAAAATTGCTCGATCTCATCCATTAAAAGTTCACGGCACACTTTAAAACCCTTTATGCTATCGGTAACCGGAATTTGGCTGACAGCCCTGTCGTAGGCAATTTCCTTGGCGCATCCGGAAGCTTTATCCCAGCACAGCGCCTGTTCATCCTTGGCAAATACCTTTGAAACAGCCAGGATAAAGTCATTATATTGCTGTGCCGTTTTTTCTTTTTCAGACGCTGTTCGGGACAGCCATTCTTCGGTGATTCTGTCCGCCTGTTTGACCAGATGCTCATAAAGGGCTGCATGCTTGTATTCCATGTCAATCCTCCTCATTGTTTTCCTTTAAAAATCAATCGGCTTCATGACCAACGTTTTGATCACTATGTATAAAACGAAATCGATTGTCAACACTATACGTAAACGCATTGGGCTATAGCCAAGCGGTAAGGCAACGGACTTTGACTCCGTGACGCGCTGGTTCGAATCCAGCTAGCCCAGTTACACAGGCGAAAAAACGAAGATATGCTGAACATGCAATGTGTCAGCAATCTTCGTTTTTTTCAGGAAACAGAACGGTGTAAGGTGTGTTTTTTTAGTTTTAAGAGTTCGCCGGGATTGTATCCGACAACCAGCTTATCACCGTTTACGATAATCGGGCGTCTCAGCAGCTTTGGTTTTTGAATTAACAATTCCAGCACTTCGCTTACCGTTAATTCTTCAATATCAAGATTTAACTCTTTAAATGCCTGGCTTCTTGTCGCCAATATTTCATCGATTCCTTCGGTCGTGAGAGACAAAATATGTTTCAGCTCGTCCTGATTTGGCGTTTCCCTAAAAAGATGCCGCTCTGTAAAGTCAACCTGATTCGCTTTCAGCCAATGTTTCGTTTTCCGGCATGATGTGCAGCTGGGGTATGAATAAAAGGTCAGCTCTTCCATGAATGATTCCTCCTTAAAATGTACTGACTTTGTCTTTGTATGTTTTAGTACCCGTGATGTTTTCCGTTTAAACACCTGTCAGGTGATTTTTTAAAAATGCTTATCACAAAATTGTAAAAAATGAATTGATTTTCCCAAAATGAAAATGTTTACATTTCAAGATAAATTGGCTTATAATAAAATCAAAGGGGCTTTTTGGGAGGGATATAAATGAATCGCATGTTCCGTGTGTTAGGTTTCTGGACAGGTATTTTTGCGGTCATGTTTTATTTAGGAAATATGAAAGATGCATCACTGCTGTTCTTCGGTCAAACTGTATTCTTTGTGTTCTTATCGTATCTCAACTTGACCGAGCGGATGTACATTTATATTTTCGGTGCTTACTTGACAGTCTTTTTTGCCGCATTTACATATTATTCTGTGTTCATTATGGTTCCCGGGCAAGGAGGCCATTAAAAAGACGATCCATCGGGATCGTCTTTTTAATGTTTTACAAAGTAAATCCGTTGATGAACGGGTTTTGTTCCTGTTCTGTTGCAATGTCCGTCTCTGGGCCGTGACCGCTTAACACAAGCGTCTCTTCCGGAAGCGTCAGCAATTTTTGATGAATACTGTCCATCAGTACCTTTTGATTGCCTCCCGGCAGGTCTGTACGCCCGATCCCTCCTTGAAACAAAACATCCCCGGAAACGATCAGGTTTTCCTCTTCCGCATAATACGAGATGCTGCCCGGAGAATGCCCGGGTGTAAAGAGCACGCGGAGCGTAAAAGGGCCGATTTTAAGATCCCCCTCTTCTTCGATCAGATGATCTGCTTTTCCTGCTATGATCGTCTGTCCTGTAAGCAGCGCTGAACCGTTTAATGAAGGATCTGTCAGCCATTCAGCTTCATTTTTATGTACGTATACAGGAATGTTCCATTCTTTTCTGACATTGTCCACAGCCCCGATATGATCAAAATGAGCGTGAGTGAGCAATACAGCAAGAGGTTTCAGCCCTTTTTCTTTTATGTATGCATTCAGCTTCCCTGATTCGCTGCCGGGATCAAATATTAAGCAGGTACCGTCGTCATTGGATAAAATATAAGCATTCGTCTGGATAGGCCCTAATGGCATTCTTCTCCATTTCATTTTTTTCACCTCAGATTCATCTTTCTTTGTTCCATTATGAAGGTTTTGTGAGAAACTTTCAATGAATCATGTTGTCCTCGACAAATTTGATGAAAACGGTTAAAATAAAATTGGAAATATACTGCAGGGGATCCAAGCGAAGGGGGTTTATGTTGATGTTGCTCGTGATCATTTTCGGTCTAGTCACGATATTATCTGCTCTTGGGGTTCTTCGTTCTCTTAAAAAAATCAACGTTCTTGGCATCTTATTTGGCGGGGCGGCTTTTTTAGTGTTCGGATGGTTTACCGTCATGACAATTATTAACAGCGGTTATCCGACAGTCCACTAAACCCGGTGCTCTTTAGACAAAGACAGCCTTATTCCGAAATAACGGAATAAGGCTGTCTTTCTTATTGACTGAAATGACGCTGGACGCTTGCAAGCTTGCCTTCCATCGTCGTTTTCTTGTCACGGCGGTCGTCAATCCTGATATTTGTCGCTACTCTGTGGATGCCTTTTTGGAAAGGCGCTTCGTGAATCGTCTGAATCACCTGAAATAAATCACTTAATTCTCCTTCAATCAACGTATTCATCGGTGTCAGCTGATAATTGATTTTGCCTTCTTTTTTAAATCCTTCCAAAATGGTTTGAATCTCCGCTACATACGCGCTTACGCTCGGAGTCTCAGTACCGATCGGTATGATGGTGACGTCTGCTATGGCCACTGTTCATTCTCCTTTCTATTCTTTAGTTACAAGGGGCGCTGCTGTTTTTGAGTTGAGTGAAATGATTTGATCCTGAGTATAGCCGTACAATACATAATCCCCGTCAGGAGATATGGTAATCGGAAGCATTTCCACTTTTTCACGAATGACTTCCCGTTTGCCTGATTTGAGGCTGACGGAAATCAGATCATACAAGGAGCCCGACTCATTCGGCTGATACGTATAAAACAACTCATCCCGAGGATCATAACTGTATTCCATCGGTGACAGGCTGCCATATTCCGAGAACAGCGGCAGTTTGAAAGACATTTTCTTTTCCGACGAAGAAACGTCTGAAAATATGTAGGTGCCCTGACGATGATTGGATGAAGGCGTTACGATCAGCCGCAAATCGCCCACAACATCGAGCAGTACGGCATCACCAGCGAGCTTCTTTTCCCGTCCGTCCGCTGTGTTGTAGGAATAAACAGGAGCCGGTTTTTCCCGGTCCCGTTCATTCCATTTGATATAGTCAAAAGTGTCCGCGGAAGTCCAATGAATAAAGGCAGCCTGTGCGATGTCTTTTTCCGTTTGCTCTTCTTTTGCATCAATCAGGCGCGATTCATAATTCCAGTCTTTCGTGAATGTTGTGACATATAAAAGATAAGGATCGAACCGATTCCAGTCCACTTGCAGTTCATGCGTGCGAATTTTTTTTGTGAACAGCTGTTTTCCTTGTAAATTAAGCAAAGTTAACTTCATTTCAGAGCCGTTTCCGGCGGTTTGGATGAGAATCATGCCTTTTTCCCTGTTTACTTCCGCCGCTATCAGCCTGTCATCCGTCTTGTAGATCGTTTCGCCCGTCCCTTTAAATATATCATATGATTTGACTTCACTTCCTGCGACCGGATCGGTTGCGGTGTATATAACGGTTTCATTATCAAGCCAGCCTGCCGCTTCATCAAAGTGCCGGTCCTTGAGCGCTATCACTTTTTTATCTTTTACTGCTGCACTGCTTTCTCTTTTCCCTTCCGGCTCCTCATGATGAACGCTTTTCGATCCTTCCTGATGCTGCGGCGTGCAACCAGCCGCAGCCACGGTCATCACAGCGGCAATAATCAATAATGAAACTCTCAAACCGGCCATTCTCCCTCCATAAATGATTGGCTGTCTAATTTACGATTTTCACCGTGAAAAGTTTCAGCTTTCAAAAAAGCAGGATGCCCAAAGTATTCCTCTGCTTTTACAATATATATCGTCAAATTGTTTCAGCGGTAAAGGATTTTTTCCTTTGCCAAGTTCAACAGTATATCCTTCTCTTCCGAAATAATGAATAAACCAATCTCTAAATCCTGCATAGCTGTCTATATATCTGACGCCCTTGTAACCGCTCAGGCGCTCAAATGTTTGGATCACATCAGCTGATTCAGGAGGCTCGAGCCCCTTGTATCCCCAATAAATTTCCTCTCCCTGTGTGTGAAGCGCCACAAGCCGATCAGGCGGCTCGTTTGCGATTAAATCCCTCATCGCTGCCGCTTCCGGTTCTGTCAGCGGTTCATCTCCGGGGTAGTCTCTGTAGGAAGGGGATTTAGGCGGCTTTCTCTGTTTTTCGATCTCCCAAAAAGACGGAAACTGATTATTTAAATCCACTCCGTTTATATTGGCTTTCCATTCCCGGAAATCCCGCTGATGCTCATTCAACTCATCCAGTGCTTCCCGCGCGATCCCAAGATGACCGGGGCCGTTAAGCACAAGGTCAACCCCGTCGGGATTAACGATCGGTACGACGGACAGCTTTGTTGATGAAAAAATATCGAGCGGTGAAAAACCTAAAGCGGATCGGCCTGTACATAAATGATAACAGTATTCTTTGAGCCATTTCATTAAAACAGAAGTGGTGATCCATTCATTGGCATGAAAAGAGGCATTTATATGCGTTCTTTTTCCGGCATTTTCAGCTCCAAGGAGCAGTTCATATATAGGCTGGCCCATACTTGAGCGGCCGATGATGCGGGAAGTAACAAACGGAAAGCATTCCGTCAATCTGTCAATTTCCTTTTTCAATTCTGCTGAATCGTAAACGACTGTTTTTGTCAGCCACTGTTCATCTTCAAGTGTGTATTGATTCACCAATATTTGCAGCTGTTCATATGTTTCGGCTGCTGGCACGTTTTTTCCTGCTTGAAAAGATGCTCCCGGAAAATAAAATTCGTCCGCGGGTGCATTTGCATTTGCGCTGATCAAAAGCGGTTCAGGTATGTTCAGGATGTCAGACAGTCTTTCCATATTCTGCTTTAACTCCGGTTTGATGTAGATGAATGCCATCAATGATCCCTCCCACAATAGCATATGATCGATGCTCGTTTAAAAACTCTCCTTGGTTTGCTCCTAAAAAACGCTTTTTCAATGAGGGTTAAGCCCGGTTTCAGCCTACAAAAAAACTTCCGCCCAATAAGGCGGAAGTTCTTCTATTTCGTTAAGCTTTCTGTAACAAAGTCGAGCTGGCCCTCTAATGAAATCGGATCGGAAAAATAGAAGCCGACAGGGTCGATTTTATAGACATGTTGATTTTTGACCGCGCCAAGGTTCTTCCAAATGGAGGTATTAAGCACGGCGCTGTCGTCTCCGCTTGATTCCCAAGGTCCTATAAATATATAATCTCCAGCGAAGTCAGGCAGCTTTTCTAAAGAAATGCTCGTGTAGCCCGGACCTTCGTCGATTGCTTTTTCCTTCGTCAGCTTTGTCGCCTTTAAGCCGAGATCTTGATAAACAATGCTTCCTCCCCTTCCGAATTGATCGCCGAATACAAAGATTTCTTTGCCGTTTGTTTGCATAATGGAAACCGTTTTGTCCCCGACTGCTTTTTGAACTTTCGATTTGGCCGCCGCAACTTTTTTGTCCCATTCAGCCAGCCATTTCTCCGCTTGATCTTCAGTGCCTGTCATTTTTGCGAAATCCTTCAGCCGTTCAGTGTTATTCAGACTGTCATATTTCAAAGCGACCGTCGGAGCGATTTTTTCCAGCTTTTCGATATCGGCGCCTTGGGTCGTCCATACGACAATCAGGTCCGGTTTTAATTGAATAACCTTTTCAGCTGAATTTCCTTCACCAATGTTTGTCACACCATCTGTTTTCCCCTTGAAATAAGGATTTTTGAATACCCTGTCAGGGGCACCCACTACATTGAGACCAAGTGTCTTGAAATAGCCGAAATAATCGTCAGCCATGACAACCACCCGTTTCGGATGCTTCGGAACTTTAACCGTTCCGTTTTCAGCCTTGTATGTAATCGTTTCTTCGCTTTTTGATTGAGAAGAATCTTTGCTCTCTGTTTGATTACCGCATGCCGTCAATGCTGCGATTAATAATAGTATAAAACACGCTGAAGCGAGCGTCTTACCTTTAATATTCACTTTTCATACCTTCTTTCTTGTTTCATTATCGATAAAGAGAATCATTATCAATTATATCATAACCGGCATTGGCTTGGATCATGATTTTTATGGCGGACTCTTGTCATTAAAAACAGGCCGGAACGATATCCGGCCTGCTGTATCAGCTTTCTCCGCCAAAAGAGAAGCTTACTTGTCTTTTCGCTTGGAGTCAGATTGCTTTTTTAAGCGCTCGCTGTCATAAAATCTCAGCAAGTCGCCGTAAATGATTTGATCTGAGTATGAAAGCTCCTGTTTCGCTTTTTCAATGTACGGCTCACAGCCTTTTTTATCTTTAGACGGCTCGCCTGTCGATTTATCATAGCATATGCCGTCTGTGTATACTTTGTCTTTCGTAATAAAGCTGCCGTCGCGAAGCACTGTGAACTCCGTTTTGTCTTTGGCAAACAGGTCGTTCCCAAACTGGATCTGATCGCTTGAATCAATTCCGAGAAGATTCAGTATAGTCGGCCGAATGTCAATTTGGCCGCCGACCGTGTCAATGGTTTTCGGCTCTTTATCCGTCACTCCCGGAATGTGGATCACAAGCGGAACTCTTTGAAGCTGCACTTCCTCAAAAGGGGTTACTTCTCTGCCGAGGAATTGGCTCATCGCTTCGTTATGGTTTTCGGAAATCCCGTAATGGTCACCGTATAACACGATAACAGAATTATCGTAGAGGCCGTCTTCTTTCAGCTTTTCAATAAAACGTTTAAGCGCTTCATCCTGATAGCGGACGGTCGGGAAATATCTGTTTAACGTACGGCTTTTTGAATCGAATTCATCGATCAGTTTATCTTCCTCATCAAGCTCAAACGGAAAATGGTTTGTCAGCGTGATCAGACGGGTATAGAACGGCTGAGGCATTTCTTTCATCAGCTCTGATGTTTGTTCGAAAAATTCCTTATCTTTCAGTCCCCATCCCACTGAGTTTTCTTCGTTTACATCATAGGATTTGATATCGTAAAACTTATCATATTTCAACGTTTCGTACATAATATCCCGATTCCAGAAGCTTTTGTTGTTCGCATGGAAAATCGAGGAATAGTAGCCGTGGTTCTTTATTATTTCAGGCATTGCCGCATATTCGTTTCCTGCATTCGTAAAGAAGACCGCTCCTCTTCCAAGAGGGTAGAGAGAGTTGTCGACGATGAATTCGGAATCAGCCGTTTTGCCTTGACCTGTCTGATGATAAAAATTCTCGAAACTGTAGCTTTGTTTAATCAGGTCGTTTAAATAAGGCGTAATCTCTTTGCCGTTTAACTTTTGGTTCACGACAAAGCTTTGGGTGGATTCCAGAGAAACGAGGATCACATTCCGTCCTTTGGCGATCCCGGCCAGGTCATTATTGGTATCCGTGCGGTTTGCGCTGACATAGTTTTCAATCTCCGTGAGGCTGTTGCTGTCGGCCAGCGCACGCTGTGCAGACTGCTTCGACTGGATCAGCCCGTCATAGATATGAAAGTTGTAAAGACTGATGTTTTTCACAAGAACTTCCCTGTCAAACGATCTTGTCAAAAGCTGCGGTCTTTCTGTTTCAGAAATCCCTAAATTGAAAAAGAAAACGGCAGCGACAAATAGATAATAAGCCGCGCGCTCCTTTCTTGTCGCCTTTCCGCCTGTTTTGGCAGGCTGGCGCTTGTACAGCCAAATTAAAATGACAATGTCAACGATGAGAAGCAAATCGGTCGGCATAAACAAAGAGTTGATGCTGCTTCCCAAATCACCCATATTATTCGTCTGGAACAATACAGGAATCGTTAAAAAGTCGTTGTAAAAACGGTAGAAGATCATGTTAGCAAGCAAGACAAACGTCAGGACGATGCTTGCCCCGATAATAAACCGGTCCCTGTTTTTTTCTTTGAAAAACAGGCCGATTCCGAATATAAACAGCAAAAAGCTTAAAGGATTGATGAACAATATAAACTCTTGCATGAAGTTTTCAATTTTAATGTTGAAGCTTGTTTTGTAAACGACATACGTTTTCAGCCACATCAGCAATGTCGCAATTAACAAAAACGAAATTTTCGAAAAAAATGACTTTCGCATTCCAAACCTCCCTATGCAGCAACGCATGTTTCAGTAAACGGTATTTCCACATATTGTTTATTTTAGAAAAAACGCTAAAATTACTAAATCATATCTTAACCTGTCTGTACAAAAAAATCAATCATTTTTCACATTGGCTTAAAAGTGTTAACAATGCTGCAAAGTGGTCCGAAAATGCTTTATAAAACAGGCTGCGCCTGGCTTTTCAGCCATTGATTTTTTGCGATCCATGCGCCGCCGATCACGCCTGCGTCGTTTCCAAGTGAAGCGATTACGATCTCAGCCGCCTCACCTGCCCGCGGGAATACGAAGCGGTTGAAAGATTGTTCAACTTTGGAGCGCAGGATTTCTCCTGCTTTTGACACGCCTCCGCCAATGACGATTTTTGAAGGATTAAGCGAGCTCGCCAAATTGCCGAGGACCATTCCTAAATGATTGGTGACATAATCGACGACTTCGCCAGCAACAGGATCGTTTTTTCGGGCCGCTTCAAAAATATCGCGTGCCGTTAAATCCGGACATGCACGCAAGCTTGTATCTCGATGGTCTGATTCTATTTTTTCTTTGGCAATCCTTACGATGCCAGTAGCCGAAGCGATCGTTTCGATACAGCCGCTTTTTCCGCAGTTGCACGGCGCTCCGCCTTCAGGAACCGAACAGATGTGACCGATTTCACCGCCTGCTCCGTTTTGCCCGCGGACGATTTCTCCGTTTACAATAATGCCGCCTCCGACGCCAGTTCCCAATGTTACGAGAATCAAATCCTTTGCGCCGTCGCCCGCTCCTTTCCACATTTCGCCGAGAGCTGCGATGTTCGCGTCATTTTCGATGACTGCCGCAATCCCTGTCTCTGCTTCCAGATGGTCTTTCAACGGGTAGTTTTCCCAGCCCATATTCGTCGTTTTATAAACGATGCCGGTCTCCGTATTGACGGGGCCTGGAGCGCCCATGCCGATCCATTTTAAGATGTGTTTCGGTTTGCCGAGCTCTTTCAATTTGCTGTCGATGGCTTTTGCGATGCTTACCGTAACCGTTTTCCCCGATTTATCGGTCGGTATTTCCCACTTGTGCAGGATTTCGCCATAAGCGCTTACAAAAGCGAGTTTTACTGTTGTTCCTCCAAGGTCGACCCCGACCAGCCAGCTGTCATTCATTCTGCTCCCCCTCTTATCCCTGTTTTTATTTTCTCTTTACTTTTGTGAGTTCATTCTGCAAAATTGAAACACCTTGAACCCATTGTTCTTTTTCTATCAGATTCGAAAGAAACATTTCTTTCAGTTCGTCCATCATATATTCAAGTTCAAGCTCGCGATCCCCAAAATAAACATAACATCCAAACTGTTTCAGCAAAAGCTGTACATCATAGGCTGTTTTCATCTTATTTCACCATTCTTTAAAGGTCTAACATTAGCGTATTCATAAAGCTGTCCGGCGTCAAGCAAAAAAAAGCCTGTTTTCCTGCCGGAAAACAGACATTCAGCGGTCGGGATCCTGGGGATCCAAAAATACGGGTCTTCTATTTTTCAGCGGCATCGGCGTGCGAACCGCGATATCGCGGAAGGCTCTGTAGTCAAAAGGGATAAACGGCCATAAATACGGCACATGAAACGACTTCATTCTGACAAGATAAATCACCCAGCAGAATATCGCGATGACAAAGCCGATCGGTCCGAATGCACCGGCCGCGATCAGGAAAACAATTCTTGCAAGCCTGTTCGCTATGCTCAGCTCATAGCTCGGCGTAGCAAACGTGCCAATGGCCGCGACAGCGAGATACAAGACGACTTCATGCGAGAAAAGCCCGACCTGCACCGCCACTTCCCCGATCATTAAAGCAGCTACGAGTCCAAGAGCCGTAGCCAGAGACGACGGGGTGTGGATTGCAGCCATCCTCATCATGTCGACGCCGATTTCAATAATGATGAATTGCGCAAGCAGCGGAAGGGCTCCTTTTTTTTCAGGCCCTATATATTCAAGGGCGTCCGGCAAAAGATCGGGATGGACGGAAAGCAGAAACCACAGCGGCAGTAAAAAGATCGATGCCAAAACAGATATAAAGCGGACCATTCGCAAATAAGCGCCTGCAAGCGGTTTGTTTCTGTACTCCTCGGCATGCTGTAGATGGTGCCAAAAAGTAACTGGGGTAATCAGCGCGCTTGGCGAGCCGTCAACAAAGACGAGAATGTGGCCTTCGTACAAATGAACGGCCGCAGTATCAGGTCTTTCTGTATAACGGACTGTCGGATAAGGGTTCCAATGACGGCCGCCGATGTATTCTTCCAGTGTCTTTTCCGCCATTGTCAAAGCGTCCGTATCGATCGCTTCAAGCGATTGTTTCAGCTTTTTTACACTTTCTAAATCAGCGATATCTTCCAAATAACAGATGACGACATCCGTTTTGCTTCTTCTGCCGACCTGAAGGAACTCCATTCTGAGAGACCGGTCGCGGATTCGTCGTCTCGTCAGTGCGGTGTTAAACACGATCGTTTCGACGAAGCCGTCTCTTGAACCTCTGACGACGCGTTCATTGTCGGGTTCCTCCGGGTTTCTTGCCGGATATGTCCGGGCATCGATAATAATGGCATGGTCAACCCCGTCGGCAAGAAGAACGGCCGGACCTGACAGCACCTGGGCGGCTGCTTTGTCGAGGTCATCCTCCGTGTCAATTTCGATATAAGGAATGTATGTTTTGACCAGCTTTTCAAGCGGGTCGTCTTCCAGACTTTCAGGTGTGAGCCTTGAGAGATTCTTAAGCAGGTAGTGCATAATATCATCTTTTACAAAGCCGTCGACAAGATAAAGCGCCATGTCTCTACCGGCATAAACGACATCAAGCCGGATCATGTCAAAGCTTTTGTCGACACCAAGCTTTTCATTTAAATATTCAACATTTTTCGCTAAATTTCTCTGGACCGCATGCGTTTTTTCCATTGTATATTAAAAGCTCCCGTCAAATGAGTCTTTACTAAAGACCATTTTTAACATAACGGAAGCTTTTCATACTTGATTACCGGGCGGTTTCTTTCTTAATCTCGTCCCGAAGCGCTTTATACATCTCTTCATCAGGCTTTTCTGCCAACGCTCTTTCAATGGACTGTTCGGCTTTGGCAAGCTCGCCTTTTTGAGCATATAGCGAAGCGAGATAATAGAGGGAGGTGTGATCTGATGGATCTTTTTCAACGACGGCCTCGAACCTTTTCTCGGCGTTTTCATACTCGCCGAGCCGAATTTCGGAAAAAGCGAGCAGCTTTAAAGTGTCGCTGGAAGCGTCCGGTTTTGAGCCTGCTTCCAGTAAGGCATCCTTTACCTTTTCATAGTCTCCCTCTTCATACCATTTCGCCGCCTGGTGCAGCATGGCATTTTCCTGCACCGAAGCTGAATGTGTCCCGAAGTACAGGGCCCCTCCTCCGATGACAAAGATGAGAACCCAGCCTGCCAGCCGTTGGAGCGGTCTTTTTTTTCCGGGGATTCCGACAGCCAAGGCCGTCAGGAGCCCGCCGATCAATCCGCCGATATGGCCGGCATTGTCAACATTTGAAATGGTGAAACCGAGGCCCAGGTTCAGGATGATAATCACAATGATATTTGTTCCGATCGTTTTTAAGAAAGCTTTCCGGTTTGAAAAAGCCAGGTACAAAAGGGCTCCCAAACAACCGAAGATGGCTCCCGAAGCCCCTGCGGACGGATAAGGGCTGAACAGAAAGCTGCCGATCGATCCAAAAATTCCGGCTGATATGTATATGACAAGAAAGCGGAATGATCCAAACACTCTTTCTGCTGCGGCGCCAACAGACAATAATGCAAATGTATTAAACATGAGATGGACCAATCCGATATGCAGAACGATCGGCGTGACAAGCCGCCACCATTCCCCGGCTAACAGGAGGCTGTTTTCCTTCGCCCCGAACCGGATGAGCGTTTCGGTATTCTGGCTGCCGCCCGACATTTCAAGAAGCAGAAACATGAAGACTTGAAGCACTGCGAAAATCCAGGTAAACATCGGTTTGCCCTTCTCAAATACAGCCGCTTCCCGCCGCCTTTCTTCTTCTCTTGCTTTAGCCGCTGCTAATACTTCGGCTCTCTTCTCTTCCACATTTTCGTATCCGGCATCCTGCATGTGGCCTGTTAGCTCATCAGGCCCCATGTTTAAAGCAACGGCGAGTTTGCGTAATCCTTCTTCAGCCGAAGCATGATCAATAAAAACCGGCACGATGCTGATCCGCTTATCTGCGACCGGATGACTGACAACATCTTCCCACTCATCTACAGGCGCTTCCTGCGACAAATAGACGTTCAATATCGAGAGCTTTCGCTGCCCTGATCCTGCTCTCAGCCGCTCCGCCCTTTCATAAAGAGATTCCAGGTCGCGGACGAGATCCTGTCTGAAATCGATATCCTTCCGGAAAACGCGAACCAAATCATACGGCGCGCTCCCCCTCGCTTCAAGCCAGGCTTCTCCGAATGAAGCGGGTGCCTGCACAAGCTCAAAATCCCTGTCTAAGAGGTTCCCGATGAAATTCCAATACAAATAATCGATTGAATACATACCGACGCTCCACAATTGTTTTTGTCCATTATAACAGGAAACGCGTCACTCTGCGTCTTTTAAGCGCTTTAAAAAATCCCGTTTTTAAACGGGATTCAGAATGCCTGCTGTATAAACTTATTGCGAAAAAACGGAATTCTCATCATCAAATGGATAAAATAGTGACGGATCTGGTTTTGACCGAGAATGAAATTGATGACACGATAACGGTTTTGAAAAAACACAAGGGCGGCAATGACGCCTACTACAATGAACGTAACTTTTCTCATATGATCCCTCCTATAACCTATAACCGTATCGTGTCTCATTTTTCAATAATTATTCAGCATGGTCGCTGCAGTTGTAAACGGCGTCCTCGGTCAAAACTCGCTTGACCGGAATGTCGTGCGGCTCCTTTGGAACATGATCGATCACTTGGCACTCGAAAGCCAACGATGCGGTATCTTTTGTGAAACCGGCCAGATATCTGTCATAATAGCCGCCTCCATAGCCGATTCTGTATCCTGTACGGTCATAGCAAATTCCCGGCACAAGGATGAAGTCGATGTCTTCGGGCTCCATCCGCTCGGTTTTGTGCACGATCGGTTCCTGCAGGCCAAAATACACGACTTCAAGATCGCTTTCATCCTGATAGCTTCGAAAGTGCATCTCTTTTGTTTCAGGCATACATTTCGGAATGCATACCGTTTTTCCTTCAAGCCGGGCCTGTTCGATAATCGGTTTTGTCGGAACTTCGCGATTTCTGGATATCGTGAGGGCAATGACAGACGCTTTTTTCCACTGTTTGGATTGAAAAAGCTTCCGATGAATCGCTTCCGCCTTTAAATGAAACTCCTCTTCCGGCATATTTGCAAGCCTCTTTCTGACTTCGCTTCGTAAAGAACGCTTCACATCTCTTTCCCCCTTAAAAACAAAAAAACAGCAGGAAAATCCCTGCTGCTTACTTTGTTTCGCGGTGTAATGTTGATTTTTTGTCACGTGGGCAATACTTTTTGAATTCAACGCGATCTGGATTGTTACGCTTGTTTTTTGTAGAAATATAGTTACGCTCGCCGCATTCAGTGCAAGCTAAAGTAATATTAACGCGCATTTATTTTTCCCTCCAAACTATATATCATTTCTGTTCAGACTTATCTATAATACCACTTATGATGCAGGAATGCCAGGCGTTTTTTTTAGTTTGTCACGGTTTGTTAAAAAGACGTGTGATACACATGATGCAAAAACGCATTTTTTATATATTCAGGATTATGCAAATCCAAAATATAAGCCTCTGCCGTTTGTCCGACCTTGTGCAGCTGCTCCTTATCGCGGACAATTTCTGCGAGCGCATATGCAGCTTTATACGGATCATTAAAATCAACCTGAAAACCGGTCACCCGATCGATGACGAAATCGTTCCATCCCCCGTTGTTTCCGACAGCGACGGCAGCGCCGGCTGCCATGCCTTCTTGAGCAGCAATGCCGAACGGCTCATAAGAACTTGGAAAAACAGCCATTTCACAAAATGCCAGCCAGCTCTCTCTTTCTTCTTCACAAAGGAAAGGAAGAATTGTCACACTTTCCTTAATGCCCAACTCTCTTGCCTTGGTCTCGATCCCGCTTTGAAGCGGCCCTTCCCCGGCAATGACAAGTTCAAGATCAAGCCGCCGTTTGCGTAGCTGTTGAAAGACGTGCAGCAATTCGATAAATCCTTTTTCCGGAACAAACCTTCCGTAGGAAAAAAAGTACGGCGCGCTTTTCATTCGTTTTTTCACCGTGCGGCTTTTTATGCACGGATGTGGAATAACCCGGACTTGCTCGCAAGGAAGCGAAAACGCCTTTTGCATGTCTGACTTCATCATGCTGCTCAGCACGAGGATTTGATCGCTTTTTTCAGCCAGAAGCCGTTCAATGGTTGCCCTGTATGGGTGGACATTTCCGCCTGCTGCCGTTCTTCGGCTGCTTTCAAGGCCGTGTACCGTGGAAATCAGCGGCACCGCCAACACCTCACTGAGATAAACGGCGGCAGGCGCGGTGACATCATCGTTTGCATGGACGAAATCAAATTGTCCTCTACGCTCCAGCACGATTTTGATCATCTGAAAATTCATGGCGGCTACCGCCTCTTCAAAAGAAGCGAACGCTTTTAAATCAAGCGGAATCTCCAGCGTTTCCCATGCATGGCTGTTGGGCCCGGCAGCCGTCGTGCAGACGGTAAAGCTGACTTCGTTCCGCAATAGTTCAAGGTGACTTTTCACATAGCGCCCCGCCCCGCTTTTCAATGAAAGGGGATTTTCCAGCGACAGCAGCAAAACGTTCATCAACGGGGACGCTCCTTTGCTTCTATTAAAGAATAACTCGTATATGCGGAAAATTGAGTCGTCCAATCCTGCTGATTGTCGTGACAGAGAAAACAGCTGTTTGAATGGATTCCGTTTTCCCCAAGGTAGAAGCAGTCGGATGTGAGAACGACCAGTGACATGTTGAGCGAATTGTATATTCGGTATTCCGCTTTGTAGAACGCGTTTCCTGCAGCGGGAAAAACCGAGGCTTCCCCTTTAAATGCACCGGTATGGATCGTCCGTACGCTGCGCTCTCCGTTTTTTACGCAAAAGAGAAGAACTTGCTTTTCGACGTCTTTAATATTTTCAAACAGCACCGCTTCAGCTGCCAAAAGCGCAGCATCTGAGATTTCCCAGCTCAGCCGAACGGTTTCATGATCCGGCGAAGTTATTTTTAAAATATCGTTACAAAACGAAGACTCGCTTCGAATACTATGTTGAAAAGGTTTTTTCAAGGTGATTGTCCTTTTCACCGTGCGCCCTCCCGTTAAGCCCTGTTATGTATCTATCCTATTGGAAATGGCCCCGCAGGCGCAACGAAAATAAAATTCTTCGACAAAATTTTTATTTTTTGCATTAACTCCTTTTGAAGCAAGCGTTTTTATGGTATAAAAAAGAAGGAGAAAATTAGAATTGAAGGTGATGAACGTGGAAATTGCTATCATTGCGCTGCTCGTTGTCAGTATTGCGCTGATTGCATTCTCATATTTTCAAAGAGAACCGATCAAGGAAGTTGAACAGGAGTTGGAAACCCTTCAGCTGTCCGCCATGCAGGAAATCTATAAACTGAAAAAGAAGATGACCGTGCTTGAGGAAGAGCTCCTCGATTCAAATGTGGTCGTCCGCAGACCGAATGCCGGAATCAGCCAGCATATTGCGAAGCAGATTCTTTCAAAATATCAAAACGGCATGTCGGTAGACGCCATCGCAAAAGCTGAGCACGTATCTGTCGAAGATGTCAAAGCGATCATTAAAGACAATGAGAGGGTGCTTGTATGACCAGACAAAGTGTACAAGCATTTGCCGGAGGAATGATTTTGGCTACCGCCGTTCTTGCAGGCGCATTTTATTTGACGGATAACGGAAAAGCTGAAGCTTCCAAGGACGCTCAAAACGTCAGCGAAGCCGATGTCAAAACCTATTTAAAGGACAATCAGCAGGTTTCGCTGAAACGCGATGAATACCAACAGCTGCTCCACTATAAAGAGACCGCGCTGAAGCAGGATGCTACGTCTCAAAACAAAAAAGAAAAAGAGCAGGATGATGCGAAAAAAGGTTCCAAGTACAAGCTTGAAATCAAAAGCGGCATGAGCACTGCTGAGATAGCAGACCTCCTTGCAAAAGGAAAAGTAATTTCTTCCGCCGATGACTTCAAAGATTATGTGAAAAAGACCGGAAATGAATCTAAAATCCGCGCAGGTAAATACGAACTGAAGCGCGGTGACAGCTTGAAAAACATCGTCAAAACGCTGTCCAAATAAAAAAGCAGGCTGCTTCGTACCAGCCTGCTTTTTTTATTCCTCCGCCACCGGTGCAAAAAAAGGCTGCCGCTTTAAAGCGGCAGCCTTTTTCTCATCCGAACCGGCCTGTAATATAATCTTTCGTCCGATAATCGTCAGGACTTGAAAACATTTTGACCGTATCATTGCACTCAATCAGCTCGCCCATGAGGAAAAACGCCGTTTGATCGGAAATTCTCGATGCCTGCTGCATGTTGTGCGTGACGATGGCAATCGTATATTTCTCTTTCAGCTTGAGCATCAGCTCTTCGATTTTCAAAGTTGAAACGGGATCAAGAGCGGATGTCGGTTCATCCATCAAGAGAACGTCCGGATTGGTGGCCAGCGCCCTTGCGATGCAGAGGCGCTGCTGCTGCCCCCCGGAAAGTCCGAGCGCCTGGGAATGAAGGCGGTCTTTCACTTCATCCCACAGCGCCACATCCACAAGCGCTTTTTCCACTCTCTCATTCAGTTCTTTTTTGTTTTTCAATCCATGGATCCTTGGTCCGTATGCGACATTATCAAAAATCGACTGGGGAAACGGATTTCCTTTTTGAAACACCATGCCGACTTTTTTCCGCAACTCAACAAGGTCGACCTTGCTGTTGAGTACGTTCGTTCCGTTGTAGCTGATCTCTCCGGTCATTTTGACATTCGGAACCATATTGATCATGAGATTCAGCGTTTTAATAAAGGTCGACTTTCCGCAGCCTGACGGACCGATGATGGCGGTAATTTCGTACTCGGGAATTGTCAAGTTAATGTTCTTTAATGCGTGATGTTCGCCGTACCATAAATTCAAGTCGTTGATCTGGTACACATCTTTTGGCTTTACAGCTGTTACAGCGCTCATACCGGCCCCTCCTTATCCAAACCTGCCGTTGATATAATCCTCTGTCTTTTTTTCTGAAGGATTCATAAAAATCTTTTCCGTACGATCGTATTCGATTAAATCTCCGTTAAGGAAAAACGCCGTTTGATCGGAAATTCTTGAAGCTTGCTGCATGTTATGCGTGACAATGATAATCGAGTATTCCTCTTTTAAACCGACGATTAATTCCTCTATTTTCGCGTTTGAAATCGGGTCGAGCGCTGACGCAGGCTCATCCAAGAGCAGGACTTCAGGCTTCATCGCGAGCGTCCGGGCGATGCAGAGACGCTGCTGCTGTCCGCCTGACAGCGAAAGAGCCGACTCATGCAGCCTGTCTTTTACTTCATCCCACAGCGCGGCTTTCGTCAAGCTTTCTTCCACGATCTCATCAAGCACGGATTTCCGCCGTTCGCCCGCATATTTTAACGCGTGGGTAATGTTGCTGTAAATCGATTTTGGAAAGGGGTTCGGCTTTTGAAATACCATTCCGATTTCCCTTCTCAGATTGACGACATTGATATTGGAATCAAGGATGTTAAGCCCTTCATATCGAATTTCTCCGGATGTTCTGGCTGATGGAATCAGATCATTCATCCGGTTGATGCTTCTTAAAAAAGTCGATTTTCCGCAGCCTGACGGACCGATCAAAGCCGTGACGGCATGTTTGTCAATACGCATGGAAATGTCGTTGACGGCCCGCTTTTCTCCATAGTAAATATTTAAATTTTTCACTTCTAAAATATGTTCTTTCGCTTCAGGGAACGGAGCAATTCCGATATTGTCGCGCACGGTTTCCAAAACCGGCATCTGGACCTGAGCCATATGATTTCATCCTTCCTTCTTATTTGTTTGCCGTTAACTTTTTATGAATCAAAGAGCCGAGCCATCGGGCTGCCAAATTAAAGATCAAGACGGACAGAACGAGAACGGCGGATGCGCCGTTTGCGATCGCTTCAGCATCGGGGATGATCCCCTGCGTGTTTACATTCCAAATATGAACGGCCAGCGTTTCAGCCGGTCTGAAAATATTGAGCGGCGATGTCTCAGAAAACGGATTCCAATCGGCAAAATTCAGTCTCGGCGTGGTTAGTCCGGCTGTAAACAGCAAAGCGGCTGCTTCGCCAAATACACGGCCCGACGCAAGAATCGCGCCTGTGATGATGGACGGTACCGCACCAGGGATCAATACCGTTTTAATCGTATGCCATTTGGACACGCCCAAAGCAAGGGAAGCTTCTTTTTGCTCCTTAGGTACGGATCGGATCGCATCCTCTGTCACCCTGACCATGACAGGAAGGTTGAAAATCGTCAAAGCAAGCGCACCGCCGATAATGCTGTATCCCCATCCGGTCAGATTAACAAACATCAACATGCCGAACATCCCCATGACGATCGAAGGAAGGGATGACAAAACTTCAATACAGACACGGATAAAATCGGTCAATTTGTTGGCAGGCGCATATTCCGCCATATAAATTCCCCCGCCGACTCCAAGGGGAACCGTGATCAGCATTGTCAGCACGAGAATATAAAACGAGTTGAACAGCTGATCGCGAATTCCGCCGCCGCTTGAAAGCGCACTGGAACGCGAAGTTAAAAAGCTGAGGCTGATATGTGAAACACCATTGATGATGATATAAGCGAACAAACCGACAAGAATCGCGGCGATCACCGCAGCAATCAATCCAAAAACACCGGTTGCTAAACGATCTGTTACTCTGCTGTTCATTACAGTTTCCTCCTGGATGACAGATAGCGGATGAGCAGGATGAACAAGAACGACATGGTCAGAAGGACAAGCCCCATTGACCAGAGCGTATTGTTTTCCACGCTCCCGTATGTTGTATGACCCATATTCAACGTAATGATCGTTGTCAATGTCCCCGCAGGGTCTAAAAGGCTCTCAAACAGATTTCGGGAATTTCCGATGACCATCTGCACGGCCAGCGCTTCGCCGAACGCCCTCGCCATTCCTAAGACGACGGCTGTCAGAAGTGAAGGCAGCGCTGCCGGTATCAGCACTTTGCGGATCGTCTGCCAGCGGGTTGCACCTAATGCGTATGATCCTTCGCGCAGATTTTTCGGCAGCGACATGAGCGCATCCGTTGAAATCGAAGTGACCGTCGGTAAAATCATGACAGCCAGGACGATCGTTCCCGCCAGAAGGCTGTGGCCCGATCCGCTTGACTTAAACTGTGAAATAAACGGCACTAACACTGTAAGGCCTATGAATCCATAAACGACGGAAGGAATGCCAACAAGCAATTCGACAACCGGCTGCAGTACTTTTCTGCCCCATGATGGCGCGATTTCCGTCATAAAAATCGCACCTCCTATTCCAAGCGGTGCAGCAATCAAAGATGCAAGAAGGGTCACTGCAAAAGATCCGAGTATAAACGGAAGGGCTCCGTATTCAGGGTTTTCGTTCGTTGGATTCCAATCTAGACTGGTTAAGAACTCAATTGGACTTACACCATTGGCCAGAAAAGATTGCAACCCCTTATTTCCGAGAAAAATTGTGATCGAAATCGCCGCCGCCATCATGATAAACGCGCACGACGCAACCAAAATCCTCCCGCGGATTTCATCCATTTTGCGATTATGCTTGGAGCTGATCAGCCGCTCTTTCGCGGACAGTTTCTCTATTTTTTGAACCATTTTTTACACTCCTATAAGAACAAGTCATAAGAGGGAAAGTGTCAGGAGCACACTTTCCCGCCTTCTATTGTCATTATTTATCAGTTTGCTTCCCATCCACGTCGCGTTTTACTTCCATGTCTGTTACTGGAATGTAGCCCTGCTCCGTCACGATGGATTTTTGAATATCATCGCTCATCAAATAGTCGAGGAATTCTTTCGCCAAGCCTTCAGGTTCGCCTTTCGTATAGGAATGCTGGTAAGCCCAAATTGGGAATTTGCCTTTTTGTACATTTTCGGCTGTCGGCTTCACACCGTCGATTGAAAGCGGAGTGACAGTGTCATCTTTGATATACGAAAACGCAAGATATCCGATTGCTCCAGGCGTTTCAGCGATTAACTTTTTCACTGTGTTTGAAGAATCTTCCGTGATTCCTTCTGCTGGAGTTTCTCCGTCAAGTGCATATTTGACAAAAGTCGCGCGGGTTCCTGAAGAATCAGGACGGTTGACAAGGGTGATCTTTTGATCTTTTCCGCCTAGTTCCTTCCAGTTTTTGATTTTACCTGTGAATACCTTTTTGAGATCCTCTAACGAAATATCATCGATGCCTACTTCAGGGTTGATGGCAGCTGCCATTCCGACAACCGCAACTTGATGATCGGTAAGCTCTTTGGCAGGAATGCCTTCTTTTTCTTCGGCAAAGACATCGGAGTTTCCGATTTGGACTGTACCTTCAGACACTTGGGAAAGGCCTGTACCAGAACCTCCAGCCTGTACCTGAATATCGGCATCAGGATTTTCATCCATGAATTTTTCAGCCGCTGCTAAGACAAGGGGCTGCATCGCCGAAGAACCCGAAATCGTCAAAGAACCTGAAGCCTTATTCTCTGTTTTATCGCTTTGTTTGCCTTCGTCTGCATTGTTGTTTGTACTGCTGCTTCCGCACGCTGCTGCGAAGACAACTAAAACGGACATGATGAACATCAGTGTGATTTTTTTAAATGGTTTCACTTCTTAATCCTCCCGCGTAAATGTGTAATTTGTCCTACGGGTATAGCGTAACTTTTCAGTATTAATCTTGTTTAAATGAATTATTAAGGTTTTGTAAAATAAGCTTGAACTTTGTATAGAATGCGCACGAAAGGAACGGGCGCACAAAAAAACACCTGCATGGTTCAATGCAGGTGTTTTAATGAAAAAGTCCTATTCCGTAGCTTCTTTTTCAATTTTGTCTTTATTTTTTTCGGCAGTATTTTCTTTCGATTGTTTTGATTTCAATTCAAAATACTTATCAAGCACTTTCCGGCCGAGTTCGTTTGTAATTGAATATCTTTGGCCATAGTCATTATAAACCCAAGGAACGACGACGGAAATTGCGACTTCAGGATTATCGTAAGGAGCGTAGGCAACAAGCGTTGTATTGTATGTCGGTGTTCCCGTTTTCGATTTGTCCGGTCCGTCATAGAAAGACTGGGCCGTCCCTGTTTTTCCGGCTGGTTTATATGAAGCAGAAGCAAACTGACCCGCTGCCGTACCTTTTGTCATTACACGCCTGAATCCGTTTTGAACTTCTTTAATATATTGATCGCTCATGTCTAATTTGTTCAATACTTCAGGCTGCACGGATTGTGTAACGGCCCCGATTCCTTTTTTCGAATCAGGCTCCCTGATCTCTTTCACGAGCTGCGGCTTCATGCGGTACCCGCCATTGGCAATCGTTGATACGTACTGAGCCAGCTGCAGCGGTGTGTATGTGTCATACTGTCCGATGGAATAGTCAAGCAAGAAACCAGGCAGTCTTTGAGATCCTTTGTAGCCTGAAGCTTCATTTGGCAGATCGATTCCGGTTTTGACGCCGAGGCCGAACTGACTGAAATAATACCTGAATGTGTCAAACGCTTTTGTTTGAAGGTTGAGAGGCTGATGCGCCTTATAATGGCCTTCACCAAGGGCGATCGCCGTTTTAAACATGAATACGTTTGAAGATTGTTCAAGCGCTCCCTGGATACCCAGTGTTCCCAAGCCTACTCTCCACGACTTTTTCGCATTCGGCGAGTCACCGATCCAAAGCGGTTCATCAAGAAAAGTCGTATTTAAATTAATGGCTCCCGTCTGCAGACCTGTTAAAACAGTGGCCCCTTTGACAGCCGAGCCCATCGCATAAGAAGACGTCATCGCGCCAAGCGCATAGTCGTCAACCTTTAATTTGCCGCTTTCGTTTTTAAGCTGCTTGCCGGCAATCGATAACACTTCCCCGTTTCGCGGATCCATCATGACGACGAATGCGCGGTCGAGAAGCGGAGCGCTATGCCGGGCTTTGGCAGACTTCAGTTCATTCTCGATAATTTTTTCAATCTCTTTTTGCATATCAACATCGATCGTCAAGACTAAATCTTTTCCGCTTTTCCCTTCGGAAATGACTTCCTTATCGACGATGTCCCCTGATTTGTTGGTAATATTTTTTACTTTCTCTTTCTGTCCCTGAAGCACATTTTCATATTCGGCTTCGAGGTAGCTTTTTCCGACCCGGTCATTCCGGTTGTAGCCGAGCGACAAATAATGATCAAGCAGACTTTTCGGAAGCCCTTCATTTGAATCGGATATGCTGCCGATCATCGTTCTGAGCAGACCGTTATAAGGATAATCCCGCTTCCAATCTGACGTCACGTCGACTCCCGGAAGCTCGTCCAGGTGTTCGCTGACAACTGCCATTTCTTTTGCCGATACGTCTTTGTTTTTAATATACTGCGGAGTCAGCGCGTATCCAGAATCCATCTGGCGCTTGATTGCCAAGACTTTCAAATCTTGATCTGTCAGTTCATTCAGTTTATCTTCCGTGATCCTGTCAAGCTGCAGCTGGTATAAATCGTCTTCTTTCAGCTTGCCGTCCTTTACTTTTTTCCGGTCCTGATCGGTGATGAGCTTCTCGGCTTTTTTCGGCCGCGTTAAAATCCAGTAGTCCTTTTTATCGCGCTCCGTTATTTTATCTGTATCGATTTTGATCATTTCTGCAAGTTTTTTTGCTATTTTGAGCCTGTCTTCCTGAGAGGTTGATGATGTCCTTGTGTATGTAATGGCATTCATCGGTTTATTTTTTACGATCGTATTCAAGTTCCGGTCATATATTTTCCCCCGCGGAACGCTTGTCGAGACATCGACTTCTTCCTGCTTCTGCACTTCGTTCGTATAGTCTTCGCCAAAGACGATCTGCACCATGCCGAGGCGCACGACGACGATCGTGAAAATAATAAAAGCGAGCAGGAACAATATGTTCAATCTGATGGGGAGCGATTTGCGTTTTTCAGTTTTCATTTTTTTGTTCATCATTAACATCACCTTTTTGAAATAAAGAAAAGACACCTTATGAAAAGGTGCCAAATATATTGTAAAGTTTTTTTCGGCATTTTTCTACTATTTTCCCTTGGGGCTTACCTTTTTCCTTCTAAATAATTCGGTTCAGCTGTTTGTTTATGCGCATCTTTTCCGACCGTTTCGCGGGCGGGCTCTGTCAGACGGATATCTTTGACGAAATAGTAGATCAGCGTGTGGCCTGCCCCCAGCAAAACGAGGGAAACCGGAATGCCCAAGTCTTCCTTCAGGAGCGACACGAGCAGTAAGAAAACCAAAATCGAGACAATCCGTCCGATGTTTAAAAACACTTCTCTGACGACGATGTATTCGATCCGCGCTTTCCTGGCATACCGTGCTTTCCCGATCACGTCATATGTGAGCGATGAATACGGTACGAGCAAAATTGGATAACCGATCGCAATCGCAACAGCATACAGCAGCAGCGTCACATACGTCATATGAAACAAAATCAGAAAGAGAGCGCCGAACAGGACGAGACCGCCCAATAAAATCGCTTTTTTGCGCGCTCCCTTTTTAATAAGCCGCGTTGCGAAATAGTATGCAAAAAAAGAAACAGCTGAATTAATCAAGCCGAACTTTCCCAATGCCAACTCGCTCTTTGTCGTGATAAAGACAAAGACATTGATTAAAAAAACGAAAATTCCTTCTCTCAGTCCCTGAAAAAAATGAGCATTTGTAATGCTGCGCCAATTGGGGTCTGAATTTCGTTCCGCCCAGATTTTTTTCAAAATGTAGCGGCCGCGCGATTCACGCCTCTTTAAAAAAAAGCTCGTGATGACAGCCACTGAAAATAAAGCCAAGGACAGGCTAAAAATCACCGTGTACCCCGTGTTGTCAGCAAGCCTTGAAATGACATAGCCGGCAACAATCGGACCGATCATTCCCGCGCCGGAATTTAAAATGCCGAGGAACCCGTTAAAAAAATCTCTCGTGTCCGGCTCAGTGATTTCAAATGTCAGGACATTAAACGCAAGCCAATAAAATCCATAGCCAATTCCGAGCACACTACCGAGCAGCACCAGCCGTGATCCCGCATTTTCCCCCGCCAACAGCACAGTTAAATAAAATACAGCTAAAAACGAAACGCCAAACCTGAGGATAAACACCCTGTCGATTTTTTTGGCAAGGCGGCCGGCAAACATAAAGATAATAGGCTGCATCACGACGATCGACAAATTGTAAATGGCCAAATCGACAAACTGTCCGGACTGCTTCCACAGATATACATTCACAAACGTATTGGAAAGGGCAATGCTAAGAGAATAAAGGCCGCCGACTGCAAGCAGCAGCAGGAGGTCCCTGTTTAATTCCACATCGCCTATTATGTTTTTGATTCTGCTCATAACTGACTCCCCTTTACTGATCACCATTAGTCTGTCTCATCAAAAGTCAGTTATGTACTTCAGAGCAAAAGAAACGAAAAACAAACAGACAGGCTCTTACAGCGATGCCGCAAGACGCTCCGTTTCGCGAACAACATAAAAAGGCCCGCTTCTCGCGGGCCTCTTTTCTCAAGCTGGATTATTTTGCTTCGCTGTAAAGGCGTGCAACCTCATCCCAGTTAACGACGTTCCAGAACGCTTTAATGTAATCTGGACGGCGGTTTTGATAATTCAGGTAGTATGCGTGCTCCCATACGTCAAGACCTAAGATAGGGGTCTTGCCTTCTGAAAGAGGAGAATCTTGGTTTGGCGTGCTTGTGATTTCAAGCTCTCCGTTATTGACAACAAGCCATGCCCAGCCGGAGCCGAAACGGCCAGCTGCTGCAGCGGCAAAGTCTTCTTTGAATTGATCGAAGCTGCCGAATTTGCTGTTGATCGCTTCTGCCAATTCACCAGTTGGAGCGCCTCCTCCGTTTGGAGAAAGAAGTTTCCAGAACAATGAGTGGTTGGCATGTCCTCCGCCATTGTTGCGGACAGCTGCACGGATGTTTTCCGGTACAGCATCAAGGTTTGCAACAAGCTCTTCAACAGATTTAGTTTCAAGATCCTGTTTGCCTGCCACCGCATCGTTCAATTTTGTAACATATGTGTTATGGTGCTTCGTATGGTGAATATTCATCGTCTCTTTGTCGATGTGAGGTTCTAACGCATCGTAAGCATAAGGTAATTCTGGAAGTTTGTAAGCCATTATCAATTCCTCCTTAATATTGTATGTATTGAAATGCCGCCTTTAGCAAGCCTTTCCTCTTTCAATGTATCAAAAGAAAAGGCTTGTTTCAATGGAAATGCTCACAAAATGATCACAAGTGCATTTCAAGCGCTCACTAAACTTTATCCTTTTCCCTTTCTTTTTAAACATGCAGGGGAAAATTTTAGAGCACGGTATATAAAAAGTACCCAATCATGATTAACTGGATCACGCTTTTAGCTAAAACCCCGGAAATAAAACCGATCAGCGAACCGATTCCAATTTTAGCGGCAGTTTTGATGTCCTTCTGATGGACAATCATCTCACCTGCCAAGGCCCCGATAAACGGCCCCAAAATAATGCCTGCCACCGGTATCACAAACGGTCCGATCAAAAGGCCGATCGTGCTGCCCCATATCGCCGCCCTGCTGCCGCCGAAGCGCTTAATACCGAGGAGATTTGTAATATAGTCGGCGGCAAACAATACGGCTGTAAAAATGCCTTCAATAATCCAAAATAAGTAGGAGTAATGCCCGAATGTAAATAAAAATCCGTATAGAACAAATCCGGCTACGATGAAAACGACGCTCGGAATAATGGGATAGACAAGGCCGATGAACGCAATGACGAACATCACCGCAATGATGATCCAATATAAAACATCCATCCGAATCCCCTCCAATCGATTGTGATGCTTCATATTATACCCATTTTTCTGAAAGGAAACTTCCAGAGCCTCTGTTGATCGATAAGTTTTCTTGTATTCGTCCTTTTGTGACGATACAATAATGCAGATACATTATAGAAATAGGAAGTGAAAACGAATGAATTTATTTCAGCGATTTTTTAAAAGTACATATTCCCCTCACGCTATTGGCAAAATGCGTTTCCAAGGCATAGGGAAAACAATTTTATACGTATTTTTGCTCAGCATCATCGCCGCTCTCCCGAACCTTTACCATATCAGCAGCGGAGTGGTGAATACGATGAACAGCTTTCAGTCAGCTGTGAAAGAATTCCCCGCTTTCTCCATAAAAGACGGTTCACTGCAAACAGATGCAAAGAAAGCGATTGAATCACAGTCATTCGGATTTGTCATCGTTTTTGATCCGAGCAGCTCTTATGAAACAAAACAGATCGAAGACAAACGGAATTCCGTCGGCATCCTGAAAGATAAGTTCGTCATCGCCATTGACGGCCAAGTCCAGGAAATGCCGTACACAATGCTTCCCGAAGACATGTCTAAGGATGATATCCTTTCTTTAGTTGATCAAAATAAAACCGTGATTGTTCCCGTCCTGTGCGTTCTGCTGTTTTTGGCGACGGCAGCCGGAAAATTCATTGATGTCTCGGTTCTTGCCGTCATCGGGCTGATGATTCGCAACGGGCAGAAGAAAATGCTCTCCTATAAACAGCTTTGGGTAATGTCTGCTTATTCCATCACGCTCGCGACCGTGTTTTTTGCAATTATGGACGCGCTGGAGGCGGTGGTTCCAAGTCAGTTCCTCCTGAACTGGTTTGTGAACTTTATCATGCTGTTTCTCGCCATTAAAGAAACGCCGGCTTCTAAAGCAGCAAAGTAAAGCGGACAGGGGCAAATTTGTTGTCATGTTGAAAGAGGGACAAGCGTAACATAATAAAAAATGCACGAAATGGGGACAAATCAGATGAAACGTGTGATTGTGCTGTTTTCGATTTTGCTCGCCCTGTTCATTGTTTATTATGACTTGAAATCAGGCACCATCCCTCAAAACGCCTTGCCGGCTTCAACCATGGCAGCGGAAGCTCCGGCTGCAAGCCTGCAATATAAGACCGTTACAGTAAAACCCGGACAAACTGTATTTTCAATTATCGGGAACAGCGCCGTTCCGGCCGACAAAATAGCCGAAGATTTTGAAGCGCTGAATCCGAATGTTGAAGCGAGCCGCATTCAAGCAGGCGTCACCTACAAGTTTCCCGTTTATGCTGATTAAGCGTTAATTTCTTGTCAGTTTCATGAATGGGCTGTTACAATAAGACTTGTAAACGATTTGGTATAAGAAAAGGAGCAACAGTCTCCGAATTATACTTAAGGAGCGAATTCAAGTGAGTGAAATCACACATCGTACAAAAACGCGTCCCGTTAAAGTGGGACCTTTAACAATAGGCGGCAATAACGAAGTCGTCATTCAAAGCATGACAACAACGAAAACACATGATGTTGAAGCAACCGTCGCCGAAATCAACAGACTCGCAGAAGCGGGATGTCAAATCGTCCGTGTCGCATGTCCTGATGAACGGGCTGCAGACGCCATTCCAGAGATCAAAAAGCGGATATCTATCCCTCTTGTCGTGGATATTCATTTTAACTATAAATTGGCTTTAAAAGCGATTGAAGGCGGAGCCGATAAAATCCGCATCAATCCGGGAAACATCGGCCGCCGCGAAAAGGTTGAAGCGGTTGTCAACGCAGCGAAGGAAAAGGGTATTCCGATCCGGATCGGCGTCAATGCAGGCTCTCTGGAAAAACGAATCCTTGAGAAATACGGCTATCCGACAGCAGACGGCATGGTCGAAAGTGCACTGCACCACATTAAAATTCTTGAGGATCTCGATTTCCACGATATCATCGTCAGCATGAAGGCGTCTGATGTCAATCTGGCGATTGAAGCGTATGAAAAAGCGGCTAAAGCATTCGATTATCCGCTTCATTTAGGCATCACCGAATCGGGAACGCTGTTTGCAGGTACAGTGAAAAGCGCCGCCGGTCTCGGCGCGATCCTTTCAAAAGGGATCGGCAATACATTGCGGATTTCTTTAAGCGCGGACCCGGTCGAAGAAGTAAAAGTCGCCAGGGAGCTCCTGAAATCTTTCGGATTGGCTTCCAATGCGGCAACTTTGATTTCCTGCCCGACTTGCGGACGGATCGAAATCGATTTGATCAGCATTGCCAACGAAGTCGAAGAATACATCGCTAAAATCAAGGCGCCGATCAAAGTTGCAGTACTCGGCTGTGCGGTCAACGGTCCCGGCGAAGCGCGCGAAGCCGATATCGGGATTGCCGGTGCACGCGGTGAAGGCCTTCTGTTCCGCAAAGGCGAAATCGTCCGGAAAGTGCCTGAGGAAACGATGGTCGAGGAATTGAAAAAAGAAATCGACAAGCTCGCCGAAGAGCATTATGCCAAACAAGCGGCAGAAAAAGAAAAATTAAACACATGATAAAAAAAGCTTGACGGATATCCGTCAAGCTTTTTCCGTTAGAAAAACGGGGTGATGAATATGCCAAGCACCAAGGAAACTGCACCGATACCCATTGCCCATGCTCCTAAGCCAGCTGCTCCTTGTCTTCTGGCTATATAACCGACAATGATCCCTGCAATTCCTAACAGCACTGGAAGCATAAACAAGGAAATAATCGAAAGCGCAAGCGCAATATATCCGGTTACACGCCCGCCGGCAGCATCGGCATCGTTACGCGCTTCTCCGTTGTCCCCGTTATCCGTACGATAGGTCGGGGCAACTTCTGCTGCTGTTTCTTCTAAAAATTCATCATTATCTAAAGTCGCATCGACTAGGTCAGCATCATAACCGGCTCGGTTACGATCGCGAACATTTTGATCTTTTTCCATTCGATATCCCCCCTCTTTAATCCATAAAGGAGCATTTATAGTTTAAGCATTTTAGCCCGATTCATGTTTGCTAAACTTTACTGTAAATGTTAAAAGATTATGATACACTGGAGGAATGGATGATAAGGAGTGTGGACATGTTACATTTAGGAATCGATATTGATGGAACGATCACTGCCCAGGATACTTTTGTTCCCTATTTGAACGAGTCGTTCAGCCTCTCCATTACATTGGAAGATATTAAGGAATATGACTTAACAAAGCTGCTGAATATATCTCAAGACGATTTTTGGAAATGGATGAACGAAAACGAGCCCCGCATCTATCAGGAAGCATTGCTGGCTCAATATGCCAAACAGACGCTGGATGAGCTGAAAAAGCAGCATAAGCTGATATACATTACAGCAAGACGACACCATCTGGAGGATATCACCTTTGATTGGTTCGAGAAACGCGGCATTCATTATGACCATATAGAACTTGTCGGCGGTCACGATAAACTGGAAGCCGTCTTCAGGCATGAGATCGATGTTTTCTTTGAGGATCACCACGGGAATGCAACCATGATTGCAAAAGAAGCAGGCATCCCGGTTCTGTTGTTTAATACGCCGTACAATCAGCTTCCGACCGATTCAAACATCGTCAGAGTCGGCAGTTGGCTTGAAGCCGCCGAATGGCTGAAAAAGAACGAGAAAACGATTAAAGCAGCAAAAAGCATGTAAGATAAAGTCTCTTACATGCTTTTTGCGTTAAAAAAGGCGTATGGCATTTAAACGCCATACGCCACTTCCTTTACTGCGCTTCCGTGCTTTTGTCTTCACATCGCGGGCAGGTTCCGTAAATTTCAAACTTATGGCCGCTGATCTGATAGCCGTCAAGATCGTCTGTCAGCTTTTCCATTGGACATAGCTCGATTTCCTTCGTTTTACCGCACACCATGCAAATAAAATGGTGGTGGTGGTGAGCAGAAGAACATTTAAAGCGGAACAGCTTTTCACCGGAAAGCTCAGTCGTTTCCAAAATGCCGAGTTCTTCAAACAGCGACAAATTTCTGTAGATCGTATCAAAGCTTAACCCCGGATAATCATCATTTAAAGCGGAAAGGACATTTTTCGCCGTTAAATATTTATCAGAATCACTAAACAGCTGAAGCATATCCTCCCGTTTGCTTGTATATTTATATCCTTTTTCCTTCAGTAAATCAAGCGCTTCCTGTACGTTCACGGCGAATCCTCCTTTTGACTTTATTATAACTGATGCACAGTATCAGGATAAAGATCGACAGCAGCACGATCGTTCCCCCCGGTGCAAGATCGAGATGATAAGCAAGCACCAGGCCGACGATGACGGAAAGTTCACCGAATAGGATCGATAAGAAAATCGCCTGCTTAAACCCTTTGGCAATGCGCATGCTCGCAGCGACTGGGAGCGTCATCAGCGCTGAAACGAGAAGCGTACCGACAATTCTCATTGAGGCGGCGATAACAAGCGCAACGATCAAAATAAAAATAAAATGAATCCACTTTGCAGAAATCCCCGAAGCTTTAGCATGCTCTTCATCAAACGACAGAAGAAACAGCTCTTTAAAAAGGGAAAACACCACGATCAGAACGGCTGCGGAAATTCCGACGATCACCAGCATGTCTTCCCGTGAAACAGCGCTGACGCTGCCGAATAAATAGCTGAAAAGATCCGTATTGAATCCGTCCGCAAGCGAAATAAAAATAACGGAAATGCCGATTCCCCCCGACATGATAATCGGGATCGCCAGCTCCTGGTAATGTTTATAAACCGTTCTCAGCCTCTCGATAATTAAAGAGCCGGCAACGGAAAACGCCATTCCGAAATAGATCGGGCTGACTCCGGCGAGCACTGCAAACTGTTTGCCTGCATACAGGCTCGCCGCTATGCCGGCTAAAGAGACGTGGCTAAGCGCATCTGCGATCAGCGACAGGCGCCTGACAACGATGAATACGCCGAGCAAGGGCGCGATGAGGCCGATTAATATTCCTGAAATAAAAGCGTTTTGCAAAAACTCATAATGAAAAAAAGGTGTCAGCATTATTCGTGTCCTCCATGATGATGGTGATTGTGGCTGATGGCTTGAACATCATGCCCGTAAAATTGAGACAAGTCTTGATCTGTCATGGACTCAAACTCTTCTGTATTGCCGTGAAAATGAAGATGCTTATTCATGCAGGCAACGTGTGTGACTTTATCTGAAACCGTGCCGACATCATGGGTGACAAGAATGAGCGTAATGCCTTTTTCACGATTCAATTTCTCCAGCAGCTTGTAAAACCCTTCAACTGTTTTTTGATCGACTCCAACCGTCGGCTCATCAAGAATAAGCAGTTTCGGTTCGCTCACAAGTGCTCTCGCGATGAAAGTTCTCTGCTGCTGTCCTCCCGAAAGCTCGCCGATGTTTCTGTCTTTCAAGGATGTGATGCCGACGGCTTCAATCGCTTCATCCACCTTCTGCTTATCGGCTTTTGACATGCGTCTGAATAAGCCGAGCTTTGCGGTTAAACCGCTTGCCACCACTTCGTAAACGGAAGCGGGAAAACCGGTGTTAAAGCTGTTTGCTTTTTGGGATACGAAGCCGATTTTGCTCCAGTCCTTAAATTTTCTGAGAGGGACGCCGAACAATTTAAGTTCGCCTGTCTGCGGCTTAATCAGCCCTAGAATGCATTTCAGCAATGTCGTCTTTCCCGATCCGTTTGGACCGACCAAACCGAGAAAAGTCCCTTCTTCAATTTTTAAATTTATATCTTCTATCACATTTCGATGATCATAGGAATATGATACATGTTTCATTTCAATAATAGGTTGTTTCAATACATTCACCTTCAAATTCTCCAGAATCATTACGATTTATCGCACAAAAAGAAAATGGCAGCCGAAAAGCAGCAAGCCATTTTCACGATTGACCAGTTCATCTTTAAATTATACATATAAACTTAAAAAAAGTAAATGAAAGCCTAATGGATGGCGTTTTTGAACTTTCCTCCCCGCGTTTCGTGCGTGTCCATAATCGTTATAAAAGCATTGTGATCAATATCGAAGACAATCGATTTCAGCTTCGTCACTTCCAGCCTTGTCACAACGGCATAAATCACTTCTGTGTCCTCATCGGAATAGCCGCCTTTCCCTTTGAGCTTAGTCGTTCCCCGGCCGAGGCGATGCAGCAGCGCATCGGAAATCTCCTCGTATTGATCTGAAACGATGATGACCGCTTTCGTCTCATCAAGCCCTTGAATAACGGCATCGATCGTCTTCATCGCAATATAATACGTCATAACCGAAAACATAGCCTGCTCAAGGCCGAACACAAAGCTCGCCCATGTAAAAATGAAGACATTGACGAACATGACAAATTCGCCGACTGAAAACGGCATCTTTTTCGTAAGCAAAATGCCGAGTATCTCAGTTCCATCCATAGAACCGCCGTTACGAATAACAAGCCCTACGCCGAATCCGAGCAGAAGACCGCCGAATACGGCTGCCAGGATGGGCTGAGTCGTAACCCCTTCTACATGATGCAACAGTGTTTCAATAATTGACAAGCTGATGATTCCGATCAGTGTTGAAATTAAAAACGTTTTTCCGATGTGCTTGTAGCCTGAAAACATAAACGGAATATTGAGAACGACGACGAGAAGTGCGAAGTTGATATAAGGAGTATCTTTAAAAATGTAATCCAATATTAGTGAAATGCCGATAATGCCCCCGTCAATGATGTTGTTCGGCACTAAAAATAATTCGATGCTGGCGGCTGCGCAGGCAGCCCCGACGAGAATCATGACGATCCGAAATGCCATTTTAACCGCTGATTCTTTTTTATGCTGTTTTTTGGTCTTTGCCATGCTGTCTCTCCTTTTCCCAAACTGGCCAAACCATCCCTTATCATCATCATATCATTTAACAGACAGAAATAAAAAAATGACACATTTTTAATTTTACGCCATACATTAGTTCAGAGGGGAGGAATGGACGTGATTTTATTTCAAAAAATCGTACTGCAGCGTTTAAATCAGGTCACGGCTGACGAGGTGCTCAAGTACGCTAAACAATACGGAATTCATGTAACAAAAACTCAGGCGCTTGAAGTGGAAAAGCTTGTGAAAGGAAAAAACATCAATATTTTCAATGAAGAAGAACGCAATAAACTGCTCAAGCAAGTGGAAGCAGTCACTTCAAAAGAAGCGGTGCAGCTTTTGAACCAGCTGTTTGCTCAATACGTATCATAAAAAGGGGAGCATATATGCCCCCCTTTTTTTATTGCTGCTTGATTTTTTCAAGCAGCCCTTCATCAAACTGTTTATTTTTGAGCATTTCAATTTCAAATCGGTAAGGCGGCTTTTTGTTCTTTTTATCTTCTCCTACATAAGGCGTTTCAAGGATTTTTGGAATATCTTTCAGCTGATCGTGGTGAACGATGTATTGAAGCGCATCAAAACCGATTTCTCCGAATCCGATGTTTTCATGGCGGTCCTTTCTCGCACCTCTGACATTCTTGCTGTCATTAATATGAAGCACTTTTAAACGGTCGATTCCGACAATTTTATCGAATTCGTTTAAGACACCGTCAAAGTCGGATACTACATCGTAACCCGCGTCATGGGTATGGCATGTATCGAAGCAGACGGATAAATGCTCGTTGTGTGTAACGCCGTCGATGATCTGTGCCAGCTCCTCAAACGTCCGCCCGCATTCTGAACCTTTGCCGGCCATCGTTTCCAAAGCGATCTGCACATTCTGATTCGGGTCGATGACCTCGTTCAATCCTTCGATGATTTTTTGAATGCCCGTTTCTGCGCCTGCACCTACATGAGCTCCCGGGTGAAGAACGATTTGTCTGGCGCCGATTGCCGACGTCCTTTCAATTTCAGAACGCAAGAATTCGACACCGAGCTCAAATGTGGACGGATTTGTTGTATTGGCAATATTGATAATATACGGGGCATGAACGACGATATCAGAGATGCCGTTCTCTTCCATATGAGCCCTTCCCGCTTCAATATTCAAATCCTCGATTTTTTTCCTGCGCGTGTTCTGCGGCGCTCCCGTATAGATCATAAATGTATTGGCGCCGTAGGAGCTTGCCTCCTGACTGGCCGCAAGCAGCATATGTTTTCCGCTCATTGAGACATGTGAACCGATTTTCAACAAAACTGTTTCCCCTACTTTCCTTTTCTAAATTGCTTTCTTTTTTGCTGTCTTTTTATTTTTTGGATTTCCGTCTGCATTTTCTTCTTATATCCAGGCTTGACTTTTCTCGGTTTTTTCACAAACCGCTTAGCGACCTCATCCGTTTCATCAGGCGTTCTTTTTCGGTTCTGACGGCGCTTGCGGTCATCGATCTTTTTCCACTCGCCTTTTTCAATCCTCATGTTTTCAAACACGATCCCCATCTGTTCAAGCTTCACAAGTGCATCTTCGTCAGATGTATCATAAAACGTCATCGCTGTTCCGGATGTTCCGGCGCGCGCTGTACGGCCGACGCGGTGAACGTAAAAGTCAAGATCATCAGGCAATTCATAGTTAATGACATGGCTGACGCCTTTAATATCGATTCCCCTTGCAGCCAAATCAGTGGCTATGATATAGGTGAATTCCAGATCGCCGATTTGCTTCATCACTTTTTTTCGTTCCCGCGGCGTAAGCCCCCCGTGAAGAAGTCCGACTTTCATCCCTTTGTCCGTCAGATAAGCGGCGATCTCGTCGGCCGTTGTTTTTGTATTGGCAAAAACAATCGCCAAATACGGATTTAAATGGGTCATGACCTCGAGCAACAGCTCATTTTTATCCCTGTGCCTGGAAGGTATCAGCACGTGTTCTATTTTTTCGGCCGTGATGTGCTTCGGCTCAACATGTGCATACCTCGGATTGGCCATGTATTTTTTCAGGAAAGGCTTTAATTTTTCGGGAATCGTTGCGGAAAATACAAGCATCTGCAAGCCTTCCGGCATATGCGACCCGATAAAATCGACATCTTCCAAAAATCCCATATCAAGCATTAAGTCCGCCTCGTCAATAACGAGCGAACCGGCTTTATGAACATCGAGCGCCTGCTCCCTGATCAGATCTGCAATTCGCCCCGGCGTACCTACCACCAGATGGGGCTGCGTTTTTAATTTGTCAATCGATTTTTGTTTATCGGTACCGCCGATGAAACATTTCGAACGAATCGCTTCATCAGGCCCTAAAAACTTGGTGATTTTCAGAACTTCCTGATGAATCTGATTGGCCAGCTCCCTTGTCGGAGCCGTAATCACGACTTGAACGAACTCTTTTTCAGGATCGATCCTGCTTAAAAGCGGGAGCAGATAGGCATGCGTTTTTCCCGTACCTGTCTGCGACTGCCCGATCGCGCTCTCCCCTTTCAGCGCCGCAGGGATTAACCGCTTTTGAATATCAGTCGGCTCATAAAATCCCAAGTGGTGAACAGCCTCTATAATAAACGGCTTTAAATCGTACATTTCAAATTTTGTTTGTTTCATTTTCCCAACTCCTTCTTGGAAAGCCGTTATTCCGACGTTCCAAGCTTTATCCTATATGGCTGAATTGTGCGCTTATGTATCCTTTTTTATGCCGCACTGCTTAAAAAAAGGCTGATATCATGTCCATCATTAAATTATAACTGATCCTGCAGAAAAAAACCATCACCTCCGCCCTATTCGGGCCAGCGGGCAAAGGCACTTTGCCACCGTTGGTGCATACCCTATCAAGAGAAGGATTTTGAAAGGAGGTACAAGTATGTTTCAGCAACAGCCGATGAGAAATCAGCCAAGACCGCAGGTGCCGCAAAGGCCCGGCAGAGCCTTGATGCCGAGACATCCGGGGATGGGAACGCAGCCCCCTCAAGCGCAACAGCGTGGCCTGCAGCAGATGTTTCAGCCAATGGGTGTAGCCCAGCAGCAAACAGGCGTACGAGGAGGAGGGATTCAAGGTTTGCTCTCGAAATTTCTTCCCGGATCTGCCGCATCCGGGGGAACAGGAGCGGGTCTCGGCGGAACCGGAAGCGGCCTTGGAGGCATTCAGGGGCTGGCCAATCCGTCTACCATTTCAAACATGCTCGGCAATGTTCAAAAAGCGCTCGGTGTAGCCCAGCAAGTAACACCGATGATTCAGCAATACGGACCGCTCGTCCGCAATCTCCCTGGAATGGTGAAAATGTTCAGACAGCTGAATTCCGATGATACGGAAGCAGATGACAGCGAACAACAAAAAGACGAACCGGAAAACAAGGCCGAAACGAGCGGTGAAAAGAAAGAAGAAATAAAAGTGTCTTCCAAAAAACCCGACAAATCCAAAGCTGAAGAAATCAGAAAAAAACAGAGCCGTTCAGCCCCTCCGTCTGCAAAAAGAAAAACCGGAGGATCAAAACCTAAACTGTATGTATAACATTCTTTGATATCTCCTGCTGGATCAGATATAATGAGGTCTATAGAGACTGCAAAAATAAGCCGTTTTTTACGGCTTTTTATCATGCCCGGCTCTTACTTCTTTATAGGAGGACTAAGAATGAACGTAATTAAAATATCGCCGCGCGGCTATTGCTACGGTGTCGTCGACGCCATGGTCATCGCAAAAAACGCGGCTCTCGATAAAAGTCTGCCGAGACCTATATATATTTTAGGAATGATTGTTCACAATAAACATGTCACGGACGCATTTGAAAAAGAGGGCATTTATACGCTTGACGGCCCGAACCGGCTCGAGATTTTGAATCAGGTCGACAAAGGAACGGTGATCTTCACCGCTCACGGCGTTTCGCCCGAAGTCCGCAAAATAGCTGAGGATAAAGGTCTTGTCGCGATTGACGCCACCTGCCCTGATGTGACAAAAACACACGATTTAATCCGCAAAATGAAAGCGGAAGGCTATCACGTCATCTACATCGGAAAAAAAGGACACCCGGAGCCTGAAGGAGCGGTCGGCGTCGCCCCGGATATCGTTCATCTTGTTGAAACCGAAGAAGATGTGGAAAGACTGGACATTGAAGCGGAGAAACTGATTGTCACGAACCAAACGACGATGTCCCAATGGGATGTCCACGATATTATGGAAAAGGTAAAAGAAAAATATCCGGATGTTGAATTCCACCAGGAGATTTGCCTGGCCACCCAGGTGCGTCAGGAAGCGGTGTCCGAGCAGGCGAAAAAAGCCGATTTGACGATCGTTGTCGGCGATCCGAAAAGCAATAACTCGAACCGTCTCGCCCAGGTCTCCGAAGAAATCGCGGGCACGAAAGCATACCGGATCGGCGATTTAAGCGAATTAAAGCTGGAATGGCTTGACGGCGTGGAAACCGTCGCTGTAACGGCCGGCGCATCGACCCCGACCCCGATTACAAAAGAAGTCATCCGCTTTTTAGAACAATTCGATCATGAAGACCCGTCAACATGGAAGACCAGTCATGAAGTACCGCTGCAAAAAATCTTGCCTAAAGTAAAAGCAAAAACCTGAAGCTCTCCGGCTTCAGGTTTTGTTTTTATACAAACGTAAACGGATTCGTATTTGTATCTGATGGAAAGACGGCGACATCGTACTTTTTCTCTTGGCACATCGCTGTCAGCTTTTTTGCAACCCCGTTTTTCATGACTTGTTCGGCATAATGGCCGGGATCAACCACATTCAGCCCGATCATCATCGCATCGTGCGCCGTATGGAAATAAAGGTCTCCTGTGACATATACATCGGCACCCATACGCTTTGCATGATGGATGTATTTGTTGCCGTCGCCGCCTAATACGGCGACCTTCTTCACTTTCGCCTCAGACTTGCCCACCATCCGCGCTCCGTTCACTTCCAGCTTTTCCTTCACATAGCGGGCAAACGCTCCGAGTGTCATCTCTTCATTCAATTCACCGATACGGCCTAACCCTTTTTGAAGCGGATTCTGCTCAACGGGATAAATATCAAAGGCCACTTCCTCATACGGATGGGCCTCACTCATCGCTTTGATCACGGATTTTTCAATACCTGACGGATAAACGGTCTCGATTCTTACCTCTTCGACCCGCTCAAGCTCGCCCCGCTTGCCGATAAACGGATCAGCTTCAGACAGCGGCTTGAAGCTGCCGACTCCTTCTGAAGAAAACGCACAGTGGCTGTAGGCGCCGATATGGCCGGCTCCAGCGTCTCCAAGAGCTGCGCGCACCTGTTCCTCATAATCTTTCGGGACATAGACGGCAAGTTTTTTCAGCGGCTCTTGATAGGTTGGAACGAGCACTTTTGTGTTCTTTAATTCCAGCGCTTCCGCAAGCATGTCGTTGACACCGCCGTCAGCAACATCGAGATTTGTATGAGCCGCATAAACCGCGATATCATGCTTGATGCACTTTTCGATCAGCCTTCCGCCGGGCTGGTCTGTGATGACATGTTTCAGCGGTCTGAAGACAGGCGGATGGTGCGCAATGATTAAGTCAACGTTCTTTGCAATCGCTTCATCAACCGTTTCTTCGAGAACATCAAGCGTGACCATGACATTGGCCACCGATTTGTTCAGCGTGCCGATTTGCAGGCCGATTTTATCTCCTTCAACGGCTAAAGACTTAGGCGAGAACTGTTCAAACAATTGAATGATTTCATTTCCGTTTATCGATTTTGTCATCTTCTAAGGACCTCCTTTAAGATCTCTATCCGTTCTGACAGCTCAAGCAATTTTTGTCGATTTTCTGCACTCGGAGGAGCAGCTTCAATTTGTTGATAGATGTTTTCCGTATGTTTCAGCTCTTGCGACCATTTTTTGACAAAAACAGCATTTTGTTGTTTGGCCAAAAATGGGCCGACAAGCATGCCTGCCGTAAAGGAAACCCCATCGTAAGCCGCATCTCGATCGCCCGCTTCCGCCACGAGAACCTCATAGCACTTGCCGTCTTCTTCAAGGATCTCTTCATTGATCAGTTCATAGCCTTCCTGATAGAGCCACTCTCTAATATGGTGAGCGTGGATATTCGGCTGTAAAACCAAACGTTCCTTACCTGAGAGCTTATCCTTGCCCACTTTTAGAATGTGAGCAATGAGCGAGCCACCCATTCCGGCAATCGTGATCACATCAGCTTCGCCCTTTTCAATCACTTCAAGCCCGTCTCCTTTCCTCACGGATATGAGCGAACTTAACTGCAGTTTCTCAACCTGCTGTTTCGCAGAAAGAAACGGACCATCTGTGATTTCTCCGGCGATCGCGGCGCTTGCCAGGCGATTCAGCACACAATAGCAAGGCAAATACGCATGATCAGATCCGATATCAGCCACAACCGCCCCTTTTGTTATGTATTCCGCCACAGTCTGCAGCCTTTTCGATAACTTCAATTCATTCACAATCATCACAACTTTTCTAGATTCATTTTTCTTTTACTATCATATAAAAAATCGCTTTAGTTTCCAAGCTGGAACAGAAAATTACATTCTACTCGGCCAATTTTTGATTCTCTCTGTAGTACGCACGTAAAGCATGCGTCTCAAGATCCGCGAGTCGAACCGGAATCGGCAGCCTGCTTTCTCGATTGATCAAGCTCATCGCGATGTCATAACTGCTGTCTAAATCAAGCAAATGTCCGCATGATAGAAAAATCGGTTTAACATCTTGCCTTGTCCGCACCGCACGTCCGTAAACTTCGCCATCAATCACAATATCGGTATAAGCGCCGAATTTATTATCAGGCATCACAAAATCAGTTTGTTTTATTTTCAAGTAAGTTTTCGCAATACCGATCGTTGGCTTTTCGAGAAAAAACGCTGCATGTGTCGCAATCCCCATATGGTTATAATGGAGATAGCCATTCCCGTCAAATAAAAAAACATCCGGTTCAATCGTCAGCTTCTTAGCCGCCTTAATAATAAGCGGCAGCTCCCTAAAAGCAAGAAACCCCGCGATATAGGGCACATCGATTTTCCCTGCACTATGGACTTTTTCAATGACACGCTTCGTATGAAAATCCAGCACGATGATACTGCAGACACCAAACGCTTCACCATCTTCCTCCCAATAAGCTACATCAACCCCCGCGCAGGTTTGCAGAGCGTCTTTGCTGACGGAGTTTGCTAGATTGATATGTTTTTTTAGTTTTGTTTGTATCGTTAAGAAGTCATTTTCTTGGTTTAAATTAAAATCGTGTATGTTGTTGATGTTCATCTTTAAAAACCAACTTTCTATCATCCCATTTTTTTGAGCACCTTTATTTAGATCATATCTAGATTGTTCAGTTCATTCAAAGTTATTGATTAGGCACTTTAAATACATACCGGGATATACCGGGATACACCGGGATACACCGGGACATCACGCCAATGTCGGACAGCAAGATGTCTTATAGAATGATCAGTATATAAAAAAAGAACTCCTCAACAAGCAAAAAATTGGGAGTTCTGTTTGTCTTTTTGTAAATCGGGGTATTTTCTAATCATTCATTATTATTCTTTACTTCTCAGCTTCATGGTCATACTGTTTACACCCTCAAAAAGAGCGTCCCGTATGATTTCAGTGTAATTCTCATAACTGTCGCTTTTGGCTTTAATGATATCTAAAACTTGTTTAAATTGTCCATCTACGATAATCGTAATGCCTTCGACCTTTTCACCTGTCTGATCATTCTCAAATTCCTCATTCAACATGGTTACCGTATCATTACTACTCATAAGAAACTCTCCTATCTTTCTGAAAATAAACTTTTCCCTTTATGATTTATCCAATACTTTTGATTTGTAGGAACTAGATTTGTAAAGTCCTCATAAATTCCGATCCAATGATTCGGTACATATTCTTCATAAGATGCTGGCTCTGGGTACATGGAATACAACTTTCGCTTATCAAAATCAATTAATAATGAAGGACTGAAATCTAACAGATCATCAGTTGCATTGTGTTGAAAAATTTCATGCATCAGATGATTTAATTCTTCAGTTGTTACCTTGTACTTTTTGATTCGTTGCAAGAATTCTAATGCATTGTTATGGTTTAATACCTGAATACCGCCCCGCTCACTCTCATCAATGAAATCATCTAGTTGAAATCCTTTAGCTTTGTAGGCCTCGTCGAGTTTATTATAATCTAAAAACCATACATCTTTTTCTGTGACATACCAGTTCCATGCGTTATTATAAACAACCCCAACTATTATATTTTCAGCATACGTTGGTTCTAATAACATTTTAGCTCTCCCCCCTTAACGTTCAGTCACTCATTTTTTATGATCCTGCCATTGGCAGCGTACTCTTCTATCCACTCCATCCATGGAGCAGGAACTTCGTATGATGTTCCAGGAGTAGTAGGATCTACTGTTTTAGGAGCAGTACCTCCTTGATTTTTAGGGTTTGATTTGTATCCTTTTTGAGGGATTGCATGTTCTTTGATAAAATCATCAAACCATTTCGGCACATCAAATTCAACAATTTCAGCCTCATTCCCTCGTTTTTTAAGGAAATATTGAGCATGTTCAGCATTACCTGCACTGATATTCAAATTTGCTTTTTTATTTGGAATACTAACTCTGCCATTTTTATCTATGTTTATACGAACCCTGCTTGCATTTGGTGGTATTCCGCCTTGAACTCGTCTGTAAGTAACCACATCAGCTGATGGACTTACCTTTTCAACTGTTCGATTAGCACTATCAATAATGTCTGTAACCTTTTTATCTGCTTTACTCCTATTTACAGGTGAATAAGAAACAGGCATTTTTCCGGTATGTACACGATCCAAATAGTGACCCATACCCCCAACGCCCAGCATAGTCACTGCACTCATCAGGCTTTGTTTACGCTTTTCTTCAGATAATTGATTTCCAAACATATCGCGGCCGGTGACAGCTTCGCCAAAACCGTTTGCAGCAACAAAGCCGTAGGCGCCCATTTCTGTCATTTTTAGAGCATCCATTGCTTTTGTCGTTTTATAGGCGTCAAGTGCATGTTCGGCAGCTACGAGCGTTTTTCCTGTTTTATAGATGGCTTTTCCGCCTTTGAAGGCGCGGCCTGCCCAGCCGACAATCGGAATAAAGCCGGCCGCTGCCATTGCTCCGGCGGCGACACGCTGGCCGTCTGTCAGCTTTTCTCCTGTGACCGGGTCGACGCCTTCAGCGGCTCTCTTATAATCATAATACCCGCTGACTTCCCCGACAAATGTTCCGGCAGCGTCAAGCGCTTTTAAATACCAAGGCTTGTTCGCTTCTTCTTCTTGTTTTTCCTGAAGCCTGCGCGCTTCTGCCTGTTCGTTTTTGAATTCAATATAATTGGCGGCTTGAGTCTCAACTTCTATCGTATTTTTATAGATCTCGCTTGAATGGAACGATTTCAAGCTAAAATACATCGGCGAGGCGGTTTTTCCGTGGCTTGTAGCTTCCATCAGCCCGGAATATTTGCCGAGCACGGCGCTGTCGAGCGCTTGTAAATTCATGTATTCGGTCTTGAGCGATTCATCCAGCTCACGAACGGCGTCGATGGTGTTTTGCCGGGTTGTTTGCGCTTTAGACATTTTATCAATATAATCGTCGAGCGTCCAATTGTCCAAGTCAACGATATCGCTGATGCTTGCGATGATTTTATCCATTTCCAACTTGAGCCCCGAGACGATTTCCGTCGCTTTCAAATCCGCGTTTTTCAGTTCATGATCCAAAAAAGAGACTTCCACATAAGAATCGGACAGCTTTTTGTCCTTTATGTCACCTGATACACCTTTAAAAAAAGCAATCTGCGCTTCAACAAGCTTTAACCAGCTGTCTACAATCTCTGCCTGTCCCTTATAGAAGTCTTTAATGTTGTCCGCACCTTTCCCCTGAAAATCATCACCTAAATCGGCGACTCCGAGAAACGCTTTTTTGAGCGTTTGCAGTTGATCCTCAAAGGTTTCGTATTGTTTCTTGCGGTTATTCGCTGCTTCAATTAAAGAATGCGCTTCAAATACTTTCATTGAATTGTCCTCTCTAACCTCAGGCTATTTTCTGGCGATTGCTTTGTCCTGCTCTTTCAGCAAATCGACATTTTCCTTCGTGTCCTTTATGTTTTTGTGTACGGCTTTTTTGTAATCGGCCACCATCTGATGAATGTTTTGCTCGCGTTCGTGGCACTTTGTCGTATATGTCAATTTATTTTTCCCTGCAGCTTTCGGAGGGTTTGGCAGGTCTAGGGCATCAAGCGCCTCTCTTACGGCCTCCAGCTTTTTGATGACCGCTTCATGTTTCAGCTTGATTGTCGTCATTAAAACCAGCTCCAACTGTTTTTGATTGAGCGGATTTTATCGCTCAACTGATCAACCGCTTTTTCCCCGAGAGAGAGTAAATGATCCGCCTCTTTAGCTGCTGCTCCCGCCAATTCAAGGCTGTGCTTTTCAATTTCCAGCGCGAAAATTTTTCTCTCCAGCTGGGAAATATAGCCTTCGTACTTTCCGTTCACGATGTTGTACATAGATGTATGAGCCTCATCCCGTTCGTCATCAAAATCGCTGGCGAAGTCCCCTGTCCAGTGGCTGTTCAGATGAGGGTGCAAAATTTGTCTGATCTCGACAATCCCGGTTTCGTGTTCTTTCTCAATCTCCTTTTTGGCTGTTTTGACTCGTTCAATCCGGCTTTCTACATCAGCCAGATTTTGGTTAATCGTGCTGTGGATATGATTCAATGTGCTCGCATGACTCATTTGATTCACCTCAAGAAATACTCAAATAGACGGATGACAACAGTGCATCCGCTGCATTTTTTCCATTTATATAATAGTAAAATAGATGCAATCTTACTTAAATAGGGTGGATTGCTTATTTTTTCCCTTGCAAAGATGAGTGCAGCCTTCAGAAAAAAGTAATAAAGACCTATTTCCAATAGACGCCGCACCGTCATAAAGGACGGAATCACGGATGCTGAAATAGTTCAAATCACCCTTTCGAGGTGATTCCTCGTCAAGCAAGATCACCCATTTACCGAAAACAGAAAAAGGATTCGCACAAAAGCTCTTGTCAAAGCTTTCATTGCGAATCCTTTTGGTGATGAAACGGTTTTAACCTATTTAATCTCTGACACCCATTTTGCCATATCATCAAGCTTTTCCGCCGGAACCAGTCCTCCCGGCATTCCGTTGCCGCCTTTTTCAATCTTTTCTTTAATCGCACCTGTATCCATCCGGTCCCCGACACCTTGCAGTTTAGGGCCTGATACACCTTCATAATTCTCGCCGTGGCAGGTTACACAGTTCGCTTTGTAAATTTCTTCAGGCGAGGCATCCGCTTTGTCTTCTTGAGCTGTTTTATTCCCTTCGCCTGCAATTTCTTTTGCGTCATAAAGGCCTTTTATGGATAAGATAAAAACCAGTCCTATGCCCATAATGGCGATTAACAAAAATGGTATCAATGGATTGCGGTTCATTTTACATCCCCCTTTTTAATTTACCCCTGCCCCTTATGTAAACAATTCTAATTCTACTTTAATTTTACAAAAAGTAAACCGGTTATGAAACAAAAGCTGATGAAGTTCACATTTTAGACAAAATAATGGACGATGAAGCGATTGTTCATTTCCCATCTAAAAACCAGTTTTTGAATACGGTTACAACAATAATTATAAAGGGCTTTTCCTTCGATCTCAAGGTTATAATGACTCAAAATACACTTTTGGATATTTGCAAATTCGAAAGAAATTAAGTAAAATATAATCGGGTTACCAATAATAGCGCTTTCATTTCTTTCGTGAAAAAAAGAACGGATCTCCTGACCCGTTCAAGTTTATTCGAGAAAATCTTTCAAGCGTTTGCTTCTGCTTGGATGTCTTAATTTACGAAGTGCTTTAGCTTCTATTTGGCGAATTCGTTCTCTTGTTACCCCGAACACCTTACCAACTTCTTCTAATGTTCTTGTACGACCATCATCAAGGCCGAAACGAAGGCGGAGCACATTTTCTTCACGGTCTGTCAATGTATCCAGTACATCTTCAAGCTGTTCTTTCAGCAATTCATATGCTGCGTGATCTGACGGAGAAGTCGCTTCTTGATCCTCAATAAAGTCTCCCAGATGTGAATCGTCCTCTTCACCGATCGGAGTCTCGAGTGAAACCGGTTCCTGAGCGATCTTTAGGATTTCACGGACTTTTTCAGGCGTCAGATCCATATCTTCCGCAATCTCTTCAGGCGTTGGTTCGCGGCCGAGATCCTGAAGGAGCTGCCTTTGAACGCGAATCAGCTTGTTGATGGTTTCAACCATATGAACAGGAATCCTGATCGTTCTCGCCTGGTCGGCAATCGCCCTTGTAATCGCCTGTCTGATCCACCATGTCGCGTATGTGCTGAATTTGTATCCTTTGCGGTAATCAAACTTTTCTACCGCCTTCATCAGGCCCATGTTTCCTTCCTGAATAAGGTCAAGGAAAAGCATTCCGCGGCCGACATACCGTTTTGCGATGCTGACAACAAGTCTCAAGTTGGCTTCAGCGAGACGGCGCTTTGACTCTTCGTCGCCTTCTTCGATTTTTTTCGCGTATTCGATTTCTTCTTTTGCAGACAAAAGGTTTACCCGTCCGATTTCTTTCAGGTACATGCGGACAGGGTCGTTTATCTTAACGCCCGGAGGCACGCTTAAATCGTTAAGGTCAAATTCTTCTTCGGCCTTGGCCAGCTGTTGAATATTAGGATCCTCAGTTTCTTCGTTCTCGCTAATTAATTCAACGCCTTGTTCTCCTAAAAATTCATAATACTCATCCATTTGGTCTGATTCGATTTCGAAGCTGGACATGCGCTCTGCAATTTCTTCATATGTGAGCACTCCGCGCTTTTTTCCAGCCTCTGTTAATTGATCCCTCACCTGTTCAAATGTGAATTCAGTTTCGGTCTCGTGTGCTTGTTTATCAGCCATTCATGGATCCCTCCTTCCAAAACTTACAGACGAATTCTAAAAGCATCCCGCTTTTTTGTTCCTATTTCACAAGTAAAGCCTTCTCTCTCATCTAGGGCTTCACGGGAAAGCAAATCATAAATTGACAATATATGATTAGGACAAGCAGCTTTTGCTCCTCCGTTAGGATTCATTGCCAAAAGCTTTTCCTATTATATATAACGGTTTATTTCAGCGAACGGTTCAGCTTAACAATTTCCTGCGCCAAAGTTGCCGCTTTGATGAAGTCTTTTTGCCTCTCGGCTTCCGCCCTTGCAGCTTCTTTTTCTTTTATCATTGACCAATTTCGATAATTCAACACTTTTTTTACATAATCAGATAATTCCGCTTCACTTAATTCTTCGTTCACTTGAAGCATTAAGATATCTGTCAGAAGCTGGCCAAGTTCCTGATCCTCGACTCTCTTAAAGAGCTCCTGGATGGAAATGTCCGCTTCTTCTTCATACATGGCGTACAAATAAGCGGCAATCGCGCGGTGCTGATCAAGGTTGAATTCAAAGCCCACCCGGTCCAAAACCTTTCGAATGACGTCCCGGTCATGAATCATGTGGGCCAGGAGCATCCGCTCCGCATTTTCGTGAGCCGGCCGAAGACCCGTCTTTCTCCGCGGCGCGCGCGATACTGCCGCCTGCCGCTCTTTTGAGTCCTGGCGGCTGCTTTCCCTGCTGCGGCTTACAGCCTGCTTTTCAAATACGGAAAGCTGATCCTTCAAGGATTCAAATGAGATTGAAAACTCATTTGCCAGCTGTTTGATGTATATTTCCTGTTCCAAAGGCCCGCTGAGAACGCTGACTGCCTTCAGTACATCATTGATATAGGCTAAACGGTCTCCTTCATCAGACAGGTTTCTGCCCTTGCGGAAATAGTTCATTTTAAACGTCATCATCGTAACGCTGGCCCCTATTACATCATTTTTAAATTTCTCGCTGCCGAATTTTTTGATGTAGTCATCGGGATCCAGCCCGTCAGGTATCATAGCCACCTTGACGTTGCAGCCTTTTTTCTGAAGAATCTCCGCCGCTTTCAGCGTGGCTTCATAACCGGCATGATCCGAGTCATAGCACAATATGACCTCTCCGACATTTCGCCTGATGATCTTCGCATGTTCCTCCGTCAGCGATGTGCCCATCGTGGCGATCGATTCTTTCACACCGGAGCTGACGGCTGAAATAACATCGGCAAATCCTTCAAAAAGGACGGCCCTCTCTTCTTTTCGAATGTGAAGGCGGGCCTGATGGAAATGATAGAGGAGCTTGCTTTTTCGAAAAAGCGGCGTTTCCGGGCTGTTCATGTATTTTGGCTGCTCCCCGGTGAACGTCCGTCCGGAAAAAGCGACCGTTGTCCCGTGATGATCATGAATCGGAAACATAATTCTGTTTCTGAAACGGTCAAAATAGCCGTCTCCATTCTCGCGTCTGATGATGAGTCCAGCTCTTTCCATCAGCGCAAGATCAAAACCTCTCCGTTCCAAAAACTTCGTGATGAAATCCCACGAATCAAGGGCGCATCCGATTTCAAACTGCTCGATCTGCTCCATCTTAAAGCCTCTTTCAAGCAAATAATCGAGCGCTTCCTGGCCTTCCTTTGTATTGACGAGCAAATGATGATAAAATTTCTTTAACAGATCATGAGCTTCTGCCATTTTCTGTTCATCCGAACTGCCTGTGCTGTATGCTGATACAGCTGCAACCTGCTCCGGCAGATCTATTTGATATTTGTCCGCCAGGTGAGAGACGGCCTCGGTAAATGAATAACCTTCCATTTGTCTTAAAAATGAAAAAACATTCCCTCCCGCTCCGCAGCCAAAACAATGAAAAATCTGTTTTTCTCCGGAAACGGAAAAAGATGGCGTATTCTCACCATGAAAAGGACAAAGCCCAAAATAATTACGCCCCTGTTTTCTTAACTGGACGTACTCTCCGATAACTTCTACGATATCAGCTGATTTCTGCACCTGTTCTACAATTTCGTCTGGTATACGATTGCCCATGTTCCAACACTCCGTCGTACATAATTCGCTGCTTAGTACGTAAATCCTTCAATTTTCGACAAGATTTTTTGCAGCTCTTTGACAAATCGCTCTCGGTCTTCCTTGACCAGTTTTTTCGGGCCTTTCGTGTAACGTCCGCTTCTTCTCAATTTTTGTGCGACGTGACGGCGGAAAAGAGCATGATCGATGGAGTTCTCTTCGAAAAGATAGCCTCTCTCCGACATCACATAGATCTTTTTGCCAAGCAAAAGCGATGCCAGCCCGATATCTTGTGTAACGACGACATCACCTGATCGAACATGGTTGGCAATGTACAGATCCGCTGCTTCTTTGTGCGGATCGACATATGTCCAATTCTCTTCTTCTTTCCTTGTAACTTGAAAATGCTCGAATGAAGCCACGAATACCACCTTTACGTCGAAATCCGCCGCTGTTTTGAGCACTTCATCTTTCACCGGGCATGCGTCTGCATCGACAAAAATCGTCCTTTCTTTTTCAAGAAGACTAATTCTCCATCCCTCCATCAATCTCCTGCTATAAATACAGGCAAAATCACACAGGTTTCAAAATTAATCGATCTATAAGAATTTGTCGAAAGTTTTTTTCGGGAAATTCTTGACACGATACCCATAATAGTTTATTCGTTCTGTACTAAGCTTAAACCTAAAAGTTAATTATTTTATCACAATTTTTTATTATAATACAAATGGGTTAAAGATGCTATCATTTTCACTTTTCCCAAAACCATCAAAGCAAAAACCCAGGATGGGGTGTCCTGAGTTTTATTCTTAGACCCTTTTTGTCATCATGTTGTGAATAATGTTTGCCGTTTCCTCTACTGCTTTATTTGATACGTCTACGACATTGCAGCCAATGCGGCCGACGATCTTTTCAAAGAATTCAAGCTCTTCTTTGATGCGGTTGATATTAGCGTAAATGGCTTTGTCGTTGAGGCCGAGCGATTTCAGGCGCTCCTTGCGGATATGGTTCAGCTTATCTGGGCTGATTTTTAACCCGATGCATTTAGCCGGATCAACGGTAAAGAGCTCTTCGGGAGGATCCACCTCGGGAACGATCGGAACGTTTGCCACTTTTAACCGTTTGTGCGCCAGGTATTGGGATAACGGAGTTTTGGACGTTCTCGACACGCCGATCAGCACGATATCCGCTTTTAAGATGCCCCTTGGATCTCTGCCGTCATCATATTTCACGGCAAATTCGATCGCCTCTACCTTCTTAAAATAATCTTCGTCCAGCTGTCGGACTCTGCCCGGCTCATATTTGGCGCTAAAGCCGTAGACCGACTCCATTTTCTCAATCAGCGGGCCGATGATATCGTAATACACGACATTCGCCTTTTCAGCTTCGGCGATTAAAAATTCACGAATCTCCGGGACAACAAGCGTAAAACAGATGATGCCGCCGTCCGCTTCTGCCAGCGAAATCACTTCTTTTATTGTTCCGCGGTCTTCGACATAAGGAATCCGCCTGATATTTGTCTGCTCGGATGAACCGTTAAACTGGCTGATAGCCGCTTTGACTACGAGCTCAGCGGTCTCGCCGACAGAGTCTGATACAACATAAATCGTCCGATTACTCATGATATCCCTCCATTTGAAGTTCACTCTACATGATTTCATTTTCAGATAAGCCGACTAAAATTTTTGTCATGTTCGTTTTCGTAATTCTTCCCACAACTTCATAGCCTTTTTCTGTATCTTTTACAACAGGCAGTGCGTCGATTTGTTTTTCGATGAGCATCTTGGCAATGTCCAAAATGAAATCTTCGCGCCTGCAAAGCGTAATGTTCGGCATTCTCGTCATAATGATATGGACGGGTATTGAAGGGAGCTCCTGTTTGCCGATGCTGGCTCTGAGCAAGTCTTTTCGTGAAAGTACACCGACTAAGATGGCATTATCATCAACGACAAAAAGCGTTCCTACGTCCTCTAAAAACATCGTGCAAATCGCATCGTAAACGGAGACATTTTCATGAATGACCACCGGAATGGACTGGAAGTCTTTCACCTGCAGCTTTTTCAGCTTATCAGCCAAGAGCTGCGTACCCGTCTTTCCCGTGTAGAAATAACCGACCCGCGGCCTTGCTTCCAAAAATCCTGACATCGTCAATATCGCCAAATCCGGACGAAGCGTAGCCCTCGTCAGATTCAGCTTTTCCGCGATATGCTCTCCGGTAATCGGCCCGTTCTCTTTGACAATCTGCAAAATATGCTCCTGACGTTTATTTAGTTCGATCGTACTCACCACCTTTAAGCCGAAGCTCACAATTCGTTCGTTATGTATTAAAGTCGATAACATATTATAACGCATATGAAGACTAAAATAACAGCAATTACAATTGAATTCTATGAAAAAGACGGGCACTATTTGACAAGGATGTGAAAAATCGATTTGAGCAAAAAGACGATTGCCAGCTTGTCAGCAACCGTCTTCTGCGGTGTTTATTTTACAATGATGGCATTGATGTTTGCAAAAGATCGGATCAGCTCCGCCAGGCTTGCCATTTGCGCCAGGCGGTTCGCTTTTAATCTTTCATCTTCGGCATGGACCATCGTGTGATCAAAATAAGCTTCGATCGGCTCTTTCAGCTTGGACAGCTCACTGAAGGCTCCCTCATAATCTTTTGCTTGGTAAAGGGTCTCTAATTGCTGTTTGCACGCCTCATAAGCTTTGAAAAGCTCCTCTTCTTGAGGGTTTTCAAACAGTGACGCGTCAATGGCGTTCGTTTCGCTCTTTTTGCTGATCGAAATAACCCTTGCCAGCGCTTCAGCCGTTTCTTTAAATTCCGGTTTTGCTGCAGCCGATTCAAGAACAGCGGCTTTTTTGACAGCCGAATACGGCTCAAGGTTCGAGCTTTCGAGCACGGCATCCACGACATCGTAGCGGATGTTTTCCGCTGTTAATACGTATTTGAGGCGCTGTTTAAAGAATTCGAGCAGTTCGCTGTTTGCTTCCTGTCCGGCAAACGCAGCCAGTTCTTTGAATGAAATGCCCCAGTTCCGGTCAAGCAGGATTTGGACGATGCCGCTCGCCTGTCTTCTTAGTCCATACGGATCCTGAGATCCTGTCGGAATAACGCCGATTTTAAAGAATGAAGCGACCGTATCGAGTTTATCCGCTAATGCGACGACGGCGCCGACGATTGATGAAGGTGTTTCCCCTCCGGCTTGTCTCGGCATATAGTGCTCATTGACAGCGAGCGCCACTTCTTCTTTCTCCCCGAGCATCCGCGCATATTTTTCACCCATGATGCCCTGCAGCTCAGGAAATTCGTAAACCATGTGTGTCACAAGGTCGAATTTTGAAATGTGCGAAGCGCGCTTGATCATGTGCACCGTCTCTTGATCCGCACCGATGATTTCAGCGATCCGTTCAGCAACCGCCTCAGTGCGTCTCACCTTGTCTCCAAGCGATCCCAATTCTTCATGGAAAACGATCTTTTCGAGTTTTTTCACATTCTCGTCAATGTTTAGTTTTTGATCTTCTTTATAGAAGAAGGCGGCGTCTGAAAGCCTTGCTCTCAGCACCTTTTCGTTCCCTCTCGCCACGTTTTCAAGGGCGCGGCTGTCTCCGTTGCGGACGGTCACAAAGTAAGGAAGCAAGCCGCCGTTTTCATCTTTGACAGGGAAATAACGCTGATGCTCTTTCATCGTTGTCACGAGCACCTCTTCAGGAATTGCGAGAAATTCCTCTTCGTAAGAACCGAACAGAACTGTTGGATATTCAACCAGATGGTTGACCTCATCCAGCAGGTCCTCGTCTCTCGGAATGTCCCAGGACTTTTCAGCCGCCAGTTCGTCAAGCTGCTTAACGATCAGCTGCTTCCGTTTGTCCGGATCGGCAATCACAAACTGGCTTTCAAGTGCCGCTTCGTATTCAGAAGGTGCGCTCAAGTCGGCTGCTTTTCCGAGGAAGCGGTGTCCCTGTGTTGTGCGGCCGGTTTCGACATGAGCGACTGAAAACGGAACGACTTCACTGCCGAACAGCGCGACGATCCATTTAATCGGCCTGATGTATTTCAAATCTTCGCTGCCCCAGCGCATGTTTTTTGGAAAGTGGAGGCTTGTCACCAAGTCGCCGAGCTCAGGAAGTAATGAAAACGTATCCTGACCTTTTTGGAATTTTTGCACAAAAACATATTCCGTTCCTTTGATGTCTTTAAAATACAAATCTTCCGGACTTGCTCCTTGCCCGCGTGAAAAGCCGATGGCCGCCTTTGTCCATTCGCCGTTTTCGTCAAGGGCGATTTTCTTTGCCGGTCCTTTCGCTTCTTCTGTCACATCGTCCTGCTTCTCCGCCACGTTCTCGACAAGAACGGCCAGTCTTCTAGGGGAGTTATACAGCTTGACGGAACCGAAGGCAATATTTTTTTCCTTAAGCCAGCTTTCCAGTTTTTCACCAAGCTGAGTCATGCTGTCATGCATGAAGCGCGCCGGCATTTCTTCTAATCCGATTTCTAAAAGCAAATCTTGATTACTCATGTGAAGCCTCTTCCTCCTTCAGCATTGGGAAACCCAACTTTTCGCGTTCATCATAATACGTTTTCGCCACTTTTCTGGCCAGATTTCTCACCCTTGCAATATATCCTGTGCGCTCCGTGACGGAAATCGCTCCTTTTGCGTCAAGCAAGTTGAACGTATGCGAGCATTTCAGTACATAATCATAAGCAGGATGGACAAGTCCCTGATCCATCTGACGGTTCGCTTCTTTTTCGTACGTGGCAAACAATTCGAACAGCATGTCGACGTCAGATGTCTCGAACGTATAGACGGAATGCTCGTATTCAGCCATCTTGAACAGGTCTTTTATCGTATAGCCTTTCGTCCATTCGAGGTCAAAGACGTTTTCTTTGTCTTGAATATAAGAAGCAAGGCGTTCAATACCGTATGTGATTTCCACAGAAACCGGTTTGCACTCAAGCCCGCCGACCTGCTGAAAATAGGTAAACTGGGTGATTTCCATGCCGTCAAGCCACACTTCCCAGCCAAGCCCGGCGCAGCCGAGCGACGGATTTTCCCAGTTATCCTCGACAAAACGGATATCATGCTCCAGAGGGTCGATTCCAAGAGCTTTTAATGAATCTAAATAAAGCTCTTGAATATTGTCGGGAGACGGCTTAATGATCACCTGGAATTGATGGTGCTGATAAAGCCTGTTCGGGTTGTCCCCGTATCTTCCGTCCGCAGGGCGTCTTGACGGCTCCACATAAGCGACTTTCCAAGGTTCAGGTCCAAGGCTCCGCAAAAACGTATATGGACTCATCGTTCCTGCACCCTTCTCTACATCATACGACTGCAAAAGTACGCATCCTTCATTGGACCAGTGCTTTTGCAGGGTCAGAATCATTTCTTGAATATTCAAATGAAGCACCTCCATAAAACGTGTTTTCAAGTTTAATTTTTGGCATAGGGCTTAGTTTGGGCAGAAAAAAACTCCCGTCCCTATGCTTGTTTACCCACAAACATAGGGACGAGAGTTCTCCCGCGGTTCCACCCTAATTGCTGAGAGGAAATGTCTCAGCCTCTTTTTTAAAAGTTGCTCAGGGAATGCCTTTCATTACGCTCTCATCCCCGGCTTTCACCGCCCCGGAGTCGCTTCAATGAGGCCGCGCGCAATTACTTCTTTCCGTCAACGCAACGTCATTATTGAACCAATCTTCATGTCATGATCTTATAAAAAGATGAAGAGATTGTCAACTTTTGTTTTCATCACTCAGCATCTTTTTCATATTGTCCATTTGTTCCATGAAGCGCCGCGATTTCAGGTAGATCCCTGAGTACTCGTCATAGTACGTCTGAATGACTCTTTTCAGCTCATCCTTTGTCTCCTGTTTGACCGAGACATTTCCGAGCCTTGACAGATCAAAATAAAAAAACAGTCTCAACAGCCTGGCGGATGCGGGAGACAGCGGTATCCTGTATGGATCTTTCGCAAAACAGCGGTGGCAGATAAAGCCGTTGTCGCGGATCGAAAAATGAAATGTGCCATCTTTGCTTTTGCAGTGCACACATTCATCCAGCTCCGGATACAGCCCCATCACGCTGAGCATTTTGACTTCGATCAGGTTGGCGATAATGTCAGGATCTGTACCGTCATTCAGCCTCCTCATTGACTGAAGAAGCAGCTCAAATAAAAACGGATTCGGTTTCTTTTCCTCCGTTCCCTTGTCAATTAATTCAGCGATGTATGCCGCGTATGCTGTTAAAAACAGATCCTCGCGGATATTCCTCATGCTTTCGATCATCTCGCCCTGCTCCAATGTGCCGAGACCGGATGATTTGCGGAATAAAAAAGAAGCATAAAGAAACGGCTGGGAAATCGCTGACAAGCGGCTGTTCGGCTTTTTGGCGCCCCTTGCCAGCACACCGATTTTCCCGTGCTCTCTCGTCAACAGCGTAATGATTTTATTTGTTTCACCATAGTCGTTTGTACGAAGGACGATACCTTCACATTTCGTCAGCATATGTGCACCATCCAAAAATTGGAGGGGTCAAGCATGATCACAAAATTGGAAAGTCAATTTGCGCTAGCTCTTCTTCAAGTACTTCGGGTCTTTCCAGGTTCTCCTTTTCCAATTCTTTAAAAAGGAGGTACGTGTCAACGCTTCCTGTTTGTGAAAATACATTCCAAGTAAAATTCAACATCAAAAGCCCCACCTTTCTGTTTATAACTAGCTTTTTAAACATCCAAATTCTTAAGATTATCTTGACCTTGTATCCTCCATTTCATGTTAAACAATTTTTTCTAATATATCTTTGAATTCGAGAGATTTTGTCACGACTAAAGCGCGGTCAAGTTCTGTCCAATTAATACTCGTCTTCTCTAAATCCAAAATCACGAAGCTGAGACATCTTGTTGCGCCAGTCTTTCTGCACTTTAACCCACAGCTCTAAAAACACCGATGATCCGAGCAGCGCCTCGATATCGGTTCTTGCCCGCTGGCCGATTTCTTTAAGCAGACTGCCTCTTTTTCCGATGACGATCCCTTTTTGCGAATCGCGTTCGACGACGATGGTCGCGCTCACATACACAGAACCGTTTTCCCGTTCTTGAATGGACTCGATCGAGACCGCAATGCTGTGAGGGATCTCTTCCCTTGTCAGATGCAGCACTTTTTCCCGAATCAGCTCAGAAATGATAAATCGCTCCGGATGATCGGTCACCTGGTCACTCGGGTAAAACTGCGGACCTTCCGGCAAATAATCCTCAATTTGCTTTAAAAGCGTATCGATATTATTTCCCTCAAGGGCGGAGATCGGAACGATTTCCTGAAACGGATACCTGGTTCTGTACTCATCGATCAGCACAAGAAGCTCATCCGGATGAATCCGGTCGATTTTGTTGACGATCAAAAATACCGGCGTCTTGACTCCTTTTAAGCGCTCGATGATAAATTCGTCGCCTTTTCCGTAGCCTTCCTCCGCATTGATCATGAACAAGATCAAGTCGACTTCCTTTAAAGTGTTCTGCGCCACCTTCATCATAAAGTCGCCCAATTTATGCTTCGGTTTATGAATGCCCGGCGTATCGATAAAAATCGTCTGGGATGTATCGGTTGTCAGCACACCTTGCACTTTGTTTCTTGTTGTTTGCGGTTTGTCGCTCATGATGGCGATTTTTTGGCCGATCACGCGATTCAAAAATGTAGATTTTCCTACGTTCGGTCGTCCGATAATGGAGACAAATCCTGATTTAAAGCTTTCCTGTGTCATGTAAGTCCTCCGATGAAAATGCTCCTGGCAGTAATTCTTGAACCGTCATTTCTTTGACTTGGCCATTCAGATTGGTTAAGATGACAGGCATGTTTGGTGAACAAAGTTCTGAAATCACCTGTCTGCACGCTCCGCACGGCGACACCGGACCCGGCGTATCCGCAGCGACGGCAAGCATCTTAAAGGATTTTTCTCCTTCTGAATAAGCCTTGAACAGCGCTGTCCGTTCGGCGCAGTTGCACAGGCTGTATGCAGCATTTTCAATGTTGCAGCCTTTGTACACCTTGCCATCCTCAGTCAAAAGGGCAGCGCCGACTTGGAATTTCGAATACGGAACATATGCAAATTCCCTTGCTTTTAAAGCTTCTGCAATCAATTCTTGTTTAGTCAATGTGTGTATTCCTTCCTATAGCGGTTATGGTACCGCTAACACTTTTATTTTACATAAAAATGGCTTCTTTTTCACGCCCAAATCACAAATGTAAAATTTTTGTAAGAATCGCGTACAATGAAAGGCATGGCATCAAAACAATTTTGACAAAAAGATGAGTAATCCAATCATACCCGAAACGGCTGCAAATACGCAAACCGCCCCGGCTGCCGCGTCCTTTGCCGCTTTTGCAAGCGGGTGGTTCTCTTTTGTGAAGAGGTCAACCGTATGCTCCACAGCCGTATTCATCAGCTCCAAGGCGAGCATTCCGCCGATCAGGATCAAGATGATGGTCCATTCGATCAGAGTCAGCCTGAAGAAAAAGCCGCAGGCGATCACGAGGATGGCGGCTCCGCAGTGAATTCTAAAATTGCGCTCTGACATGAACGTCTTGATTATTCCTGTAAAGGCGTTTGAAAAACTTATTTTCAGACGGCGCCATTCGTTTTGTTTATGAGGATCTTGAGAGCCCATATCGATTCAAAATTTCCTTTTGCTTAGTGAACATCTCTTTTTCTTCTTCCTCTGTCATATGGTCATAGCCGAGGAGGTGTAAAAAGCCGTGAACCGTCAGAAAACCCAGCTCTCTCATCAGTGAATGCCCGTATTCTTCGGCCTGTTCCTGTGCTTTATCAACGCTGATGATGATATCTCCGAGAACGGGCGGCATGTCAGCGCCGATAATTTCAATCTCTCCTTCGCCGTCTTCCTCGAGGGCAAATGAAATGACGTCAGTCGGATAATCTTTGCCTCTATACTCTTTGTTGATTTTTTGTATCTCTTCGTTGTTGATGATCGTAACCGAGACTTCGGCGCCGTCTGCGACGCCTTCCTCTGCCGCTGCGAATTGAAGAAGCTTTTCAATTTCAGCAAGTCGGTCTTCAGGGACGCGTCCAGTCTCGTCTGTGATATCTAGAATTAAACTCATGTATGTTTCACCTTCTGTTTAGGATTAGCTTCCGGATATTCGATCCGGGAATGAAAAATGCCTTTCAGCGTTTCGCAGAGCGTCTTCGCGACAGTATTGAGCTCTTTTAAAGTCAAATCGCATTCGTCAAACTGCCCGTCCTGCAGCTTATCCGATATGATCCCGCGCACCAGCTTTTCAATCCTTTCGGGATTCGGGTTATGCATTGAGCGGACGGCTGCTTCGACGCTGTCGGCCACCGAGATGATTGCCGCCTCTTTTGTCTGGGGCTTCGGACCGGGATAGCGGAACTCTTCTTCAGTCGTCTGATCGCCTTTTTCTTTCGCCTTATAGTAAAAAAACTTGAGCAGCGATGTGCCGTGATGCTGTTCAGCAATGTCGACAAGCTCCTTCGGCATTTTATGATCCCTCAGCATATCAGCACCGTCTGTCGCATGGGCAATGATAATGTTTTTGCTCAGCTGCGGAGAAAGCTTGTCATGCGGGTTATCAATATTCATTTGGTTTTCTATAAAGTATTGGGGCCGCTTTGTCTTGCCGATATCATGGTAATAGGCGCCGACTCTTGCCAGCAGCCCGTTGGCCCCGACCGCTTCACATGCCGCCTCAGATAAGTTCGCGACCATAACGCTGTGATGGTATGTGCCGGGCGTTTCCGTCAGAATTTTGCGGAGCAGCGGATGATTCGGATTTGAAAGCTCGAGAAGCTTCATCGTGGACAGGATGCCAAATCCGCTTTCAAAAAACGGCATGAGCCCGAGAACAAGAACCGACGATCCGATACCGGACACCGCCCCCATGACAAAGTATGTCCCCATCTCAAGTCCGGTTTGCGCCGTGTTTTGAATCAGCTGCAGGGTAAACAGGACGACGATATTGATCAGGGAGACAAATAAACCGGCCTGGAGGATTTTCGCCCTCGCATTATGCTTCCCTAAAAACAGTATACCCGCCATCGAGCTGATCAAGAAGTACGTTCCGATTCCATAGTTAAACGTGCCTGTCACTCCCTGGTTAAACATCATGCTTCCGCAAATGGAAAGGATCATGCTCGACAGGATCGCCAGCCTTTCATTGATCAGCAGTTTAATGAGCATCACGCCCATCGCAATCGGCACGAGATAGCCGATATGGCCGATTTCAAGCTGCTGAAACAGGCTGATCACTTCCATGACGATTAAAACGATCCCTGTAATCAATGAAAACAGCATGAGCGACTTGTTTTTCGGAATCCGGCTGCTGTACTGCTTTTCGAAATAGTAAACCAAGGCTGAAATGAAAAGCGCGATTAAAAGCAGCAGTCCGCCGACAGGCTTGAAGATGTTGGCTCCGCTCAAGAGTCCTGTCAATTCAAGCTTTCGATAGACTTCCCTGTCGATCAGCTGATTTTCCTCAACGAGTATCTGCCCCTGCTTGATCTGTACCTGCTGCACGCTGTCAGCCGCTTCTTGACGCTTCTGCTCCGTCTTGTCGGGATCGTATACATAATTGGGAATGATCGCAAAGCGTCCGATCTCATCAGCGGCGTTTTTTAATTTTGAAGGTATCGAATTGCCCTTCAGTTCTTTCGTTACATGTTCTTTCGCTTCATCGAGCTTTCCGGCGCGGATTTCTTTGCTCATCACGTCATTGACGGCGGTGATGACCGAATCCTGTGTCATGGAAAGCTCTCCGTCGCTGGCCCTCAGCAGGTGTTTGACTGAATCCTGTGACAGCGAGTCCGTCACATCAGAAGTCAGCTTTTCTTCAACAGATTTGATCTGGTCTTTTTCAGATGGGGCCTGCTTGTCTTTTTTCTCTTGTTCTGCGCTTTCTTTTTTCACTTCTTTAATGATGTCGAATATCGATGAGACAAGGTCGACCCTGTTGTCAGAGTACTCTTTTTTCAAGGTGTACTGATCGGGAACTTCCTCTCTCGCTTCCTGCTTTTTATTAGCCGTTGCCTTTTGGTCTTCGACTGTCGCCGGGGCATAGATCGTATTCTCGCTGATCGAAAATAAATCGAGGTCGAGGGACTCGGGCCTCACATGGAAAAACAGCAGGATGAACATCAGCGCGGATAAAGCCGCATAAAGAATGACGGGAAGGAAACGGCCGTTTTCCAAGCGGATGAGCCGAAACTTTCCGTCTCTTTTTTTCTTTTTCAACAAAAGCACCTCTTTTCCCGCGGGAAACTAAAAAATGACCCGATAACGGGCGATCGGGCCATTCGGAGTTATTTTGACTTTTCGTATGCTTCAATAATACGGGCGACAAGCGGGTGTCTGACCACGTCCGTCTGATCCAGTTCAACAATTGAAATGCCTTCGATATCAAGGAGCATCTTTTTTGCAACGGCAAGCCCTGATGTGACGCCCTTTGGCAAATCGATTTGCGTAATGTCGCCTGTAATGACCATTTTAGAACCAAAACCCAATCTCGTCAAAAACATTTTCATTTGTGCCGGTGTCGTATTCTGCGCTTCATCCAAAATCACAAATGCGTCGTCAAGCGTCCGCCCCCTCATGTAAGCAAGCGGCGCGATTTCAATCGTTCCTCTTTCAAGCAGCCGTGCCGTATGGTCCGTTCCGAGCACATCATGGAGCGCATCGTACAGCGGCCTTAAATAAGGATCGACTTTCTCCTTTAAATCCCCCGGCAAAAATCCGAGGCTTTCCCCTGCTTCAACAGCTGGTCTTGTCAAAATGATTTTTTTGATGCGTCCGTTTTTCAGTTCATGAACGGCCTTTACGACAGCCAAATAGGTTTTTCCCGTTCCTGCAGGGCCGATGCCGAAGATTAAGTCGTGCCTTTTCATGGCGGCGATGTATTCTCTTTGACCGATGGTTTTGACTCTGATCGGTTTTCCTTTGGCGTTTTTCGTAATTTCTTCTTCATACATGCTTTCAAAAAACTCAAGCTTCTGCTTTTTCGCCATCTCGATCGCATACAAGACATCGCGTTCAGATATCTCGATTCCTTTGCGGATCAAATTCAAGAGGGACGCAAGCAGGCTGTCCACGATTTCAAATGTTTCTTCGTCTCCGGTCACATACACGGTTTCACCGCGCGTGACAATCGAAATGTTCAGCTCTTCCTCCATCAACTTCAAATGGGAATCCTGGTTCCCAAACAGCGCTTGAGCCTCGTTCGGACTTTCCAGTTGCTGATGAATCGCAAGTAAGTGTTCTGTCATTCTTTAGTCTCCTGAACAATTGGTGTTGTTTGAACAATGTCTTCAATAACCTGGTAAAGGATGATCAATTTAACTTTACCATTCTCGCTCGTTTCGTGCAAAACTTTTTCACTGATAATGTTCCCGTCGCTGCCGATTTTTTTCCTGATGTCTCTTTTTCCCATTTCGATCCCTTCAAGGATTGCTTCTTTTTTCGAGTACACCCTTTTGATTCGTTCGCTCTCCCTCGTATGTTCCTTTTCATACGCGACAGGAAGCGTAAAATTCATAAAATGCAGCGAGTGTTTTTCGGTTTCTGTCTTCGGGCGCGATAACTCTTCTTTTTTAAAAGAAAAGCCCCAGATCGGCACGGAAAAAGATCCGAGGGATAGCTTGTGACTTGTCCTTACTTTACCCGTAAAAACGTCAAATGATGTCTGAAGAGGAACCGTTACCTTTGACTTGTACCAGGTTTCACCGTAAATTTTCCCTTTGGCTCCGACTTTTTGCTTTTCCTCTTCGCTTCCGATCAGCCCGGAAACGAGCATTTGTCCTTTTTCAACGTGCTGATTCACCGTGACGAGCGGTTCGCCTTTTTCCACGAACATTTTCGAGATCGTCGCCCCTTTTTTGGCGACGATGTGCCTCGGACCGATATATTTTTCTTTGTCAGGTTCATTCTTTTCAACCACTTTCATGTGAAGGGCCGTCCCGTTTAATTCAATGCCCACCCAAGTGATGTTTTCAACGCCCTTTGTGAGCGCCTGCTGAATTTTTTCCGGGGTCAGCATTGTAAACTGAAGGCGGCCTTTTTTAACGCCGATTTGATCCAAGTGCTGTCTGATTTGATGTTCTGTCTCCGGATTGGCTCCTGTAATTTCGATTTTCCAAAGCATGTTGGACAATAGGAACATGATGATAAAAAATGCAGCAATTCCAACAGTGAAGCCGCTATTCCGTTTAGACTTCTGCACGAGGAAAGGAAAACCTTTTCGTTTGATAAACCGGCATTTGCAGTCGAAATCCCTGATGACCCTCCGGAAGGCATGTACATCAGAAAGCGGAATATAAAGAAAGACAGCGTCTTTCTTTCTCTTTACATTAAACATCGGGATGCTGCGCCTGGTGCATTCATTTAATAACCGTTCGATCCCCTTTCCCGTTATCTCAAGCTGGATCTTTCCAGAAAAAAAAGAAAGCCATTTATTCTTCACGCTTCTTTCCCCCTGACTTATGAATCGATATAGCGTACAAGCTCAATCGTGCCTTCAAGCAGAATTTCCTCAGGCAAAATCGTTTTGATGACAAAGTCTTTGCCTTGAATGATGCACTGCCCCTGTTTGAGCATCAGCCTTACTTCCGTATCGCTGAAAAGCAAAAGCCCTCTGTGGTTTTCAATATATATGTGAAGTCTTCCTATCATCGTAATTCTCGGAAGATCCATCATGACATCAGGGGGAATTTCCAGTGTTCTTGTCAGCCACGCTTTGATGCGGTTTTTTCTTTGCGCCATAAAAAAAGAACCCCCTTTCATCTCATATGTATGAGTGAAAAGGGGGTTCTAATACTTAAATTTTAGGCCGGCGCCTCATTGTGTAATGCGGCTTTCTCGACCGCGGAGGGCCGAATACTTCGCTGAGGACAACGCCTTGGACAATCGTGTTTTTATTCATATCGAGCAGCTCTTGCTTCCGGTTGATCACCCGGCTGCTCTGCTTTTTAACGGTCCGTTCAACGGCCGGCATGGACCGCTCGGCATCCGCTTTGATTCTGCGGAGCTCTGCAGCCATATCTGCGCTTTTTGCAGCAGCAGCCGCCGCCGGCCGCTCGGTTCTATTTTCTGCAGGCCGGTGCTGTTCCGTCTGTTTCGGCGTCTGCGTTTTCGGCCGTTCAGGCGCCGGTTTTCGCTTCGTTTCTTCATTTTCATCATTTTTTCCGAGCTTGTTGAATATGAAGGAAATGGCTGCGATGATGGCCGCCATGATAATCGGATTGTCGAACAGGATATCAAGCAATGAGCTCCCTCCTTTTTACAGGGGCTTGTTTATTTATGATCCTCTTCATTTTGGTCTTTCGTCATCTTTCCGAAAGAATCGCGCATGTCTGTGTCGGCGTCGATGTTTTTCATATTGAGGTAGTCCATAACGCCGATTTTTCCGCTGCGGAGAGCTTCAGACATAGCAAGCGGCACTTCGGCTTCGGCTTCGACGACTTTGGCGCGCATTTCTTCGACGCGGGCGCGCATTTCCTGTTCTTGCGCAACCGCCATGGCGCGGCGCTCTTCCGCTTTCGCCTGGGCGATGTTTTTATCAGCTTCAGCCTGGTCGGTCTGTAGAATCGCTCCGATGTTTTTGCCGATGTCAACGTCAGCGATATCGATCGACAGAATTTCAAACGCTGTGCCTGAATCCAACCCTTTGCTCAATACGGTTTGTGAAATCATATCCGGGTTTTCGAGCACTTTTTTATGATTATCGGAAGAACCGATTGTCGAAACGATCCCTTCGCCGACACGGGCAATAATCGTTTCTTCGCCCGCTCCCCCGACAAGGCGGTCGATGTTTGCGCGAACCGTGATTCTCGCTTTTGCTTTCACCTCGATACCATCCATTGCTACACCGGCAATAAACGGCGTTTCGATAACTTTCGGATTAACGCTCATTTGAACAGCTTCAAGCACGTCACGGCCCGCTAAATCGATGGCCGCACATCTGGCGAATGTGAGTTCAATGTTTGCACGTTGGGCAGCGATGAGCGCGTTGACAACCCGATCAACATTACCCCCTGCAAGATAGTGGCTTTCAAGCTGATTGATGGTCACATCAAGTCCCGCTTTATGCGCTTTGATCAACGGGTTCACCACGCGGTTTGGAATGACGCGGCGGAGTCTCATTCCGATCAGTGTGAAAATACTGATTTTAACACCAGCGGCTAAAGCCGAGATCCACAGCATGACTGGAACGAATGTAAAGAAGACAGCTAGTAAGATGATTCCGGCTGCGATAATAAGTAAAAGAAACAGTGTTGACGGATCCATAATATTCCTCCTAATAATATAATTTATAATTCTCTCACAACAATGCGTGAGCCTTCCACTTTAACCACTTTCACTTTCTTGTCCTTTGCGGTGAACGAGCCTTCAGATACGACATCAAGCCGTTCATCGCCGATGATGACCGTTCCGGACGGTCTGAGCGGTGTATACGTGACGCCGGTTTTACCAATTAAATCGTGCCGGCTTTCATTTGACACGTATCCGCTTTCCGTGCTTGTTGAGTCGGTTAAGATCAATTTTTTAAAAAATTTCATACGCTTCCCCAACACCCTTGTCAATAGAATGGCTGCCGCTATAGAAACAGCAGTTGCAATCAAAATGGAGACGGCCATGACCTTAAAGCTTCCCGAAGCTAAAAAGAGGCTCGAAACAATCGCGATCAGGCCGGCAATCCCTGCTATTCCGCCCGGCAGAAAAATCTCTAAAATGATTAAAATAATGCCTGCTGCAAACAGAAGGATCGTTTCCATTCCGGCAAGCCCGGCGACGAGATGGCCGTAGAAAAAGAGCAGCAGTGCGGAGAGCCCCATAAAGCCGGGGATCCCAAAACCAGGCGAATAAAGCTCCACAATCAGCCCGAGACTACCGATTGAAAGGAGAATCGGAATCACGACAGGATGCGTGATGAACCTGGCCACCTTTTCGGCAAAGCTCACCTCGGCACGCTCGATTTTGACATCCTTCAAATTCAGCTTTTTCAAAAGATCATCAAGGCTCGAAGCTGTGCCTTCGGAATAGCCGACTTCCAGCGCTTTGTCAGGGCTTAATGTGAGCAGCTCACCCTTCGGCGCTCCTACTTCTTTAGCATCGACGTCTGCATCGGCCATCGCAAGAGCGTATTTCGGATCACGACCGTTTTTTTTGGCTGCGTCTTCCATTTCAGCCAGCCACAGCGATTCCGACTTTTTGTCAGCGGCATTTCCCTGCGTGTCAATGATCGCGGCAGCCCCCATTTTCCCGCCGGGCGCCATATAAATATCGTCTGCATTCAAGGCAAGGTAAGCGCCTGCGGACAGAGCCCTTCTATTCACATAAGCGGTCACCGGAATGTCGGAGTTATGTATCGTATCAGCCATGTCAAGGACTGCGTCGACCGCTCCGCCGGGGGTATTGATATCGAGTATGATATGTTTGGCATTCATATCTTCCGCTTCTTGAAAAGAGCGCTCAAGAAATTTTGCAAGCCCTTTTTCAACCGTTTCTTCGATCGGAATGACATACACTGTATCTCCATCCGCTTTCACGGTCAAATGAACGCCTAGTAATAAGAATAAAACAAAACCGCAGGCCAGAGCAACAAAAATTCTAAATTTTTTCAGCAGCAACGATGTCTGAGACCTCCTTCCCCTTTTATCATTAACATTACATACGTTATAAATGTAGCAAAGGTTTCATCTTTCTACTACTTTTCTATTGTATGAACACGCACAAAAAAAGACGCCTTTAATTGCTTAAAAGGCGTCTTTTTCTTAAGACAGTTGTTTGCTGACAAGCTTATTGACGAGACCGCCGTCTGCCTTGCCTTTGACTTTCGGCATGACAGCGCTCATCACTTTGCCCATATCCGCTTTTGAAGAGGCGCCGACTTCGGCGATCGTCTCGTTGACGATGTCGAGCAGCTCTTCTTCCGTCAGCTGTTCAGGCATATAAGCTTCCAGAATGTCTAACTCTTTTTGAACTTTATCTACTAAATCTGAACGATTAGCGTTTGAAAATTCATGGAGGGAGTCTTTACGCTGTTTTAATTCACGAGAAAGAACAGTCAGTTCTTCATCATCGGTCAGCCTGTCTTTCTTAAGCTTGATTGCTTCGTTTTGAAGCGAAGCTTTGACCATGCGAATGACAGTCAGTTTGTCTTTCTCACGGTTTCTCATATAGAGCTTCATATCTTGGTTCAGCCGCTCAAGAAGACTCATAAATCCACCCTCTTTTAGTATTTGCGCTTTCTTGCAGCTTCAGACTTTTTCTTGCGTCTTACGCTAGGTTTTTCATAAAATTCACGCTTTCTTGCTTCCTGCAAAGTACCTGTCTTTGATACACTGCGTTTGAAGCGACGAAGAGCATCTTCAAGCGATTCGTTTTTTCTAACGACCGTTTTTGACATTCTCTTTCCCTCCCTCCGAATACACCAATCGACTGCTTTAAAAAAAGACATACATATAAACATGTACTTTGACATTATAATATAAGCCTCCGGTAAGGTCAACCAAGGAGAATCGTTTTATTGTTCAGTCATGATTTCGGCAGCTTGTCTGTATATATTTATAAAGGAGGCTGTTCGAAAAACTGATGGTGATCTTGATCTTATTCGTATTATTGATCGTTCTTTTTCTCAAAGGCATGAGCATGCTGAGAAAAGGCTTGATTTCGCTGACATTTGAAAAAATCGAAAAGCGGCTGCTGCTGTTCACGGATCATCCGGTGAAAGCCTTTTTGGTCAGCATTGTATTTACGGGGATTTTGCAAAGCAGCTCGGCATTTATGGTGATCGTGATTGGCTTTGTCTCAGTAGGCGCCCTTTCATTTAAACGTTCGATTCCGCTCATTTTGGGGACAAACATCGGGTCCACCTTCACAACGGAATTTTTAGCGGTGAAACTGGAATTTTTGATTTTTGCCCTTTTTGCTGCAGGTGCTGTTCTTTTCATTGCCGGAAAATCCCCTGTTCGGCAAGTGGGCGTAAGCATGATCGGCTTGGGGGTTATTTTTTTCTGTATCAGCGGCTTCAGCCGGCTTGCCGTGCCGCTGTCACAGCTAGACTCGGGCGCTTATATCGTGCAGCTTGCTGAAGGTTCACCGCTTTACGCCTTGATTATCGGCACCGTTTTGACCGCGATGATTCATTCCAGTTCGGCGTGTGTCGGCATCCTGATGAGCTTTATGGATCAAGGTGTCGTCGGTTTGACCGGAGCGATGAGCGTTGTTCTCGGCTCCAATATCGGGACATGCATCACAGCCGTGATGGCATCTTTCAAAGGCGGAGCTGCAGCCAGACAAACGGCTTATGCCCATGTGCTGTTTAATGTCATCGGTGTAGCAGCTGTATACCCCATGCTCTCATCAATAACAGGCTTTATCTCCGGACTGTCCGAAAGCCCCGCTCAGCAGATTGCCCATTTCAGCCTGCTGTTCAACGTCGTCACGTCCCTATTGTTTCTGCCGCTCACAAATCTGTTTCATTCGCTGATCATGTTTCTCATTCCAAACAAAAACCAGGCCTGATAAACGCCTGGTTTTTGTCTGATTAGTAGTCTTCATCCGCTGTTAAGCCGTTGACAATCGACACACCCGCGCTCGCTCCGATTCTCGTCGCTCCGGCTTCAATCATGGCAAGGGCGCTTTCCTTATCGCGGACGCCCCCTGAAGCTTTAACGCCGATATCAGGTCCGACAGCGTCCCGCATCAGTTGAATATCCCGGACTGTCGCACCGCCTCCGGAAAAGCCGGTCGATGTTTTGACAAAGTCGGCGCCTGCTTTTACGGCCAGTTCACAAGCCAGCCTTTTTTCTTCATCCGTCAACAGTGACGTCTCAATGATGACTTTTACGAGAGCTTTGCCATCGGCCGCGTCTGTCACCGCTCTGATATCATGTTCCACGGTTCCCGTATCGCGGTCTTTTAATGCACCGATGTTGATCACCATATCAACTTCACCGGCTCCATCTGCAATCGCCTGCTTGGTTTCAAAAGCTTTTGTTTCCGGAGACGTTGCACCTAAAGGAAAGCCGATAACCGTGCATACTTTCACCTCTGAATCTTTAAGAAGCTCGGCGCACAGCTTTACCCAGCATGGGTTAATGCAAACGGAGGCAAAACCGTAAACACGGGCTTCTTTGCAAAGCGCTTCAATTTCGGATTTGACAGTATCGGGCCTCAATACAGTGTGATCGATCATTCGCGCCATTTGTTTTGTCATCGTCCTGACTCCTTTTCAAGTGGTTGTCTCTTATGATATTCGCAAAAAAAGCCGGAACACCTTTTTTGTGTACCGGCTAAATTGATCATTTATGACGATAAGCGGATGCTTTCATGGACGTCATCTTCGGCGACGCGGACGAACTGTCCTTTGTTGTACGGATAGCCTGCTTTTAAAATCTTCACTTTTACAAGCTGGCCGATCAGGTCCTCTGAACCTTCGAAAACGACCTTCATATAGTTGTCCGTGTAGCCGACAAACAGGTTGTCTTCACCCGTTTCCGTGAACGGCTCTTCCGGAATGATCTCCAGAACATCGCCTTCATAGTCTGATGCATACTCTTTCGCAAGCTGGTCTGAAAGTGCGATCAGTTTATGAACCCTTTCGTTTTTCACGTTCTCGTCAACCTGGTCGTCCATGCGTGCTGCTGGGGTTCCGGTCCGTTTGCTGTACGGGAAGACGTGGAGCTCGGAAAACTTGTGTTCTTTAATAAAGTTGTACGTCTCCATGAATTCTTCTTCCGTTTCACCCGGGAAGCCGACGATCACATCAGAAGTAACTGCAAGCCCGGGAAGAGCTTTTTTGAGTTTCGTCAGCCGATCGGCGAAAAACTCCATCGTATACTTTCTCCTCATCCGCTTTAAAACGCTGTTTGAGCCGGATTGAAGCGGAATGTGAAGGTGTCTGACGATCTTGTCTGAGCGGTCAAGCACTTCGATGACTTCGTCTGTAATTTGGCTCGCTTCGATTGAAGAGATACGGATTCGTTTCAGACCTTTTACACGGCTGTCCAGTTCTTTCAACAGCTGCGCAAAGTTGTAGTCTTTCATATCTTCTCCATAACCGCCGGTGTGGATACCGGTCAAAACGATTTCTTTATAGCCGGCATCAACGAGCTGTTGCGCCTGGCGGATGACTTCCTCAGGGTCGCGGGAACGAAGCAGGCCGCGCGCCCACGGAATGATGCAGAATGTGCAGAAATTGTTGCAGCCTTCTTGAATTTTCAAAGAAGCACGCGTTCTGTCGGTAAATGCAGGAACATCAAGCTCCTCAAACACTCTTGCTTTCATAATGTTGCTGACGCCGTTAATCGGCTGTCTTTCTTCCTGGTACTGCTTAATAAAGCCGAGCATTTTTTCGCGGTCTTGTGTTCCGACGACGATATCAACGCCCGGGATCGCCATGATTTCCGCCGGGGAAGTCTGGGCGTAGCACCCTGTCACGCAAATGACGGCGTCAGGATTTTGGCGGATCGCCCGTCTGATCACCTGGCGGCTTTTTTTATCACCCGTATTTGTGACGGTGCATGTATTAATGACGTATACGTCCGCCGAACTTTCAAATTCTTTTCTTTCGTAGCCGGCTTCTTTGAAAAGCTGCCAGATTGCTTCTGTTTCATAATGGTTGACCTTGCAGCCAAGTGTATGAAATGCAACGGTTGCCATTGTTATTCACCTCTTAATAACTCTGTATGATAAGAAACTGCTGCCAACGCGTACAGCGGAGCTGTTTCCGCCCTTAAAATCCGCGGACCGAGCCCGCAGGCGAGGGCTCCTTTTTCTTTAAGCGCCTCAATTTCATCTTCTGAAAATCCGCCTTCAGGACCGAACACCATGAGTACGGATGATCCTTCCGGCAGGCTTTTGAGCACGGATTGAAACCGGCTCGTTTCGCCTTGCTTTGATGACTCTTCGTATGCAACGACACATTTATCGAAGTCCTCAAGGCTCTCAAGCAAACGTTGAAACGTGTGAATCGGCGCCACATCGGGAATCGCGTTTCTGTGGGACTGTTCTGCGGCTTCCTTGGCGATTTTCGCCCACCTTTCCCGCTTTTTCTTCGCCTTTTTTTCATCAAGTTTAACAACGGAGCGCGATGCCTGAAAAGGAATAAACGAGCTTGCACCGAGCTCTGTCCCTTTTTGAATGATCCATTCCAGCTTATCTCCTTTTGGAAGGCCGTTTGCAATATGGATCTGGACGGGCAGTTCGCGTGTTTCCCCCGTCCATTCGATTACGCTCAATAAAACCTCTTCTTTTGTGACGGACTCGATCCGGCAGTTCGCTTCATGGCCGTCTTTTGCACAGCAAATGACCTCGTCTCCGGGAGACATCCTCATCACAGTCGCAATATGATGAACGTCTTCACCTTTGATCGAGAACGCGGGTGCGGCTGTGACCTCTTGTTTTGATTGTTCGATAAAATATCGTTGCATACGACTTGTCACACCTACTAACGATTATTTTTTAGCGATGATGCTGACCCAGTCCTCCATTGAAAGAACCTCAACGATCGTAAAGCCTTCATTCACCAGTGCATCTTTGACTTCCTGTTTTTTCTGCTGGATGATCCCCGAAGTAATGAAATAGCCGCCGTCTTTCAACAGGCTGTATGCCTGATCCGTAAAGCGCAGGATGACCTCGGCCAGGATGTTGGCGACGATGATGTCTTTTTCCCCTTCGACGCCGTCGAGCAGATTATTTTGCTTGATCTCGATATGATCGCTGACTTTATTGAGCTTGGAGTTCAAGCGGGCGCTTTCAACGGCTACAGGATCGAGATCATATCCTTCAACCTGTTTGGCGCGAAGCATGGCTGATGCAATGCTCAAAATGCCTGTTCCCGTTCCGACATCCACAACCGAATCCCCTTCTTTCACATACCTTTCGAGTGCCTGTATGCAAAGTACGGTTGTCGGGTGTGTGCCTGTTCCGAACGCCATTCCCGGGTCCATCTCGATGATGAGCTCATCCGTATGAACCGGTGTGTACTCTTCCCATGTCGGAACAATCGTAAATTTCTCGGAAATTTTTACGGGATGATAATATTTTTTCCATGCTGTCGCCCATTCTTCTTCGTTAACCTCGCTGATGGTGATTTTGTTGCGTCCGAGGTCAATATCATACAGCAACAGATTATTGATGGTTTCCTTGATTCCTTCTACAGTCTCCCCCAAAAAGCTGTTGATCGGGAGATACGCTTTGATGATGACTCCTTCATCAGGGTAATCATTGGGATCGAGCTGGTAGATTTCTCCGTATACATTCTCACGCTCTTTAATTAAATCAAGCGGATCTTCAATCACTACTCCACTCGCACCAGCTTCATGTAAAATATTCGAGATGGGCTCAACCGCTTCATGTGTCGTGTGAATGCAGATTTCGGACCATTTCATACTACCAACTCCTCATCCAATCATTAATCGCCTTTGAAGGCGCGCTTTACTTTATCGAAAAAACTCATTTCCTGTTCATCCGGCATATTTCCGCTCACTTCTGCAAATTCGCGGAGAATATTTTTCTGGTTTTCTGTTAAATTCGTCGGTGTCACGACGCGGACAACAATGTGCTGGTCACCTTGCCCGTACCCGCGTACGTTGGCAACACCTTTTCCTTTTAAGCGGAACTTGGTGCCCGTCTGCGTGCCCGCCGGCACTTTTAATTTTACTTTACCGTGAAGAGTAGGCACTTCGATTTCGTCCCCAAGTGCAGCCTGTGCAAATGTCAGCGGCATTTCGCAGTAAATATCGTCTCCATCGCGCTCGAAAAATTCGTGTTCTTGGACGCGGAAAACGACGAATAAGTCACCTGACGGACCGCCGTTGATCCCCGGTTCACCCTGTCCGGCTACTCGAAGCTGCTGGCCGTCATCCACACCCGCCGGGATGGTGACATTGATTTTCTTGCGTTTTTTCACTTTTCCTGTACCGCCGCAAGTTGAACATTTGTGCTTAATTTGCTTACCCGTTCCATTACAGTAATGACATACTCTTCTGTTGACAACTTTTCCGAACGGAGTGGACTGCTCCATGTTCAGCTGGCCTGATCCGCCGCAGTGTGAACATGTTTCCGGCTTTGTTCCCGGTTTTGCGCCGGAGCCGCTGCATGTTTCGCACGTTTCTTCACGCGGAATTTCGATCGTCGTCTCTTTTCCGAAGGCTGCTTCTTCAAATGACAGTGTCATCGTATACTGCAGATCGGCACCCTGCCTCGGGGCATTCGGGTCTCTCCGCCTTGCGCCGCCTCCGAAAATGCTTGAGAAAATATCGTCAAACCCAAAGCCGCCGAAGTCGCCGCCGCCGAATCCCTGATTTGGATCGGTATGGCCAAACTGGTCGTAATGGGCCCGTTTTTGGTCATCAGAAAGTGTTTCATAGGCTTCCTTGACTTCTTTGAATTTTTCATCCGCTCCGGCTTCTTTGTTGATGTCCGGGTGATATTTTTTAGAAAGCTTGCGGTAAGCTTTTTTAATTTCATCTTTAGAAGCGCTCTTACCTACCCCAAGCACCTCATAGTAATCACGCTTACTCATCTCTTCACACTCCCGATTTTCTCACATAAATTAGATTGTATCATTTCAAATTATGTTTTTTCAATTCCTTTTGTCCTTTAGGAAGAAAAAAGTCAAAGTCAAGAGATCCTGACTTTGACTTTCATCGCCTGTAAGGTCATGTGCCGTGCAAACCGGGGTAAGCACAGCGCACATTTTATTTCAATTATTTTTGATCTTTATCGTCGTTTACTTCTTCATACTCAGCGTCCACGACATTGTCGTCGGCTTTTTTAGCGTCGGCGCCGCCGTCTTGCTGAGCCTGAGCCTGTTTTGCAGCTTCTTCGTAAAGCTTCATTGAAAGCTCTTGGACGATCGCTTGCAGTTCATCTTTTTTCGCCTTGATTTCATCAAGGTCATTTTTCTCGATCGCAGCTTTTAGCGCGTCTTTTGCTTCATTCGCTTTTTTCACTTGTGCTTCATCGGCTTTGCCTTCAAGATCTTTCAGCGTTTTTTCAGTTGTGAAGACAAGCTGATCCGCTTCGTTGCGAAGTTCGATTTCTTCTTTTTTCTTCTCATCCGCTTCGGCGTTTTCTTCAGCTTCTTTCACCATGCGCTCGATTTCGTCATCAGAAAGGCCTGAAGAAGATTTGATCGTGATGTTTTGCTCTTTGCCAGTGCCAAGATCTTTCGCGCTGACGTTGACGATACCGTTTTTATCAATGTCAAATGACACTTCGATTTGCGGTACGCCGCGAGGAGCCGGCGGGATATCTGTAAGCTGGAAGCGTCCGAGCGTTTTGTTGTCGGCAGCCATTGGGCGCTCACCTTGGAGCACGTGGATGTCAACCGCTGTTTGGTTGTCGGCCGCTGTTGAGAACACTTGAGACTTGCTTGTCGGGATTGTCGTGTTGCGCTCAATCAGCTTCGTGAACACGCCGCCCATCGTTTCGATACCGAGTGACAGCGGAGTTACGTCCAGAAGGACAACATCTTTGACATCGCCTGTGATGACGCCGCCTTGAATGGCTGCACCAAGGGCTACGACTTCATCAGGGTTGACGCCTTTATGCGCTTCTTTTCCAGTTTCTTTTTTGATCGCTTCCTGAACGGCAGGAATACGTGTTGATCCGCCGACAAGGATCACTTTGTCGATTTCGCTTGCAGAGAGTCCCGCATCTTGAAGAGCCTGGCGAACAGGGCCCATTGTGCGCTCTACCAAATGTGAAGACAACTCTTCAAATTTCGCGCGTGTCAGTGTCAATTCAAGGTGCAGCGGACCTGCTTCACCCGCTGTGATAAACGGCAGCGAAATTTGCGTGGAAGATACGCCGGAAAGGTCTTTTTTCGCTTTCTCAGCCGCATCTTTTAAGCGCTGAAGCGCCATTTTGTCTTTAGAAAGGTCGATGCCGTTTTCTTTTTTGAATTCTGAGACGAGATGATCGATGATCACTTGGTCAAAGTCGTCTCCTCCAAGGCGGTTGTCACCCGCTGTAGAGCGAACTTCGAATACGCCGTCTCCCAATTCAAGGATGGAAACGTCGAATGTACCGCCGCCAAGGTCGTAGACGAGGATCGTCTGATCTTCTTCGGTTTTATCCAAGCCGTATGCAAGCGCAGCTGCAGTCGGCTCGTTAATGATCCGCTCAACTTCAAGTCCGGCGATTTTACCGGCATCTTTTGTCGCTTGACGCTCTGCATCGTTGAAGTATGCAGGAACTGTGATCACGGCTTTAGATACCGTTTCACCCAAATAGCTTTCAGCATATGATTTCAAATGCTGAAGGATGATGGCAGACACTTCTTGCGGCGTGTACTTTTTGCCTTCGATTTCAACTGTATAGTCAGTGCCCATATGGCGCTTGACCGACATGATTGTGTTTGGATTCGTGATGGACTGGCGTTTCGCCACTTCACCCACCTGGCGCTCTCCGTTTTTAAATGCAACAACTGAAGGAGTCGTGCGGGCTCCTTCAGGATTTGGGATGACTTTCGGCTCTCCGCCTTCAAGCACTGCAACGCATGAGTTCGTTGTTCCCAAGTCGATTCCGATTACTTTGCTCATGATTTTTACCTCCTGCTATGTAGTTATTGATTGACTTTTACCATAGAAGGACGGATCACCCGGTCCTTAAGTTTATAGCCTTTTTGCAGTTCCTCAACGACTGCGTTTGATTCGTACGCTCCATCCTCAACCTGCATAACAGCCTGGTGCATGTTCGGATCAAATTGCTCTCCGACTGATGGAATCTGTTCAACTCCTTCATTTTTAAGAGCCTCCAAAATTTGACGGTGCACCATTTCCATCCCTTGAAGCAGGCTTTTCGTCTGCTCATTGTCAGGATCGAGCTGAAGTGCGCGCTCAAAGTTGTCAAGCGCCGGTAGCAATTCGCTGATGATGCGCTGGGAACGGTACTTTTCAGCAGCCTCAAGGTCAAGGCGTGCGCGTCTTTTGTAGTTTTCAAAGTCCGCCTGAACACGTAAAAGTTTATTTTCTTTTTCTTCAAGACGTTCTTGAAGTTCTTTTAGTTGTTTTTCAAGCATTTCTGTTTGAGTGTCTTCTGCCGGGGCATCAGCTTCAGCAGCCGTTTGTTCAGCTTCGGCTGTCTCCGCCTCTGTCTCGTTCAGTTCCTCTTGTTCGTTTAGCTCTTCGGTTTGTTTTTCTTCTGCCATCTGTGTTCACCTCCCTTAAAGGATGAGTTTCATGATAAAGAAGGGATTTCTCCCTTCTGTCTGTTTTAGGTACTGCCTTACCCATCATACAAACTTGTCAGCGCTTTTGACAAGTCAGATGATACGTGCTGAAGCAAACCGACGACGCGGGAGTAGTCCATGCGCGTCGGCCCGATGACCGCGATGGAGCCGATCTGTTTTGAGCCGACCGTGTATGTTGCGGTAATCAGGCTGCAGTTTTCCATTTCTTCATAGTCGTTTTCTTTGCCGATTTTAATGGTAATTCCAGACTCTGTCGACTGAAAGAGCCGGAGAATCTCCTGTTCTTTCTCAATGAGCGACAATAGCGATTTCACTCTGTCAATATCGTGAAATTCGGGCTGATTCAGCATATTAATCTTGCCGCCGAAAAACAGCCGGTCGGTTTGAACAGATGAATCCAGCGTTGCGCCGAGCGCGTGCAAAATCGTATCGTAATTTTGGATGTGCGACTTTAAGAAGATGACAACCTCTTTGAAAATCCTGTCTTTCAGCTCTGAGATCGGCACGCCTCTAAGGCGTTCATTTAATATATTCACCAGCTTTTCGAGATCGGAAAGATTGACCTCCGCCGGAAAATTAATCGTTTTATTCTCGACATGGCCGGTATTCGTTACTAGAATGGCAACGGCCTTCTTGGGCTGAACCGGTACAATCTGGATCTGTTTGAGATGATTTTCGCTCAGTCTCGGGCCGAGGACAATCGATGTATAATTTGTCAGGTCGGACAGCACTTGAGCCGACTTCTGCACGGCTTTTTCGAGTTCAAAGATTTTTTCTTTGAAAATCGAATGAATAATGTTCAAGTCCGTTTTTGACAGCTTTCCAGGTGAAAGCAAATGATCGACATAATATCGATAGCCTTTTTCAGAAGGAATCCGGCCTGAAGATGAGTGGGTTTTTTCGATAAAACCGAGCTCTTCCAAGTCAGCCATTTCGTTTCTGATCGTTGCTGAGCTGAATGTGATATCTTCCTTTTTGGAAAGCGTTCTTGATCCTACCGGCTGAGCTGAACGAATGAAATCGTTGACGATAACCTGCAAGATTAACAGCTGACGATTTGTTAACATCCATATCACCCCTGTTAGCACTCGACACAACTGAGTGCTAATTGTATATCAAAATTACCAAACCGAAATCAAAATGTCAATTATAACTCACCCAGGAATGCCTGAAACACTTCATTCCCCAACAGTTTTCCATTATGTGTTAAAAACACGTTTTTGTTCGTGTTCACAATCAGTCCTGTTTCTTCCAGCGAATGGAGCACTTTTGGGAAGAGATCGTCAACAGATCTTCCGTATTTTTCGAAAAAGCACTCTTTGTCTATTCCTGCGGATTTTCGAAGACCAAGAAACATTTCTTCTTCAATCTGTTCATTTTTTGTAACCCTGTGTTTTTCTTTATAAGGAAAACCTGACTGCTCAATCAGGTCGATATAATGTTTGACAGGACCGGCATTTACCGTTCTTTCACCATTGATATAACCGTGTGCGCCCGCGCCAAAACCGAAATACTCCTCATTGTTCCAATATGTGAGGTTATGTTTGCTCTCATATCCTTTTTTGGCGTAGTTGCTGATTTCGTATTGGCCGATGCCCGCTTCTTCCATTTTCCGCATAACGAGTTCGTACATTTCAGCTTCCTGGTCCTGCGGCGGCAGGTGAAGCCGGCCTTTTTTCATCAAGTTATAAAAAACGGTTTTCGGTTCGACGATCAGCGAATAGACCGAATAGTGTTCAGCACCGAGAGCAAGAGCCGTATCAAGTGATGAGGCGAGGTGGCCGATGGTTTGTCCGGGCAGACCGAACATCAGATCAAGGCTGATATTATCAAACCCCGCCTTTCGCGCTCTTTCAAAGGAAACGAGTACGTCTTTTTGCTCGTGGACCCTGCCGATTTTTTTTAGCAGCTCGTCTTCAAACGTCTGCACGCCAAAGCTCAGCCTGTCGACACCGGCAGCTTTTAGAACGTCCAGCTTTTCAGCCGATAAATCGTCGGGATTGGCTTCAACTGCAAATTCGGCAAGGCTTTCGGACGGTTTCAAAATGCGATGAATGGAATCGAGGAGCCGTTCGAGCTGCGCTGCAGACAACGATGTCGGCGTTCCTCCCCCGATAAAGATCGTTTTCAGCTCCGGATGTCCGGCTGCTTCCATTGAATTGGCCATTTCCTTCTCTAAGGAACGCAAATATTCATCAACCGGCTGAGATTGAATAAAAAACTTGTTGAAGTCGCAATAATGGCAAATGTGCTCGCAAAACGGAATGTGGATATATGCTGCTTTCATTGTTTTCACCTTCTTTTACAGGAAGAAGCCGCAGTGTGTTACGCTGCGGCAGCTCATGATTATGATTTCGGACCGCTGTCATCCATTTTCAGGACTGCCATAAAGGCTTCCTGCGGAACTTCGACAGAGCCGACCTGTTTCATTCTTCGCTTTCCTTCCTTTTGCTTTTCAAGCAGTTTGCGCTTTCTGGAAATATCCCCGCCGTAGCACTTCGCCAAAACGTTTTTGCGCATGGCTTTAATGGTTGAACGAGCGACAATTTTTGTACCGATAGCTGCCTGGACAGGCACTTCAAACTGCTGACGCGGAATGAGCTCCTTCAGCTTTTCGACGATAACCTTACCTCGTTCATAAGCATAATCGCGGTGAACGATAAAGGAAAGGGCATCGATTTTTTCGGCGTTCAGCATAATATCCATTTTCACGAGCTTGGACGGTTTATATCCGATGAGTTCGTAATCAAATGACGCATAGCCTTTCGTATTTGATTTAAGCTGATCGAAAAACTCGTAGACGATCTCCGCAAGCGGAATTTCGTAGACAATGCTGACGCGGTTCGCATCAAGGTACTGCATATCGATAAACTGACCGCGCTTGCCCTGGCACAGTTCCATGACCGCTCCGACAAAGTCGTTCGGCACCATCATCGTCGCTTTGACGAACGGTTCTTCCACCCGGTCGATCTTCTGCGGATCAGGCATATTTGACGGGTTATCGACGACGATTTTTTCACCGTCTGTCATGTACACGTCGTAGATAACGCTCGGCGCCGTCGTAATCAAATCGATGTTGAATTCGCGTTCAATCCGCTCTTGGATGATTTCCATGTGGAGCATCCCTAAGAAACCGCAGCGGAAGCCGAATCCGAGAGCCTGGGACGTTTCCGCCTCGTACTGCAGGGCTGAATCGTTCAGCTCAAGTTTTTCAAGCGCTTCCCGCAAATCGTTGTATTTCGCTGTATCAATCGGATACAGACCGCAATAGACCATCGGATTCAGCTTTCTGTAACCTGGCAGGGCTTCGGGCGCAGGGTTTTCCGCGCTCGTAATCGTATCCCCTACACGGGTGTCTCCGACGTTTTTGATCGCGGCCGTCAGGAATCCGACGTCGCCGACAGTCAGTTCGTCAACCGGAACGGCCTTCGGTGTGAAAACGCCGACTTCAGTGACTTCAAATTCTTTTCCGGTCGCCATCATCTTGATTTTTTGACCGGCTTTTACAGTACCTTGCACGACTCTGATATAGGCGACGACCCCGCGGTATGCATCATACAGAGAGTCAAAGATCAGCGCCTGAAGCGGCGCTTCCGGATCTCCGCTTGGTGCGGGAACCTTTTCAACGATCTGCTCCAATATTTCTTCAATTCCGATGCCTGCTTTTGCTGAAGCAAGGACGGCTTCTGAAGCGTCAAGACCGATAACATCCTCGACTTCCTGGCGGATGCGTTCGGGTTCTGCGCTTGGAAGGTCGATTTTATTAATGACCGGCAGGATTTCAAGATCGTTGTCAAGCGCGAGGTAAACGTTTGCCAGCGTTTGCGCCTCGATTCCCTGTGCCGCGTCGACGACGAGAATCGCGCCTTCGCACGCGGCAAGGCTTCTCGAAACCTCATACGTAAAATCGACGTGTCCCGGGGTATCGATCAGATGAAAAATATATTCCTCTCCGTCCTTCGCCTGATATTTCAGCTGTACGGAGTTCAGTTTAATGGTGATTCCTCTTTCACGTTCCAAATCCATTGAGTCGAGGAGCTGTTCTTTCATTTCCCTTTGAGTGATTGCCGCCGTTTTTTCCAAGATTCGATCTGCAAGCGTTGACTTGCCGTGGTCGATATGGGCGATAATAGAGAAATTTCGGATTCTCGACTGTCTTTGTAATCGTTTTTCTTTATCTGTCACACTAATCACTCCTACTATGAAACGCAATATGCGCTAGCTTAGATTATATCAATAGGGTTGTGAAGATTCAATGCTAAGTCACATATGCTTTCTAAACCCGAAAAAGAAAAAACGAGTCCTGCATCCGGCTCGTTTTTTTCTTTTACTTATTCCGTTTTTTCCTTTATCCAGTCATACAATGAACGGGCTGTGTTTGTGACCGAATCGGCCAGAGCGCGGCCGGCCGAGGAAAAGAGGTTGAAAGCTTCCAGCTGTTCCAGCTCTTTTTGTTTCTCCTCCAAATCGATTTGATGACCGAGGACTGAAGCCTCTTTTGCATCCCCTTCAGAGATGCTGAGCGCTGCTTTTAAATCTGGGTCCTGATACCCTTTCATTTCAATCATTCCGTTGTTCGCCTGCTGCATGCCGAGAAGGACGCCGAAAAACATAACACAGCAAGCCAATATGCATTTCCCCATAAAAGAAGCCACTTCCATCACCTGTCCTATTGTTTTTTCTTATCGTCTTCACCGGTGTCTGCATCAACTTTTTCAGCATTCCAGTACATCTCGCTGAATACATCCGCCATCGCTTCTGCAGCCCGCTCCAGCTCTTCGCGGTTATTATCTACGCCGCCAAATTCGATTAAGACGGATCTTTCGTTTAAATCCTGATTATATATGCCATTATCCCCGGCAGCTCCCTTAGATATAACACCGCGGCTCAAACCGGGATATTTTTTTTCCAGCCGTTCATGCAGCTCTTTTGCCAGCTTTAAGTTCGCTTCGAAATTAGAGCTCTTCTTGCCGAGCACAAATGCAACGCGTGCATAGCTTTTTCCATTGACAGTTGCGGTTGTCGCTTTCTTCCGCTGCGAATCCCTGTGAATATCGATAAAATACTGTAAATCTTTGTTTTGGGCCATCGCCTCTTTGACGACCGGCCTTGATTCATCATAGGAACGGGCATAGGCCCAACCTTTTTTCCGCAAATTCGCCTGAAAATCGGTTTTATCCACCATTGCCCCGACACCCTGCGATTTCATTGCATTTGCGAGCATATCGCTGACAAGCGTAACATTTGCTTTCGAATGAATTGCCCGATTAGGTTCCGTCTCACCTTTTAAAAATGGGAGATACGATTCCGTATTATGCGTATTGTAGATAAATACAACTTTTCGGTCACCCGTCGATTGCTCAGGAGGTTTTTCTTCTCCTGTTTTCTTTTTCTGTTTCCCTTCAAGCTCTGCAAGATTCGCTTCTCTCTCCTCTTTTAAGACCTCAGTCGGCGGAGGAGATTCTGACGGCATATTCGTATAATCCGTCCCTTGCCCGGCAATGAGAATTTCCGAGTCAAAATGAGAGAAGCCTGGAAGCTCCCGTCCGAGAAAACTTCGCGGATCTTTCAAATTAATGCTGGTCGCCAGCTTCAGAACGAGGGGGGAAAGCTCAAAGCGCTTATTCGGTTCCGGCAATTCTGATGCAAAGTAGTGGTTTTCCATTCCCAAAATGAGCCCAAAGGTCTCGCCCCCCAGTTCATCAGTCACCCGGTACAACGATGAAGACGGCCTTAACTCAGGACGCAGCGAAGTCAACACGCCTGATAAAATAAAAACGAGCAGCAGGCTGACGATAAATAAGAATACTGTCTTCACCGCGCTTCTTCCATTTACAGCCAGCACAAACTGCCGATTCCTGCCTCTTTTTCTCATTGTAAATCCCTCCAGAGCTTGTCTAGTAAATAGACTATGTACAAGATAGAGGAAGTAGAACAAGTTCCGGCAATGCTAAATGTCATGAAAAAAGCGGCCTGGTCAGCCGCCTTGATCTTAGTGGTTATACATTCCTTTATTGTCTTGCGATACATTTTCATGGAGCGCTGTGTTCAGACCGTTTGCAATCACATTTGCCATATCATCGATAAATGTATCGACCTCTTTAGGGGTCACCATTAAGTTATGGCCGAGCGGAGCGAGGACTTCATGGATCAGCTGCCTTTTTTCATCCTCTGCGAGGCCGCCGACTATACCGAGAAACGATTTGCGGTGCTCTTCATCGGGAAGGTCTTCTTCGGTGAGGACCTTTCTTTTCCCAAAGCTCATCCCCGCGGGAACGAGCGACCTGGACGGACTGTCATCTCTCATCTCTCTTCCAAAATGCTTCAGCATGTAATCAATCGTATCGCTCGTGATCGTGACGGCATCGACCACCGTTGGAACACCGATGGCGATGACCGGGATGCCGAGCGTATCCTTGCTTAACTCTTTTCTTTTATTCCCCACGCCAGACCCGGGGTGTATCCCGCTGTCTGAAATTTGAATGGTAGAATTCACACGCTCGATCCCTCTTGATGCCAGCGCATCAATGGCAATGACAAAATCGGGCTTTGAGCGATCGATCACCCCTTGGATAATGTCGCTCGTTTCAATTCCGGTCAAGCCCATGACTCCCGGGGAAAGCGCGCTCACCGGACGGTAGCCATCCTCTACATTTTCGGGCTGCAGCTGAAACAGGTGCCTCGTCACGAGAAGGTTCTCCGTCACGAGGGGGCCGAGCGAATCGGGCGTGACATTCCAGTTGCCAAGCCCTACAATTAAGCAGCTGGCATCCCGCGGAATGTTCAAATAATCGAGAAATGCGGAAAATTCCTTTGCGAACACATTGACGACTTTTTCCTGCAAGACGGAATCCTGCTGTCTGATCCCTTGTGTTTCAAAGGTTAAATAGCGGCCGGCTTTTTTCCCCGACAGCTTCGCTCCTTCTTCATCAATGTCCATCGTCTGAATTTTGATCCCGTCTTTTTCGTATTCTTTGACTGTAAACCCTTTCAGCTCTTTCTTTGGAGAAGCTTCCTTTTCCTCTGCCAGATCCCTCGCTTCCACGGCTAAGTCTGTCCGGACTGCATATTGACTTAAATCAAGCTTCTTTTTCTCCATATTTGCTTCCCTCCAAAAACATAACTGGTGTTAGTGTGCCCACAAGGTCTGCGAACATTCCCCCGAAGCGGAGCTTTCAAACAAAAATACTTTACATTTATATTGCAATCTAAGGGTGTGTTTGATAGAATACAATTTGTTCTATTGTTGAGATCTAACCTATAGAAAAGGAACAGAGGTTATGTCTTAGGAGGTGAAACACATTGCCAAACATTAAATCAGCGATCAAACGCACAAAAACAAACAACGAGCGCCGCGCGCACAACGCAACAATCAAATCTGCAATGCGCACTGCTATGAAACAAGTTGAAACTTTCGTAAGCAACAACGAAGCAGACAAAGCGAAAGCAGCTCTATCTGCAGCAGCAAAGAAAATCGATAAAGCAGCTAAAAAAGGTCTTGTCCACAAAAACACCGCAGCTCGTTACAAATCAAACCTAGCGAAAAAAGTGAACGGACTTTCTGCATAATAGAAAGCTTGGCCATGCCAAGCTTTTTTGCTTGCCGTCAAAAAAACGGCTCTCTTAGATGAGAAGCCGTCAGACCGCAAAAACAGCGCGATTCAGGTGTGTGCCGACAGAGAGGAGCTTTCATGCCAGCCTGTCAGCCATGTTTCACTCGCACGGAGCTATTTTTTGTTTTAAATGAGGCTGACTTCGGACAATTGTTTTCATTCAAACATATGATTATTGATTTTTATACGAAATGAGGAACTTCCAAAAAAGGAAGTTCCCTTGCTTATTTGATGAAATCAATTAAATTCTCGACTGTACAAGTATCATCATTCATGGAGTTTAACTTTTAAAAGATAACCCTTTTTCCTTCAAAGCAACCCGTAATTTAGGCAAAGATGCCGGTCCCATACCGTGAAATTTCAAAATCTCTTTTTCGCTGTATTTTGCTAGATGCTGCAAAGAAGTGATTCCATTGTGTTCCAAAGCTCGTCTGGCTGGTGCAGAGAGCAATGAAAGAAATCCGTTGTCAGGTTTGCGTTGTTGCTCACAAATCGGGCAAACTGGACAATCACTGCTTTTATAATACTCGTGTCCCTTGCTGCAAGTCCTTAAATTCTTTTTTAACGTTGTCATTTTTTCATTCCTCCCTTTCTCAAATATTATTTTCAACCTTTTTACAGCCTGCAGACTTTCAATGTTTTCGGTTTTATCTTTCCTGCCCCTTTGCTGAATAAACATTCGATGCCACGGCACGTTTCTTCCGGCTTTTGCATCCCACAATCCTATTGATAAGATCCTCAAAGCCGAAGCGAAGCGGTATGCAAAATATGTTCTAGCGCCTAAAGGCGAAGTTTGCCGATTTTGAAGGTAAACTAAGCAGCGTCTACGGCAAGTTTCTAAAGAAATGAAAATGCCGGAGTGTCTCACAAAGCGCATGAACAAGAGCCGGAAACAAGAAAACGGCGGCCGACAAAAGAGCAGCGAGCGAAAAAAAAAAGAACAAGTGAAAAGGCTGTCGGGATTTTCTCGACAGCCTGACGGCTCTCATAGTTAGAGAGCCCTTTTTTCAATCGGACTGCAAAAGCTTGAGTAAAAACAGCTCAAGCAAAAGCTGCTTGTCCTTTTTGCCTGTTTTCATTTCATAATCCATAACGGCGAGATGCTCGATGATGCTTTTCAGCTCTTCTTCAGAAAACAACCTCGCCTGGTCGATCGCGAGCTTCACCCTGAACGGGTGAACTTTGAGGTTTGAGGCGATTTGCTTTTGCCCGTACCCCTGCTGCGAAAAGTATTTGGTCTGCATCAAAAGCCTGAACTGGTTTGCGATCAGCGCCATCATTTTGATCGGTTCTTCATTTTGTTTTAACAGATCATAGAAAATCTGCAGCGCTTCTGTACGCTTCCGGTTCACAACCTTGTTGATCAATTCAAAAATGTTTTGCTCGAGACCTCTGGCAACGAGTTTTTTGACGTCTTCAAGCGTAATCGAATCCCGATCGCCGATATATGTACTAAGCTTCTTCACCTCTTGGGCAATGGCCGACAGGCTGGCATTACACAGGATGACAAGCTCCTCTGCCGCTTCCCGTTCAATGAGCTTCCCTTCTGATTTGGCAAGCCCTGCGATGAAATCAGCCGTTTCCCGGCCGTTCAGTTCTTTTGCTTCGACCATTTGGGCATGTTTTTTCAACAGCTTGGTCAGCTTTTTCCTCTCATCAAGCTTCTCATAAGGAGCGAGCAGAACAAAAACGGAATAAGGCGCCGGCTGCGCAATATAATCCTCCAGGCTCCCGAGGTTATGCTCCATTTTGTCTTTCTTTTTTTCAGCTGTTAAAAAAGACGGGTTTTTAGCAACAACAAGACGCTTCTCCCCCATAAACGGAAAAGTTTCGGCATCTTCAACAGCAAGGTCCAATGCCTCTTCTTCCAAATCAAATACGGAAAGGTTGAAATCCTTCGCCTCTTCATCAACGACAGCTTGTCTAATCCTTTGAACCGTCTCCTGCAGAAGATACGTCTCTTTCCCGTACAAGCAATAAACAGGATGAATGTCGTCTTTTTTCAAGCTTTTCCAAACATCAAATACCGTCATCTGCACTTTCCCCTCTTTCATCCTTCCTTTCTATCCTAAAGCGTGTTTTGCAATTAGTAAAGAGAGAAGCGGAGTCACCCCGCTCTCTCATTTATAATAAACGCCTTCCATAAACCCCCGGGTCAGTTTATAAAAGACGATGTTCATAAATTTTAGAAAACGGTTGCATGAAGCTCCTAGATTTTTGTAAAGAATTGAATTATACTGGATATCAATAGGAGGGGTAAATTGTGAATGAATTTGAAAAAGACGTGCAAAGCAAACGTAACGATCTTGTAGATTCAGGTGTCGGTTTTATCGTGTCTTTTGGCTTTTTCGCTACAATGTTTATTATCGCTACTGTTATACATCTGGCCGCTTAATCAAGCCAAGTCATGGACACCGCTTTACTCTCCGTCAGGCAAGCGGCTTTTTGACGACTGCTGTTTTTCAGCAGTCATTTTTTCTTGCGGGGAATGTACTTTATCATATGGAGGATGAAGCAAAAACGTTCCGTTCCCGCCTCGAAATAGGTACTGAATCGAACCGTGCCGATCCGTTCTGAACACCTTCACATCGTGACGGTTTAGGATGTCCAATACTTCCCCGTGGGGATGCCCGTAGCGGTTGTGCTCCCCCGCCGAAATGATCGCGGCTTTCGGCTCAATTTGCTTGATCAGCTCTTCCCCCGTTGAACCTTTGCTTCCATGGTGACCGACTTTCAAAATATCCGCTTTAAGATTCGGATATTCTGTCATCATCTCCTTTTCACCTTCCTTCTCCAAATCGCCCGTTAACAGCCACGAAAATCCGCCCGCTTTCATCCACAATACGAGGGAACCATTGTTTTTGCTGTTTTTGTCCGCTTCTTTCGGTGAAAGAACGTAAAATACAAGATTGCCAATATGAAGGATGTCACCTCTTTTGGCTACATTCACCTCGATGCCTTCTTTCAAGGCAAGGCGAAGCAGCTTTTCATCAGACGGTTCGGCTGCGAAGCCTTTCGGCACGATCAATTGCTTGACTTTATGTTTTTGAATCAGCACCTGTGCTTCACCGATATGATCCTGATCAGCATGGGTCAAAATTAAAGCATCGAGTTTCTTAACCCCTTTGGATGCCAGAAAAGGCATTAATACGCTCTCTCCCAGTGAAAAATCCTTCTTTCGATTTCTCCACCGCTCTTTCCGGAAGGATACGGTTCCTCCCGTATCAATGAAGACCGTGCCATTCTGACCGGGAGCGCTGACATACATGCTGTCCCCCTGGCCGATATCAAGCATTGTGACCTCTCCTTCTCCTGCAATCTGAGGAAGACATACGTGAATCACAAACACAGCAGCAAGGAGGCCGGACGGAATCATGACCGCTCGAAACGACATCTCTTTTTCAAGAATCAGCAAAAACAGAAAAATGGCTGCGAAGTAGAAAAACAACAAAATATCCGGCGGTTTAACCGCAGAAAAAACCAAAATATCCGCAGCAGACACCGCTTTAACAGCCTGATGGCTCCACACAAGCAGACGGTCAAGCACACAGGCTGCCGCCTCCCCCAAGGGACGAAAACACATGAAAGCCAACAGGCTTCCGAAAGACAGCGGCATGATGATGAAAATATAGAGAGGTATAAAAAGCAGATTCATCACTGTGCTGAGAAATGAAAACTCTTGAAAATGAAAAAGCAGAATCGGGAGGGAAGCGAGCTGAGCCAAAAATGACCCCAATAGCAGCTGAGAGATTCGGCTTTTCGGCCTGATCAAAATCTCTTTTGAAAGAATGAAAACGAAGGATACGGCAAAAGAAAGCTGGAATCCGGCTTGAAATAGCAGATAAGGATGATACAGCAGCAGTCCGAGGCAGGCGATGCTGATCACATCGGCACTTTTGAAGTTCTTTTTAAACAGTGATGCTAGCAGATAGATTTCAGACATGAAAACCGCCCTCATCACTGACGGGGCGCCTCCGGTCAAAACTGCGGCAACGGGCAGCCCGAAAACGAGCAGCCATTTTACGCATTCCCTCGTCATACCGAAGCGAATAAATATGTGGAACAGAGCGGCTGACAACAGACCGACATGAAGCCCGGAAATTGCTAAAAGGTGAATGATCCCAAGGCGCTGATAACCGTCCAGCACATCTTGTTCAATGAGAAACCGGTCTCCGAAAGTAAGCGCTCTTGCAATACCGGCAGCCGGGTCCGCCATATTTTCTTCTGTAAAATCAAGGCCCGCTTTTCGGATCTTCAATAGAAATGGCATAAGACCGCCGCCCGGCTTGCAGTTTTTAATGGACTGAACCGAAAAAAACCAGTGAATCCCTTTTTGATACAATGATTCTTTTTGATTAAAAGTTCCAGGCACCGTCTCTTTTTTCGGTGCTCTTAATTCACCTTGCATGACACAGATGCTTCCCGGCTGAAGAGCTGAGAGCGCCCGTTTTTCTTGTGGAGACCGGATCGTATAGCCCGCTTTTAGAGCTTCTCCCTTATCTGTTTCGGCCGTGAAAGAAAGCCGGTCTCCGTCTATTATGGGAATATCCCGGACAGAAGCGAGCGAGTGAAATTTGCCTTCATGATAAATCGTCGTATTGAAATGGTCGATCATGTAAAAAGAAGTGGCATATAAAATACAAATCGCTGCACATATGATAAAAAGGAGTATTTGTTTCTTGAAGAAACAGAGGATAAAGAACAGAAAAAAACTGATCATGAGGAAGAGATAAAGAGAAGAGTGAGCGGAGGCAATTCCGGCTGCCGCTGAAATTGCTCCGCACGGGAAGATACGATGTCTGTTCATCGGATTACACGTAGCTTGTAAACAGTTTATTGGCCTCTTCGTGTATTTTCCTGATCTCCTCTTCCTCAAGGCCTTTATCAGCCAGCTGTTTGATCAGATCGGCTACAAACGCTAACTTTTCTTGGTTTTTCAAGTCGATAATCATCTCATCGAGTTCTACCTGCTCGACTTTAACAGAAGCCTGATCGAAAAGTTCAACCGCATATGGATGGTTTTTGTAATCCTTCGCATAGTATATCGTTTTAATACCTGCCTGAATGATCGATTTACAGCATTGAATGCACGGAAAATGTGTGACATATATTTCAGCGCCTTCGGTCGGAACACCGAATTTTGCACACTGAAGAATCGCGTTCATCTCGGCGTGAATCGTTCTGATGCAATGCCCGTCCACCATATAGCAGCCTTCATCCGCACAGTGAACGCCTCCAGCGATCGATCCGTTGTAGCCTCCTGCTATAATTCGTTTATCCCTGACAATTGTCGCTCCTACAGCAAGCCTTGTACACGTGCTGCGAAGCGCCAGCAAATGGCTCTGCGCCATAAAATATTGATCCCAAGAAATCCGTTCCACTTGTTTTCCCTCCAAAAATACGATGTCGACTTCCCTAAGTTTACATATGTTTATCGGCAAACGTCAATTTACTTTACCGTGATTGAAGATTTTATTCTCTCAAAAGACTTTTCTCCAATTCCCGAAACGTTCGTGATGTCTTCTATTATCTGAAACGGTCCGTTCTCCTCACGGTAATCGATAACCGCTTCCGCTTTTGAAGGGCCGATGCCTGGAATCGCCTGAAGCTCCTCAGAGGACGCCGTATTAATATTGACGACATCACCGGAATTACCTTCTGCTCTTGAGCCCGCTTCTGAAAGAGAACCAGCTGTCTCTTCCCCTTCAAATGGAATGTAAACAACCATACCGTCCTGCAAAACGGCGGCCAGGTTAATTTGCTTTTGGTCCGCTTTTTTCACGGTGCCGCCTGCTTTTTTCAATGCATCGTGCACTCTGTCCCCCACCTTCATTTGATAGATGCCCGGATTTTTCACAGCGCCTTTCAAATCGATGATAACCGCCTCTTCCCCCGCGTTTTTTTCCCGCTTCGTCTCCTCTTTCTTGTCAAAAGTCTGTACAGAAGCTTCCTCAGGAATGGAGAGGCCGGATAAAGTTTCACGCTTTCCGCTTAACAGCATGAAGGCCGCGCTGATGATCAAGACGAGTGCAACGCCTCCCGCGGCATACCATTTATATTGTTTTAGCCAATCTGTCAAACTGCTCACCTGCTTTCATACATATTTTGACTAAAGCCTTCATATCGTTTAAAAGATACAGGTTCAAAGGAGGGGAGAACGATTGAATATCGGCTTTATCGGGACAGGAAATATGGGGACCATTTTAATTGAGGCGTTAATTGAATCCAGAGCAGTCATTCCCTCATCTTTAACAATTACTAATCGAACGATCGACAAAGCGTTAAACATAAAAAAACGATTCCCAGACATTCAGGTTGCAGAACGGCCGGAAGAAGTGATTACGGAAAGTGACACCGTGTTTATCTGTGTAAAGCCGCTGGATATTTATCCTTTGCTAAAGCGGCTCTCACCCGTCTTCACCCGCGATCAGATTGTGGTCACCATTACGAGTCCGGTGCAGGTCGAACAGCTGGAAGCCATCGTCTCCTGCCAGGCGGCAAGAGTGATCCCGAGCATTACGAACAGAGCGCTGTCCGGCGTGTCATTATTGACTTGCGGAGAAAGCTGCACAGCTGAGGCAAAAGAAAAATTGACGGCTTTAGTGAGCAAGATCTCAATCCCTCTCGAAATCGAAAGCGGGATTACGAGGGTCGCCTCAGACATTGTCAGCTGCGGCCCCGCCTTTATCAGCTATTTAGTACAGGAGTTTATTCAGGCGGCTGTCGAAGAAACATCCGTGTCAAAAGAGGACGCTATTTTAATGACGAAAGAAATGCTCGTAGGTTTGGGAAGGCTGCTCGAAACAGGCCATTACACACTGCCAGCCCTGCAGGAAAAGGTTTGCGTTAAAGGCGGTGTAACCGGTGAGGGAATTAAGGCGCTGGAAAGCGGCGTTCAGGATATGTTCCGCCAGATGTTCCGAAACACCCATTTGAAGTATGAAGAAGATATCGCCCTGGTCAAGAAGCAATTCTCCGTTTGATTCATTGTTTCACGAATGTGCTGAGATCTCAACTAAGGAAAAATGCATTATGAAAAACCATCGTTAAATTAAACGATGGTTTTTGTTTTTTTCGCTGTATAAAAATGACGTTCCGACTCTGCGCTTGGCTCCAATTTTGAAAAATCGGCAGTGACGCACTGTACCTCAAATCCGACTTGCTCCAATAAGCTGATGTACTTTTCCGTCTGGAAAGTCCGCTGTTCATGCGATTCATCAAACCTTTCGTACACGTCTCCGTTTTCTACGAAGAAGGTCAAATCGTGAACAGCTGAATGGGGCTCATCCCCCGCATAGCTTTGCCAGATGACGCTCACTTCTTCATCCTGATCGGCATACGTACTTCCCGGAAAAATGACATCCATTTTGTAAACGGAATGAACATCAAACAGAAGAAGGCCGCCTTCTTTTAATAGAGAAAAAACGTTTTTAAAAGTATCGAAAACGTCTTTTTCGTTTTTTAGATAATTCAGCGAGTCACAGCAGATCACGACCGCGTCGAACTCTTGCCCGTGCCCGGCAAGTTCGCGCATATCCTGTTGTAAGAACTGAATATCAAGCTGTCGGATGGCTGCTTTGTACTGGGCCTGGGCAAGCATGTCTTCGCTGATATCGATTCCTGTGACATCATAGCCTTTTCCAGCCAAGCGGACCGATATTTCACCCGTTCCGCACGCCAGATCAAGTACCCGTATACGTTCTTTCTGCTGTGCACCGATCATTTTTTCAATCCAACTGACCCACTGATCGTAAGGAGCGTGAGACATCAGCTTGTCATAAATACTGGAAAACCCTTTATAGATCATTCATTAACTCCGAACGAAAGATCTTCAATCGGCGCGTCTCCCCACAGCTTTTCAAGGTTGTAATAGCCTCTTTCCTCTTTGTGGAAAACGTGGACAACGACATCGCCCAAATCGATTAAAACCCATCTGGCTTCGTCAAAGCCCTCCATTTTCTTCACATCAATTCCATTTTCTTCAGCCTGATCCTTAATTTCCCGGGCAATGGCCTGAACTTGTTTGTCAGAGTTCCCATGGCAAATCAGAAAATAATCAGCCACGAGGGAAATCCCCTGCATATTCAAGGCGATAATATCTTCCGCCCGTTTATCATCGCAGGCCTCTGCGGCAATTTTTAAAATTGAAGCTTGATCCATTCAGTAATTCCTCCTAATGTCTATCGTTTACTAAAGCATTATATGTGGCGACCGTTTCCGGATAAACGGCCTGATTTTTTGAAATTAAAAAGGTAATCGTATTTTTCAATGCCTGGATAAGCGCCGAATCCAAATCTTCTTCAGCGAGAGTCCGAACCTCTTCAACCCCTGGAAAACGGCGGCCCGGTTCGATATAATCCGCTACATAAATCACTTTTTCAAGAAGAGTCATATTTGGCCTTCCGGATGTATGGAATCGAATGGCTGACAGGATGTCTTCATCCGTAATTCCGACCTCTGTTTTGACAAGTGCTGCTCCTGCCGGCGCATGCCAAAGTTCATGATGAAAATCGAGCACTTCAAGCGGTCCGCCCACATCGAGGATGATTTGTTTCATCTCCTCTTTCGGGCGAAATTTGGCATAGTCATGAAATATCGCGGCGGTTTCGGCTTTTTTCACATCTGCACCAAACCGTTCGGCAAGTTTTACAGCCGTCTCCATTACGCCGACCGTATGGATGTAGCGCTGTTCTGTCAGCTGTTCTTGCACGCAGGCTAAGGCTTCCTCACGTTTCATATAAACGATTCTCCTTCACATAGACCTTCACTTCGTCAGGGATTAAGTAATCTGTCGGCTGCTGATTTTTAATGCGGTCCCTGAGTAAAGATGATGACACTTCAAAAATAGGCACATCGACAAAAACGAGCGGATACGGCGTCTCAATTTGAAAGCCGGGCCGCTTCACCCCGACAAATTGAATCATGTTGACAAGCTTGTCAATGTTTGACCATTTCGGCAGGTATTCCACCATATCCGCGCCGATAATAAAGTAAAACTCATGGTCAGGGTATCGGTCTTTCAGCAGGCGAACGGTATCAAATGTATAAGAAGGGCCTTCCCTTTCGAGTTCGATCGTCTCCAGTTTAAATTGCTCTTTCCCCGAAATGGCGAGCTTCAGCATTTCCGCCCTGTGCATACTTAGCGAAAACGAGTTTTTTTGTTTATGCGGCGGAATTTGGTTGGGCATGAACCAAATTTCATCAAGATCCAGTTTGTACAGGACTTCATTTGCTATTAATAAATGCCCGTTGTGCGGAGGATCAAATGTCCCTCCAAAAATCCCGATTTTCCTCATGATTACCACCTTTAAGCGTTAAGGAAGCTCAATTTTTTTATTTTCTTTTGACTCCTTATATAGCACAATAATGTTTCCGATCGTCTGCACCAGTTCAGCGCGCGCTCCACCCGCCAGCGCTTCGGCTACTTCCTCTTTAGGCTGCTCGCAGTTTTGCAGCACGCTCACCTTGATCAATTCCCTGGCTTCAAGAGCTTCACTGATTTGTTTGATCATATTGTCGTTGACTCCGCCTTTGCCGACTTGAAAAATCGGTGACAGATGATGCGCTTCCCGGCGCAAATAGCGTTTTTGTTTTCCTGTTAGCATGATTTTCCTCCTAGTTGTTGCAATACAATTGATTTCATTTTTTCCATATTCGGCTCATGTCCGGTCCACAGCTCAAAGGCAAGGGCCGCCTGGCCGATGAACATGCCGACTCCGTCCAATGTTTTCAAGCCTTTTGCTTCAGCCTCCTGCAGCAGGGCCGTTTTCAGCGGATTGTAGATAATATCGCATACAAGGCACGTTTCTTTCGCATTCGTCAATGAAAGCGGGGCAGCTTCGATGTTCGGATGCATCCCGACCGACGTTGTTTGAATCACGATATCATATGCTGACAAGTCTGCTTCCGCTTCCTGCAACGACAAGGCTCGTGCCTCTCCTTCAAAACGCTGAGTGAATGCCAGTGCCTTTTCAGGCGTACGATTCGCAACGTCCAGCCGCTTCGGCGTTTCGGCTGCCAGAGTGGTAAATATCGCCCTCGCCGCACCGCCGGCTCCGATCAACAGTATCGAGAGCTCAGAAAGCGGACGATCAAGGGATGGTTTCAGCGATTTAAGAAACCCTGCTCCATCTGTATTATATCCGACCAGCCCTTCTTTTTCTCTTCTGACAGTGTTTACCGCCCCGAGAGCTTCGGCGCTTTCATCAATACGATCGAGATGCTTCATGATCGCTACTTTATGGGGGACGGTCACATTAAACCCTTGAATGCCGAGGGCCCGCATGCCTTTCACAGCATCTTCAAGATCTTCGTTTTCCACGCGAAAAGCGTGATAATGCCCTTCTAAAGAAAGATCCTGCAAAGCCGCATTATGGATGTCCGGAGACATGGAATGAGCCACCGGATTGCCAATCAGTCCGTATATCGGTTTCATAACTCTCTCCCCTTAGCACTTATATTAGAGATCTGCGCAAAAACACGTGAACGCCTTTAGGGGCGTGGGCGACAATTTTTTGGTTCGCCTCTTGGACGGTTACCCAGCCGAGGCCTGAGAATACAACATCCGTTTTCGGTTCTTTAATTGTAAACGTATGTTTGACAAGCTCCGGAAACGAGTCAAGATCTTCTTTTGCAGGGGGAGCGAGCATTTCCCCAGCGTGCTTTTCATACAGCTGATCCGCGTTTTCAAGCTTTGTTCTGTGGATGTTGAGTTCATTCGGCATATAGCATACAAACGAAGACCTGCCTCCGCTTGCATAATCAAGCCGCGACAATCCGCCGAAAAACAGCGTCTGTTCTTCGTTCAGCTGGAAAGTCCGGGGCTTCAGTTCCTTTTTCGGCGTCAATATTTTCAGATCGCGTTTCGCGACATAGTGCGCCATTTGATGATGGTTGATGATTCCCGGCGTATCATACATCGCCGATCCGTCATCCAGAGGAATTTCAATCGCATCAAGCGTCGTCCCCGGATATTGGGATGTCGTGATAATGTCGTCTTCTCCGGAAACCTCTTTAATAATCCGGTTGATAAATGTGGATTTCCCTACGTTCGTACATCCGACGACATATACATCTTTGCCTTGTCTGTAATGTTCGATTGCGTCGATTGCATCTTTCATCCCCTGCCCGCGCCCGGCGCTGACGAGCAGCACATCAACGGGCCTTAAGCCAAGCTCTTTCGCTTCACGCTTCATCCAGTTCACAAGGCGCTCGCGCTTGACTGATTTAGGAAGAATATCTGCTTTGTTTCCTATTAATAAGATGGGATTGCCTCCGACAAAGCGGTTTAGTCCGTTGATCCAGCTTCCGTTGAAATCAAAGATGTCGACGATTTTCACGATGAGCGAATCCGTTTCTCCGATGCCGTGCAGAATTTTCAAAAAGTCATCGTCCGTCAGTGAAACATCCTGAATTTCGTTATAATTTTTCAATCTGAAGCAGCGCTGGCAGATGACGTTATCTTTTAACAGCGATGCTTCAGGCGCGTAGCCCAGTTTATTTTTATCTTCGGTTTGAATGGCGACTCCGCATCCGATACAAACTACCTTTTCCATTCTTTAATCCTCCCACTGAATATGGCCTTTCCGTTTTAAAGCACTGAGAATTCTGCGTTCCACCTGGCGGTTGAAACGCGTAAAAAAGCCGTCGGAAGCAGCCACAGGCACGACAAGAATGGTATGGAACCCATTGCGGTTCCCTCCCAGCACATCTGTCATGAGCTGATCTCCTATGACAACGACGTCTTCTTTTTTAAGACCCATATTTTTGACGGCTTTTCTGAAAGCTCTGCCCATCGGCTTTTTCGCTTTGTAAATAAACGGAATATTAAGCGGTTCAGAAAATATTTTGACGCGTTTTTCATTATTATTAGAGACAATTGTCACTTTAATGCCGTGCTCTTTCATCTCTTCAAACCACTCGATAAGACGCGGTGTCGCACTCGGCCTGTCCCATTCTACAAGCGTGTTGTCCAAATCCGTAATAATCCCTTTTACATTGCGCTCTTTTAGTTTTTCAGGGGTAATATGAAAAATATTTTTTACAAATTCATCCGGCAAAAAAAACTTTTTTAACACAAAGCCGCACCCTTTCCTTTCAATTACTGCTTCTTTTTTCAATGTGTCGAATCAAATCTAAAAGTGTCTTAAAAAATCGGCTGTCCGAAAAGTTTTCGACATATAATAGGATTCTTCAACAGGTGTGGATAAAATTACACACAGTATCCACTCATATTTCATCGACCTTTTATTAAATTATAAACATGATACCCACAAGTTATCCACTTTTTGGTGTGGATAACAGAACGATTGTTCTTGCCCAATATTCATGATAGATTATAGGTACTTCAAACAAAGATCATATAACTTAACATTTTATGCTTATTCCAAACAGGTTATTCCAATTTTTATGAGGAGGTGTCTTCCCCATTAAATGGGTACCGAGTATGAAAAAGCTGTCTGATGAACTTTTAATAGAATCATACATTAAAGCAAATGAGATGAATTTGAACCGCGAATTCATCGAGCTGATTGAAACCGAAATCAAAAGAAGGTCGCTCGGTCATCTGCTTTCCGTCTCTTCATAGCTCAAGCACTCCCGGGCGCTCTTGCTGCTTTTTTTCACTTAGGTTGATATTATATCACTTGAATAATACGCTTACTACTGTTTTTCATGAAAAAACACCTCTCTAAAAGAGGTGCTATTTGAAGAATCCGTGAGGACTAAGCCAGTAGAACCCGCCGATGACCAGCAGGACGACTAAAAGGACGACAACGAACGCATATCCGTATGCGGCGCCTGCATATCCGGGATAAGCCGGGTACGAACACGGACCAGCGGGAAAAGGATATCCCATCGCATCATTCCTCCTTTGGACTGTTATAGTAACAGCCTATGAAGAAAAAGGAGAAATGGCTAGGCCTTTTACTTAAATCAAGAAGTTTTTATGACTTTACTTTCATTAATTCCTTCAAAAATAATTCGCGCGCCTTTTGGGGTTAAGTGATTTCCCGATGGGTCGATAAACCCCGAATGGATCAGCTTCTCATCTGTAGCTCCGCCTGCTTTTTTCACGATGTTTTTCCAGTTGTCGATTAGCGGAACATCAAGTTCACGCGCCGTTTCCCTTGTGACGTCATTATAGGAATCGTGCCATTTACGCGCTCCTCCGTATTTTTCAAACGAAGCAGCCCGGTATCTTGCATAATAAAAGATGTTGTCCCCGCTTCCTTCGACGATCGGCAGGCACGTCATTAATATCGGCTCTATCCCGCGGCGGCGGCTTTCTTTAACAAAATAATAGAGGTTTTCTTTAAACCTTTTTTTAGATACGCGCGGCAGCCCTTTCGCAAGAATTGCTGCATCATTTGTTCCGAACATGATAAAAAGATATGCCGGCTGCTTATCCAGCACATCCTTCCTGAACCGAAACCTGGCGTCTTCCGTCGTTTCTCCACCTATTCCTGCATTATTTATTTTGTACTGCCCTTGAAGGGAAGTCTGAAGTAAATTGACCCACTTTTCCGCTTTTGGATAATCGCGAAATTGCCAATTTGAGCCGCGTGTATTGCTGTCTCCAAATGCTACGACTTTTCTGGGATCGTCCTCTCCGCAGCCTGAAAGCAGAAGCAGAAAGACGAGGACCATCACCAAGCTTTTTTTCATTCGTTCCACCTCCAAAAGCCAATACTACGATCATATAGGAGAGAAGCCGCACTTTCAACGGGAGAAATCTCTGTCATCCTGCAAGCGTTTAGTCCTTGCTATGCCTTTAACCTGTCCCCACTGTTTAAAAACATTCGTATTGGTTCACGGTTTTCCGACAAATAAAGAATAAGTTTTGACAGGTCGAAATCCTAATTTTTCAGCGAGACGGAGCGATGCGTCGTTTTGCCGGTCGCAATCCCAGCGCGGTTTCAAGCGGTTCTCTAGTGCATGCGCGATAAAGGCGCTGGCGCAGCGGACTGCAAACCCCCGCCCCCTGTAATCCGGGTGTGTTGCGATATCAACTTCGGCAAAGCGTTCCGAACAAAAAATGGTGACACATTCACTGGCGGTCACACCATCATGCAACACTTTAAACCCGAAACCGTTCTTCAAAAAACGGCTGGTCTCTCCCCAATACTCATCAGCGTATTTTCCAGTAAAATTCGCGCTTTTTTGAAGGTCATCTTCAGAAAATCTTTCAACCCCATCAAATGCTGCGCCTCGATTACGATCCTCTTTTCCGAGGAAAAATGACACGCGCTCCATTTGCTGCAGCGGATCGCCAAGCCCCCCGATTAAAAAGGCGTCCCATTCTTCAGAAGCCGAAAACACGGTAAAGCGTGCTCCGTTCCTCTGTTCATTCAAATAATGAAGCCACTCGCTTCTTCCGCTGCCCGGAACGTTTCCAGCGACATAATAAATCCCGGAAGTTGTCCGAAAAAGAGCTGTGGCCGGTGTGAGGAAATCATCGACATAGACGTTTCCTTCGATGATTCCTTCGGCTATCGCATGTGCGAATGTCGGGCTTTCTTCCGTTAACAAAACCTTTGCTTTTCGTTTTTCACTCGATTTCAGTTCAATCATCATGACTCCCCCTCGAACTTGAGGCAGATCGTCAAGCCCCGCTCGCTGATTCGGTGCCGTCTTCAATATTGCCGTCAAAGATAAAAACAGACACCGCAATATCCTCCTGAATTTTAATGTCTGTAAAAAGGTGCTCCAGCTTCGCTCCGATGAGCTGCTCCATTCCTTCCGGGACGTGATTGGAGTAGTGTTTCTGAATCAAGGTCGTCCTTGCCGCATGCACCATCTCCCTTCCCTCTGATGTACTTGCGATAAATTGCTCGCTCGCCGTCAAATTGCCGTACAGTGTCGAAACTGCCATATTGTCGACAAAGACCGTGCGAATCCGTTCAGGCCCCTTGCCAAACAGCTCTTTTCGAAGCTTGCGGATCATATCGTTGAATTCATGGATTTTTTTAGACATCATGCATACCCCTTCCGTTTAAACCTTCCACCTGTCTCGATGTCCCCTTAGACATTTCACTTGGTTAAAATTTTCCTATTCTATTGAATTATAATCAATATCACTTTATAATAAAAGCCGGGCTGATGGATTTATAATACCGTCGTGTTATGAATCTATCGAATTCTGACAATATAGGATTGGTCTGTTAGTAAGCTTTGCTAGTAAACTATTCCGCCATGTATGTTTATACCGCTTTCCGCACCGGGATCGGTATATATGTACATGGCTTTTTTGAGTTTGAAAACATGATGGAGGGAAATGAAGATGGACGGAAAGCCAATCAGTGTCCGGATAGACGGCAAAGAAATTGAAGCAGCGGCCGGGGCAACCGTTTTAGACATATTGAACAAAAACGGGTTTGAACACCCGCAAATATGCCATGTTCCAGAGACGGATCCTATTCAAACGTGTGATACGTGTATTGTGGAAGCAGATGGAAAATTAAAACGGGCGTGCTCCCTGCGGGCAGAAGACGGAATGACAATCAACCTGTCGGGAGAACAGGTCAAAGCAGCACAAAAAGAAGCAATGGACCGCCTGCTCGAAAACCATTTGCTTTATTGTACGGTATGCGACAACAACAACGGCAACTGTACGCTACATAATACCGCAGAAATGATGGGAATCGAAGAGCAGAAGTACCCTTACACACCTAAAGAAGACCCGTCTTGCGCAGTCGATATGTCACACCCCTTTTACCGCTATGATCCGAATCAGTGCATCGCATGCGGACAATGTGTTGAAGTGTGCCAAAACCTGCAAGTCAATGAGACGCTCTCGATTGACTGGGAGCGTGAACGGCCGCGGGTGATCTGGGATGAAGGCGTTTCAATCAACGAGTCCTCATGCGTCAGCTGCGGGCAGTGTGTCACGGTTTGTCCGTGCAATGCGTTAATGGAAAAATCAATGCTTGGAAAAGCCGGTTTTATGACAGGCATCAAACCGGATGTCATGGAGCCGATGATCGACCTTGTCAAAGATGTAGAGCCGGGATACAGCAGCATCTTTGCCGTTTCAGAAGTCGAGGCGGCGATGCGTTCACAGCGGATCAAAAAGACAAAAACAGTCTGTACATTTTGCGGTGTCGGCTGTTCATATGAAGTATGGACAAAAGGCCGTGACATCTTAAAAATTCAGCCTGTGTCAGAAGCTCCTGTCAACGCCATTTCGACGTGCGTGAAAGGGAAATTCGGATGGGATTTTGTCAATGCGGAAGAACGTTTAACCAAACCGCTGATCCGTAAAAATGACGAATTTGTCGAGTCAACTTGGGAAGAAGCGCTTGACTACGTCGCCCGCAGATTAGGCTCGATTCGGGAGCAGAGCGGAAAAGACGCCGTCGGGTTTATTTCGTCTTCAAAGATCACGAATGAAGAAAACTACTTGATGCAAAAGCTGGCGCGGCAAGTATTTGGCACTAACAATGTCGACAACTGCTCGCGGTACTGCCAGTCTCCGGCAACAGACGGATTGTTCCGCACAGTCGGCATGGGCGGCGATGCAGGCACCATTCGAGACATCGCGAAAGCAGGCCTCGTCATCATCGTCGGCGCCAACCCGGCCGAAGGCCACCCGGTACTGGCAACCCGTGTGAAGCGCGCCCATAAGCTTCACGGACAAAAGCTGATCGTCGCCGACCTTCGCAAAAACGAAATGGCCGAACGCTCGGATCTGTTCATCAGACCGCGGCAAGGAACTGATCAAGTATGGCTGATGGCCGTGACGAAGTATATGATCGACCAAGGCTGGCACGATCAGGCGTTTATCGAAGAAAACGTCAATTTCTTTGAAGAATATAAGCAATCGCTTGAGACATACACCCTTGAATATGCAGAAAAAATCACAGGCATCCGTAAACAGACGCTGATCCAAATCGCTGAGATGGTCCGCGACGCCGACGGCACGTGCGTCCTCTGGGGGATGGGAGTCACCCAAAACACAGGCGGTTCCGACACGTCCGCCGCGATTTCAAACCTGCTTTTAGCTACCGGCAATTACCGCCGCCCGGGCGCTGGAGCGTACCCGCTCCGCGGCCATAACAATGTCCAGGGCGCCTGCGATATGGGGACGCTTCCCGGCTGGCTTCCAGGATATCAGCATATTACAGATGACAAAGCACGGAAAAAGTTCGAACAAGCTTACGGCACAACAATCGACGAGAAACCCGGACTTGACAACATCGAAATGCTGCACGCCGTTGAAGAAGGCAAAATGAAAGCCATGTATATCGTCGGAGAAGATATGGCTTTAGTCGATTCAAACGCAAACCGGGTTCATGACATTTTATCAAGCCTTGATTTCCTTGTGGTTCAAGATATGTTCCTTTCGAAAACAGCCCAATACGCCGACGTCGTTCTGCCTGCGTCAGCTTCACTTGAAAAAGATGGAACTTTTACAAACACGGAAAGACGCGTCCAGCGATTGTATCAGGCGCTTCCGCCGCTCGGAGACGCAAAGCCCGACTGGGTCATCATTCAAGATATCGCAAACCGGCTTGGAGCTGACTGGCATTACAGCCACCCGGGAGACATTTTTTCAGAAATGGCAAGCCTGTCTCCGCTGTTCGCCAAGGCGGATTATGACGCAATTGAAGGATGGAACAGCTTCCTGTGGGGCAGCCTGACCGGAGAAAGCACGCCTCTTTTGTATGAAGACGGCTTTAACTTTCCTGACCGGAAAGCGCGCTTTGCCCTTGCAGACTGGACAGAGCCTGCCGAATTTCCTGAAGAATACGACCTTCACATTAATAACGGCCGAATGCTGGAGCATTTTCACGAAGGCAATATGACGAACAAATCGGCAGGCATCCAGGCGAAAGTGCCGGACGTCTTTGTTGAAGTCTCGCCTGAGCTCGCCAAAGAACGGGACATCTGTGACGGATCGCAGGTCAGACTGATCTCGCCGTTTGGCGCCGTAAAATTAACCGCGCTAGTGACAGACCGGGTCAGAGCGAACGAATTGTATCTGCCGATGAACTCGACAGATAAAGAATCTGCGATCAATTTCTTGACTGGTCCCGCAGTAGATGCGCGCACCAATACACCTGCTTACAAGCAGACCAAAGTGCGTATGGAAGTGCTCGGCGCATGTGCAGCACCGCCGCTTCCAAAAACAAATCCGCGCAATAAGAAGCGCCATCCGCAAAACGGGGCTGAAGTCGAGCGGAAATGGAAGCGTCCGGGGTACGTTCATTTAACAGACTAAATCAAAAGGAGGTCATCACATATGGCAGCTCCCATCACCGCCATCCACAAAGAAGATAAATCTGAGGAGCAAATGAAGCTTGAAAAACTGGAAGAACTCAAAACCCTTTTGGCTGAACAGGAAGCCGCCGTTTCAAAAACGATGAAGCTTCTCGGCGAACTGAACGGCCTCGGGGTTCTTGATGCCGCAGACAGCATGATCGGCGCGAAGGAAGACATCGCCAAAATCGTCCTCGGCCAGCTGTCTAAAGAGCCAGCCAAAAACCTGATGAATACAGCCATTGCAGCAGGCGGCGCTCTCTCCAAAGCCGAACCGGAAGTCATGGGGAAACTGGTAGAAAGCATCGTCGCCGGTACAAAACAAGGAGAGGACTTTTTAAAAAGCGATAAAAAAACCGGGGTCCTCGATCTGCTGAAAGCTATGAACGACCCGGACATCAATCGCGCCGTCGGATTCGGCCTGCAATTTTTAAAAGGCATGGGAAAAGCACTGAAAGAATAACCAATAAGAAAACCGGCTCATCATTTGAGCCGGTTTTTTTGATAGAAGCACTCGCTTTCTATCGCCTCATTTACTGTGTGTTTCATCTTTTTTATTCAGCGATTCTTTTAAAATATTAAAAACTGCCACCGCAATAACGACAGTCATTAAACCTGTCGTCAGCGGGTTTGGGAAGGTTTCCTGAACTCCGATCATGACCACGCTCAGCACAATCAACGAAAGTATGAAAAGACGTTTGTTTTTCATCTGCCGCACCGGACTGACTGATTGATAACGTTTACCCTATGGTGAACCGTCCGGCACCCTCACCCCCTTACCTTTATTATCCCGCTCTTGTTAACTTTTGTAAACAATTAAAAAATGGAAGCGATTGCACCAGTAGCCATCACCGGCGAAAACAAGCGGCCGCATGCCGAACAGAATGCCGGAATATTTGGCAGTCCGGCAATTTTGCCGCGTACAGACACAGACATCCCCCCTCCCACATACATTTACATATAGGCTTCTGCCTACATACATTTTGTGGAGGTGCCGTTAATGACAGGTGTTTTTGCAGCGCTCGGTTATGTCATCAAGGAACTCGTTTTTTTAGTATCATATGTGAAAAACAATGCCTTTCCACAACCGCTGTCAAGCAGTGACGAAAAAAAGTACTTGGAGCTGATGGCCCAGGGGGATGAACACGCGAGAAACATGCTGATCGAGCATAACCTCCGACTTGTCGCCCATATCGTCAAAAAATTCGAGAACACAGGCGAAGATGCAGAAGACCTGATTTCCATCGGAACGATCGGGCTGATCAAAGCGATCGAAAGCTATTCAGCCGGAAAAGGAACGAAGCTCGCCACTTATGCGGCACGTTGTATAGAAAACGAAATTCTCATGCATTTGCGCGCATTGAAAAAAACGAAAAAAGACGTCTCCCTCCATGACCCGATCGGCCAGGACAAAGAGGGCAACGAAATTTCGCTCATCGATGTCTTAAAATCGGAAAACGAAGACGTCATCGACACCATCCAGCTCAACATGGAGCTTGAAAAAGTGAAAAAATACATCGACATCTTGGACGGCAGAGAAAAAGAAGTCATCGTCGGCCGCTTCGGCCTTGATTTGAAGAAAGAAAAGACGCAGCGGGAGATTGCGAAGGAGCTTGGGATTTCGCGGAGCTATGTGTCGCGGATTGAAAAGCGCGCGCTGATGAAGATGTTTCATGAGTTTTATCGGGCGGAGAAGGAGAAGCGGAAGAAGGCGAAGGGGAAATAATGTCATAGAAGCCGGTCTAAAACTCCGGCTTCTTTTCATTCCATTAGGCCCTCAACATAGTAAATCCGTATCATTGGTTATGGAAGCTTGTTTTCACTACAATCCTTATATTCATTTGCCATCATTTCTATACGTTTATATCAATTATGGTTAAAAAATGGTGAGCCAAAACAATATCCGTCCTAACTTTCCCATCTAGATGTAGGGTTCTTTTAATTTTATCGATTTTTAAGTGTAAATGTAGACAAAGGCACTCCGCAAATTCGATAAACACGATTGTACAAATTCCGATAAAATTTAAGCCAGTCCTGATTAGGAGGATTAAAATTGGTCATCACTCGAATAGCATAACCAAAATGACTAAACTTCACATCATCAATAAGATGAAAATCATTCCTTTGATAAAAAGTGATGCGACGAGTCTGAATCGCCAATTCTTCTTCGCTCTTCGCCGTTTCAGGGTCTTCCACTTCTAAAATGAGGCCATTCTCTGCTATTCCATTCAAACGAGCAAGAAGAACACTACCTAATCCAGTCGAACGGTACTCAGGCAAAACTGCAAGAAATAGAACATGTATACAATTCAACTTGGGCACATCTTGATATAGAGCATATCCAAATATGTCAGACCCATTCGTGAGATATACCGGGTGTAAAATACCTTTTTTTATAGCAGAGTTTATGATTCTTGAAGGAAAAGTACCCTTCAAGAAAGAAAAATCCATGTAAACATAGTTGAATAGAGTTTGGAGATTATTAATAGGCACTTTTTGAAGGTAGATATCATTGTGATTCAATACATTACTTTTCATACTTATCCCCTCTCGTATAATGCTTTTGAATAATTTCAAGCATTTCTGTAAATGCCTTAATTTCTTCCTTGCTATAAGTCTGTTCAATTTCTTTCGTGGCAGCTAGTAAGGAATCGTCAATTCTTATATAATCTTTAGCAACTGCAGGACTGACTTTCAAGTAGCTTACACGTTTATCTGTTTTACTAGGTGTTTTGATTACCAAACCTTTAGAGACTAACTCATTAATTTTCACAGTTACAGCTGAACGAGCCACATGGAGTGTATCAGCTAAAAAACTAGCTGTACAATTTTCGTTGTATAGAATCATCTCTAAATATAATAAGCTGTTATAGGTTAGGTTCTTATAGACATTATCTTTATTCATTGCACGGAGATTTTTCAAAGCCCATTCGTAATACGATTTATCTAGTGCATGCATGAGATTCACCAAATCACCCCTAAGTAATTAAGTCAATTTAATTATAATCACTTAACTAAATTTAATCAACTGATACTCCTTATGAGACGACTTCTGTTCTAGACTAAGTTTTATCTAATTAATGATACCAAATACAGAGATTGAATAATGTAAAAGCACAAATAAAAAAGATACCAACACTGCTTGGTATCCCCTCATATATGGAAATTGATTTTCTTTCTATATATTAAAATAAAAACTCTTAAATTGGGAAGAATAATCTTCCCATTCCAAATAAAGTTGTTTTGGGATTGAATAATTATAATATAAAAAACCATACCGAGATGTTTTGGTATGGTTTTCTAAGTTAGACCCTCAACATAGTGAATCCATATCATTGGTTATGAAAGCTTATTCTCATTACACTCGTATATTCACTTTGCACCATTTCTTTACGTTTATATGAATTATGGTTAAAAAATGGAGAGCCTAACGTTCCCAATTCGGCATGCCAGTCTTTTTTCATTTTGCAATTCTTTGTTTTTTCCGATCCTATATTTCAAACGTGGAGGCCCATTCAATCTCTATGTTTGCATAAAGTTACATTCATTTTGTGTGCAAAATAGTCACTGATACTGCATCAAGGATAAACCTGTAGGGATGAAAACCAAAAAAGATACCAATTTAATCTTTGGCATCTTCTCTATTTGATTCCCTTTACAATTGTTAGCATATTTCATCTTACTAATAGAAAATATAAAGTTAACTTAACGAATAAAAGCAAGGTCTTTCTGTGCTAAGGCATCCTCCAACCACCTAGGGTGCATTGGCAGTAGATTTTCTGGTAACTCGTGGATATTAAAATACCTAATTTCTAAAGCCTCCTCTGTGGATTTTTTCAATTCTCCTCCAATCACTTCACATTGAAAACAGTTGGTAATAAAGTGACTGACTCTTCCGTCAGGGTAAATAAATGTCTGTGAGCTTGGATCTGAATAAACTCCAATCATTTTAGAGACTTTAACAGTTAATCCGGTTTCCTCTTTTATTTCTCTTATTATCGCTTGTTCAACTGATTCACCAGGTTCTACATGTCCTGAAGGTATGCCCCATTGACCATTATCAGCACGCTTCATTAATAAAACCGAACTTGATTCTTTGATTATTATTCCAGCGACTCCAGCTTTAACTTGTTCTGTCCATTGATAATCTGGTTTCTCACGTACTTCTATCATAACTTCACTATCGAACAAATACTTCAAATCGCGGATCACAACATCTGGATTTCTAAAGTCATGTTCTACAGGAAATAAAGTATTTTGATCAGAAACTAAGATAGAAGATATACCCATTCGGTTCGCTCCAATAATATCTGTCTCAGGTGTATCTCCAATCATGACGCATCTTTCTCTGTCTTCAAAGGACTCAAGTACTTTTTCAAATATTGAAGACTCCGGCTTTCCAATGATGATGGGCTCTTTATCTGCTCCCGTTTTAACAGCCTCAACTATGGCACCTGTAGCTGGAGCTGGTCCTTTAGCGGTGGGAAATGTTTTATCCCCATTTGTAGCAATAAATGAAGCCCCACTGCGGATGAGATTTACCGCCTTATGTATATCTTGAAAAGTAATATTGTGATCCCATCCAATGACAACAGCCTCTGCTAGGTCTTCTTCAAGATCAATACCAGCTTTTTGAATCTCGCTTTTAAGTTCATCATTTCCTAATATATATGCTCTCTTTATTCCAGCCTTAACAAGGTAATTAGCTGTTGCCCACCCCGAAGTAATCACTTCATCAATACTTGCTGAAAAACCGAGTTTATGAAGCCTTTTAACAATCGTTTCTCTTGTAACACAGGGATCATTCGTTAAAAAACGAATGGATTTCTTTTCTTCACGGAGGCGTTTTAAAGAAGAAACAGCTTCTGGTAAAGCTTTGTCTCCTATATAAATTACTCCGTCTAAATCGAATAAAAATACATCATATTTCTTATAGATCATCGTAACACTCCTTAAGTAGTTGTCTCTTGATTCATAATTGAGCGATACGCGAAATGATTTGTAGGCCCTTGTCCCTTCCCAATCCCTATAGGATGTTTAATGGCTGCTGAAATAAATTCTTTTCCAGTTGCTACTGATTCTGGTATACTGTGCTGCTTTGCTAGCTCTGCAGTGATGACAGCAGAAAAAGTACAGCCTGTCCCATGGGTATGTTTTGTATCAAAGCGAGGGGAAACAAATTCCTCGAAGACCTCATCAAAATACATAATATCACGAGCTTCTCCGTTCATATGCCCCCCTTTTACGACAGCACTCTTTGCCCCGTATACTTCCACAATTTCTTTAGCAGCATCACGCATCTGCTGTATCGTTTTTATTGATTTGCCGATGATTACTTCCGCTTCTGGAATATTTGGTGTAATAACAGTTGTTTGAGGTATTAATAATTTTTTCAAATGATTAACGGCATCCTTATGAAGCAGATGATGTCCGCTTTTAGCAACCATAACTGGGTCCATCACATACGATTGGATATTAGCCGCTTTTAATTTTTCAGCTATTAGTTCAATAATTTCCACACTTGCAAGCATACCGGTTTTTACAGCATCCGGTTTTATGTCTCCAATGACACAGTCTATTTGCTGAGATATATTATTCAGAGATACCTCCTCAAAACTTTTCACACCAAGTGTGTTTTGAGCAACAACTGATGTAATAACAGCCATTCCATATACTTGCTGCTCCTGAAAGGTTTTTAGGTCTGCATGAATTCCTGCTCCCCCAGTTGGATCTGTTCCAGCAATCGAAAGTGCTTTGTAGATATCCGTCAACTTATACTCCTCCTTTAGGTAGGTTTAACCGCTTCAAAAATGATAAAAGGCGGATATTCCTTTTCACTTTTCCAATTATTAAATTTAAATTTTTGTTCGATAGCCTTTAACTGCTCTCCGTCAATTTCCTTTAACGTTGGTTCTAGTAAAGTTACACTTTCAAAACCTGCACTAGATAAAAGCTTATAGTACATTGACTTCGGCCAATGAAAGTCATTTAAAATTAAATCCGCTTGTTCAGGAACATGAAGCCACTCATTTCTTTCTTCTCCATAAGAATATTCTTTCCCCGGTATTCCGTTGCGAAAGGTTGAAAATTCTATTCCAGTTGAATCAGGGTTGGTATCGAGTATAACAAAAGAAGCACCCGGTTTTAACACACGAAAAATTTCATCCATAATTCTTTTGATACGTTGATCACTCTCTGTATTAATAAAGACGTAACAGGCCATTGCAGCATCAACTGAATGATCTGGTAAGAAGGAAAGATTATCATGTTCAATTAAATGATAGTCAACATGTGGATGCTTTCTTTTTGTCTTTGCTATATCTAACATTTTACTTGATTCATCTACTGCGATTACATTGCAATCTATTCTGTCAGCTAACCTATATGCTACCTTTCCGGGACCACAGCCAAAATCGAGCACCTTTTTAATATCCGCTTTATCAAATTTACGAAAAACATACTCAAAACCTAATGTTTGTTCTAAAACGTCGTTATAAGCATCGAATTTACCAGCAACACTGTCTTCTTTCCAAGAAGTTTTCATTAAATTCCCTCCTTTTGTTTAGTTGAGAAGTAATTAAACCACTTATTTCTAACAAAAAATTGATAAATAGGAAGTAACCCTTGAAATAGAGAATGATCCATATCTCGTTTATAAGCAATATGCTGATATATACTGAAAAGTAAAAGAATCTGTTTCCAATATTCAGGTAAGTCTAGAGTTTCAATATCCTGCTTTGACATTGAAATTTGATCTTTTCTAAGCAAAACCTCATATTCTAAAACTGTTTCGATGAAGGCCCAATTATTCCCGGCAGGCATTTTAGGAAATTCAAAAGCCGCGATATCATTATGGGTTTTAGCTTCCTCAAGTACTGTTTTTGCCCATTCGTTGTCCGATTCGTAAATATGAATAGAACCAACATTATGGAAATATTCCCCGACTTCTAAACGAAGTTCTCTCGCCATTAATTCTTGCATAAATGTAAAAGAGAACAGATCACTAATCATTCCTCGAAATGCATCATTTGCACGCATTACGGAAGACATGTATAACTTGTTTTCTCTTATGAAAAATTGCAAACCGATTGTGCAAGAAACATCAATATTTCCAGAAACGAAGAGTTCCGAGGCATCGAATATTTGAATAAAAGCCCTTTTTGAATCAACGTCTTCTTGTGTCAAAAGATTTTTTATTCTATTCCATTGATTTAGTTTTGCGTTTCCAAATTCAAATATTTTAGGCCCATACGCAGTACCTGTTAATGTTTTTTTATTCATTGAATATAAAGGCATTTTTTTATTGTAATAACTAATAAAATCTAAGTTGTTATTCCCCGATAAATACCATAAAACTTCAGCAAAATTAAACACGATATTTGTTTTTCTAGAGGGTAAGTAAGTGACACGTTCTATTGGATTTTCAAGGGTCAGATGATAGTTCAATTGTTCTTTGCTTTTTTGTCCACGCGGTGAATTCAAAAATTCAGGGTTGTAATAGATGTCATACAGGGTTTCCATATATGCTTCATGAAAAGTTTTCTTTCTCATTTAGATTCCACCTTTTATTTCATAAGGATACTTTTAATCTTCTCTAATAAATCATCAGTATCTTTAAAATTTATGTATTCAACATCAGCTACTACATTTAACCCTTGAACTAAGAATGCGTAATCCCTATCATTTTCTAGTAATAACACTATCTTTTTTTTAAAGGCTGAAGCCCATCCAATTTCTATATGCGTTCCAGGAGAAGCTGGTGAGCCAGGAAAGGCTACAAAAAGGTCGCAAGTGCTTATTTCATCAAAATCAATTTTAGTGCATTGTTGGGGTGTCATGAAATCTTTCCCCCATCCTTCTCGCTTATGGGCATTATGAACTAACCATCCTTCATTTTCAAAAAAAGAAATTAATGACTCTAACTTTCCCCTTTCATGTAAACTCATCAATCCGGTATTCTCATCTACTAAACTTTTAAAAGGCCCTGCTAAAAAAACTTTTTTAGTTGTCACTTTAATATCATCCTTTCAAATAAATAAAGCCACTTTCATATGGAAAGTGGCTTAAATATAGATAAGATAAAAAAATCTCTCTAATTTTTTCACTTCCCTACGTTGGTGTTAACCAAATCAGGTTCAAAGGGTCAGGACTTATGTCTCTTCTCAGCTTCTAAAAGCTCCCCCAGTGGATAAAATATAAATATTTACTTTAATCCTAAACTATTCCATACCACTTGTCAAACAATGATAGGATTAACGTTGAACCCTACGTATCAACCGACAAAAGTTTTTTTGAAAGTTAATCATGAGTTGCATTTGATAGCATGTCATGGCTACGCCTAGAGAGATTCTCTAATGTAGTAGCAAAAAAATGCCGATATAGTTCGCTATTTTTTAATTAGTTTGAGTTTCCCATCAAGTAAAAGGATATTACCTAATAAAATTAACCGATAACAGTAAGCTCCCTAAAAAACAAGTTAATTCTTTATCTCTTTAACGCAACAAAAACGGATAACGTCTAGGAGTCAACGAAATTTCTTTAATGGATATCTTGAAATCTGAAAATGAGGATGTCATCGATACCATCCAGCTCAACATGGAGCTTGAAAAAGTAAAAAAATACATCGACATCCTGGACGGCAGAGAAAAAGAAGGCATCGTCGGCCGGTTTGGCCCTGATTTAAAAAAAGAGAAAACGCAGCGCGAAATCGCGAAGGAGCTCGGGATTTCGTGGAGCTATGTATCACGGATTGAGAAGCGCGCGCTAATGAAGATGTTTCATGAGTTTTATCGGACGGAGAAGGAGAAGCGGAAAAAGGCGAAGGGGAAATGATTAATAAACAGTTATGAGTAAACGCTTTGTGCATGGACATCAAATCGGCAAAGTGTCTGGCATTACTTTGCCGATTTTAATAACGCATTCTTAGCCTAATTTCCATTTAGTAAAACCCTCTTTAATTTGAATCTCCAATATTATTTAATATTTTAATGATTTTAATTGCTTTCATAACAAACATCCCCACCTCATCTCGTTAAATTACTCCATCCACTCAATTTATCTTCCTAACAAAAATCTGTTTAATCTTAAGAACAAGTGGATATTTCCACGTCTCAACTCTTTAATTTTAGATTAGTGAGAATCACCAGCTATTGACTTGTATTTCTTCCCCCGTCTACTATTTTGAACCAAATGAGAAATAAAAATGAATACAACATTAAAGTACGTTCATCATATGTAGCTTCTCCTTCTTGAGTAAGTCTATAAAATTTAAGATTTCCTTCGATTTCTTTTACATTTATTTTTACGCTTTCTATTTTTCTCTACTTTAGCTAGTTTACACCATCAACAGACAAATCCACCATATCAGGCGGGCGAATGAAGGCGCCCGTCCGATAACGGGTGATTCTTGTTACTCCTTCGAGTTTATACCACAACAAATAAAACTCTAGTTCCGTCTGGAAAATCATCTAACTGATGAGAAAACCAGGATCCCGACCCGCGGTTATCTGATGGCTCTATGTATTCAATATCGGCACCGACTCCGCACCTGAGTTTCATAAAATTTGGAATGAAAATGAGATAAGCTCTCATTACACCCAGAAGGTAAGGGTGCCTACTTAGCAATGAAAAAAGCATTGAGAAGTGCAAATATATCAACAGGTGAAATTGATGTTATTAGTGCTCATGCAACAAGTACACAAATAGGTGATCGTTCAGAAGTTCTAGCTATTAAGAAATTGTTTGGTGAAAATTCCCACAAAATTCTAACAAATGCAAACAAATAAATGACTGGTCACATGCTCGGTGCTGCTGGCGGAGTAGAAGCAATTGCTTCAGTGGAAAGTTTGAGACAAGAAATTATTCCTCGAACTATTAATGTAGAAAATCAAATCCAGATTGCGACTTAGATATTGTCTCAAAAACGCGAAATCTTCCAATGAAATATGGGCTATCAAATTCTTTTGGTTTTGGCGGACATAATTCAGCAATCGTGTTAAAGAATTATGATTGAAGATCCACCTTTATAATTCAGAGGTGAAATAAATGCATCTACCAAGGGTTTATCACCCTTGGTTTCAAATTTAGACTTGAAATCTATCCGGCTCTGAGAGCGTACAAATAAAAGGCTCTATTAAGAGAGGACAATTTTGAGTGATACAGAAAGTATATTAAACGACTAATACTGCTAACGATTTGAAATCTAATGAATGGATGGTGAATATATTGAACCACCACTTAGACGGTTTAAAGAAAATGATGACTGGTGAAATACCTGACTCTCCAGTTGCGCAAATTCTTGGATTTAAAGTGATTGAAGTTGAAGAAGATAGAGTGGTTATTGAGTTGGAAGCTTCTAAAAGACTTCATAATCCGATGGGTACGTTACACGGCGGAATATTGTGTGACATCGCTGACGCTGCTATAGGTTTGCTTTTGCCAGCAATCAAAAGGAACATTGGCAGAACCAAAGTCATGTGTATTCAGAGCTTTTCTTGCGGCGGGGGTCAAATCCTCCCATCCAATCAGCGGTTGCATACCGCCTTTTATGCTATCAACATATAAACTATGATTGATTGGCGCTTGAGGAGCATCGTATATAATTTTAAGATGATCTCCTTCCATATTTACACTAATTGGAGCTGCATTTTCAAACTTTCCATGACCGTTGAACGAGAGTACACTTGTCCAGTATTCTTGCTACTTTTGAGAATTCATTTCTCTTTAAGTTTTTTGTTTTAAGGTGTTTTGGCGTGTTTTTATGAAGATTAAAAAATGGACAAGAAATTTTATGAAATAAAAAAGCTTGTAGGAAAAAATATATTTTATCTCTACAAGCAAAAAACAACACGGCATAAACGATACTTGTGCCGTGTTGTTTTTTGCT
>NZ_MRBL01000012.1 GCF_001969855.1 Bacillus haynesii
CCAACTAGCTAATGCGCCGCGGGTCCATCTGTAAGTGGTAGCCGAAGCCACCTTTTATAATTGAACCATGCGGTTCAATCAAGCATCCGGTATTAGCCCCGGTTTCCCGGAGTTATCCCAGTCTTACAGGCAGGTTACCCACGTGTTACTCACCCGTCCGCCGCTAACCTAAGGGAGCAAGCTCCCGTCGATCCGCTCGACTTGCATGTATTAGGCACGCCGCCAGCGTTCGTCCTGAGCCAGGATCAAACTCTCCATGAAATAATGGAGCGCAGATTAAGTTCGTCACATCCTGTGACAACATCTGCATGACCTGCATCGTGCAGGCCCCTGACTACGCACATTCACATGTGCGATTTATTTAATGAATTAACAGGTACGTTTTGTCTTGTTTAGTTTTCAAAGAACTTCGTTGCCGCTCTCAAAGCGACCACTTAAATATAACATTTATGAGACAAGCGGTCAACACTTTTTTTAAAAAAGTTTTTGTTGTTGCTTTTAAGCGACCAAGAGAAATTATAGCACATTATGCTTCTGATGAAAAGATTATATTTGAAAGATTGAATAGAAAAACATGCAGCCATTTGGCTGCATGTTTTTATGATTCGTCCGCTTCCTGTTCCTGTTCTTCTGTATCGTTCTCATCATCTTTTTCAACTAAAGCGACAGTCGCGACATGCTCTTGTTCACCTAAGCGGATAAGGCGCACACCCTGAGTGACGCGGCCGGTCGTGGAAATATCTTTAATATCCATCCGAATGATCACGCCGCTTGCTGTGATGATCATTAAATCTTCTTCTCCTGTTGTTGCCTTCACTGTCACAAGAGATCCGTTATTTTCTGTGATTTTGCAGGTCTTCAGCCCTTTTCCTCCACGGCTTTGAACCCTGTATTCTGAAGCTGGCGTCAGTTTTCCGTAGCCCTTTTCAGTTACGATTAGCACGTGAGAATCCTCTTCTAAAATCTCCATGCCGACGACAACATCGTCATCTGTCAGAGTGATCCCCTTAACGCCGGCTGCTGTTCTTCCCATTTGCCTTACATCTGTTTCAGGGAAACGGATCAGCAAACCGTTCTTCGTGCCGATAATAATTTGTTTATTTCCATCCGTCAGGCGGACGGCCATCAATTCATCCTCATCGCGGAGGCTTAAGGCGATCAATCCGTTATTGCGGATATTCGCGAATTGGGAAAGCGGCGTGCGTTTTGATATTCCGTGTTTTGTCGTGAAGAACAAATAAGACTCGTCATCAAATTCGCTTACCGGAATAATCGCGTTGATCCATTCTCCTTTTTCCACTTCAAGCAGGTTAATAATCGGAATTCCCTTTGCTGTCCGTCCGAATTCAGGGATCTCATATCCTTTCGCACGGTACACCTTCCCTTTATTCGAGAAGAAGAGAATGGTGTCATGGGTGGATGTTGATATCAGGTGTTCAACGAAGTCGTCTTCATTTGTTCCCATGCCCTGAATGCCTTTTCCGCCCCGTTTTTGGCTGCGGTAAGTGGAAGAAGGCAGGCGTTTGATATATCCGTTATGAGTTAAAGTCACAACGATATTCTCACGCGTGATGAGATCTTCATCCTCAATCGTCTCAAGGCCTGATGTCACGATTTCTGTACGGCGCTCATCATTAAAGCGCTCTTTGACTTCTGTGAGCTCTTCCCGAATGATTTCAAGAACCTTCTCTTCGTCTGCTAAGATTGCTTTTAGCTCTGCAATCAGCTCAACAAGGCTTTGATATTCCTCTTCGATTTTTTCGCGTTCCAGCCCTGTTAAACGCTGCAGACGCATGTCCAAAATCGCCTGGGCCTGTTTTTCAGTCAAAGAAAATTTCTCGATCAATCCGTTTTTTGCGATTTCAGCCGTTTGTGAATTTCTAATTAGGGAAATAACTTCATCAAGGTGATCAAGCGCCACTCTCAAGCCCTCAAGAATATGGGCCCGCGCTTCCGCTTTGCGAAGCTCGAATGCTGTACGCCTTCTGATCACGACTTTTTGATGGTCAAGATAATGCTCCAGACACTGCTTCAAGCTCAATACTTTCGGCTGTCCGTCAACAAGCGCCAAAAGATTAATGCCGAATGATGTTTGAAGAGCGGTCTGCTTGTACAAGTTATTTAACAGTACATTAGCATTTGCATCCCTTCTCAGTTCAATGACGATGCGCATACCGTTTCGGTCTGATTCATCGCGGAGATCTGTAATGCCGTCGATTTTCTTATCGCGCACCAGATCGGCGATTTTTTCGATCAGCCTTGCTTTATTCACCTGGTACGGTATTTCCGTAACAATGATTACCGGTTTACCGGAAGATGTTTCTTCGATTTGAGCTTTGGCTCGAAGCGTAATAGACCCCCGGCCTGTTTCATAGGCTTTGCGGATACCGCTTCTTCCCAAGATCAGCCCTGCAGTAGGGAAGTCGGGTCCAGGAATGATGTCCATCAATTCCGGAAGCGTGATATCAGGGTTTTTGCTGACCGCCAAGACCCCGTCAATGACTTCGCCGAGCTGATGCGGCGGGATGTTGGTGGCCATACCTACAGCAATACCGGCCGCTCCGTTGACCAGCAGGTTCGGAAATCTCGCGGGCATGACAACCGGCTCTTTTTCCGATCCGTCATAGTTGTCCTGGTAATCGATTGTGTCTTTATTGATGTCGCGCAGAATTTCCATTGATATTTTAGACATTCTCGCTTCTGTGTAACGCATGGCCGCAGCCGAGTCGCCGTCGACAGAACCGAAGTTTCCATGGCCTTGAACGAGCATGTACCGATAGTTAAAATCCTGCGCCATTCTGACCATTGCTTCGTAAACAGCAGAATCACCATGCGGGTGGTACTTACCGATAACTTCGCCGACAATACGCGCGGATTTTTTATACGGCTTATCACTTGTCATCCCAAGGTCGTTCATCGCATACAATATTCTTCTGTGCACCGGCTTCAGACCGTCTCTTACGTCCGGAAGAGCGCGGGAAACAATAACACTCATTGCGTAATCTAAAAAAGATGTGCGCATTTCCTGACTGATATTGACTTCCTGAACTTGGGGCTTATGTTGTTCACTCATTAAAAAACCTCCCTGGAGAATCTACATGAGTTGTGTGGGAGTAGATTTGTATTTATACTCTTCAACGAATTAGGCTATTCTCCATTATATCAATAATCTTGATTTTATACACATCAAATGACTAGAGCGCCAAAGGCTCATTCTAGAAAAGACCTTATTTCAATTAAGCGAAAATAAGGCCTTACAATCATTAAATATCCAAATTCTTTACATATCGGGCATTCTCTTCGATAAAATTGCGGCGCGGCTCAACCTTGTCGCCCATCAGCATTTCAAAGGTTTCATCCGCATCGATCGCATCTTTGAGCGTTACTTGAAGCAATGTCCGCGTTTCAGGATCCATCGTCGTTTCCCAAAGCTGTGTCGCGTTCATCTCACCCAAACCTTTATAGCGCTGCAGGCCTGGCTTAGGATTTTGCGGAAGCTCTTTTAAAATTTCTTCGAGCTGCTGGTCATTGTACGCATACTCAACACGTTTCCCCTGCTGTACTTTGTAAAGAGGCGGCTGAGCGATATAGACATACCCTTGTTCGATGATCTGCCTCATGTAGCGGTAGAAAAAGGTCAGCAGCAATGTTCTGATGTGTGCACCGTCGACGTCGGCATCCGTCATAATCACCACTTTGTGGTAGCGGGCTTTTTCAAGGTTGAAATCTTCCCCGATTCCGGTGCCAAGCGCGGTGATCATAGAACGAACCTCATTGTTGGACAAAATTTTGTCCAGGCGGGCTTTTTCGACGTTCAAAATTTTCCCTCTTAAAGGCAAAATAGCTTGGAAATGACGGTCGCGGCCCTGTTTTGCCGATCCGCCTGCAGAGTCACCCTCAACGATGTAAAGCTCGGAAATCGTCGGGTCTTTAGAAGAACAGTCAGCCAGTTTCCCCGGCAGATTTGACACTTCAAGGGCGCTTTTTCTGCGCGTCAATTCGCGCGCTTTCTTTGCGGCCATCCGTGCTCTGGCAGCCATAACCCCTTTCTCAACGATTTTTTTCGCTGAATCCGGGTTTTCAAGCAGAAACTTTTCGAGCGCTTCTGAAAACAGTGCATCTGTTATCGTACGCGCTTCTGAGTTGCCAAGCTTTGTTTTCGTCTGCCCTTCAAATTGAGGATCCGGGTGCTTGATTGAAATGATCGCTGTTAAACCTTCACGGACGTCTTCCCCGCTTAAGTTTGGATCGCTTTCTTTGAATACGCCGTTTCTTCTCGCGTAATCATTGATGACCCTCGTCAAACCGGTCTTAAAGCCGGCTTCATGCGTTCCGCCTTCATACGTATGAATGTTGTTAGCAAATGAATAGATGTTGCTGGTATAGCTGTCATTGTATTGGAGCGCCACCTCGACCGTAATGCCGTCTTTGGATCCTTCAATGTAGACAGGCTCTTCATGAACAACTTCCCGCGAACGGTTCAAGTGTTCAACATAGCTTTTAATACCGCCTTCATAGCAGTATTCATTCTTGCGCTCTTTTCCATCTCGCTTGTCTTCGATCGTGATTTTGATGCCCTTTGTCAAGAAAGCGAGCTCCCGGACACGAGTGGCAAGCGTATCATAGTCGTATTCAGTCGTTTCCGTAAATATTTCCGGATCAGGCTTGAAGTGAGTGGTTGTTCCCGTCACTTCCGTTTCTCCGATGACTTTCAAATCAGCTTGCGGAACGCCCCGTTCAAATTCCTGATAATGGACTTTTCCATCTCTGTAAACCGTTACATCGAGCTCGGTTGAAAGGGCGTTAACAACAGAAGCACCGACGCCGTGCAAACCGCCTGAAACTTTATATCCGCTTCCGTCAAACTTTCCTCCGGCGTGCAGGACAGTCATGATGACTTCCACAGCAGGACGGCCCATCTTTTCATGAATACCGACCGGAATCCCCCGTCCGTTGTCTTTTACAGTGATGCTGTTGTCTTTTTCAATTTCGACATTGATTTCAGTGCAGTAACCGGCTAATGCTTCATCGATGCTGTTATCGACAATTTCCCATACTAAATGGTGCAGACCTTTGCCGCTTGTCGACCCGATGTACATTCCGGGTCTTTTCCGCACGGCTTCCAATCCCTCTAGAACCTGTATCTGATTTTCATCGTAATTATTTTGCTGTTCCATTGCCACGCACATTCACCTACACTTTTCTTCAAACATAATAAATTTATAGTTAAGATTCTTTATGAATCGATTTCCGGCTTGGATTGCGCCCGTTTTTTCAACGTGCCTGAGGCTAAAGGAGAAAAATAAATTGATTGTAATGTGACAACAATTGACTTCGGCGTGCTGTTAGAAGAGACGATTCGCTGTCTTTGCTTGTTTAAAAACTCTTCAACAATCGGCGATGTCTTTGCCTTGTAATCAAAAATAGCCACAATTTCACGCGTTGAGACGACAAAATCGTCACCTAAGTGGATATACAATCCCTCACCCCATTTTCTCAGTCCGATAGCGTGCCATTTTCAACACGAAAGATTTCCGCTTCGTTTAAGGTTTTATGATCAATTCCATCAACGCTTGTCGTTGTTACGAATGTTTGAACACGGCCTTGAATGGTGTGGAGCAAGTGAGACTGCCGATAGTCGTCCAGCTCTGATAAAACATCATCCAAAAGCAGAATCGGGTATTCTCCTATCTCTTCCTGAATCAAATCAATTTCAGCCAATTTAAGTGACAATGCAGTCGTACGCTGCTGGCCCTGCGATCCGTAAGTCTGCACATCACGGCCATTGACGTAGAAAAGAACATCATCCCTGTGGGGACCTGAAAGAGAAACTCCCCGTTCTATTTCTTTATCTCTTAATTTAGAAAACGTTTCTTGATAACTATTGATCATTTTCGACAAATCGGGCGAATCTGATACGTGAAGAGACGTATGATACTTTAACGTCAGCTCTTCCAGACCTCTTGAAATTCCGGAATGAATGGGCTGAGCCCATTTTTCAAGCTGTTCGACAAATTGAAGCCGTTTCATCACAACCTTTGCCGCGAATTCCGTAAGCTGTTCCGTCAGCACGTCAAGCATCGTTTGATCGGTCTGCTTTCTCGTTTGAAGCTGCTTCAAGAAATGATTCCGTTGTGAAAGGATTTTTTGGTAAAGAGAAAGGTCATGAAGATAGACAGGTGATACTTGGCCGATTTCCATATCGAGAAACCTTCTTCTGACCTGAGGACTTCCTTTTACAAGATTTAAATCCTCCGGCGCAAACATAATCGTGTTGACAGCCCCGACATACTGGCTCAGCTTCTGCTGTTCAATGTGATTCACTTTACCTTTTTTTCCTTTTTTGGAAATCACAAGCTGGATGGGTACAGAACCGTTTTTTTTAATGACCCTGCCTTCTATTTTAGCATAGTCTTCATCCCATCGTATGAGTTCTTTATCATTTGACGTCCGATGGGATTTCGCCATCGCAAGCACATAGATCGCTTCCATCAAATTCGTTTTTCCTTGAGCATTCTCTCCGATAATCACGTTCACTTTGTTCTCAAAATGAAGGTCAAGGCGCTCATAATTACGGTAAGATGATAATGTAAGATTTTGGATATACAATCAATACCACCTGCTTTTAGCCGACGACTTGAAAAGAACCGAATCCTTCAATCGTCACCACATCTCCGACATACAGTTTTCGTCCGCGGCGGTTATCCGGCTCGTCATTGACGAGTACTTCATATTCCGATAAAAACCATTTTGCCATTCCTCCGGACTGAATGACATCCGCCAATTTCAAAAACTGACCGAGGGTAATCATCTCTGTATCAATAGCCACCGTCTTTGTCATTATATCGACCTCTTTCAATATCACTAATATCTAATTGTACTAAAAAACAGGGAAAGAAGGAAAGGGGAAACTTGCGGTATGAACAACCAAGGCAGGACGAGAGCGCTTTTCTCCCGAAAAAATAAGAGAAGCTGCCGGACCAGCCGGCAACTTTCTATTCCAACAAATTAATACGTCCGGACAGGAAGAATTAATTGGACGATCGAATCGTCATTCGGCGTACGGATCAGAAAAGGCCTCATAGCGCCCGTGAAGCTCACATGAATGTCCTCTCCTTCAAGAACTTTAAGGGCATCCAGCATATATTTCGGACTAAAGGATATCTTTAAGTCTTCCCCTTCAATCTGCTCGGCATTCACCGTTTCGACAACCTTTCCGATCTCCGGAGAGTTTGAAGAAATTTCGATCGACTCATTGGCGGCTGCGGAAAGTTTCACCACGTTGTTTCGTCCTTCTCTCGCCAAGAGCGAAGCCCTGTCGATCGCCTGAAGAAATTCCTTAGTATTGACGATCATGTTCGTTTTGCTTTCCTGAGGAATCAGGCGGTTTGTATCCGGATAGTTTCCGTCAAGCAGCCTTGAGAAAAACAGCACGTTTTTTGTTTTAAACAGCACTTGTGTTTCGGTAATGACAATATCGACAAGCTCCTGGTGGTCATCAAGGATCTTGCTCAGCTCGGTTAAGCTTTTTCCCGGGATGACGACATTGTATGAACTGTCTTCGTTAATCTCGAGCTTAGCTTTTCTTAGCGCCAGACGGTGGCTATCCGTCGCAGTGCATATTAATTCACCGCCCGCGACATTCCAGTTTACACCTGTCAAGATTGGGCGTGTTTCTGAGGTGGACACCGCAAAAACGGTTTGGCGAATTAGGTTTTTCAGCAGATCGGTCGGAATTTGAAAAGCGTGATGCTCTTCAATTTGCGGCAAAAGTGGATATTCGCTTGCATCCAAACCGTTTAAGTTAAACTCTGCTTTGCCGGAGCGGATGATCGTTAAGTATTGATTTTGAACCTCGATTTCCACCGTTGACATCGGCAGCTTTTTGACAATTTCACTAAAAAAACGGGCTTGAAGCACAATGCTGCCGGGCTGTTCAATTGTCACGATCTCTAAATCGCCGTCTTCTTTCGGGATAAACGATTCAATCGAAATATCGGAATCGCTGCCTGTCAGAGAGACACCTTCATCAGAGGCCACAATTTTAATACCGGTTAAGATCGGAATCGTCGTTCTTGAAGAAACGGCTTTTAACACATCTTGGACACCTTCGACTAGGCGGTCTTTTTGAATTGTAAACTTCATAATCATCCTCCTTGCGGGAATCTATTAATTATTATGTTTTATAAAAATAGCAGAAGTACTAGTAGGGGCTGTGGATTTGTGGATAAGTGTCAATAACGAACGGAAACACAGCCTATCCACATGTGGACAGACTGTGTAAGACTATGTTCAAGTTATTCACACTTTCCCGCTCACCACTTATCTCAGCTGCTCTTTAATTTCTTTAATCTGCTGCTGGAGCTGTTCATCATCGCTCAGCAGTTTTGATATTTTCTCGTGGGCATGGATGACAGTCGTGTGGTCGCGTCCGCCAAACTCTTCGCCGATCTTCGGAAGAGAAGAATCTGTCATTTCTCTTGATAGATACATAGCGATCTGCCGCGGAAAAGCTACCGATTTTGTCCGTTTCTTCGCCTTGAAATCCTCCAGCTTGATATTGAACTGCTGGCCGACGATTCTTTGGATGTCTTTAATTGTAATGACTTTCGGCTTTGAAGACGGAATGATATCTTTCAAAGCTTCAGCAGCCAGATCGGCGTTGATGTCTTTATTGATCAAGGAAGAATATGCGACAACCCTGATTAATGCCCCTTCCAGCTCCCTGATATTGCTGTCGATCTGATTTGCAATATAAAGCATGACTTCATTCGGGATATCAAGTCCTTCTGCCTTTGCTTTCTTTCTTAAAATCGCAATTCTTGTTTCCAGATCAGGAGGCGTGATGTCTGTGATCAATCCCCATTCAAAACGGGAGCGCAAACGGTCTTCAAGCGTTGGAATCTCTTTTGGAGGCCGGTCGCTGGAAATGACGATCTGCTTTGTTTCTTCATGCAGCGTATTAAACGTATGGAAAAATTCCTCTTGCGTCTGTTCTTTTCCGGCTAAAAATTGAATATCATCTATCAAAAGAACGTCAACATTTCGATAGCGATTGCGGAAATCGACAGCTTTATTGTCACGGATCGAGTTAATGAACTCATTGGTAAATTTCTCAGATGACAAATAAACCACTTTTGCAGATGGATTGTGATCGATGACATAGTGTCCGATCGCATGCATTAAGTGAGTCTTTCCAAGTCCGACTCCCCCATAAATAAACAGCGGATTGTAAGCTTTCGCCGGGGCCTCAGCCACTGCCAAAGACGCCGCATGGGCGAATCGGTTTCCTGAACCGATAACGAACGTATCAAATGTATATTTGGGATTCAGCATGTTTTGCGGAAAATCAGCCGGTTCTTCTTTCGACATTTTTTTGATTGGAGACTTGGGCATAAAATCTTCTTCATTTTGATTCTGAGGAATGACAAATTTAATGCTCAATTCTTCTCCAGTCAGATCGTAGATCGTATCGGCGATCAGGTGCAGGTATCTTGATTCAAGCCAGTCTCTGGCAAACTCGTTCGGTGCGGTGATGATCAGCGTATCGCCCTGCAATGAATGGGCCTTTGTCGATTTCATCCATGTTTCAAAGCTGGGCTTACTCAATTTTTTTTCAATCTGCCCCAAAGCTTGATTCCAAAGATCCGATATGTTTTTCATAATGGCGGTTCGTCCCTCCTTTACCAGCAATATTTGCTTGTCCAACCTGTTATAGAACACAAAAAAAGAGCAAATGGATGAGTCCATTCGTTAATGAAATGTTGAAAACATATAATATAGTAGAAAAACGTCTTTTCGACATTTTTCACAAGATGTGGACAAATTACTGCACACCCTGTGAAAAAACTTTCCACAACTTATCCACAGTTTGTGGATAAGGGATTGGCAGCCAATTTGTTATCAAGAGTTAAAACACAAATATAATATCAGAATAATCGAGTGGTTGCAATGGTTGCGAGGAACTTATCCACACACTATACAAACTGTTGAAGAAATATTGTCCACAACGGTTAGTTTTGTGAAAATGTTGTCGATAATGATTGTGGATAGAAAAAACGAGGCAAAAGATATCCACATTGGCTTTTTTTCGCTTCTTTCATCCCATTTTCCCGCTTCCAAAAAAATCTTTTAAGCTAAAATTGAGGAAAAATGAAATTAGGCTTTCGAAGAAAATTGATATGTGTTATCCTATTATGGTGCAAAAAAGAAATGTGTGAGCGAAGTTGACAATGAACTGCTCATCCCAATATAATAAATTAGACTGTCTTTAACAGCTATTCCTCGAGGGAGGTGTCATACATGAAAAGAACATTTCAACCAAATAACCGTAAGCGCAGCAAAGTTCATGGCTTTCGCAGCCGTATGAGTTCTAAAAATGGACGTCTTGTATTAGCACGTCGTCGCCGCAAAGGAAGAAAAGTATTATCAGCTTAGGCCACTGAATAATGTCAGTGGTCTTTTTTACATAGAGGAATGACCAGGCCCATTTGCCAGCTTGTTATCGGAGTGAAAGAAGATATGAAAAAGCGAAATCGATTAAAGAAAAATGAAGATTTTCAAAAAGTATTTAAAAAAGGCAAATCGATGGCAAACCGGCAATATGTTTTATATGTGCTTCACCAGCCTGAGGCGAAAGAGTTTCGGGTGGGACTGTCGGTCAGCAAGAAAATCGGAAACGCAGTCGTGCGCAACCGGGTAAAGCGGCTGATTCGCCAGGTCATCCAGGAAGAGCGGGATCTATTAAAACAAGAAAATGACTACATTATCATTGCAAGAAAGCCTGCAGCTGAATTGTCATATGAAGAGACGAAAAAAAGTTTGCAGCATCTTTTCAGAAAGTCGTTTGTCTACCGGAAAAAACCGAATCAGCCATCATAGTCCGGGTTAGAAAGAAGTTATGGCTCCTCATTTTTAAGCGCTTCCTTTAGCTCCTGAAAAATGTCGTCGCCCATTCGGGGAGAAAGATGATAAAATACGAGAAAGTATGTCTTTTTAATGGTCATAACCGAAAAATACCGGTTGAAGAATGAAGATTTAGGAGGAAATGTTGTTGAAGAGGCGAATTTTATTATTGTTCAGTATGATCGGCGTTATCGTGCTCTTAGCTGGATGTACGGAAATCAACCAGCCGATCACTGCAGAAAGCGAAGGGTTTTGGAACACGTATATCGTATACCCGTTGTCACAGCTGATCACGTATGTAGCAAATTTAACGAATGAAAACTTCGGACTCGCGATTATCATCGTCACGCTCTTAATCAGACTTTTAATTTTGCCGCTGATGATCAAGCAGACGAAGAGTTCGAAAGCGATGCAGGCTCTCCAGCCTGAAATGCAAAAACTTCGCGAAAAATACAGTTCTAAAGATCAAAAAACGCAGCAGAAGCTTCAACAGGAAACGATGGCTCTCATGCAAAAGCACGGGGTTAACCCGCTTGCCGGATGTTTCCCGATCTTAATTCAAATGCCGATTTTAATCGGATTCTATCATGCCATTATGAGAACGCGGGAAATCGCAGAACACAGCTTTTTATGGTTTGACCTTGGGGAGCGTGATCCGTATTTCATTTTGCCGATTCTCGCCGGTGTGTTCACTTTCATTCAGCAAAAGCTGATGATGGCGGGAACAGCGCAGCAAAATCCGCAGATGGCGATGATGCTTTGGCTGATGCCGATCATGATCGTTGTATTTGCGATCAGTTTCCCGGCGGCTCTTTCTCTGTACTGGGTAGTCGGTAACTTATTCATGATTGCTCAAACCTTCTTTATCAAAGGGCCTGATCTAAAGGCAGAGAGACAGGAAGCGGCAGCCGGAGGAAAAAAATCCGGAGGTAAGAAAAAGTGAAGGAACTGACTGCTACTGGACGTACCGTCGATGAAGCAGTGCAATCCGGGCTTGAACAGCTAGGCCTTCATGCAGATGATGTCGAAGTCGACGTAGTTGATGAAGGAAAAAAGGGATTATTCGGCATTTTCGGTCATCGGTCTGCAGTCGTGAACATTCGGGAAAAAATAGACCCGGTTAAAGAAGCGAAACAGTATTTGGAAAATGTGATTTCGAATATGGGAATACAAGCCCAGGTGACGGCAAAAGAGGAGTCAAAACGAGTGGTTTTCCAGTTAAAAGGTGATAAAACAGCTCTTTTAATTGGAAAAAGGGGACAAACTTTAAATGCCCTTGAAACGCTGACGCAGCTCGTGCTCAATCGTCATTCCGACAGATATATCCAAGCGGTGGTTGACGCCGAAGGATACCGTGCAAAGCGGAAGGAAACACTGGCTCAGCTTGCATTGAAGCTTGCTGACCAGGCGTCCAGGCAGAAAAAAGACATTCACCTGGAGCCGATGCCTTCCGGTGAGCGCAAGGTCATCCATGATACGCTTGCAGGCTACTCGCAGCATATCGAAACTTACTCTACCGGAGAAGACCATAACCGGCACCTTGTCATCTCATATAAAAAATAACAGGAAAACCGAAGTTCCCAAAATAGGGACTTCGGTTTTTTGCCGTTGCAAAATCGATGAATGCAGACAAAATCAGTTTAAGTTCTAGTTTTTTCGGTGTAAGCTGTTGATGAAAATGAAATTTAATTGTTATTCACATGTGGATAAGTTAAAGTAAGTAATGATGGCTTAGAACGGTTGTGGATAACGGTTCAAGTCACTTTCACTTCAATTGAAACTATGTTATCTTTAAATTTTGATTACAATAAAAGTTTTTCATCCATATACGATGTTTGGAAGATGCCCCGGACAAATGGGGATAATAGATATACGAATGAAAAAGAGAGGTGAAAGCCATGGATACCATCGCTGCGATTTCAACGCCGATGGGAGAAGGGGCGATTGCGATCGTTCGGATGAGCGGCCCTGAGGCTCTTGCGATCGCCGATAAAGTATATAAAGGACCTCGCGGGAAAAGGCTGAGTTCCGTCGATTCACATACGATTAACTACGGTCATATCGTTGATCCGGAAACGGAAAAAGTCGTGGAAGAAGTCATGGTTTCGGTACTGAAAGCGCCGAAAACTTTTACGCGGGAAGATATTGTAGAAATCAACTGCCACGGCGGACTTGTGACCGTCAACCAGGTGCTTCAGCTCGTTTTGAAAGAGGGAGCGCGTCTGGCGGAACCGGGGGAATTTACGAAAAGAGCCTTTTTGAACGGAAGAATCGATCTTTCCCAGGCTGAAGCTGTCATGGATCTCATCAGGGCCAAAACAGACCGCGCTATGAATGTGGCCATGAATCAGATGGAAGGAAGGCTGTCTTCACTGATCAAACGGTTGAGAGCCGAGATTCTTGAAACATTGGCTCACGTTGAAGTGAATATTGACTATCCGGAATACGATGATGTCGAAGAAATGACACACAAGATGCTGATTGAAAAGGCGACAAAGGTCAAAAAGGAAATCGAGGCGCTGCTGACGACTTCAGAGCAGGGTAAAATATTAAGAGAAGGCATCTCGACGGTTATCATCGGGCGGCCCAATGTCGGCAAGTCCTCGCTTTTAAACAGTCTCGTCCATGAGACAAAAGCGATTGTAACGGATATTCCGGGAACGACGCGGGATGTCATTGAAGAATATGTGAATGTCAGAGGCGTGCCGCTGCGTCTTGTCGATACAGCCGGGATCCGCGAGACCGAAGACATCGTCGAGCGAATCGGCGTTGAACGTTCAAGACAGGTTTTAAAAGAAGCCGATTTGATTTTACTTGTCCTCAATTACAGCGAGCCCCTTTCAGAAGAAGACATCAAGCTCTTTGAAGCAACAAAGGGAATGGACATCATCGTCATCGTCAATAAGACCGATCTTGAGCAAAAGCTTGATCTTGATCGCGTTCGGGAATTGGCGGGGAATCAGCCTGTCGTCACGACATCCTTATTGAAAGAGGAAGGGATTGATGAGCTGGAGGAAGCCATTCAATCGCTGTTTTTCACAGGCACGATCGAGAGCGGCGACTTGACATATGTCAGCAATACAAGGCACATCTCACTGCTGCATGAGGCGAAGCGCGCCATCACTGACGCTTTGGAGGGCATCGAAAACGATGTGCCGATCGATATGGTTCAAATTGATTTAACAAGATGTTGGGAAGTTCTCGGGGAGATCATTGGCGATGCTGTACATGAAAGCCTGATCGACCAGCTCTTCTCTCAATTTTGCTTAGGAAAATAAAGGAGGAACAAGCATATGGGCTATGAAGCAGGCCAATATGACGTCGTTGTCGTCGGCGCCGGCCACGCCGGTGTTGAAGCGGCGCTGGCGTCAGCCAGACAAGGCGCAAAAACGCTTGTCTTAACGATTAACCTTGATATGGTTGCTTTCATGCCATGTAACCCGTCTGTCGGCGGACCTGCAAAAGGAATCGTCGTCCGCGAAATCGATGCGCTCGGCGGGGAAATGGCTAAAAATATCGATAAAACTCATATCCAAATGAGGCTTTTAAATACAGGAAAAGGACCTGCCGTCCGTGCGCTGCGGGCTCAGGCTGATAAATTCCAATATCAGCACGAGATGAAAAAGACACTTGAGAATGAACCGAATTTGACCATGCTGCAAGGAATGGTCGAACGCCTTCTCATTGAAGACGGGGAATGCCGGGGCGTTGTAACCCAAACAGGGGCGGAGTACCGTTCTAAGACCGTTGTTTTGACGACGGGAACATTTTTGAGAGGGAAAATCATTCTTGGCGATCTGTCATACTCCAGCGGACCGAACAACCAGCAGCCGTCCATCAAGCTGTCTGAGCACCTTGAAGAGCTCGGCTTTGACCTCGTCCGCTTTAAAACAGGAACGCCGCCTCGGGTCAACAGCCATTCGATTGACTACAGCAAAACGGAAATTCAGCCCGGTGATGAAGTGCCGCGGGCCTTTTCGTATGAGACGGTGGAATATATTACAGACCAGCTTCCTTGCTGGCTCACATATACAAGTCCGGAAACGCACGAAATCATTGACAACAATCTGCATCGCTCACCGATGTACTCGGGCATGATCAAAGGAACGGGGCCGAGATATTGCCCGTCTATTGAAGACAAGGTCGTCCGCTTTAATGATAAGCCGAGACACCAGATCTTTCTTGAGCCTGAAGGTCGCAACACTCAGGAAGTCTATGTCCAGGGATTGTCGACAAGCCTTCCGGAAGATGTGCAGCGAAAAATGCTTTCAACTATTCCCGGTCTTGAAAATGTGCAAATGATGCGGGCGGGATACGCGATTGAATATGATGCGATCGTACCGACTCAACTGTGGCCGACACTGGAAACGAAAAAAATTCCGGGACTATTCACAGCCGGACAGATTAACGGAACATCAGGCTATGAAGAAGCGGCCGGACAGGGAATTATGGCCGGCATCAATGCGGGCCGGAAAGCGCTTGGCAAAGAAGAGGTCATTCTCAGCCGTTCTGACGCTTATATCGGTGTATTGATCGACGACCTTGTGACGAAAGGAACAAACGAACCGTACCGTCTGCTGACTTCGCGTGCGGAGTACAGGCTGCTTCTGCGTCACGACAATGCAGATTTGCGCCTGACCGAGATCGGCTATCAGATCGGCTTGATTTCTGAAGAACGATATCAAAAGTTTCAAGAGAAAAAAGCGGCCATTGAAGCAGAGAAAAAACGTCTTCATTCTGTTATTATCAAACCGACAAAGGAAAATCAGGAATATATCCGTTCACTAGGCGGCAGCGAGCTCAAAGACGGCATTCGCGCGACCGACCTGATGAAGCGGCCGGAAATGAACTATGAAACCGTCACAGCTCTTGCGCCGCCTGAACAAAAAGTCGCCGGCGACGTTACTGAACAGGTAGAAATTCAAATTAAGTATGAAGGATATATTGAAAAGTCCTTGCAGCAGGTCGAAAAACTAAAGAAAATGGAAAACAAAAAGATTCCTGACAGAATCGACTATGACGCGATCAAAGGCATTGCAACGGAAGCGCGCCAAAAATTGAAAGAGGTCAGACCGCTGTCTGTCGCACAAGCCTCACGGATTTCCGGCGTCAATCCTGCTGATATTTCCATTCTGCTCGTCTACTTAGAGCAGGGACGGATTGCCAAGGTTGCGGAATAGAAAGGGTGACGGCATGAACATTGAGCAATTTACAGCCGGTTTGGAAGAGAAAGGCATCTCCCTTTCCTCCTTCCAGCTGGAGCAATTTGAGACCTATTACGAATGGCTTGTTGAATGGAACGAAAAAATGAATTTAACCTCGATTACCGAGAAAAAAGAAGTGTACTTAAAGCATTTTTACGATTCCATTGCCGCTTCTTTTTACGTTGATTTCAAAAAGATGACCAGTCTCTGTGATGTTGGAGCGGGCGCCGGATTTCCAAGCCTTCCGATTAAAATCTGCTTTCCGCACCTTCACGTCACAATCGTTGACTCACTGAACAAACGGATTCACTTTTTGAATCAGCTGTCAGATGCTTTGAAGCTGGAAAACACAGCTTTTTACCATGACCGCGCGGAAATATTCGGAAGATCGAAAGACCACAGAGAAAGCTATGACGTCGTGACGGCACGCGCTGTCGCCCGCCTTTCGGTTCTCAGCGAGCTCTGCCTTCCGCTTGTGAAAAAAGACGGCTTATTCGTAGCATTAAAAGCAGCTTCGGCTGATGAAGAAATTGAAACGGGCAAAAAAGCCATCAAAACACTTGGAGGCGAAATTGAAACCGTACATTCTTTTCAGCTGCCAATAGAAGAAAGCGACAGAAACATCATTGTCATCAAAAAGCAATCTCAGACACCGAAGAAATTTCCAAGAAAGCCTGGAACACCTAATAAATCTCCTATTGAAGGTTAAATTATTCGTTTTCTTCAAATTTCGTGATGTCACAGAAGGAAAATTCATGAGAAAATAGAATTATAAAAATGGCAGTGTTTAAAGGTGGTGTAGGTACATGAAGCATTCATTCTCTCGTCTCTTCGGACTTGGCGACAAGGAAGAAGAAGCAGAGATTGCTGAACATGATACGAATAAAGAAGAAATTCAAGAGATTCCAGTAGGCGATATAATTCCTAACCGTTTTCAGCCGCGCACCATTTTCTCAGAAGAAAAAATTAAAGAATTAGCTGCAACCATTCATACACACGGCATTATCCAGCCGATTGTCGTCAGAAAAACAGAGCGGGAAGGCCAATATGAACTCATAGCCGGAGAGCGGCGCTGGCGGGCGGTTCAAACGCTCGATTGGGAGAAGGTTCCCGCTATTATTAAGGATTTTTCAGATACGGAGACCGCTTCTGTCGCTCTTATCGAAAACCTTCAGAGGGAAGAATTATCTTCGATTGAAGAGGCGCATGCTTATGCAAGGCTTTTAGAGCTTCACGATTTGACACAGGAAGCCCTTGCACAAAGGCTTGGAAAGGGCCAGTCAACAATCGCCAATAAGCTCAGACTGTTAAAGCTTCCGGAAGAGGTGCAGGAAGCGATCTTGAAAAAAGAAATTTCAGAGCGCCATGCCAGAGCGCTCATACCGTTGAAACAGCCCGACCTTCAGGTCAAGCTGTTACATGAAGTCATCGAAAAGAATTTAAATGTAAAACAAACCGAAGACCGTGTCGTCAAAATGCTTGAGCAGGATAAACGCAAGCCGAAACCAAAGAGAAAAGCGTACAGCAGGGACGCGAGAATCGCGATGAATACGATTCGCCAGTCCTTATCAATGGTGGAAGACAGCGGCGTCAAACTGAATACGGAAGAAGAGGAATTTGAAGAATATATTCAGTTTACGATCAAGATACCGAAATAAAAGCTCCCTATAGAGCTTTTATTTTTTTAGGCAAAATATCTATGGGGGAGCATCTATGGAATATTATCGACAATATCATTCATTGCTTTTTTCAATTGCTTACCGTATGCTCGGTTCTTTGCAAGATGCAGAGGACATCGTCCAAGAATTGTTCGCAGACCTTCAGGAAAAAGATATCAGTCAAATTGACCATATTCAAGCATATTTGACGAAATCTATCACAAACCGCTGCATAAATGAACTGCAGTCTGCCCGCAAGAAGCGAGAGGTATATATCGGGGAATGGCTTCCGGAACCGCAGGTGGCACTTTCAGCTCAAAGTCCGGCTGAGTACGTTGAAGAAAAAGAAAAGGTTTCCTATGCTTTTCTGGTAGTTATGAGCCGATTAAATCCTGTAGAAAGAGCCGTTTTGATGTTTAGGGAAGTGTTTGGATATCATTATAAGGAAATTTCGTCCATTATCGGGAAGTCGGAAGCGAACTGCCGTAAAATCCACAGCCGTCTGAAACAGAAATTAAACGGGGAAATTTCAGTATTATCACAGCCGGTTGAAGAACAGCAATTGGCCCGGCTGTTTATCGAATCAGCGAGAACCGGTAATTTTGAGGAGTTTTCCAAGAAATTGATTGAAGATGCCGTCTTGTATACAGATGGCGGCGGAAAAGTGCGTAGCGCTTTGAGACCGATCTATGGAAAGAGCCGCATTTATGCGTTTTTTACGGGAGTTGTTTCAAAGGGAAGCTTTTCCGGCCGCTTTATGCCTGTCGATATCAACGGCCAAAAGGGTGTGTTGATTATTAAAAACAACCGCCCGGCTTACGCCGTTTGCTTTGCTTGGAATCCGGAAGGCGATTCCATCAAAAATGTGTTTATCGTGTCAAATCCCGATAAACTGAAGCACATTAAAATATAACGTTTTCTGTCACAAACGCCGTTCCTCACTTGTTATATAAGTGAAACACTTAAAGGAGGAATAGACATGGAAACGAGATTTCTAATGGAAAAAGTAAACCCTGAGGGCTACAAAGGAATGCTGGAGCTTGAAAAAGCGCAGGCTTCTTCAGGCATTGACCCCATCTTAAAGGAATTGATCAAAATCCGGGCTTCACAGCTGAACGGATGTGCTTTCTGCTTAAATATGCATACGAAGGATGCAAGGCAGAACGGTGAGACGGAACAGCGGATATATGCGCTTAATGCGTGGCGGGAAGCGCCTTTTTTCACGGAAAAAGAGCGGGCAGTATTGGCGCTGACTGAAGCCGTTACGCGAATCGGCGAGCACGGGCTGCCGGATGAAGTATACAACGAAGTCAGGACCCATTTTTCAGAAGCTGAAACAGCCGAACTGATCATGGCAGTCGTCACGATTAATGCCTGGAACAGGATTGCTATTGCCACCCGGAAAATGCCCGCAGCAGATTGATTGAAGTCCCCCTAATACAGGGGGATTTTTTATATTAATATAATATTAAAACTATCTTTCACTTCATTTGAACGTCTCTTCTCTTTTTTCTGAGATAAAAAAATGGTTTCTTTATGTCGAAAAATAAACAAAACGGATCTCTTTCAAAAAACAAAAATTCAAAAAAAGCAAACGGCTGATTCTTTTTTTGTTAAAATAGAGAAATGAGAGAAACTTGTTCAATGTGAAAGTAGGTGACATTGTGGGGAAAATTATTGCGATCACAAACCAAAAAGGTGGCGTTGGCAAAACGACAACTTCCGTTAACCTGGGAGCTTGTTTAGCTTACATCGGGAAAAGGGTTTTGTTAGTCGACATAGACCCGCAAGGAAACGCAACAAGCGGTATCGGCGTTGAAAAGGCTGATGTTGATCAATGTGTGTACGATATATTAGTAGATGATGCAGATGTGAAAGATGTCATCAAAACAACATCCGTAGAAAACTTGGATGTCATTCCTGCAACGATTCAGCTTGCGGGGGCGGAAATTGAACTCGTTCCGACCATTTCCCGTGAAGTCCGGCTGAAAAGGGCTTTGGAATCTGTTAAACAAAACTATGATTTCATGATTATTGACTGCCCGCCGTCATTAGGGCTGCTTACAATCAATGCGCTTACGGCTTCCGATTCCGTCGTGATTCCGGTTCAGTGCGAATATTATGCGCTGGAAGGGCTGAGCCAATTGCTCAACTCGGTTCGGCTCGTGCAAAAACATTTAAATACGGATCTGATGATAGACGGTGTATTGCTGACAATGCTTGATGCAAGAACGAATTTAGGCATACAGGTCATCGAAGAAGTGAAAAAGTACTTCCGTGATAAAGTATACCAAACGGTTATCCCCCGGAATGTCCGGCTCAGTGAAGCACCGAGTCATGGAAAGCCGATCATTTTATATGATCCTCGTTCCAGAGGAGCGGAAGTCTATTTAGAATTAGCAAAGGAAGTGGCTGCGAATGCCTAAAGGTCTCGGAAAAGGGATTAATGCATTGTTTTCAAATGTTGATTTATCCGAAGAAACGGTTGAGGAAATCAAGCTGCAAGACTTGCGGCCCAACCCTTATCAGCCAAGAAAAACGTTTGATGACCAATCGTTAAAAGATTTGAAGGAGTCCATTCTACAACACGGTGTTTTGCAGCCCATCATTGTCAGAAAGTCAATTAAAGGTTATGACATTGTAGCCGGAGAACGCCGCTTCCGGGCTGCTGAAAAAGCCGGATTGGAAACCATTCCTGCGATTGTGCGCGAGCTGTCCGAATCCCTGATGATGGAGATTGCCCTATTGGAAAATCTTCAACGAGAAGACCTGTCTCCGCTTGAAGAAGCAAAAGCCTATGAATCTTTGCTCAAACATCTCGAGATGACCCAGGAACAACTGGCAAAAAGACTTGGAAAAAGCAGGCCTCACATCGCCAACCACTTGCGGCTGCTGACACTTCCTAAAGACGTCCAAAAGTTAATTGACAACGGGACGTTATCGATGGGCCATGGTCGAACATTGCTCGGATTGAAAAACAAGAAAAAGCTTGAGCCGCTTGTTCAAAAGGTCGTGTCCGAACAGCTGAACGTCCGCCAGCTTGAAAAGTTAATTCAACAGTTAAATGCTGATGTTCCACGTGAAACAAAGAAGTCGAAACAAGTGAAAGATGCAGTGATCAAAGAACGGGAATCTTATTTACAAAACTATTTTGGAACCCCGGTGACCATTAAAAAGCAAAAGAAAAAAGGCAGAATCGAAATCGAATTCTACTCAAATGAAGACTTGGAGCGCATTCTCGAATTGCTGGCCCAAGAAGACGCATAAGCTTAAAAACCATCTGATCACATACAGATGGTTTTTTTATGACATCCTTCCGGTCATTCTTTGAATTGGTGACACATGGCGCCGCTGCCATTCTGCTTTCTCCAAATGAGACAGCCCGTCAGCAAGCACATTAGCCATGCTCATGACAAGATTGAGCCTTGTATTTTGCAGGACGAAATACTCCATAAAGCCGCTGACATTGACAATTCCGTTAATATGCACGTGGCCGACTTCGGGCAGGCTTTTCTGAACGCCTGCTCCCGGCTTCAAAGGCCCTTTGCCGATTTGAAAAGACCCTACGCTTTTAGTCCGTCCAAGACAGGCATCGATCGCGATCATAAATGGATTTTGATGCTGCTGATGAATATGATCAAGTTTTTCATTTAAGTTCACGGCATGAACCGGATCGGCAAGCGTTCCATAGACATGAAAACGTGTCAGCTGTTTTGCGGAGAGTTTCATTCCTACGAGGGGACCGAGCGAATCTCCGGTGGAGCGGTCTGTACCGATGCAAACGATCACGATCGGCCGGTCTCCGGCTTCCTTTAAATAGACGGAAAGGACTTTCTCTATTTGTTTCACAGCTAGCGGATCCGAATGAGAAATATATTCATTTATTGGTTCTTGAGAAAAAATTCCGCCTTTTCGATTCATAGGCTTCACATCCTTGTCATCATGGTAACAGCAGTGTCTTGGTGAGTTTTCGAGTATGAATGGTTGTTTACAGTATATCCAGCTGTCCCTTTTTTTATGCTTTGGATGAATCGATTTGGCCAGCCGAAAAAATACTTTACTAAGAGAAAATGTGATAGTTCATTTTATTATATTGATATAATATATTTATTTAAACGAGAAAAGTCGAAAGGGGTTTCATGAATTTTTATAGAGGACCGGCAATATAGTGTCATGAGCGGAGAAACAAGCTTAAAAACTATATTGTTGGGGTGAGCAAATCGTGTGGAGAGCCGGAATGAAGTGGATGCTTCTTATTTTAGGAAGCTTAATAGGTGCGGGATATGCATCCGGCCAGGAAATATGGCAGTTTTTTGGTGATGAAAGCGGACTGGCTATCCTGTTGTTTACGATCATGTTCAGCCTGTCAACCTATATTGTGATGAAGATCAGCTATGAACAAAAATCAGAGCATTTTCTGCCTGTCCTCGAAACATTAATCGGTCCGCTGCTGGCTAAAGTATACGATGTGCTGATCATCCTGTATTTGTTTACCACTACGATTGTGATGATTGCAGGAGGCGGGGTAACGCTGCAAATCTTTCATATCCCGTTTTGGACGGGCGTCATCTTGTTTTGTTTATGCACAGGCTTGTTGTTTTTCTGGGGGCTTAATGGCATATTGTCCGTTAACAGCTACTTAATCCCGATTTTGGTGGCTGGGCTGCTGTATGCGCTGATTTCTTTTCAAACAGCTCACCATCAGCCGTGGCTGCTCAATTTGACTCATCAATACAACTGGCCTGCCGGCATCGCATTCACTTCCCTGAACATATTATCTGTTGTCGCTGTATTATCTGCGGTCGGCAAAGAGATGAAGGGAGTCGGAGAGGCGAAGATTGCCAGCATATTAAGCGGCCTGGTGTTTGGCGCTATTTCATACATGTACAATGAGACCCTTGTAGAGCTTGCCGGTGAGCTGGCCCATTATGAAATTCCTTTATTCGCGGTTTTGGAGGGCGCGCCTTTTCCGATTTTTATTTTTATGACGGCTGTTCTTTGCGTCGCGATCTACACAACGACGATCTCAAGCATTCTCGGTCTGTCCAGCCGTTTTCTGTCATTTGTGAACTGGCCGAGATGGGTGATCGTCCTCCTGCTCCTCGCGATCATGGTGCCTTTTACGTCAATCGGCTTTTCAAACTTAATCGCTTTTTTATATCCAATTTACGGGTTGTTGAATTTGTATTTATTGGTAAATATCTTACTTTATCCGATTTTAAGTAAATGGAAATAAATATATTTATAATTGTGAAGAATTGCTCTTTCGCCGTGGTTTTTTGTACAATAAGATCACAACAAGGAAGCAAAGAGGTGAACGATGTTGGCCGATAAAGAATTTGGCCTGAATGACGTGGTCGAAATGAAAAAGCCGCATCCCTGCGGGGCGAACCGCTGGAAGATCATTCGGATGGGAATGGATATCCGGATCAAGTGCGAGGGCTGTTCACACAGCGTCATGATCCCGCGCAAAGAGTTTCAAAGAAAGCTGAAAAAGATATTAGTTAAGCATGAGGAGTCCGAATCTTAATCTTAGCGGACCCCCTCGTGCTTTTTTTTCGATCTCAAGGAAAAATGAATTTTCACTTAGTTTGTATGCTTGAAAAGCAAGTTTTGTCAGCTTGTCTTTTACTGTAATCATCCTTATAATTGTTGCAGGTTTAACATTTACGACTACACATGGATGTTCATTATAGAGGAGATGAAATAATGGCTTTAACAGCTGGGATTGTTGGTTTGCCTAACGTTGGGAAATCAACCTTATTTAATGCAATTACTCAGGCCGGGGCAGAATCGGCCAACTACCCGTTCTGTACGATTGATCCAAACGTCGGAATTGTAGAGGTGCCTGATGAGCGTCTGCAAAAGCTGACAGAACTCGTCAATCCGAAGAAGACGGTCCCTACCGCATTTGAATTCACCGATATCGCCGGCATTGTAAAAGGAGCTTCAAAAGGAGAAGGGCTCGGAAACAAGTTCCTGTCCCACATCCGCCAAGTAGACGCGATCTGCCACGTTGTCCGTTGTTTTGCCGATGACAATATCACACACGTGTCCGGGAAAGTAGATCCGATTTCGGATATCGAGACGATCAACCTTGAGCTGATACTGGCTGACCTTGAAACCGTTGAGAAGCGGATCGGCCGGGTCGGAAAGATGGCCAAGCAAAAAGACAAAGAAGCCGTGTTTGAATTTGAGATTTTGACAAAGTTAAAAGAGGCGTTTGAACAGGAAAAGCCGGCCCGCTCTGTCGAGTTCTCGGAAGAGCAGCAAAAGGTGTTGAAGCAGCTTCATCTGCTGACGACAAAACCTGTCTTATATGTAGCAAATGTCAGCGAGGATGAAGTGGCTGATCCTTCAGGAAACGAGTACGTCCAGAAGGTCCGGGAATTTGCTGCAGCTGAAAACGCGGAAGTCATCGTTGTCTGCGCCAAGATTGAGTCCGAAATCGCAGAGCTTGAAGGCGAAGAGAAGGCGATGTTCCTTGAAGAACTCGGCATCGAAGAATCCGGTCTGGATCAGCTGATTAAAGCGTCCTACTCCCTCCTTGGACTCGCCACTTATTTTACAGCGGGAGAACAGGAAGTCAGAGCTTGGACATTTAAAAAAGGAATGAAAGCCCCTGAATGTGCGGGCATCATCCATACGGACTTTGAACGCGGATTTATCCGTGCGGAAACAGTCGCTTACGACGATCTGCTGGAGGCGGGAAGCATGTCCGCAGCAAAAGAGGCCGGAAAAGTCCGCCTTGAAGGGAAAGAATACATTGTTAAAGACGGCGATGTCATTCATTTCCGTTTCAATGTATAACGCAGTTGAAATAGGACAAGAGCTTTGATATAATATAAAATTGTGAGTAATAGGATTATTGCTCCTTGCCCAATATAATGGGCCGCTTAGTCCAAAAGGAGGTGCAAATACAAATGAGAAAGTACGAAATCATGTACATCATCCGCCCAGACGTTGATGAAGAGTCTAAAAAGGCTGTTGTTGAGCGTTTTAACAACATTTTAACAACTAACGGTGCGGAGGTCACTGAAACAAAAGATTGGGGAAAACGCCGTCTTGCATACGAAATCAACGATTTCCGCGACGGATTCTACCAAATCTTAAACGTTCAAGCTGGTGCTGAAGCAGTTCAAGAATTTGACCGTTTAGCTAAAATCAGTGATGACATCATTCGCCACATCGTGGTTAAAGAAGATGAATAAACAGAATTGAATTATATACTCTAAAGCAAAAGGATGGTCTCTCAATATGCTTAACCGAGTTGTTTTAGTCGGCAGACTGACAAAGGACCCAGAGCTTCGTTATACTCCAAGCGGTGCAGCTGTTGCCACCTTTACGCTTGCTGTCAATCGTACGTTTACGAATCAGCAGGGTGAACGTGAAGCTGATTTCATCAACTGTGTTGTCTGGAGAAGACAAGCCGAAAACGTTGCAAATTTCCTTAAAAAAGGAAGTCTTGCGGGTGTAGATGGACGTTTGCAAACGCGCAGCTATGAAAATCAGCAGGGACAGCGTGTATACGTCACGGAAGTTCAAGCTGAAAGTGTTCAATTTCTGGAGCCTAAAGGCGGCGGTTCTGGTTCCGGCGGTTACAGCGGAGGCCAGGGAGGCCAACACTTTGGCGGCGGACAGAATGAACCGGCTCCATTCGGCGGCAGTCAAAACAATCAGAATCGCAATCAAGGCAACAGCTTCAATGACGATCCATTCGCAAACGATGGAAAGCCGATTGACATCTCTGATGACGACTTGCCATTTTAATGGATGACGGACGAATAAAAAAACAGAATAGAAAGGAGGGAAATAACGATGGCAGGAGGACGCAGAGGCGGTCGTGCGAAACGCCGTAAAGTGTGTTATTTCACTTCTAACGGCATTACGCACATCGACTACAAAGATGTAGATCTTCTTAGAAAATTTATCTCTGAGCGCGGTAAAATCTTACCACGTCGTGTAACAGGAACAAGCGCGAAATACCAACGTAAATTGACTGTTGCAATCAAACGCGCTCGTCAAATGGCTTTACTTCCATACGTAGCAGGCGAGTAAGCCGATAAAAGGAACAAGACCCAATACGGTCTTGTTCTTTTTTTAATTCATCAAAAGCCGGGTCGTTTCCTGCAGCATTCAGGTTTCCTGCTTGCCAATCTGAATCCGTTTTATATCGCCGAGGACTGCAAGATAGAACACGAGCCCAAGCAGTAATACAAATCCGGCTACTAAAAAGCTGAGCGTAAATGAACCGGTTACATCGACCAGATAACCCGTTAATGAAACCGCAATAATCCCTCCGAATAAGTTATTTGCCAAATTGACCATTGAGCTGAGCAGAGAGATGGAACCTACCGGTGCAATATCAGCAGATATCGACCAACCGACAGGCGCCGTCGCAGATATTCCGGCTAAGCCGACGGAAATGCAGATGATCGCAATCGTGATGTTGTGCGTGAAAACAGCTCCCAAAAAGGCAAATCCAAGGCTCATGCCGATTGTGATAACGGTCTGGTATACCTTTGTATTCGAATGCCCCTTTTGAATTAAAAAATCGACGAGCCATCCGCCAACAACGATTCCGGAAATCGTCGATATCAGCCAGGGAACCGCTGTAAACAGCCCCGAGGACATAATATCCATTCCGTATGTTTCTTTAAAGAAAGTCGGCAGCCAGGTTAAGAGCAGGTTGAATGTATAGCCGTAACCCGTGAATCCGATCATCAGTCCCCATGCTTTACGGTTTGTCAGCATCGCTTTTAAAGCAATGAGCGTCCGTTCTGAGATGTCTTCATCTGATACGGCATTATGCTTTTGAATATAATGGAGCTCTTCTTTTGAGATTCGTTTGTGCCGATCGGGCTGTTCATAATACAACCAGAAAAATACGGTGAACAGTACATTGATGATTCCGATCGTTAAAAAAGCGGCTCGCCAGTCAAATGTCGTGACTAAAAAGGCAACGAGAGGCGCGCCGATGACATTCGCGAACTTCGCTGCCGAGTCAAACAGGGAATTGGCAAGGCCGCGCTCATTTGGCGGAAACCATAAGGCCGTGGCTTTGGAAGCGGCAGGAAAAGCTGAAGCACTCGTCAGCCCGATTAAAAATCTGACAATATAAAGAAGCAATTTCCCCTGTAAAAAAGCCAATATAATGGTTAGAAAACTCCATACGGTCATTCCAACCCTTGTCACCCAGGCAACGCCGTACTTATCCAAGAGACTCCCGACCGGAATCTGCATCAGCGTGTATGAGTAGGTATAGATGGAAAAGACGATGCCTAATTGGGTTGCCGTCAATTGAAAGGAATCCTGTATCGCAGGAGCTGCGACTGAAATGGCAACACGGTCAAAGTAATTTAAAATGATCATGCTGCTTAATAAAGAAGAAATATACCATCTTGTATGTCCCGGTCGTTTTTCCAGCTCTTGCGCCATATTGAAACCTCCTCTAATGATTAGATTGGACTCTTTTTAAAATTACATTCTTAATTTCTTCGTGTTCATTTCCACGGGATTGCGGGCAGTAAACAGGCGCGGAGAAAAATACCATATAGACATATTGATACAGGTTTGCTAAAGTGAAACATGTTAAAAACAGATCAGCTTCTATGAGAGTTAGAAGCAAATGATTACGAACGAGGTGTTGAATCTTTGAATGTTAAACAATTAAATAGCGAATGGTTTTCTAATGTACGGGGGGATATCCTTTCGGGTATCGTCGTAGCGCTTGCTCTCATTCCTGAAGCCATAGCGTTTTCCATCATTGCGGGTGTAGACCCGATGGTAGGTTTGTACGCATCTTTTTGTATCGCCGTTGTCATTTCCTTTACGGGCGGCCGTCCGGCGATGATATCAGCCGCGACCGGGGCGATGGCTCTTTTGATGGGATCTTTGGTCAGAGATCACGGGCTTGATTATTTATTTGCTGCTACGATTTTAACGGGAATCATCCAATTGATATTTGGGGTGCTGAAGATTGCGCGCTTTATGAAATTTATTCCGCGGTCGGTTATGGTAGGTTTCGTAAATGCGCTGGCCATTTTAATCTTTATGGCGCAGGTTCCTCATTTTGTTGGAGTTTCAAATATGACGTATGTTGTGGTCGGTATTACGTTGTTGATTATCTATGTTCTTCCCCGTTTTACAAAAGCTGTTCCATCTGCACTTGTTGCCATTATTGCGATGACTGCATTTGCCATTTTCGGCCATTTTGATCTTCGCACTGTCGGTGATTTGGGAGAAATGAAGCAATCATTGCCTGCTTTTATGATCCCCAATATTCCTTTCAATTTTGAGACATTGGCCATTATTTTTCCAACAGCCTTTGCGCTTTCCATCGTCGGCTTGCTTGAGTCATTATTAACCTCTTCTATTGTTGATGATATGACGGATACGGAAAGCGACAAAAACAGGGAAAGCCGCGGACAGGGCATCGCCAACATTGTCGCCGGGTTTTTCGGAGGCATGGCGGGATGCGCGATGATCGGCCAGTCTGTGATCAATGTAAAATCAGGAGGAAGAGGCCGCTTGTCCACCTTTGTTGCCGGCGTTTTCTTAATGTTTTTGATCTTGGTGCTGGGCGACTGGGTCGTACAGATTCCGATGGCGGCCTTGGCCGGTGTGATGATTATGGTATCGATCGGTACGTTTGACTGGTCTTCGTTCAGCATGTTAAGAAAGGTGCCGCTGACGGATTCCATTGTCATGCTTGTGACCGTTATTACCGTTGTGGCGACCCACGATTTATCAAAAGGGGTTTTCGCCGGCGTTATTTTGAGCGCGATCTTCTTTGTGGCGAAAATTTCCAAATTGAAAATTGAAGAAAAGTCAGAAGAACATGCGATTAAGTACATCATCAAAGGACAAGTTTTCTTTGCATCTGTTCAAGATTTCGTAAAGTCTTTTAAAACGGATGAGCAAACGAAAAAGGTCATTCTTGATTTTTCAGAGGCCCATATATGGGATGATTCCGCTGTGGCGGCTATCGATAAAGTCGTTTTGAAAATGAAAGATCAGGGAATAGACGTTGACTTGATTGGTTTAAATGAGTCCAGCTGGAAGCTGGTCGAAAAATTAGCAACTTATGATCAGCCTCATCGTTCAGTGTCAAATCACTAAGAAACGGGTGATGAAGGGTGTATAGAAATATATTGCTGGCTGCTGACGGCTCAAAGCATTCTGAAAGAGCGGCCGATCATGCGATTCATTTGGCTTCCATGTCAAAGCAGGCGGTCGTCGACGTTATTTATGTATTGGATTATGCGAAAGCAAAACATGAAGTCCTGCATAGCGAGAACCGTGCAGAACTCGAACGTGAACGGCGCAGCAGGCTGCTGTCGATAGAAAATAAATTCAAACAATCGGCCGTTCCCTATCAAATGACGATGCAGCACGGGGATCCGGGCCCGACGATAGTATCGTACGCCAACCATCATGATGTTGATATCGTGATTATCGGAAGCAGGGGGCTGAACACTTTGCAGGAAATGGTGCTGGGAAGTGTCAGCCATAAAGTGGCGAAAAGAGTGAAGTGTCCGGTTTTAATCGTAAAATAGCAAAAAACAGAGCCAGTGAGGATTCTATCCTCGCTGGCTTTTTTATCTCATCGATATTGCCTTTTGCGCGTGCATGGCGTCGCCTTTTAGCAGCTCGACGAGGTTGTAGGCGGGATATAAGCCTTTCTGGTACATAAAATAAAAAATTTGTTCATGCAATTTAATGGCCGCATTGATTTGTTTAACAAGCACTCTCCTGAGCTCGGGCGTCGCCGTTTCCGTGATCGCAATCGCATAATTTCGAACGGTCGTTTTCGCCAATACTAACAGATCGCCCGCATCAAAATACAGGTCGGCCCGTTCTTCCTCCCGCTGAAATGCCGGGGCTTTTGGCAAAAAGGGCAGAAGCTCCCTTAAATTTTGCTCCAATGCCTTTGCTGACACGCTGTAAAGCTGTCTTAACTGAGGATCGCTGATTTTTTTCATGCTTTTCTTGATCTTGACCAGTCCGACAGACTGTGCCGCAATTAGTTCATGCAACTCCAACGTTTCATGCCAAGCTAATGTTTTTGTTGTCATTCATATTCTCCTTTATTGCTTTTTCTTAGTCAGCATATGCCCATTACCGTCTAAAGGTTAATAGAAGGAATCAGAGGGACGTTTTAGAACGTTTTGGAAAGGGGAAGTCAAATAATACGGGATTTTTGCATCTGAGTGATAACAATAAGAGGTGATCAATGTGTTGGATGTGTTGAAGGACTTTTTTCTATTCTTGAGCGGCGGGCTTCGCGTGACGCTTCTGATCGCAATTTTGATTATATTGTTGTTGATCAGAAAAGCGAGAAAGAAAAATAAAGAGAAGTCGGGGTTTCTGGACTGACAGTGTTTCACATGGAACATTGACTCGCTTTCTCAAGCCTTATGATCGTTTTACTTGCGATTTGACCTTATGTTAGAATAAAGAAACAATGAGAGAAGGCCGAGACCTGCTCATCTCATCGTCTTTATTTGAAAATGAAATTGCGGCGTTAGAAAAGAGCAGTCGTCTATGCTGCTCTTTTTGATTCATGACATTTAAACATACGAGGTGAACAAGTGAAACAAACAAGAGCTTTAGTAGAAGGCGCTATCATGGTCAGTATTTTTGCCGTTTTGCTGATGATCAGCCTCTATATTCCTTTCATCGGCACCATTCTTTTATTGACGCTGCCGCTGCCTGCAATGGTTCAAACGATCAGGCACGGTCTAAAGCCGGGGATTTCGGTGGGGTTGATCAGTTTACCCGTTTCATTGATTGTCGGTTCCTTAGGTGGACTGATGTTTGCCGTTCCATTAAGTGCTGCAGGCGTGATCATGGGCTATTGCTACAGAAGAAAAGAGCCAGCTCAAGCGATTGCTGCAGCAGCCGTTACATACATGGTTTCATTCGTGCTGCTGCTTTTCATCAGCATTCAGTTTCTTGGGCTAAACTTAATAGAGACGGCCAATCAAGCATATAATGAAACAATCAAAACCTTTGAATCGAGTATCAAACCGTTTGGAAATGATAAAGAGACGGCTAAGCAGATCGAATTGCTAAATGAACAATTCAAACAGGCGCAATATTTATATCCGACGGCCATTGTGATATTTTCAGGAATCACCGCATTTTTGAATCACCTGCTCGCAAAGCCGGTGCTGCGGCGCATCATACAATTACCGTCTTTGAAACCGTTCAGGGATATGAGGCTTCCGCAAAGCATAATTTGGATTTATTTATTGACGATTCTTCTGTCGCTGGCTCCTGTTGAAGAGGGCAGTGTATATTCCTCCGTTCTGTTAAATGCGAGTCTCATCATGGGCTTTGTCTTGATCATCCAAGGGTTTTCATTTGTGTTTTACTTTTGCCATGCCAAGAAACTGCCAACTGTCCTGCCGGTTCTTTTTTTAATTATCGGGTTGTTTTCGCCCCTGATGTACCTTGTTCGCATCTTAGGTATAATTGACATAGGCTTTAACTTGAGAGAAAGAGTAAAAAAATCGTAGCCACGATGTTCTCCAATGGTGAGGAGTTGATTTGAGTGCCAAGTTTTTATGAAAAACCGTTATTTCGATACCCCATATATTCTTTAATCGTCGTCACAATCATTTCTGTCCTCATCAACATTTATTTTAATTGGGTGGCAGGGGCGGCCGGCGTTCTCATTCTTGGTGTCATTTTGTACTTTTTGAGACGGGCTGACTCCCAAATCAGAAAAGAGCTGGACGATTATATATCGACGCTGTCTTACCGTCTGAAAAAAGTCGGGGAAGAGGCGCTGCTTGAAATGCCGATCGGGATCATGCTGTTTAACGATCAGTACTATATCGAGTGGGCCAATCCTTTTATGGCATCATGCTTTAATGAAAATACGCTTGTCGGCCGGTCGCTTTATGATACTTGTGAATCTGTCGTCCCTTTGATTAAACAGGAAGTGGACACAGAAACGATTACACTGAATGAGCGGAAATTTAATGTGGTCATCAAACGGGAAGAAAAACTGCTTTATTTCTTTGATGTCACAGAGCAGACGCAGATTGAAAAACAATACGAAAATGAAAGAACAGTCCTAGCCTACATCTTTCTCGATAATTACGACGATGTGACACAAGGGCTTGATGACCAGACAAGAAGCTCGATAAACAGTGAAGTGACATCGCTTTTGAACCAGTGGGCCCAAGAGTACGGCATTTTCTTAAAACGAGTTTCCTCTGAGCGGTTTATCGGTGTATTAAACGAACATATTTTAAGCGAGCTCGAAGCATCAAAGTTTTCGATTCTTGATGAAGTTCGGGAGAAGACGTCCGTTCATACGATTTCTTTGACGTTAAGCATCGGAATCGGTGCATCTGTTGCATCATTGAAAGAGCTCGGCGATCTGGCGCAATCCAGCCTTGACTTGGCGCTGGGACGCGGAGGAGATCAGGTGGCAATCAAACAGCCGAACGGGAAAGTGAAGTTTTACGGCGGTAAGACGAATCCAATGGAAAAACGGACGCGCGTCAGAGCCCGGGTCATTTCACATGCCCTCAAGGAGATTGTCTCTGAAAGCAGCAATGTGATTATCATGGGTCATAAGTTTCCCGATATGGATTCGATCGGATCAGCCATCGGGATTTTGAAGGTCGCACAAGCAAACGGCAAAGACGGTTTTGTCGTGATCGACTCCAATCAGATCGGCGCAAGCGTTCAAAGGCTGATCGGGGAAATTAAAAAATACGAAGAACTGTGGTCCAGATTTATTACGCCGGAAGAGGCACTTGAGATCGCGAAAGACGACACGCTGCTCGTGATCGTTGATACGCATAAGCCTTCCTTTGTCATTGAAGAAAGGCTGGTCAATAAAATTGAAAATATCGTCGTTATCGATCATCATAGAAGAGGGGAAGAGTTTATTAAAGACCCGCTGCTTGTCTATATGGAGCCGTACGCTTCATCTACAGCGGAGCTTGTAACAGAGCTGCTCGAGTACCAGCCGAAGCGCTTAAAAATCAACATGATCGAAGCAACAGCCCTTTTGGCCGGGATTATTGTCGATACGAAGAGCTTCTCGCTGCGCACCGGCTCCCGTACGTTCGATGCGGCGTCATACCTGCGTGCAAAAGGCGCTGACACCGTATTGGTGCAAAAGTTTTTAAAAGAAACGGCCGATCATTATATTAAAAGGGCGAAGCTTATACAACATACCGTTTTTTATCAAAAAGGCATCGCCATCGCATCGCTGCCGGACGATGAGGCGGACGAATATTTTGACCAGGTTATCATTGCGCAAGCCGCGGATTCTCTCCTGTCCATGAGCGATGTCGAAGCGTCATTTGCTGTGGCGAGAAGAGACGAGAACACGGTATGCATCAGTGCGAGATCGCTCGGCGAAGTGAATGTTCAAATCATCATGGAAGCGCTCGAGGGCGGCGGTCATTTAACCAATGCCGCGACACAGCTGACCGATATCACGGTTGAAGAAACGCTCCACCGACTGAAAGAAGCGATTGACGAGTATTTCGAAGGAGGCATTCAGAAATGAAGGTAATTTTCTTACAGGATGTTAAAGGCAAAGGGAAAAAAGGCGAAGTGAAAAATGTAGCGGATGGATACGCGCACAACTTTTTGATCAAAAAAGGGCTGGCTGTTGAAGCGACATCAGCCAATATCAGCGTACTTGAAGGTCAGAAGAAAAAAGAGAAGAAAGAAGCGGCTGAAGAACTAAAATCTGCGAAAGAACTGAAAAAACAGCTTGAGGACATTACGGTGGAGCTTTCAGCCAAGTCTGGAGAAGGCGGCCGTCTATTCGGCTCCGTGACAAGCAAACAAATCGCGGATGCACTGCAAAAAGGCCATCAGTTAAAAGTCGACAAGCGCAAAATCGAATTAAATGATGCGATTCGCTCATTGGGATATACGAATGTTCCCGTGAAACTCCACCCTGAAGTACAAGCAACACTGAAAGTTCACGTGAAAGAGCAATCATAAAATAACAAAGCCCCTTCCGGATGAAGGGGCTTTATCTTTTATTCCATATGTTTTCTCATTTCATTCGCCAAGAATTCGACGTCTGTACCGATGATCACCTGCACCTCGTGCTGATTGAGCTTTACGAAGCCTTTCGCTCCCATGGCTTTCATCGCGCTTTCATCCAACTTGGAAGCATCGCGGACCTTGAGGCGGAGACGGGTCACACAGTTGTTCAGCGTCTCGATGTTTTCTTTTCCGCCAAGTGCTTCGATGTATTTGTCCGCAAGGGTTTCGTATTTGGACGATCCTGTGTCAGGGCTGACAGGTGTATTTTCCTGCTCATCGTCATCTTCTCGTCCAGGCGTTTTCAAATTGAGCTTCGTAATCAAGAAATAAAAGATGATGAAATAAATAATGCCGTATACAAGACCGAGCGGCAGCAAGAGCAGCGGCTTTGTGGCGATTCCAAAGTTTAAGAGATAGTCGATCGTCCCGGCTGAAAAGGTAAAGCCGTGATGGATGCCGAACATATTGGTTACGGTCATGGCGCTTGCGGTTAACAAGGCGTGAATACCGAAGAGCAGCGGCGACAGGAACATGAATGTGAACTCAATCGGCTCCGTGATACCGGTTAAAAATGATGTGAACGCCAATCCGATCAGCAATCCGGCCGTTGCTTTGCGGCGATGCTTTTTCGCGGCGGCGATCATTGCCAGACATGCCGCAGGAAGACCGAACATCATGATCGGGAAGAACCCTGTCATAAAGGCGCCAGCGCTTGGATCTCCGGCAAAGAACCGGTTCATGTCACCCGTTTTGCCCGCAAATTCTCCAAAAACCATCCAAACCATATTGTTTAAGATGTGATGAAGGCCGAGCGGCAGAAGCAGCCTGTTTAAAAGACCGAATATCCCGACCCCTAATGCCCCCGCATGAATGATCCATCCTCCAATGGCGTCAATTGCCTGCTGTGCGTAAATCCAGACGAAGCCGAAAATGCCTGCAAGAATGATGGAACAGAAGGCTGTCATAATCGGAACGCTGCGTTTTCCGCCGAAGAACCCGAGCCAGTCAGGCAGCTTCGCATCTTTAAAGCGGTTATACATGACGGCGGCGACAACACCTGAAATAATCCCGCCGAGAACCCCCATGTTCAGGTCCTTATTGATGGCTGCTAAGCCGCCTGTCAGGACAAAATAACCGATGGCTCCGGACAGTGCGGCGGCCCCGTGGCCATCCTTTGACAACCCGATTGCAACGCCTATCGCAAAGATGATCGGCAGTTGGTCAAGAATCGATTGTCCTGAAGCGGCGATAAACGGAATGTTTAACAGGTCTTCCCTTCCCAGTGCGAGCAGGAGGCCCGCAGCAGGAAGAACGGCAATCGGCAGCATGAGCGCGCGGCCGATATTTTGAAGAAATCCCAACATAGTTAAAACCCCTTTCGATGATATTGAATCGCTTTTTTCAAATGTCCATTTTCGTGTGATAAACAGCGGCGGGCATCCTCAAGCGTTCCGCTTGTCAACACCATAAAGATCGCTGCCTTGATGTCATTGCCGCTTTCTTTTAATGCTTGCAGGGCCTCATCCTGCGATAACCCGGTAGTATTCATCAGAATGGTGACAGCGCGCCCGGCCAATTTTTGATTGAGCAGTCTCATATTCACCATCTCGTTTTGATAGACGCGGCCAAGCCTCACCATTGCCGTTGTTGACAGCATGTTCAAGATCATTTTCTGAGCGGTTCCTGCTTTCAGCCGTGTTGAACCGCGGATAATTTCCGGTCCTGTTTGAACCTCAATCGCGATATCGCTTAATTTGCCTGCTTCTGTATCCGCGTTGCAACTGATCGAAACAGACGCGGCTCCGAGCTGTTTGGCATAGGATAAAGCGCCGAGGACATAAGGTGTCGAACCGCTCGCTGTGACGCCGATTAAGACGTCATCTTTCGAGAATGATTGCGCTTTCAGTTCAGCGACGATTTTTTCACGGTCATCTTCATTTTCTTCAAGAGGCGTCCACATCGCGTCATATCCGCCGGCGATCAGGCCGGTCCAACGGCTTTCGTCAATAGAGAAGGTCGGCGGCAGTTCTGCCGCATCAAGGACTGCGATTCTGCCGCTTGTGCCGGCGCCTGCTGTAAACACTCTTCCTCCTTGCTCAAAACGGCTGACAATCGTCTCCGCCGCCTCGGCGATCAGGGGAAGGCAGGGTGTAATCGCGCGAGGGACTGTATGGTCTTCCTCATTCATCAAGGTGACGATATCTAAAGCATTCATTTCATCAAGTGCTGTGCTTTTGTCGTTCGTATCCTCTGTTTTCCTCATTGGTCTTTCCTCTTCATATCGATGACGAATTTATAGCGGTCGCCTCTGTAAACGGATTTGACCACTTCAAACGGTCTGCCGTCGTCCAAATAGCTCAAGCGTTCGATGAGCAGGACGGGTGCGCCTTCCTCGATGTCGAGAGGCTCGCTTTCTGCCGGAGAGGCAATCGCCGGCTCGAGTGTTTGCGCGGCTCGGTCAATCGTAAGGGAGAGCGTATTTTCGACATAGTCATACAAAGATGCGCTCATAATGTCTTCGGTCAGGCCGTTGATGATATCGGCGGGCAAATAGGAGATTTCATAAGCCATCGGGATATCATCGGCGAGGCGGATCCGTTTGACTTCATAGACGGAAGCCCCCTCACGTATCTCCAGTTTGCGCGCTGTGCTCTGGTCACACGGGATGACGCCGAAGCCGAGCATTTTCGTGCCGGGTCTCATGCCTCTTGATTTCATGTCCTCGGAAAAGCTTGTCAATCCTTTGAGAGGCTGCTCAATTTTAGGCTCGGCAATAAATGTCCCTTTTCCCCGCTGGCGGACGAGAATGCCTTCATTGACGAGATTGTTGACCGCCTGCCGAACGGTCATCCTGCTTACCTCATATTTTTCTGCGAACTCTCTTTCAGAAGGAATGAGATCGCCGGGTTTCAAATCTTTTGTTTCGGCAAGCTTTTTAATCTCGGTTTCAATCTGATAGTAAATCGGAATGTGGGAATCTTTTTTGATCAAAAGGCCATACCCCTTTCTTTCACGATTGATAAAGCATCGCTGTCCGCTATGATGACGACGTCCTGGTGCGTTTTTAAGACGGAAGCGGGGGTGTCTTCATTTGGTTCTTCACTGAGCAGCTTCGCCAGGATGCCGGCTTTTTTCTCCCCTGAAACGAGCAGCAGGATCTGCTTGCTTTTCATAATCGTGGATATGCCCATCGTTATTGCTTGCGAAGGGACGGCGTCATAGGAATCAAAATAACGGGCATTTGCTTCTTTCGTTGATTGTGTCAGTTCAACCGTATGCGTTTTCGATGAAAATGGGGTGCCCGGCTCGTTAAATCCAATGTGACCGTTCAAGCCGAGGCCGAGCACTTGAAGATCAATGCCTCCAAGCCGCTCGATCAGCGCTTCATAGCGGCTGCATTCGGCGTCCAGGTCACAAGCCATCCCGTCCGGAAGATGAGTATGGCTGAGCGGGATGTCAATGTGATCGAAAAGCTGTTTTTTCATATAGAATGTATAGCTGTTTTCATCATCCGGGGAAACGCCGACATACTCGTCTAAGTTAACGGTATAGACGTGCTTGTAAGTCGTTTTGTTATGCGCATGATCTTCCCTTAAACCCTGATATGTGCCAAGAGGCGTTCCTCCGGTTGCAAGGCCGAGAACAGGTGCAGATAAGCGATTCACTTTCTCGATGATGAATCGGGCGGCTGTTTGGCTCATGTCCTGATAATCTTTAGCTTCAATGATCTTCATGGTGAAACCTCCCTTTTGCTGTATGCAATCACGCCTTTGCAAAGCGTCATCACAACTTCATTTTTTTCATTTAAAACGATCAAATCGGCATCTTTCCCGCTCCGTATGCTGCCTTTCCGGTCAAACACATGAAGCTGTCTGGCAGGATTGACCGCTGTCATGTAGACGATATCTTCGAGTGAACACCCCGTAAAATCGATCATGTTCAGAGCAGCCTGGTTCATCTTCAAGATGCTGCCGGCAAGCGTACCATCCTGTAAAACGGCTTTTTCGCCTTTCACGAACACCTCCTGTCCGCCTAATGTATAGGTTCCATTTTTTAAGCATTTTGCACGCATGGCATCCGTAATTAAAATGATGCCTTCTTTCTGTTTTTGCTGAAATGCCAGCTTGATGACGGCAGGGTGAACATGAATGCCGTCGGCAATGACTTCGGCCTTCAGTTCATCATGAAGAAGGGCGCTTCCTGCCGTCCCCGGCTCGCGGTGGTGCAGCCCCCGCATGCCGTTGAACAAATGGGTGACATGTGAGAGGCCTGCCTTAATCCCGGCTTCCATTTCTTTGAGGCCGGCGTCGGAGTGGCCGGCGGATGCCGTGACACCTGTTTCTCTTAAAAAGGAAATCAGTTCCAAAGACCCTTCCAGCTCTGGCGCAAGTGTGACTAATTTAATGTTATTCCCCGAGAGGCGCTGCCATTCTTTAAATAACGAAAGATCCGGCGGTATAATGTCATCCGGCGGCTGGGCGCCGCACCGCTTTTCTGAAATAAAAGGGCCTTCTAAGTGAACGCCTAATACTTCAGCGGTTCCGGGCTGTCCGCCGGCTTCCTTATACCGGTGAACGTTTGCCAGCGCATGCTCGATCGTGGCTTTATCTTGGGTCATCGTCGTTGCCAGAAAGCTTGTCGTTCCTTCTTTCGGCAGGGCTTCAGCCATGGTTTGCAAAGCCTCGGCTGTTCCATCCATAACATCTGCGCCGTTTGCTCCGTGAATATGAACATCAATCATGCCCGGCAGCACTTTGAAGTTCTCCGGAAATGTCAGCTGTTCTGCCGTTGCGGCTGAAGCAGGAATATCAGCCATTGGTCCGTAAGTCTCGATTTTTTCTCCGTTCGTCAGAAGAAATCCGTCTTCTATCGTTCCATTTTCACTGTAAATATGAAGATGTTTAAAAATATAGCGTTGAGAAGGTTTGGTTTTCACAGTCAAAAGTCCTTTCTTGAAAACGTTATCATCAGTATAGAACATTACAACTCTAGTTGTCTAGACCATTAAGTGAATTATTTTTGTCAAGTTTGATCATACAGCATCAAGCTTCATCTGACCGCTGTGTTGTCAGGTTATATTCCAAAAAAAAGCCGGCTCATCTGCCGGCTTCGTTATGCTGCTTTAGCATAGATATATTGATTTCTTCCCGCACCGAGTCCTGCACCGATCAAAGCGACCAGCGCCCCGATGAACAGTAAAATCGGTCCGTTCCATGAGTGCATATGATCGTAAAGAAAACCGACAAAGCTTGGACCAATCGCTGCCAGCAAATACCCGGCAGATTGCGACATCCCTGATAATGCCGCGGCTTGATCGGCATTTTCGCTTCTCAGCCCGATTAAAGTCAAGGCTAAACTGATGCTGGACCCTTGTCCGATCCCGATTAAAATAACCCAAAGCGTCAGCATCGCTGTATTGCCTCCGTACAATAGCCCTGACATCCCCGCCAAGTATAGGATGCCGAGGGCCAGCACGATGCTTTTTTGGTTTCGAAACCGCCCGGCGAGAACCGGAGTCAAAAATGTCGACGGGAGGCTGGCAAACTGCATCAGCGACAGCATCCAGCCGGCAAGGGACATGCTCATCCCGTGTGAGCGGAGAATTTCAGGCAGCCAGGCGATTGTGCAGTAAAACAAGAACGACTGTATGCCCATAAAGAATGTGACCTGCCAGGCAATTTTCGAGCGCCAGACCGTTTGGCCGTTCCCCTTTAAGCTGACCGTACGGTTTCCCGTATCATGATAGCGGAGCTGGGGAACCCAAATCAAAATCGCAACAAACGCGAGGCCCGCCCAGACCATGAGCGACGCGCTCCATCCCCACGCTAAACCGTGCGACAGCGGAATGCTGATCCCTGAAGCGAGCGCCGCAAAAATCGACATGGCGGTCGTATAGAAACTGGTCATAATTCCCGCTTTGTCAGGAAATTTATGTTTGATCAGGCTGGGCAGCAGCACATTGCAGATGGCGATGCCGACTCCGATCAATGCGGTTCCTGCAAATAATGTGAAAGATTCTCCGTAAGAGCGCAGCAAAATCCCGATCAATAAGATGACCAATCCGACCCAGAGGGTTCTCTCGTTGCCCAGCTTCTGACCGAGCTTAGGGGTGATTGGGGACAGGATGGCGAAAGATAACAGCGGCAGCGTCGTCAAGAAGCCTGCCATGCCGTTCGTCAAATCCATATCAGAGCGGATCGAACTGATCAATGGCCCGACAGCTGTAATAGCCGGTCTTAAATTAAAAGCGATAAATATGATTCCTGCAATCAAAAAAATATTGTTCAAACGGGCGCGTCGAGCGTCAATGTAATGCATGATGTATTCTCCTTTGCTTTCAGGTGGAAAAGTGACATGAAAAAGAAACCCGGAACATCATCCAAGGTTACTTTTTTGATCTTGCTTCTGAATTTCGGCAATTTTCGCAAGCAGGATATGCTGCGGCATATGCATGATTTGTTCAAGAGGAAGATTTAAGGTTTCCGAAAGTTTTTGCGCCGTTTCGGCAGATATTTGTAAAGGTTTCATAAAGTCCTCCATTTTATATTGTACCCCAGCGCGCAGAGTACGCAACAGTGAATATTGACTCCAATATTTATTGTAACATCATATGACAAGTGAGTTGGAAGAAAAAGAAAAAAGCGATATAAATAAAGTGGAGGTGATCGTCTTGAATTCGACAATATCAGGGCTGAAAAAGAAATTGTATGAACAGCAGGTTAGAGCGAAAGGGCTTTACACATTTGAAGAGTACAAAGATATGCGCAATGTGCTGCAAACGCTGCGGATGAAATTTGCGGCCTATGAAGAATGGGATTTGTACCAGCATGCGACTGATTTGATGGTCGGCATGCTCTTGAAACACAATTGGAACAGCCGGCTGGATTAATTGTGGAATCTTAAAAAAACACCTCGGCCGAGGTGTTTAATAAGACCGTTCGTCTTCTTTGTTGTCCTGCCGGTCATAGATGACAAGCTTCGCAGGACGATTCTCTTTCGCCATCTCTTCTCCTTTTTCCACGGCCTCTGCCCTTGTGTCATAAAGCTCAACAGGCGCCGTATCTTCCAGTTTCAAAAACCATCCGTCTGTCTCGGCATTTGGTGACACCGTATAGACCTTCATGAAAAACAACCTCCCGAAACTTGTTTACTGATTTATTTCCCGGATAGATCAGGGGAGCAAACATCCTGACTGCCGTTCTCCCTCTCTATGAAAATATTTCTACAAAAAGCGAGTCTATTTTTTTTCTGTAAAAATGGTAAAATAGACGTTGGATTATTTTTAAATGGGAGGACGGTGCTTAACATGACAGATCTTCTGAATGACAGGCTGCCGCCACAAAATATCGAAGCCGAACAGGCCGTGTTAGGTGCTGTTTTTTTAGAACCATCAGCTTTAACTTTGGCGTCAGAAGTCTTGATTCCAGATGATTTTTACAGAATGTCGCACCAAAAAATATATAACGCCATGCTTGTTCTTGGAGACCGCGGCGAGCCTGTAGACCTGGTGACGGTAACATCAGAGCTTGCGAACACGGACCTTTTGGAAGAGGTTGGCGGTATTTCTTATTTGACGGATATTGCAAATTCTGTGCCGACTGCGGCTAATATAGAGTATTATGCAAAAATCGTGGAAGAAAAATCGATTCTCCGCCGCTTGATCCGTACGGCAACGACGATTGCCCAAGACGGATATACAAGGGAGGATGAAGTCGAAGACCTCTTAAGCGAAGCAGAAAAAACGATTATGGAAGTCGCCCAGCGTAAAAACTCCGGGGCCTTTCAAAATATTAAAGACGTGCTCGTTCAAACTTACGATAATATTGAACAGCTCCACAACAGAAAAGGGGACATCACCGGGATCCCGACAGGTTTTACCGAGCTTGACAGGATGACGGCGGGCTTTCAGAGAAACGATTTGATCATCGTAGCCGCCCGTCCGTCCGTCGGTAAAACCGCTTTTGCCTTAAACATCGCCCAAAACGTGGCGACAAAAACCGATGAAAGCGTCGCGATCTTCAGTCTTGAGATGGGAGCCGAGCAGCTGGTCATGCGGATGCTCTGTGCGGAAGGCAACATCAACGCCCAGAATCTCCGGACCGGAAACCTGACGGAAGAGGATTGGGGCAAGCTGACAATGGCGATGGGAAGCTTATCAAACAGCGGAATTTTCATCGATGATACACCGGGGATCCGTGTCAGCGAAATCCGTTCCAAGTGCAGACGGTTAAAGCAGGAGAACGGCCTCGGCATGATTTTGATCGACTACCTGCAGCTCATCCAGGGAAGCGGAAGATCAAGTGACAACCGCCAGCAGGAAGTGTCGGAAATATCCCGTGCGCTGAAAGCGCTGGCGAGGGAGCTTGAAGTTCCGGTCATCGCTCTTTCACAGCTTTCCCGGGGCGTCGAGCAGCGCCAGGATAAGCGTCCGATGATGTCGGACATCCGGGAATCGGGAAGTATCGAGCAGGACGCCGATATCGTTGCGTTCCTGTACCGTGATGATTACTATGACAAAGAATCTGAGAATAAAAACATCATTGAAATCATTATTGCAAAACAAAGAAACGGCCCGGTCGGGACCGTCTCACTCGCTTTTGTAAAAGAATATAATAAGTTCGTCAACCTGGAACGCCGGTTTGATGATGCGGGTGTTGCGCCTGGTGCATAAATCCCTGAGACATGCTCTCAGGGATTTTTCTTTTTTCTTGCATTGCGGTTTTTACCGATTTCAAATAAACCCGTCGCCGTTAACCCGGCCAGTCCCCCGGACCATAAACGGAGCACCAGTTCAAGGTCTGTAAAAGGATATGCTGCGGCCCCGATCAGCAAACCTATCAAGAGTGAAACGAGCGGAATCAAGTTTTTCGGCACTTTGACCGTCTTCTTCACCAATTCGACCAGCGCCAAAATGATCGGCGATAAAACGGATGCAAAAATTAATACCGTCTCCATCGGCATCTCCCTCCTTACTTATTGAATATTTGCGTTGTCGGTTTTTTATGTATCTTTGTCCAAGAAAAACAGTTTTTTTAAGATTTGACTTACAGACTGTCTATTAAAAAGAAAATATATGAAATTTGTTTTATAATAACGAACGAAAATGTTCTTCACTAAAATTAATGTTCGGATTTCCGATTGACTTTACGGATTGACACTGATAAACTGAATGTGTTTGATATTGATATCGTTTGAAAAGGTTAACGGAGGTGCACGGATATGTCTTCAGTAGTTGTTGTAGGTACGCAGTGGGGTGACGAAGGAAAAGGTAAAATCACCGATTTCCTTTCCGAAAACGCAGAGGTAATCGCACGGTACCAAGGCGGAAATAACGCAGGACATACGATTAAATTCAACGGGGTAACGTACAAACTGCATTTGATTCCATCCGGTATTTTTTATAAGGATAAAACGTGTGTGATCGGCAACGGAATGGTTGTTGATCCGAAAGCATTGGTGACGGAGCTGGCTTATCTTCATGAGCGGAACGTCAGCACGGACAACTTGAGAATCTCCAACAGGGCCCATGTCATTCTGCCGTATCATTTAAAGCTTGATGCGGTCGAAGAAGAGCGGAAAGGGGCCAATAAAATCGGCACGACGAAAAAAGGAATCGGCCCTGCTTATATGGATAAAGCCGCTCGCGTCGGAATCCGCATCGCCGATCTGTTGGACCGGGACGTCTTTGAAGAAAAGCTCGCCCGCAATTTAGAAGAAAAAAACCGTCTGCTAGAAAAAATGTACGATGCGGAAGGATTTAAAATAGAAGACATTTTAGACGAATACTATGAGTACGGCCAGCAGATCAAACAATATGTCTGCGACACGTCCGTCGTCTTAAACGACGCGCTTGATGACGGCCGCCGCGTTTTATTCGAAGGGGCGCAAGGGGTTATGCTTGATATCGATCAAGGGACATATCCGTTTGTTACGTCTTCAAACCCTGTCGCCGGCGGCGTGACGATCGGCTCAGGTGTGGGACCGACAAAAATCCAGCATGTCGTTGGTGTTTCGAAAGCATACACAACACGTGTCGGAGACGGGCCGTTCCCGACAGAGCTGAACAATGAGATCGGAGACCAAATCCGTGAGGTCGGCCGCGAATACGGAACAACTACTGGGCGCCCGCGCCGCGTCGGCTGGTTTGACAGCGTGGTTGTCCGCCATGCCCGCCGCGTCAGCGGAATTACCGACCTTTCATTAAATTCAATTGACGTATTGACCGGTATTGAAACATTGAAAATCTGTGTCGCTTACAAATACCGCGGCGAGATCCTGGAAGAGTTCCCAGCAAGCTTAAAAGCGCTCGCTGAATGTGAACCTGTCTATGAAGAAATGCCGGGTTGGACTGAAGATATCACAGGAGCGAAAAGCTTGAGCGACCTGCCTGAAAATGCCCGCCATTACCTTGAGCGAGTTTCTCAGCTGACAGGCATTCCGCTTTCCATTTTCTCAGTCGGTCCTGACCGCTCTCAAACAAATGTGGTGAGAAGCGTTTATCGTCCGAACTAAATTCTAGAAGAGCCTCTGCAGTCCGCAGGGGCTTTGTTTTTCAATGACAAGGAGGGCAAACGGGTGGAACGTGTCGATGTTGTATATTCATTCGCGGAAGAGAACGGAAACATTCTGATGGTGAAAAATAAGAAAAATCAATCATGGACGTTACCGGGCGGCAAGGTGGAAGCTGGAGAATCGCTGACAGAAGCCGCGGCGAGAGAAATGAAGGAAGAAACGGGCTACGGGTTCAGCCTCTTGATATTTTAGCTATAAATGAAGCGGTGATCAGCAGCGAGCATGTCTATTTCATCGTGTTTAGGACCCGGATCACCGATCGGCCGGATGACATCACGTTTGACGAGAAACATTGTTGAAGCCAAGTGGATGCCGCTTCATGAAGCTGACCGGCTGTTGTCTGTATTCCCTCCGAATGGAATCATGCACTGGCTGAACCGCGAAGGGGCGGAGTATCATCACGAAAGGAAAAAATAATAGAAAAAAATAAAAAAATATATTGCCACTTCTGTTCGTTCTATGATAATATAAATCTCGTTGTTGCGAAAACAACGAAACGAGCCATTAGCTCAGTTGGTAGAGCATCTGACTTTTAATCAGAGGGTCGAAGGTTCGAGTCCTTCATGGCTCACCATTTCCCTGGCCCGTTGGTCAAGTGGTTAAGACACCGCCCTTTCACGGCGGTAACACGGGTTCGAATCCCGTACGGGTCATTGATTTACTTTAGCGTTATTGCTAAATCCCCGCTTGCTCCGGAGGAGACCACGATTCTTCTCCGAAGCAGGTACTGTAATTATGCAAGGTCCGGTAGTTCAGTTGGTTAGAATGCCTGCCTGTCACGCAGGAGGTCGCGGGTTCGAGTCCCGTCCGGACCGCCATTTATAAAAAGTTACATACCCGGCTCGGTAGCTCAGTTGGTAGAGCAACGGACTGAAAATCCGTGTGTCGGCGGTTCGATTCCGTCCCGAGCCACTCTAAAAAGCGCGTCTGTTTTTAAGCAGATGCGTTTTCTTTTAGCTGAAATCAAGGAAATAAAATGCTGAAGGAATAAAAAGGAGAAAAAAGGGAGGCCGGTAACCCGGCCGAAGAAGAAGACGTTACTATATAGACGGTCTTGAAGGAAAAGATGTTTCATTTTTCAGTAAAAAAAGTCACAAAAATTTAATTGTTGTGATAAAAGCGGAAAAATAGCGGCTGGTTTTAATTTCCAAACGTTTTCCTTTGAACTATTTTTTTAACTTTTGCTTCATAAACGTTATAATGTATAAGAAATCTATTTTCTAGAAAGTGTTTTTTAATGACGACATGCAGTGTACTTGATATAAAACATAGACAGCCATCCTTTGGCTGTATCCAAACTCTGAACCAGGAGGAATGAACAATGGAAAAAAAGATACTAGTTGTAGATGATGAAAAGCCGATTGCTGATATTTTAGAGTTTAATTTGAAAAAAGAGGGCTATGAAGTCCATTGCGCATACGACGGCAATGAAGCGCTTCAGATGGTTGAGGATCTCAACCCTGATATGATCCTGCTCGACATCATGCTTCCGAACAAAGACGGTGTGGAAGTGTGCCGTGAAGTCCGCAAAAAATATGATATGCCCATCATTATGCTGACAGCAAAGGATTCGGAAATCGATAAAGTCATCGGTCTTGAACTGGGCGCTGACGACTATGTGACAAAACCGTTCAGCACCCGCGAACTGCTGGCGCGTGTCAAAGCGAACTTGAGAAGACAGAACACAGCGGTTCCTGCCGAAGAAGAATCGTCTTCAAACGAAATTCAAATCGGATCGCTCGTCATTTTCCCGGATGCCTACGTCGTTTCAAAACGGGACGAGACAATCGAGCTGACGCATCGGGAATTCGAACTGCTGCATTACCTTGCAAAACATATCGGACAGGTCATGACGCGTGAGCATCTCCTGCAAACCGTGTGGGGATATGACTACTTTGGGGATGTCCGGACAGTTGACGTTACGGTCAGACGCCTTCGTGAAAAAATCGAGGATAATCCGAGTCACCCAAGCTGGATCGTCACAAGGCGCGGTGTCGGCTACTATTTGAGAAATCCGGAACAGGACTAATACCCAAATGAATAAAGTCAGTTTTTTTCGCTCGATTCATTTTAAGTTTACCTTAATATACGTTCTGCTGATTATCGTTGCCATGCAGATTATCGGCGTCTACTTTGTCAATGAGATGGAGAAGTCACTTCTTAAATCTTATAATGACTCTCTTGACCAGCGGGTGAACAACCTTTCATATTATCTGGAACAGGAAATGACGAAGGATAGAAGCACGTCTTCCTCGACTACCTTGAAAGAAGATGCAGAGCGGATTCTAAATGATTTCAGCAAAGAAGGCGAAATTCTCGAAGTCAGTCTGATTGATAAAAGCTATGAAGTCATCGCGACCTCCAATCCTTATAACCGGGAGGTGGCGGGGAAAAAGACAACAGAGGGCATTATTAAAAGGACACTGCTTGTCGGTATTCCGTACGAAAATAAATTTTTCGACCCGGAGCGGGACAGCAAAGTGCGAATTTCAGTCACGCCGATTAAAAAATCGAATCAAGAGACAATCGGGGCCATTTACGTCGTGGCATCGATGGATAATGTCTACAATCAAATCCGGACGATCAACACCATTTTAGCGTCTGGAACTTTTATTGCGCTTGGAATCACTGCTTTCCTCGGGATCTTTGTCGCGCGAACGATTACACATCCGCTGTCAGATATGAGAAAGCAGGCCATTGAACTGGCGAAAGGAAATTTCTCAAGAAAAGTTAGGAAGTATGGAAACGACGAAATCGGCCAGCTGGCCACAACGTTTAATTATTTAACGAGAGAGCTGAAAGAAGCTCAGTCCATGACAGAAGGCGAACGAAAAAAACTATCTTCTGTTATTGCGTATATGACAGACGGGGTTATCGCGACAAACCGAAATGGCGCGATTATTTTGCTTAATACGCCGGCGCTGGAGCTTCTAAATGTTTCACGTGAAACGGCTCTGGAAATGCCGATCACCTCACTGCTCGGCCTTGAAGACGAATATACGTTTGAAGATTTGGTTGAACAGCAGGATTCCCTGCTTCTTGAAATTGAACAGGAAGAACGGACGTCTGTGCTCCGCGTCAATTTCTCGGTCATCCAAAAAGAACACGGAAAGATCGACGGGTTGATTGCGGTTATTTACGATGTCACAGAACAAGAACAGATTGATCAAGAGCGGAGAGAGTTTGTGGCAAATGTCTCCCACGAGCTCAGAACGCCGCTCACAACGATGCGCAGCTATTTAGAAGCGCTTGCGGAAGGCGCATGGCAGGATCCAAACATTGCGCCGCGCTTCTTGAATGTGACACAGAATGAAACAGAGCGTATGATCAGGCTTGTCAACGACTTGCTGCAGCTTTCAAAGTTTGACAGCAAGGATTATCAATTCAATAAAGAATGGATTCATTTTATCCGTTTCTTCTCATTGATTATTGAACGCTTTGAAATGACGAAAGAGCAGCATGTTGAGTTTATCAGCAATCTGCCGGATAGAGAATTGTATGTTGAAATCGACCCTGACAAGATTACGCAAGTGCTGGATAATATCATTTCAAATGCGTTGAAATATTCCCCTGAAGGAGGCCATATCACGTTCTCTGTTGATGTAAATGAAGAAGAAGAGCTTCTTTATATCAGTGTCAAAGACGAAGGTGTCGGCATTCCGAGAAAAGACATGGAGAAGATCTTCGAGCGTTTCTACCGTGTAGATAAAGCCAGAACAAGAAGACTCGGCGGTACGGGGCTCGGTCTTGCGATCGCAAAAGAAATGGTACAAGCCCATGGCGGCGACATCTGGGCCGACAGTATCGAAGGAAAAGGAACAACGATCACATTTACCCTGCCGTATAAAGAAGAACAAGAGGATGATTGGGATGAAGCGTGAAACAATTAAAACGATAATACTGTCCCTTTTGGTTTTGATCAGTCTTCTTTTTACTTTTAATATTTGGGGATTTCAGGGGAATTACGAAAAAGTGGAAGATTCACAGGCTCAGGTCAGCGACAAACAGCCGATTACAAACCAAACAAAGTTGTTAAATGAAGCCGTCAAACCGCAGCAAATGTTCATTCATGAGAATGGGCAGCATTATTTGCTGAATGATACGACGCTCTATTCTCAGCTCTGGGATGACATGAGCCGATGGGAAGTCAAATCGTTAAAGGATATCTCGGACAAATTTGACAGGCAGCAGTTCAAAAACTGGCTGTACGCTAAAAATAAAGAATCCAAATTGGATCTCGTCTTCAGCGACAATATTCCAATCGATGTGCTGCAGCCGCTTTTCAAATGGTCCGCCAATTCTTATGAGTACAACTCTTTTGACAGAATCGTTCTTCCTTTCAATGAAGGACGGGGCATGAAAAAAATCTACTTTGTATCCTTCAGCAAAGAGACGGTTGTTGAAGCGGTGATTGAATCGGCAAATTACCGCAACATCCTTTCAGACATTGAAAAAGAAAAGACACAAATGCCTCTTTATGAGGACTTTGCAATCAATTCGCGCAGGGATGTCTTGCTTCCGGTTAACAGGCTGAAGCTGTCTGAAAAAGAGTATTTTACAGAAACGATCAGCCCGACGCGTTTTAAAAAAGCTTTATTTGATGACCCGCAAACCGTCCGGCAGGAAACCAACTTAAACAGACCGGTATATACGGATGGAACAAGTCTTTTGGAGGTCTACTCGAACAACAGACAGGTTAAGTTCCAGCACCGCAACCTGGAACCGAGTTCTTCTTATCAAAATGGAGAGCTGATCAATAAAAGCTTTAAATATTTAAACGACACGGGAAGCTGGACGGATGATTATCAATTTTTCGGTTTGAATGAAAATCAGCAGATCAACTTTAATCTGTTTATGGATCAGCTGCCGGTCGTTAACAGCCAAAACCAGCCTTTCGGAACGACGTCGATTGAACTTCGCTGGGCAAACAACGACATATTGGATTATAAACACCCAACATATGTCTTGGGCGCAAATGCAAATCCGGTCAGCAAGACGGATAAAGAAATCATGAGCGGAGAAGAATTGATTCAGTTCCTGCAAGAGAATGAAGAGTATGATTTTGAAAAGATTGAACAAATTTTCCCTGCCTATGAAATGGTCTCAGTATCAGAGGAACAAGACCCTCTTGTCAAACTTGTGCCGACTTGGTGCATTAAAATAAACGGTACGATAAAGCCGGTATCAAAGAAGGATTCAGCGGTGAAGGAGGGCATTGAAAATGGAGTGGAATAGAACAAAAACAATCTTCATTATCGTCTTCCTCATCCTTGATATCTTTTTGGCCTTTCAATACTATGATAAGCGCAGCAACAATCAGTTTCCGATTTTAGAAAAATCAACGCTGCAGGAAGATATGAAAGCAGACCATATTGCATACGGCAATTTGTCTAAAGAGACGTCAAAAGGCTCCTCAATCTCTGCACAAAAGCGAATCTTTAAGCAAAGCGAGATTAAGTCGTTAAAAGGGCAAAAGCCGAAGGCGTTAATGAATACTGAAAAAAAGAACGCTTTGACGGAAATAGAGATGGAATTTGAAACACCGATTGCGCTTCCGAAAACGGATATGAAGACAAAAGCAAGGGAAATCGTCAACGAAGAGATTATCGACGGCAGCAAGTACAAGCTTTGGAAAGTCGATAAGAACGGAAAACAGATCGTATTCTTCCAAACCTATAATGGAAATTATATCTTTCAGGACCGGCAAAATGATGATAACAACGAGATGGGCGAAGTTGTTCTGTACTTGAATAATAAAAACGAAGTCGTTTCCTATAAGCAGTCGATGCTGCAGGATATAAAAGAAGTCAAAACGGAAAATCTGATCTCTGCAGTCGGCGCGGTTGAAGCGTTGTACTATCCGGATTATTTGAAGAAGTACAGCAAAATTAAATCAGCCGAGCTTGGCTATTTTACGCAGTATCCGCTGGCAAGCGCTCAAATTTTCGTGCCCGTTTGGCGGATCGAAGTGGAGCGCAAAACGGACGATAAAACCATTCACGAAGAATTTATCGTGGATGCACGGGACGGAGCGCTTCTTCAATCACAAGAGAAAAAGGAAAAATCATAATGGAGTGAGAAACCATGAGCCTGCAATTTAGCGTACTTGCGAGCGGGAGTACCGGTAATGCTTTATATTTGGAAACCGATGACCACGCTTTTTTAGTTGACGCAGGACTTAGCGGGAAGGCGATGGAAGGGCTGATGGCGCAAATTGATCGAAAGCTTGATCAGCTTGACGGCATTTTTGTTACGCATGAGCACAGTGATCATATAAAAGGGCTGGGCGTGCTGGCAAGAAAATATGAGCTGCCCGTTTACGCCAATGAAAAAACGTGGAAGGCGATGGAAGGGCATATCGGTAAAATGGATAACGGCCAAAAGTTCGTATTTCCGATGGAAACCGTCAAGTCATTCGGCTCCCTTGATGTCGAATCGTTCGGTGTATCCCATGATGCCGCAGAGCCGATGTTTTACGTTTTTCATTACAATGGCCGAAAGCTCGCTTTGATTACGGATACGGGCTATGTCAGCGACAGAATGAAAGGCATCATCCGCTCGGCAAACGCTTTTGTTTTTGAAAGCAATCATGATGTTGGCATGCTGCAAATGGGCCGCTATCCGTGGAACATCAAGCGCCGGATTCTTAGCGACGTCGGACACGTATCCAATGAGGACGCGGCACTCGCAATGACCGATGTAATCGGTGATGAGACATCGAGAATTTATTTGGCTCATTTAAGCCAGGACAACAACATGAAAGAGCTGGCGAGAATGTCCGTGCAGCAAACGTTGGCTGCCAAAGGATTTGCGGCAGGAGAAACGTTTGATTTATATGATACCGATCCTAAGAAACCGACACCTCTCGTAGCGGTGTAAATTTTCCTGATTGAATGATTAATCTGCAGGCAGATGATCCACACTATATACATATATCGTTCCTTGAAAGGATTTGAATATAGTGGAGTTTAATCATGATGAGGAAAAATTCGTTCGGGAAAAGCCGGTGAGAAATTGGAGAAGCTTTTTGTTTTCAAGCCTGATCGGCGCCGTTATCGGCGCTCTTTTAACAGTGTTTGCCCTGCCGTACCTCTCGCAGCAGGGATGGCTGCCGTATAATCTGCAAGTCATCGAAGCGCGCGGAGGTCAAGGAACTCAGCAGGGCGGTACGGTCCGCAATGTATCCGTCAACGTGAATAATGAAGTCACGCAAGTGGTCTCTAAGGTTTCTGATTCTGTTGTCGGCGTTATCAACATCCAAAAGACAGGTGTATGGGATGGTGACAGCGAAGCGGGAACAGGCTCGGGCGTTATTTATAAAAAGGACGGCAACACATCCCACATTGTGACCAACCACCATGTCATTGAAGGGGCGTCCCAAATTGAAGTCAGCCTGAATGACGGAACACGGATTCCGGCAAAACTGATCGGCAGTGATAAGCTGATGGATCTGGCTGTTCTGCAAGTCAACAGCAATAAAATAAAAGCTGCTGCTGAATTTGGAAATTCTGATAAAGTGAAGACAGGAGAGCCTGTCATCGCGATTGGAAATCCGCTCGGCCTGCAGTTTTCAGGATCTGTTACACAAGGTATCATTTCTGGAACCGAACGTGCAGTTCCGGTCGATTCAAACGGAGACGGACAGCCGGACTGGAATGCCGAAGTATTGCAGACAGATGCTGCCATTAACCCGGGTAACAGCGGAGGCGGCCTGTTTAATATTGATGGAAAAGTCATCGGCATTAATTCGATGAAAATCGCTGAATCAGCCGTCGAAGGCATCGGCCTGAGCATTCCGGCCAACCTCGCCATTCCGGTTATCGAAGATTTGGAAACGTACGGTGAAGTGAGACGGCCGTATCTTGGAATTGAGATGAAATCACTTGGCGACATCGCAAGCTACCACTGGCAGGAAACGCTTAAACTGCCGAAGGACGTAACATCAGGCGTCGTTGTGATGGGCGTTCAGCCGGTATCTCCTGCGGGTAGAGCCGGTCTGAGAGAGCTCGATGTCATCGTCGAATTTAACGGTGACCGCGTTTACGATATTGTTGATCTGCGTAAAAAGCTTTACACCAAAAACGTCGGCGACAAGGTAAAAATCAAATACCTGCGGGGCGGAAAAGAAAAAACAACAGAAGTAAAGCTGACCCGATCACAATTGGGAAGCTGATCAAGACAGTCTGGCCGGTACGGCCGGGCTGTTTTTTTATTATTATGACGCGCCCTACGAATGATCGTCAAAAGGAAAAAATATGATTTTTGGAGAGTGAAATGAGATTTTTTCTGAGTGAATAATCGGATTTTTGGGTGTGAATTCCAAGTTTTGCCCTATAAAAAATTATAGTTTGTAAAAAATGGACAAAGCATCATATTGCGTTTCAATTTTGCGTACGATATGATGACTTTAATATTCTGACAAATGGCCGATTCAATGCAAGGTTTAAAAGATCAGGGCGGAGAGGGAGATAGGATGAGTCAGCATGCACTTGTATTACAATCTGATTTTGGCCTTGATGACGGGGCGGTAAATGCGATGTACGGTGTGGCTTATTCGGTTGACAGTTCACTCCGGATTTTTGATTTGACGCACAACATTCCCGTTTTTCACATTTGGGAAGCTTCCTATCGGCTGCTGCAGTCCGTTTCTTATTGGCCTGAAGGCACTGTCTTCGTGTCGGTCGTCGATCCAGGGGTCGGCTCAGAACGCCGCAGCGTCGCAGTCAGAACTTCTTCCAATCAATATATCATCACACCGGACAACGGAACACTCACCCATATCAGCCGGCAAAATGGAATTGCCGAGGCTCGCTATCTTGATGAAGCGCAAAACAGGCTTCCGAATTCAGGGGAATCACATACATTCCATGGACGCGACATTTACGCCTACACCGGGGCAAGACTGGCAGCCGGCATTGTCAGCTTCGACCGGATCGGTCCGGAAGTTTCAATAGCTTCCATCGTCAAACTGCCGGTCATGGAAGCTTATATCGAAAATGATTGGATAACCGGAACGATCGACATTTTAGATATCCGGTTTGGTAACCTTTGGACGAATATCAGCCGGACGCTCTTTAAGTCACTTGATATTCAATACGGAGATCCTGTAGAAGTTGTCATCAAGCATGAGGATACAAAAGTCTATCAGCAAACGATGGCATTTGGGCGGTCGTTTGCTGATATGCCGGTCGGCAAGCCGGTTGTTTATATCAATTCATTAGACCGCTTGGGCATTGCCCTCAACCAAGGATCGTTTGCTAAAACATACCATATTGGCACCGGTATCAACTGGCGGATTTCTCTTCGAAAAAATATATAACGGTAGACAAAAGAGCCTGGATATCCAATCAGGCTCTTTGCTTTTGTGTCATTCTTATGACATAAACGCGTTTTTCAGCTAATCGAGAAGACAGCAATCATCTTTAAAAAAATAGTTCATTTGTCATATTGGTACCTAAGTCATATTGTCTAAAACAAGAGAAAAGAATATATTGAGGGGGTGTGCCGCTGCTATGAAAAAATTCATTCAATTCATTTGTTTGGAAAACGAGTGTCCGGAGGAATGATATGAACGACAATGTGCAGACTGCGTTGAAAACGCTGTCTAATGTAAAGAGCAGAAGTATCTTGTCCGTTTTTGTGCTATGTCTGATCACACTGGGGGTTTACATACCATACTGGTTTCTATCCAGGAAAAAAAGCTTCGATTTGCTGCCTTATCATGATATTCCCTACACCACGTTAAAAGCTATCATAATTTATCATTTATTTTCTATTCCAATTAGAATATCAGCAAAAATCGCTTTTCCTGACATGCATTACAGCCTTTATATGCTGCTCGACCGCGTGATTTTGATTCTGTCCGCAGGTGTTTTGATTTACTGCGCACTGGTGGTGACTGCTTCATTAAACAAGCTCTCAGGCAAAGAACCTGCGAATGGGTCCATTTTTGCGTTCCTATTGAATGTCATCTACATTCAGCACAGAATCAATAAACTTTCCGAGCCGAAAAGCGAATGGCTGAGCAAAGCATCATGATCAATAAACAAGGAAGTGAAGTACAATTTGATGTTGAAATCGAAAATTAAAATTGACTTGAACAAACCGAGAAAAAAGCCGGCAATCCGTTTGATGCCAATGACGGAAGAAGACTTTAAGACATACCAGATCTATTCCATCCAGCATTACGCCATGGAGAAAGTAAAAGCGGGCACATGGACAGTGGCGGAAGCGATGGAGAAAGCAGAAGAGCAGTTTGCAGCCCTTTTGCCAAACGGCATTGAGACGATCAACCATCATCTATGGTCAATCATGGACGACAGCGGGGATGCCGCAGGCTGGCTTTGGCTCTACGCTGACCCGCACCATCCTCAAAAGGAAGCATTTATTTACGATTTCGGGCTTTATGAAGCATATCGCGGGCAGGGAATCGGCCAGCAGGCTTTAGCCGTCTTAGAAGAGGAGGCAAAGCAATTAGGAGTCAAAAAGCTGTCCCTGCATGTATTCGCCCATAATAAAAAAGCGAAGCGACTATATGAAAAAATGAATTTCGAGACGACGGATTTGCATATGAGCAAGAGACTGTAAGATCAAAGCTGTGAAAGCTTTGATCTTTTTTCATATCCAAAGTTCCACATGAAACACAGCGTGTCATTATTCCTAGTTGAGAGATACGGAAAATAACGAAAAAAGACAAAATGATTCGATTGAACCCCTTTATGTTACGCAATGACAGATTGCATATTACAAAGATAAAAATATGACGAATAATGTCCTATTGATTGTCGAATTTCCGCAGATGAACATGAAATAAGGATTAGGCAAAAGGATATAGTTTTTTTATTCCAGTCAAAAAAAAGAATCCATATACCTAAGAAAATCCCAATTTAACACTTCAATGGACTTTGATTTATCGGATTCAATATAGTACATTTTGATATGGAAAGTGGAAAAGTATAGATGGCAAGGATAAAAAGACCTGGAAGAACAGTTTTAAGGAAAGAAGCGTGTTTCAGCATGAGTAAGGAATTAGATGAATTTCCGAAAATAAAAGCCATATATGCGGTGTTATTAACAATCATAACGTCTGGCATATACATCCCGTATTGGTTTCTTTCAAGAAGAAAGAATTTAGAACGATGCCAGATTAAGCTCCCGTATGTCGCCATTAAAGTGACGCTGCTGTTAAGCGTCTTTTCAATTTTGGAGCCTTTTTGGACTTTTTATGCAATCACATTTCAAAGTGAAGACCTGCTTTCATACAGCGACAGCATTTTGCTTCTCCCGCTGCGCCCCGGACACAGCTTTCTCCCGCAGCTCTCATTTCTCCTTTTTTGGACGATAAATCTAGTTAGCGCATTTAAGGTTAGAAAAGCATTTATTGGGTTGTCAGAAAAGCCGGTTAACGGGTTTTGGACTTTCATTCTTAACGTTTCATATTTGCAGCATATCACGAATCAGCATTCTTTAGTTGTTCAGGAAAAAAGAGAAGCAATATAAAAACAAGATGAAAGCATCAGCGAGGTTAGCTGGTGTTTTTAATTTAGCTGGAACAGAGTTATCCAGAGGAATATAAAAGCTTGTGGATAACCGCGCGAAGTCATGCTAAAACCTACTAACATGTGCATAAATAGGGTATATTGAATAAGGAGCTTTTTTATAAAAGAGCCCAATGATACAGATATTGGAGGGACTTTTATGAAGTCTTGTGAAGAGCATATTGAAACCGTCATTGACATGTACGTAGATGAAGAAGAATTGGCCCCGGAAATCAGAAAAATCGAACATACACACAGTTTATCCACAACCTGTGAATTGTGTGATAAGCCTGCAGTATATATAGTGGGGAACGAATGATCGGACACTAAATACACAACCTTTATCCACAATTGTGGATAATGCATCTGAATAACTTGTTCTTAAAGTGGGGATGACCTGTGAATATATCAATCGTAGCAATCGGAAAACTAAAAGAAAAATATTTAAAACAAGGAATCGACGAATACATAAAACGGCTTTCGGCATACGCAAAAGTCGACATCATCGAACTGCCGGACGAAAAAGCACCGGAAAACCTAAGCGATCAGGACATGAAAATCGTCAAAGACAAAGAAGGCGAACGAATTCTCTCAAAAATCAGCCCCGACGCCCATGTCATTGCCTTGGCAATCGGAGGAAAAATGAAAAGTTCGGAAGAATTAGCCGATAATATGGATAGACTCGCCACATATGGAAAGAGCAAGGTAACCTTCGTCATCGGCGGCTCACTCGGCTTGAGCGACGCCGTCCTGAAGCGCGCGGATGAGAAGCTGTCGTTTTCTCGAATGACATTCCCGCATCAGCTGATGAGGCTGATTTTGCTGGAGCAGATTTATCGGGCGTTTCGGATTAATCGGGGGGAGCCTTATCATAAGTGAGTGAGATATTTTGCTGAATTTTGTTCAAAAAATCCTATAAATGAAAATATGAGTTAAAATGTAAATATCTATTTATCCAGGGGGATTGAAATTGGGTTTACTTGAAATGAGTCGAATAAAAAGAAGGATTATTGACGAATACGATGGATTAATTGACCTTTCAGATGCAGTTGTAAGAGGAGAGCGAACTGAATCAAATGAATTTCTTAGTAGAGCGCTTGCTGCTTACAGTATAAACGTACTGTATACCGAGATTGATAACAGAATGGTGGCAGACTCTATAACTGATGGCTCTGGCGATAACGGTATTGATTTAATTTACTATAATGAAGAAAAAAACGAGCTTTGTTTAGTCCAGTCTAAATACAATCATAAAGGTAATTCTGAGCCTTCAATTGGTGAGATTCATAATTTTATTGGAGGTGTTAAGGACCTAATCAACATTAAGTTTGATAAATTCAACCAAAAAGTAAATGATCGAAAAGATGAAATTGTTTCTATCTTAGAAAAAAGTAAATTAAAATTTAAGATAACTTTAGTATACACAGCAATAAATCTATCTCAGGATGCTAGACGAGAGTTCAATGAATTACTAGAGGAACTTAACGATTTTAGGGATATCGCTGACTTGGAAATCATTAATCAAAAACGACTATATGCTTCCCTTCATAATAAAGATAATTCTAGAAATATCGATATTAATATTGATCTTAAAGATTGGGGAAAATATGATGGAGAGATGGAAGCCGTTTATGGCCAAGTCTCCGCTTTACAAATAGCAGATTGGTGGGAGAATTATGGTAATTCTCTATATGAATATAACTTAAGAAAATTACTGGGTAGTACCCAGATAAATGAAGAGATTAGAAAAACTATCGAAACTGAACCAGAATTGTTTTGGTATTATAATAACGGAATTACAATTGTTTGTGAAGAGCTTGATATAAAAAGAAGAAGAAATAAAAAAGATTTAGCAACGTTTGAGTGTAAAGGCATTAGTGTTGTCAATGGGGCTCAGACTGTAGGAGTCATAGGGAAGTATGCACAAACGATACCTTCTTCCGTTGGAGAAGACGGAAAAGGAAACTTAGAGAATGTGTATGTCTCTCTAAGGATTATATCTATTACTAGTGTAGATGATGAAGGTCAAGAATATTTAAACGAAACTTTTGCATCAGCAGTAACAACTAAGAATAACAGACAAAATGAGATAAAAGAACGTGATTTTATTTCATTAGATGCATATCAGAAGAAAATTGAGAGCGATTTGGCGTTAATTGGAATAGAGTATCATCTGATGCGTGGTGAAGAAGAGGAAACTACAGAAACTAGTTTTGGTGTTCGTGAAGCGACACGAGCTTTATCCTTCGCGAAAGACATTGAAGCGACTATACAGGTTAAAAGAGAACCTGGATCAATATTTGCTGACTTAGATTCATCTGCATATAAAAAGTTATACAACGATAGTGTTACAAGTTATTACGTTTGGAACTGTGTACAAATTGAAAGAATGATTTCCGCTGAATTAGACGCTGAAAGAGCAAGAGATCCAGAAGGGGAAAGACTTGCTATTTTGCTATACGGTAAGGAAATAGTAAGCAAGTTAGTATTCGACTCGATAGGTACTGAAAATATTCCGACAGATAGTATAGATTTAACGATGATTTCTCGATCTACAAACTTTAAAGAGATTATTGAGCAAATCCTAAGTAGAATGGTATTAAAAGTAAGAGATATCGATAAGAGTCCTTCGAATATCTTCAAAAATAAAAAATTAATGAAAGAAATATATGAAGATGTAAAGATTCATATACTGAAGCATGAAGTCAAAAAAGATAGTATTTCTGCTGAATTAGAGCAATTTCAGGTAGAGAATATTGAAGGCTTGTCACGGGTAGAAAGGTTACAGTTATCTAGCTTTATGGACAAGATAAAAGATAATGCTTATGCACTTGAACTTTTTAAGAGATGGCTTGTAGAAATCTATGACGGTAAGCGGCATTATATAGGGTACAAGACTAATATCCACTTCTATAAAAAAGACGAGGGTGTTTCCGCAACAGAGAAATTTATTTTCAGGATAGCTTATTATACTAAGCTGATTATTTCTCTTGAGTTCAATGTTTATGGATCCAAATATCAAAGCATTCTTATGGAAAACAAAGAATTTGCAGATTGGGCAGAGAAAATAACCGATGATAAGCACCGAATTATAATTGATAATATGGAAAAAGTTGAACAATTTATGAAGATAAAAGAGTACATTTAAAGGACAAAACTATGTGTCCTCTCAGACCGTTGACAAAAAGGTCGGGTATTTTGGATCCGACCTATTTTTGTCCAATTTACTTGTTAGTGAGTTTTTTAGATTTATTTTTCTTAGCCGTTTCGAGTGTTTCAGGAAGCCAATGACCATTCTTCCTTCTAATTTTTTTCATTTCATCAGTAAAAAGAATATTTTTCTTGGCTTGAATTTCTTTTATTTGATCTCTATGAAAATCAATATCTTCAAAACGTTTTATAATTGAATCAATTGGCCCGATTTCAGATCCAATCCACCGTCTTTTTAGAATTTCACTAACAATATATGTTGTTCCACTGCCTCCAAATGGATCAAATACAACATCCCCTTCCTCGGAGGCCATGCTTATAATTCTCTCCATTAATTTTAAAGGTAATTCATTACTTTCTCTAGTTTTATATTTACTATGTCTTACTGGAGATATATCGTGCCAAACATCTGTTAAGTTTAAGCCACGGGAATTCAACTTATTTTTGTAGCCACCATAATCTTTAATGTCTCCCCCACAATGTCTACAAATTTCCAAAGGAATTCTTTGATTATTATAAGTATTAGGTTTTTTTCCTTTTGAAATAATACAGTAGAGAATAATGAGAAGGATAAAGTTTATTAGGAATAGGTAATTGGTATTTTACATCTACTGAAATCCAATGTCTAAAGTTTAGGTATTTGTTTAAAATTGAAGAAATGTATGTATTCCAAATAGAAAGGTTCCAAATAAATAATGAACCACCTTCTTTTAATATATTGATACAGCCTATTACCCATTTCTCTGTCCATTGTAGATATTCTTCTTTAGTTAATTTATCATTAATATTTGATTCATAAACTTTATTTAAATTAAACGGTGGATCAGCGAAGATTAAATCAACAGAATTTTCAGGAATATTTTGAATAATAGATAGACAATCATCTTGATATAACTTTCCTAATTTTGTTATATATATTGGTTTGGCTGATGTTTTTTCTTTAAAATTTTTTGAATTATTAGGTTCTAATAATTTACTTATAACAGAAGAGTTTTTGATGATATCTTTAATAGTACTGGTATCAAATATACCAAGTCTTAATTTTAATTCTAATTCAGTGATATTCAATTCCTTAAGAATAACTTTTAAATCATGTTCAAAGGGAAAAATTCGTTCATCATTATACATTTTTAGTTTGGAAACAGGTATGTTAGTCTTTTTAGAAAATGCCAAGAGATCATCGTTATCGGATATATTAAGTGCATCAAAAAAATAATTAGTTAACAAACCACCTTTTTAAATACTTTAAAATCTAATTTCACTCCATAGTGTGAAATTCACTTCTATTATTATATTATAATTATAGTGAGTAAGATACTACTTTTGAAATAAATTTAAAGTTTGGATAACAATGGCAAACCAAAAGTGAATTCAAAGAGAAACTAACTAAGTTAGGAAAAAAAATAAGATTGTTACGAGAAAAAAATGCCTTTCCCAGGAGGGACTTGCATAAGAGCGGGTTTACATAGAAACTATATTAGTAAATTAGAACTTGCACAAAAAAATCCAACTTATACGACCCTAATTAAATTATCAAATGCATTAGGGGTTAGTATTAACGAGCTTTTAGAGGAGGAATAAAACTCCCTTTTTATAATTATAAATAGCTTAAACTTAAATGTCCAAGTAAATTAGGGATGTCTTGTAACACAAATTTTAACAAAAGGAGGAGAGGAAACTTCTAAAATAAAGGAATGACTGCTTGAAGACTAAATTTCCCCTGTTTACAACGTTAAAAAGAACCACTAAACCTAGAAAAAACAATAAAACAAATGTCAGATTCAAGCTCCAATCAAATTTAGGGAAATGATAATAATGGCGGGTAGGATAAAGGTTTAGAAGAGAAACCGATTTTTTATTTTGTTACATTAAAGGGGAAATTTAATACTGACCAAAGTTCGTGTAATAAATTCCAGAAATAGAAATAAATTTTATTGAGTTTTAAAAAATAGTATCTACATTTAAACCCACCCCTCCCCCTCAGCAACCTTCGCCGCCTCCGTCCGATTCTTCGCACCCAGCTTATTCATAATTTCAGAAATATAGTTCCGGACGGTGCCTGCTGACAAAAATAACTCGGCAGCAATTTCTTTTGTCGTCATTCCCAAAGCCGCCAATCGCAGAATTTCCTGCTCGCGTTCGGATAGCGGGTTTACCTTGCGGATGGCATCAAAGCTAAGTTCCGGGCTGAAGATTCGCTTGCCTGTCATGCATTTTCGGATGGCAGCGGCGAGGTCGTCGATTTCTCCATCCTTGAGCAGGTAGCCGTGGACATTGCTTTTGACGGCGCGTTCGAAGTAGCCGGGGCGGGCGAATGTTGTTAATATGATAACCTTACTTTTTGAGCCTCGTTTCGTCAGCTCTTCTGCCACTTCTAGGCCGCTTTTGACGGGCATTTCGATATCCATGAGGCAGACGTCCGGTTCTAGTTTGAGAATGGCGGTGAGGGCTTCTTCCCCGTTTGTCGCCTGGCCGATCACTTTCATGTCTTCTTCAAGATCAAGCAAGGACCCCAGCGCGCTTAACAGCATTCTTTGGTCTTCGGCAATAAATAAACGAATCATTGGATTGCTTCCTTTCCTTCAGCTTTCTTTACAATTGGAACGGCGATGCTTAAAACTGTGCCGTTATGGGTTGAAACGTCGAGAGCGCCGTCGATTAATGCAAGTCTTTCTTTCATTCCTCGCAGGCCGTTTCCAAATGGTGTTTGCTGATTCATCCCCATTCCGTCGTCTTTGATGGCGATGCTTATTTTTTCATCTGTTTGAGAGATAGAAATGGTGCAATGGGTAGCGCGGCTGTGTTTGACGATATTTGTGGCGGCTTCGCGTATACACATGCTGACAATGTTTTGGGTGACAGGAGGAATATTTGAAAAATTGGAACCTCCCATGTATTCGAATGTGATGTCTGCAGCCCGCAGGATTTGCTGGATGTGGATGAGCTCTTCTGCAATAGTTGCCGTTTTCATATCAGACACGAGTTCTCGGACTTGTTTTAAGGCTGCTCTAGATGTGGTTTCTATTTCTCTTGCTTCTTTTCGCGCCCGTTCCGGGTCGCTGGCAATGGTACGCTGGACAAGCTGGCTTTTTAATGTGAGCAGTGAGAGAGTATGGCCAAGTGTATCATGCAGATCGCGGGCAATTCGTACACGCTCCTCGCGTTTGACCAGTTCCTTAATTTGCTGATTTGCCTCATCAAGCTCTTGTTCCAGTTCCATGCGGCGGTTCATGGAGCGGATGCCGTATGGTGAAATGAGCATAATCACAAGAAAGGGCAGAAAATAAAAGAGCCGATTTAGCAGGGATGGATCTTTCAGCAGATGATAGATAAAAGGGGCGACCAATACAACAACCAGGCTGGCAAGCCCGCGCCGGAACGTCTTTTTTTCCCGGTAATAGCCGATAAAGTTTGCTGAAAAAAAGCCTAAAAAGACTAAATTGATATCATAAAAAACAGTGTAGATTAAAATGATCGAAAGCTGGATGGCCAGCCAATAAGTAAATAATTTTTTCTGCGGCGAAATAAAAAAAGGCTGGCGGTACGTCACTAAGAAAAGCAGCACGAGTCCAAAACCGATCAGCTGTTTGATCCCCGAGGTCTGATTCGTCAAATAAGAAATAGGCAGCAGTAAATAGATTAAAAAGATATAGGGAAAAAAGCCGTACCGTTTCGGAAACATGCTGAAGTTTTTTTCATTCTTACTCACACCGCTTCTTGTTTTCTTCTTATATATTTAGATAGTAGCATAATAATGACTAAATAGGCTAATAGGACGAGAATATTTTTCCAGTTTGGCATTTGACCTTGAGCGATTTCCCAGGCACCGCTGCCATAATGATAGGATGGCAGCCAATAGCCGATATTCTGCATCATTTTTGGCATAATTTCAAGCGGCATCCACATCCCTCCGCATACAGCGAGCCCTATATACAGCACATTGCTGATTCCGGCTGCTGTATCCACTTTTTTCATCATTCCGATCAATGTCCCGATCGCCAGGAAAGGGAGCGAGCCAAGCAGGGTCCACAATCCGCACAGGAACCATTCCAACGGGGATAAAGAAACGCCGTTGATCAAGGCGCCGGCTAAGAAGATAACCGTAATCGAAAGAATATGAATGACGCTTTGCCCCGCCATTTGAGCGATAAAATAAATGTGGTCGGGAAGAGGCGTCACGCGTATGAACGTCGACCAGCCTTGGGTCCGTTCTTGAACCATGCGGATCCCGAGCGTCATGATCGAAGAGCCCATGACGCTGAATGTTGTCATTGACATTAAATAATGCGCATTCCAAACGGCAGGGTCCGGAGCATTTGTATTGACGAAATTTGTAAAAATATAATAAAAAGCAATCGGCATGGCCAATGACCAAAAGACAAAATAGCGGTTTCGAAGCATTCTTTTGATTTCCATTCGGCATTGCATCTGAAATACATTCATTTTACGTCGTCTCCTTTGCTTGTCAGTTGGCGAAATGCCTCTTCAAGATTTCCACGTTCAATTTGAATATCATAAGCGCCGATCTTTTCTGTGAAAAGAAGTTCCAATATTTTGTCCGTATTAGTCGTGTCGATGTAAATCCGATTGTTTTTCCGGGAAATTTGCTCGATTTCCGGGTGCTGATACAGCTTTTCCAGCGATGTTTCCGGATCGGCCATAAATGAAACCGAATGCTTCGATATTCTTGATTTTATTTGGAGCGGCGTCCCGTCAGCAACTACCTTACCGTCTTTAAACAGCAAGATTCGTTGTGCGGCATCATCAGCTTCCTGCAAGTAGTGTGTAGAAAAAATGATCGTTTTTCCTTGCTCTGCGAGCGTTTGAACCGTTCGCCAAAAACGGTTTCTTGAAGTGATATCCATTCCGACCGTGGGTTCGTCGAAGATCATCAAATCTGGATCACCGGCAAGCGCCAAGGCAAAGCCGAGACGCCGCTTTTGCCCGCCAGACAACTTTTCCGCCTGTGTTTTTAAATCCTTGTCTGTCAGACCTGTTAACGCTCTAAGCTTCTGAAAGGATAGAGGCTTTGGATAGTAGCTCCGGACGAGTTCAATGATTTCACCTGCACGCAAACCAGGCATGACGCTGACTTCCTGGAGCATCGTGCCGATTTTTTCACGCACCCGTTTTTCATGCGGCATGGATTCGAATAATGTGATGTTGCCTGACGTAGGTTTTAACAGCCCCAATATCATAGAAATCGTTGTTGTTTTCCCGGCCCCGTTTGGCCCTAGAATGGCTACAATTTCTCCTTTTTCAATTGAAAAATCTATCTGATCAACCGCCGTTTTTTGGCGAAATGTCTTTGTCACATTCGTCAAGCTCACAACATTGCTCATGGCTTACAGACCACCCCCTGATTTACTCATTTCATTGTATAAGTTGAGGGAGGCGGATTTTAGTAAGTGATGTCATGAAAATCGGATGACAAATGTCATTTTTTTAAATATAACAGGAAGCTGGCGAACGGTGCAGAAAGAATCGAAGGGGGTTAAAGCAAATGAAGTAGGGGGCTTACGGTAAGATAACCGAGCAGAGCGCCATAATAATCAACGCTCATGGAGATAGAGAGAGCGGTCTTCAATTGTGAAAGAAGCTCTCTCTACTTAAAAGGAGAGTCTTAACCATTATTTTTAACCGGATACTTCCTCCCATTCTTCACAATTTTCTCTTCCACAATCTCTTTGACATCCAGCCCAAGATCGTTACATAACATGAATGAGTAGATTAAAACATCTGCGATTTCTTCACGGATGTTTTCTTTATTTGCTTTGAGTGCTTCTTCACTGCTGATCCATTGGAAGTCTTCGAGCAGCTCTGCTGCTTCGATGGAGATTGAGATGGCGAGGTCTTTTGGGTTATGGTATTGTCTCCAGTTTCGTTCATCTCTGAATTCGTTGATTGCGTTGATTAGGCTTTGGATATCACTCATGATCATTTTCCCCTTTCTAACTCGAGTAGTCTCTTTCTTAATTTAGGGTCTGTCGCATAAATATAGAGGCCGTGTATGCCCCGCTTCATCAGGACATTTATTGAATTTAAGATGATTTGTTCTTTAATTTGTTCATTCTGTTCTGGCGACAAATCTGTACGTGACACGAATGCCCCTTTATCTTTGTATTTAGAAGTATCAATTACCAGTTCGTCGTTGTCTTCATCATAGCTTACGGAAGGGCCGAGAACGACGCCGACGTAATTTAAATCAAACCCTTGAACAGTATAAATGGAGCCGATTTCTTTAATAGAATTCGGATTTTCGGCCCATGTCACTTTATCCTGGGTGCTGTTCCAGGGCATGTTAATCCCTTCTTCATCAACGATGTAAGTCTTTTTATCTTTTTTATGTAAATAATCAAAGGTCGAGACAATCCGGGAGAGCCCGTCTTCACTGTTTTTACGTTCAATAGCTGTTTTAAACGCAGCAGCATCTTCGAATATTTTAAGCTCGAAGGAGGAGTCTTCAGTCGGCAAGGGAAGAACTTTCTTTTCAACAAAGCTGTCAATCCACTTCATCGTTTCTGGATTGGCGTTCATTCTCATTTGGTCTGTCAGTTTTACGGTTTTCGCATCATACTGATTGATGATTTCTTCGAGCAGCCTATCGTTCCAATAACTTTTAATCTTTAGGACTTGTTTTGGATCAAAGATCACAACAGTGATTTTACTTCGCTTAATGATCTCATCCAGCTGGTTTTGGTAGCGAAAATTGTTATAGGAATCTTCCTTTGTCAAAAGCAGATGAGCTTCGTCTACTAATACGATATCCGCTGTTGCTCCCGTCTTTGTTTTCTCATTAATAAATGGTGTTGGCTTCATAAGACTCTTTTTCTTCAAATTCGGTAAGCTGTTGGCGATACTTTTATAAGTCTTCAGCATTTCACTGTGATTCACCAGCAAGTAATTATCCTTTTTGCCTAAAAAAGGGTCCCCGCTGTTAGCCAAGTCTTGAATCGTATTAAACAGAGAGCTTAACAAGACACTTTTACCTGTACCGGCATCTCCTTCAATGACAATGACATGATTTCCTTCTTTTTGTATATGTTCTTTACAGAAATCAAGGATCTTATTTTTAATATCGAGCTGCTGGGGTGAGAGTTCCTTATAAGGAGATAACTTATAAATATCTTTATTCCTAAGGTTTTCAAGAGAATCGCTCACAATTTTCTCTTTTCTCAGCTTCTCCCAAATGACTTGAAAGATATTTTCATTATAAAAGGGTTTCTGATAGTAATTGTGCATTTCTCTAGACCTGGTCTGGCTCACGTTTTGAAGCTGATAGCGGTTATCTGCGATAAAATAGTTAATTAAATTTGATTCAATATTGTATGTCGCAGACTGGTGAAATTTCTCATGCCCGATTAATATAAAACGATTCAATTTCTTTCGCTTTTCGTCATCTATATGATTCTTCAAACGCCGTGCAGCTTGAACCGTTTGCCCAATATATGCAGTCGGTTTCTTTTTCTCATTATAAAGGATGTACACAATCGGATAGTTATTTAAATGCAGTGTTTTTACAACATTCACATGATCTGAAGTAAATTCTCTTTTTTCAAACACAAGTTCATTCATTGTCTCAGCCTCTGTATCTCTATTTAAAAATAATAGTATCATATTTATATTACTTCTATTATAAGGTAATGCATTTTAACAAGGAAGATGATTGTAAGTCTTTATTAAAACCGATATAGATAAATTGGGATGAAACGTATCATAAGTAAACGAGGTTGTGTGGCAATAGCTTAAACCACACTCAAAACCCACCCCCTTTCCCGTTCATAATATTGTCATCATGAACGATAATGAGGTATTAGACCAAAAGAGTTGAAGTCAATCTATGGGGAACGCTTACGTTTACCCAGCAATAGGGGAAGATTGACGTATTTTTAACAAAATAGGTCATTTATTGACTCAAAAATCCTTCGGTGATATAATATGGAAATATTTTAAAGGAGGGAAACGAATGTTTGGAAAATCCAAATTTTTAATTGCAGCGTTTGCCTTAGCTATAAGCAGTTTTGCCGCTACTACTGCATATGCACAAACAGGCTACTTTAATACGTATACCGATTATGTATCCTTATCAAAATCGGGTTATAACACTGCAATGCAGGGTATGTGTGTTGATCGTAATAACAACGTTATTTATGCAGCAAAAATAAACAACTCAACTCATAAAACTCAATTATTCTCTATCAAAATGAATGGTACAAAAAGTAAAAGAACTGTAACTCTCCTTAAAAATTCGAGTACCAATTCCACCAGCTATGATTTAGGCCACGCAAATGACTTAGCGGTAAAAGCTTCCGCAGGTGATAAACATGTCAGCATTTATGTTGCCCCAATGTCTGATGGGTCCAAGTATGTCAATAAAATCGTTAAACTGAGTGTTGATACAGCAAAGAAAACTTATAAAGTGGACAAAACTTATGTGCTGAACTATAAAGGTTCGAATTTGTCTATAAGCGGAATTACATATTCTGTTGGTGCAGATAAATTTATTGTAAGATCAGGGAAGAAATTTTTTATTGGGAAGTTTAATGATAAGACTGGCAAATTCGATTATGAAGCTACTTTTAAATTAAACTATTCAAAAGCTGTTGTTAAAAATACGACAATGGATGTTTCTAATTATATTCAGCAAGGGATTTCCTTTTATCAGGGAACGTTATATGTACCACTGACAAAACCAGATGCGAAAGGTAATGCTTCGAATGTCAGCATTATATTAACATATCCTTTGAATATAGACAGTTTGATTAAAGAGCAAAAAACAAGGCCAACTGCTGACTTTTCCAAAGAATTGTTTACTCGCAAAGATTTATCTTTCAGAATTACCAGCGGTGTATATAAACTATTTGAAATAGAATCTGTTGATTTTGACAGCGGCACGCTGTACTTTAACACGAATCGCGGAAATACTGGAACACAAAATGATATGATCGCAACATTTAATGGTTATAATTATTATAAGTAAATGACATAGTTTTTGGTGCAAGGGAGCGGTTCTCTTGCACCTTTTTATGTACACGTAATGAAGATACGAGTGTTGAGTGAAAGAAATTCAAAATAAGCCGATTTGGCTCGGCCGTTGTATTAAAAGGTACCATGTCAAATTGAAAAGCGAAGGTAGATGATTTTTTCTTTGATTTCCGGTGCATGAAGCTGACTTTGGGGGGCATCGTTAAACAAATCAAGTTGTTGAAACCTAGGGCGTTAGCAGTTTTTTTTTGTTAAAATAAAACCAGTATTAAGCCTAGATAGGAGGCGGCTGTATTGGATTCTAAAACGTTGAATAGGATCAGAACGGCATTGGATCAAAGAATTAAACATGACCGCGAGCTGCCGAAAAGAAGTGTTGCTTGAACAATTCATCATGATCTGGAGAATGAGGTAGGGGGGAGGAGCCTTATCTCATAAGTATCTGAAAAGAGAAAACTTCTCCCTTTCATACCACCTCTGCAAAATGGACTACCAAAGGGTTTGATTTAATGGGTCCATTTTGAAATGAATTTTTGGAGACTCATTGGGACAGCCTCGTTTTTATGGATTTTTACTTTTTCAATAACAAATAAATAAAATAAGGTGCCCCGATTAATGAAACCATGATTCCAGCCGGTATAGTGGTTTCAATGATATTACGTCCGATTGTGTCGGCGAATAATAAGAGCCAACCGCCAAGTAGAATAGCAACAGGGATAAATAGTTGATTTCTGGGTCCTACTAAAGTTTTTGCGATATGTGGGGCCATTAATCCGATAAAGGAAATACCTCCTGTGACAGAAACGGCAGCAGCTGCTAATGCGACAGCTGTTAAAAGCAAAACAATCCGCTCCCTTTCAATGGAAACCCCAACTCCAATGGTTACAGGCTCGCTTAATCCTAATAAATTTAGTCGACTTGCTTTGTACAAAGTAAACGGAATCAAGATGACTAACCAAGGCAGGAGAGCCCAAATAAATGGCCAATCCGTACCCCAAATATTACCCGCCAGCCATTTGGCGATGAAATCAACTTTTGTCCGTTCAGCAGAAGAAATAATGACAATCATCGCTCCGGAAAGTGCAGTTGAGAATCCGACTCCGATGAGGACTAAACCTATAGGCTGCATACCACTATTTTTGTTATAGGCTAACAGATAAATGAAGAAGCCCGTTATAATCGCTCCTATAAAGCCAACAATTGGAATCATATAAACAAATGATCCAGCTTCAGTCGGGAAAAATAAAAAGAAAACGGCAATGGCAACCCCAGCACCCGAATTAATCCCAATAATGCCTGGATCAGCTAAATCATTTTTTGTGATTCCTTGCAAAATAGCACCTGATATAGCAAGTGCCATCCCAGCTAATAAAGTAATCAATATTCGAGGCAAGCGAATAGAATATAATATAAATTCCTCTTTAAAGGTTCCTTGACCTAATAGAGTGTGGATGAGTCTGTCAAAAGATAAACTAGCAGACCCTATTCCCATCCCAATAATAGCTGTAGCTATGATGAGTATGAGAGAAATCGATAAAATCATTCGCTGTTTTTTAATTAATGCTGAATGTATCATGAGAGTGTTTTTCCTCCCTTTCGGACAATGATCAGGAAGAACGGTAAACCAAGCATAGCGACAATGGCTATAACAGGTGTTTCATATGGTGCATTTAAGGTACGGCCAAGTGTATCAGCAAATAGCATAAAAGTAGCTCCGCAAGTTGCAGACATTGGTAAAATAAAACGATAATCGGTTCCAACAATTGCCCGAACAATATGAGGAATCATAAGACCGATAAAGGTCATATTGCCAACCAGAGCAACAGATGCTCCCGCGAGAATGATCACGATAATAAATAGAAGGATTTTAATTCTGATGATATTTTGACCTAAGCCAACTGCAACTTCTTCATTTAAGCTGAGAATGGTAAGTTGTCTCGAGAGGAAAAAGGAAACAACAATTCCAATGATAATAAAAGGTACAATAATTCGCAGTTGGTTCCAAGTTGTTCCAACCATCCCTCCTGCTGTCCACATCGAGATATCTTTAGAAATTTTAAAATAAAGGCCAAGCCCTTCAGCAATGGCGTATAAAAAGGCGGAAACAGCAGAACCCGCTAATACAATACGGAAAGGAGAGAATCCGCCTTTTTTCATTGAACCGATTCCAAAAACCAACAAGGCACCGAGTGCGGCTCCAATAAAACAGGCAACCATCGTCAAAAAGTAATTGGCTGATGGAATGAAAGCGATCGTAACAGCCAATGCTGCATAAGCCCCGGCAGATAATCCTAGTAAACCTGGATCAGCAAGTGGGTTTCTTGTTAGACCTTGCATGATTGCACCAGAGACAGCAAGAGCTGCGCCAACAAAAATGGCAGCTATTTCACGAGGTAACCGAATATCACGGATAATCGAAATATGATCGCCGGTTGCAGAAGACGAAAGAGCCAACCATACATCTTCAACTGAAACGTCTGCAGCTCCAAATACCATTGCCATAAAAAACATACCAATAAACACTAGAATTCCTAAGATGAGTTTGAAGGCAAATGAGGTAAAAGATTGAGTTTTTCTTATCATAAAGCTCATCATTTTCCTTTCTTAGAATGGGAAAGGGGCTGCCCTTTGGCCAACCCCTTTCAATAGACCTCTGCTTTTCTAGTCTTAGTTTCCTAGAAACGCTTTTTTAAAGAATGCTAATTGCTTTTCAAGTGTGATTGGGTCAGTGAATGATGCGCCTTCACCTTGCATTTCAATGACATGTCCGTTTTGGACAGCAGGAATGTTCTTGTATGTGTCTGTTTCTTGGAAAGATGTATTCGCATCAGAGTACTTACTTAAAATGACATAATCTCCCGCATATTTTGGAAGCACTTCAGCTGATAACGTATAATACCCTGCCTTTAATGCGTCTTCCTTTACTTTTTCAGGCATATTTAGTTTCATCGTTTGATATAAGATTTCTGTACCGCGCGCCCAGTTATTACCGTAAACATAAAGCTCTTTCCCATATGCTTCAATAACAGATACAGTTGAATCCTTTCCAATTTTTGTACGAATGTCTTTTCCGATTTCTTCGGCCCGATGCTTAAAGTCGTCAACCCATGCTCGGGCTTCTTTTTCTTTGTTTAGTAGCTTGCCAATTTCCACGTGTTGAGTTAAATAATCTACTTTACCCCATGTATAAGTAACAGTAGGAGCGATCTCATTTAATTTGTCTAAATTTTTCACCGTTGATAACGCGATGATTAAATCCGGCTCTAATTCAATAATTTTTTCTAAGTCATCTTCTGAAACTTCTTGAACATCTTTTAACTTTTCTTTAAAGGTTGGATTGTTTTTAGACCAAGTGTCTACACCGACAACGTTGACTCCTAAATCTAACACATTTCCGGTATACCCTGAAAGCATAACAACTCTTTGCGGATCGGCTGGAACTTCGATTGGTCCTGTTTCCGCTTGGTATGTAATCGTTTTAGATTCTTTTTTTGCTGAGCCGCTATCCTTTGTTGCTGACTCTTCATTGCCGCATGCACTAATCATAAGCGTCAGCAGTAGCATAAACGGGATTAATAGTTTCTTCATGCTCATTTTCACCTCTTAATAAATTGTAAGTAACACACTTCGGTTTATTTGTTCTCGGGCCAATTTGAAAGACTTCCCGCAGTACTCATCCTTCACAAGTCCGGCCTCGCCGTCTTTAATGCAATGATATAATCCGAAAAAAACGAGCAGCTCGATGTAAATCATAAAGTACCATCATCAAAAAAATATGTCCGTCTCCCGTACAAGCGCCATAGCAATTCCATTGGCGCTGACCTCAGGATATGGTTGTTCCTTTTTATCTGGAATCGTTACACAGAGATTTTTTACAATTAAACGTCCTCCAGATCCAGTATTTAATTCTTCAGTAAATAGCTGTATGAACCGCAGAATGAAAATAAATAAACGATAATGATTATCAATATCA
>NZ_MRBL01000013.1 GCF_001969855.1 Bacillus haynesii
TTGAACCATGCGGTTCAATCAAGCATCCGGTATTAGCCCCGGTTTCCCGGAGTTATCCCAGTCTTACAGGCAGGTTACCCACGTGTTACTCACCCGTCCGCCGCTAACCTAAGGGAGCAAGCTCCCATCGGTCCGCTCGACTTGCATGTATTAGGCACGCCGCCAGCGTTCGTCCTGAGCCAGGATCAAACTCTCCATGAAATAATGGAGCGCAGATTAAGTTCGTCACATCCTGTGACAACATCTGCATGACCTGCATCGTGCAGGCCCCTGACTACGCACACTCACATGTGCGATTTATAAAAATGAATTAACAGGTACGTTTTGTCTTGTTTAGTTTTCAAAGATCATCCTGAAATTGGAGCGGGTGATGAGAATCGAACTCACGACATCAGCTTGGAAGGCTGAGGTTTTACCACTAAACTACACCCGCATTGCGAATATATGGCGCGCCCGAGAGGAGTCGAACCCCTAACCTTTTGATCCGTAGTCAAACGCTCTATCCAATTGAGCTACGGGCGCTTCATCAGGCGACTTAACTATAATACTATGAATATCAGTTAAAGTCAAGAATTTTTTTGAAGTTTTTCTACCGAAAGAATGAAGTCTTTTTCGTTTCGACTTTATCCATTATACACATTTTAAGGTTTTTGTACACCCTTTTAAATGATGAATATCATATCGGTGTTTCGAAGCTGTAACTTCGTTGTCTCAGCGACGAATAATAATATACCATGTCTCCAACTCATCCGTCAACACCTTTTTTCATTTTTTATACCTCTAAAAAAATAATGCTTACATCCATTCATATTAGATGACGTTTCACTGGACCTTTTCATCTTATGTGATGTTTTATTGAATGTTCCCCACTTCATCAAGAAATATACGGAACCGAAGCTATATATCATTAACCTCGACATTACTCTTTCACGGTCATTTAATGAAGCTTTTATTTTCAGAACTGCTTTTAAGAGATCCTCAAGACGCCTCCGGATACATTACTTTTGCGCAACATATACAAAAATGCAGGCAGAAATCTTTGTTACGTAAAGATTTCTGCCTGCAAACTTCAAATACTTTATCTATAACTCCACCCGCATGCCCCTTAACAATTCAAATTGTCACCCGCTGATTTTAACGTCAGCATCGCTTTGTTCTTTTTCCGATTTGTAGTTGCGGAAATTATGCTCAAGTTGTTCAAGCGTGAGACCTTTTGTTTCAGGAAGGAATTTTTTCACGAATGCAATGGAAAGAAGTCCAAGTCCGACAAAAATGTAGAATGTCGATGATAGCCCGATCGCATCAAGCAGTATCGGGAACGAAAATCCGACAAAGAAATTGACGATCCACAAACAAAACACAGTGACGCCCATCCCAAGGCCGCGCACGCGAAGCGGGAATATTTCAGAAAGCATCAGCCATGTCACAGGAGAAATGGCGCCTTGTTGGAACGCAAGGAAGGTTACAGTCAGCGCAAGTACGACATACGGAAGAGCAGCTGAACCTTGAAGGGCGTTTGAGAAGATGCCGATCAGCAGCAAAGCTGATGTCGTCCCTATTAAACCGGTCAACAGCATCGGTCTGCGTCCAACCTTCCCTAAAAGCCAAATCCCCACGAATGTCGCCAAAACTGAAATGACACCGTTTGCAATATTTCCGATAAGTGCAGCTTTTGTTTCAAATCCGGCATTTTTGAGAATTTCTGTTCCGTAATACATGATAGAGTTTACACCGGTAATCTGCTGAACGACGGCGATCCCGATTCCGAGAAATACGATTCGGCGCACCCAAGGAACAGCCAGGTCCTTATAATTCGCTTTTTTCATTTCCGATTCTTTCATGACTGCAGATTCGATTTCAGCAACTTCCGAATGTGCCCTTTTTTCCTCGCGGATTCTTTTCAGAACACCCAGCGCCGCTTCGTTTTTCCCTTTAGAGACAAGCCAGCGCGGACTTTCGGGCATTCTCAGCATACCAAAGAACAAGAATACAGCCGGGACTGCGGCAATGGCCAGCATGTAACGCCAAACATGGGAAGAATCGCCCATTGTGGTTCCAAGGATGGCATTGAAAGTGAATGCCAAGAGCTGTCCGGAGACAATCATTAATTCATTTTGGGTAACCATTCGTCCCCTTTTTTCTGAAGGTGACATTTCAGCCAAGTAAGTCGGTACCGTAACAGATGCTCCCCCTACAGCAACTCCGAGCAGGAACCGAGAGATGACCATAATCGTCACATCAGGTGCAAGGGTACATCCAAGCATCGAGAAAAAGAAAAGTACAGCTAGAAAAATGATGTTCTTGCGGCGTCCAATATAATCGGAGAGCCTTCCGCCGAACACTGCTCCCAATGCAGCTCCCAAGAGAAGCGAACTTGCGACCAGCCCTTCTGTAAATGCAGTCAGGTTCAGCTGATCTCCTTCAGACATATAAGGCAAGGCTCCGTTGATCACTCCGGTATCATATCCGAATAGAAGCCCGCCGAATGTCGAGACTAAAATAATAGTACGCAAAAATGATTTCTGATTTCCCTGTTCATTCATATTGATTTCCCCCGCCTTTGTTTACATGAAAATTGATTTATTTCCAAAGGTTTTCGAAACATCCTTAATAGGAGCTCATTTCTTTTCCTAAAAGCCTCATATCTAACTTTTGAAGTCTCGTCCCGACAACCCCTCCTTAACAGAAAATTGAAAATTTTATTTTGATGGAAGCTGAAGCTTCCGTACAACCAATTACCCAACGGAATATTTTGGAATCGCTTTCATTTTGTATTCCGTTTAAATAAATTGTTATGTTATAGTGATGTTTTTGGTACATCTTTGTTAGGTCTGATATTATCATAATTTTAAAAGCGCTTTCAGTCAACATAAATTTCAGAAAATTTATCTTTTTTTATTGAGAAAAAGCGCTATTAACTGCGAAACGATAGGAATTACAGCCAATTCACATGGCTTCATTTTCTTTTTTTATTATTTATCAGCATTTTTTCACTCTTGTCATTTTATAGTGATCTTTTTGTCACTTTTTTGTGACGTGTAGAATTTTAGTCCCAATAAAAAAATACCAAGGGGCTCCCCCTCAGTATTTTTGCCTGTCAGCAGCGGACATTTCAATTATCTGTGAATAGCAACATGAATCAGCTTTCCTTTAACCGCAAGGCGTCCTTCGGTTCTCACGGCTTTGTCACATGTCATCAGCGTAATTTCCTTTTCTTTCGTCTCTTGAATCACATCTGTGTCCATTTCAGAAATGAATTGTTTGGACGTTACAGCGTATATATAGTCTTTTTTAAAGTCTGTGATTTTAACGGTATCCCCTTTTTCAATGTTGATAAGGGGGCCGAATAAGAGGCTCTCCCGCTTCATATGATGTCCGGCCAGCGGGTAGTTGCCTTCACCCATTTTCTGATCAGGACGCATTGTTGTCGCTCCGTAAAGAAGATTTTGATTGGTTGTGCCTTTCAATATCGGCAGCTTGATATTGACGCTGCTTATCGTAATCCGGCCGATGACCGCTTTCGACTCACGATCGAGACCGGCTGTTACTGTTTCGATAAAAGAAGGCGGCTGAATCGCGTCAAAATCAAATGACGCCTTTTGCGCATTGTTTTGTTCCGCCTGTTCAGCAGTCAATTCAAAACTTTTATTCTTGCTGAGATTGATGATGATGCTTTCTTTAATGAAAGGAGATAAGACGAAGAGTATACCTGATATGACAAGCACGGCAACGATCATTTTTTTATACATGCCTCACAGTCCTTTCTAACCTTAATGTCAAATGAATGAATGCCGTTTTTTTAAAAAAGCACCTGACCAATGATCAGGTGCTTCAATGATTCGTTTACGCCTTTCTTTGTTTCTTTCTTGTGAAGAAAGCGAAGGCTCCTCCAGACAGAATCAGCAGGATGCCGATCATGATTGGAATGATGCTGTCTGTGTCACCGGTTTTCGGAAGCGTATCTTTCAAATGACCGTTGTCATTTGTTTTAGGATCTCCGTTCGAAATGCTGTCCGATGTGCCTTTGTTATCTGTTTTAGGGCCCCCCAGGTTGCGGTCCGGTGTGCCCTTGTCAACAGCCGGCGTTTTCAGTTTTTCATTGGACGCGATGATCTCGACCGGTTTTGTCTGTCCTTTTTTAATTTCAAAAGGAATCGGTGTTTCATCCAGCTTGTAACCGTCAGGCGCCTTCGTTTCGACAAATTGATAGCGCCCAGGTGCCAATCCCTCCGCTGTGAACTGCCCGTTTTGATCCGTAATCCAGACTGCCGGCAGCTTTTTCCCGTTGCCTGCGGCTTTAACAGGCTTTCCATCGGCATCGAGCAGTTTGAATTCGGCTCCTTTCAAAACGGCCGTTTTATCGTTGCGGTCAACTTTCGTCAGTTTCGCATCGCCCGGTGTCAATTGGTTCTCAGCAGTCATTTCGATTGGCTTTGTATCAGTATTTTTGACTGTGAACGATATTGGCGTTTCATCCAATTGATAATGCTTAGGCGCTTTTGTTTCGACAAACTGGTAGTTACCAGGCTTGAGGCCGTACACTGTGATCCGGCCGTCGGCGCCTGTTGCCAAACCGGTTTTCAGCACCTTGCCATTTTCATCTGTCAAATTGAACTCCGCCCCCTGAAGTCCGGCGCTCTTGTCATCCTTGCCGACTTTTGTGAGGATAACGCTGTTTTTCTTGTTGACAGCCGTCAGTTCAACCTGTTTCGGCTCACCTTCGTGTTCCCCGGTAATGGAGAACGGGATCGGATCTGTTGACAGCAGGTAGCCGTCAGGAGCATGTTTTTCAACAAATTGATAGCTTCCCGGCGCCAAACCGGCAACCTCGATTTTGCCGCCTTCTTTTGAGATCAAATCATCTCTGACCGTTTTGCCATCGCTGTCAATGATTTTAAACACGGCTCCTTCTAATCCATTGCCGTCTTCATCTTTTTTCTGCAAGTAAACCGAACCTTTGTAGTTGACAGCTGTGCCTGCATCGACATGTGCAGGTTTTCCTTTAGCGGAATCCGGGATGAGAAACTCTATTTTTCCGCTGTTCAATACAAAACCAGCGGGCGCTTTCGTTTCTACGAAAGCATAGCGCCCAGGCGCCAGATCTGAAGCAGTAACGGTTCCATTTTGATCTGAGACCAGTTCTTCCTGTACGGTATTCCCGTTTTGATCTACGATCTTAAAGAAGGCGCCTTCAAGCTTGCTGCCTTCCGCATCTTCTTTTGTTAAATGAACCGAGCCTTTATGATTAACGGCTGCGCCTGCATCTACCGGCTCCGGTTTCCCTTCAGCTGAGCCCGGGATGGCGAATTTTATTTGATCGGTGTTTAACATAAAGCCCTCAGGCGCCTTCGTTTCCACGAAAGCATAGCGGCCAGGCGCAAGGCCTGAAGCTGCGATTTTCCCGTCTTCATCAGAAGTAAGCTTTTCATGAACGGTATTCCCTTCATGATCAACGATCTTAAATTCAGCACCCTTCAGCGTGTGGCCTTCCGCATCTTCTTTTGTCAGATAAACCGAACCTTTATAGTTGACGGCTGTGCCTGCGTCCACGGATTCCGGTTTTTCTTCAGCGGATTCAGATATTGTAAACTCGATTTCCTTGCTGTTTAACACAAAGCCCTCGGGCGCTTTTGTTTCGACAAAGGCGTAGCGGCCCGGCGCAAGATCAGATACCGCGATTTTCCCGTCTTGATCTGAGGTGAGCTTTTCATGAACGGTTTTGCCTTCATGATCGATGAGCTTGAATTCAGCCCCCTCTAATTGACGGCCTTCTGCATCTTCTTTCGTTAAATGTGCTCTGCCTTTATAGTTGATCAATGTTCCTAAATCAACGTCAGGCACTTGATTCTTATCATTCGTTTTGACGGAGAAGCTGATTTCTTTTGTATTTACGAGATATCCTTCAGGCGCTTTCGTTTCCAGCAAACGATAATCGCCGGGCGGCAAACCGTTGATCTCAACTTTTCCGTTTTCGTCGCTCTTAATATTCGTACGTATTGTCGTAAAGGCGCCATCCCCGGATTTTTTCTCCAGCTTGAACATGGCTCCTTCCAAAGGATTCTTTTGTTCGTCTTGTTTGATAAGCGTCACCTTATTCTTCTCGTTCACGACTTTGTAAAGCGCCCCGGCACTGGAAGAGCTGCTGTTAATCTCAACGGAAACCCCGTCTGCATAAGCGTCGCTGATCGTATATCCGTCAGGCGCCTGGATTTCTTTTAAAATGTAAGTGCCGTAGCGGATATTGCCGAATGTCAGCTTGCCGTCGTCGTCAGTCGTTCCTGTCCGCAGGAGCTGCTCATTATCTTTTGTCCGCAATTGAAAATCTGCTCCGGCAAGCGGTGTGCCGTCTTCTCCCGTTTTAAGGATTGTCAGGCTTCCTCTTTCACCTGAACCTGAACCGCCGCCGCTTGAAACGGCAACAAAGACCGAGCTGTTGTTTTCCTGGGTCTGTTCCTGAACATTCGTTCCTGAAATCGACACTTTGTTGTTAACATGGCCGCTCGTGCCGGCAATATTGATCAATGATTGGTATTGAATAACATAGGCGCGGTCGATTTTTTTGTAATCGCCTGTAAATTTCAGGACAAATGATTGTTCACCTGTTGCATTGTCGGTCTTGATATCCAGTGTATAGTCCTCGCCTTTCTGAAGCTGAACATCATCTGGGACAAGATTTCCGCTGCTGTCTTTGACTGCACCTTTTTCATCATATTTAGCCTGATAAACCTTAAAAGAATCTTCAGCTAAAATTTGGTTGGTATCCGGAGTATCGGTGACTTTTACGTCCTCCAATACCGACTGGCTCGCGTTGACATTGATGCTCCAATCGACATAACCACCGTTTTGTTTGCCTCCTTTGAAAACGAGGCTTCCTCCGTCTGCGACCGAAACGGATGCCGTCAACTCACGCTCTGAATATCCGGCATTATGGTATGTCGCCTTGTTGGTGTAAGGTTCATGCTTAATGACCTGTCCTTTAAGCGATGTTTTAAATTCAATAAGATACGGGACGGAATCGTCCGTTTTTAAATGGACAGTCAAAGTTTGTTTATTGTCAGCCGACGGCTCTTCCACATCATATTGGGAAGCGGGCAAGATGTCTCCTTCTGTGATGGAACCGTCTTTATTGACTGCATAGCTCTTCACGATAACTGATCCTTTAACAAATTGCTGGTCATCTGCTAAAGAATCTTTAATATAAGGATTCTTTGACGGCTCTCCATTATAGTTGAGGCCGATTTTCCACGTGATTTCTTTTGTAACAGCGTTGTATGAGCCGTTTTTGAAGCCGTTGTGGGATGTCTGGCGATTCGGCGTGAAACTGCTCGTTTCCTTATTTCTGCGTTCAGTGCTGCTGTGATCAGTCCAGGTTGATTCAGCCGTGTTTTTGACATTTTCGTTGGAAAAGTCGGCATTCATATTCGTCGTATACGTGATCTTAAACTGGCTGTTTGTTGTCGCATAATCTCCGATGAGTTCCAGGAGAAAACCTTCATGATCCGGTTTTATTGTCAATGTGTAGTCTTTGCCTTCTTCAAGCGTTTTGTTATTCGTCACATCCTGAAGACGGAATGATCCGTCGAGGAGCGTGAGCCCGCCGCTTTCGAAATTGTCATCCAACTTCCAATTGTTCATCGTGTAGTTGTTTTTGTTGATTGTGATCGTCCAATCGACCGTTTTCTTCTGGTAATCAATGTTTGAATAGCCTTTTATCAAATTCTGCTGAATGGCTGTACCTGAAGCTTTCTTTGATTCCCCTGTTCCAGTCACTGCGGTGTTCGTATATGTTGTTGATTTATCGATGATCACTCCGCTGTTGACCTCGGTTTGATACGTGATTTTGTAAGCTCCGGTAACATTTTGGTTAAATTTGATTTCAAACCCGCTTCCAGTATCGGAGAGCGTATAGTCCTTGCCTTCCGTTAGAGGCGTTCCCGCCTGCTCACTTCCGTTTTGATTGAAAGAAATCGGAATCACTTTCAAAGAATCAGAAACAAGGTGCAAATCAGCGGAACCAAACGAGTCCGTTATGCTCGCCTTGGATTCGTCAATCTTTTTCTCTCCATAGTTATATAAAATCGTCCAGCTGAAAGTCTGTGAATCGCTTTTATAACCTGTCGACGATTTTTCGATCATTTTCCCGTATTTGGCTGTGACAGAGGCCTCTGCAGAAGCCGGTTCCAGATTGTCTCCACCGAACGTTGCCTTGTTCGTAAATGCAGCGTCTCCGCCTTCGTTCGGTTTTGCGGAGTCATCGATGTCCGTCACATAGATCAGGCGATAAGCCGAATCTATGTCACCGTCAAATGTGACATTCCCATTTGCGTCTACGGTGTAGCCTGACAGAACTTCATCTCCTTGGCTGACTGAACCATCTATGTTGACATCCAACTGATAAACTTTGACAGAACGATAGGTCAATCCTTCCGGAAAGTTCTCGGTCAGCTTGGCATTTTTGACCTGATCCAATTTTTTGTTGAGGTCGACTGTCCATGTGACTTGCCCCGGGTTGATGCCTTTATCAAAAGTTCCGGATTTATCAATGGTTTTGCTTACTTTTGGTTTGAAATAAACCGTTACTTCCGGAGTGTCTGATTTCACCGGGAAAGGAATCTTTTGAGTCGTCGAGCCTTTTATTTTTTGCGCGTTGAACTGCGTATTGACAAACAATGTCCCTTTGACATTCGAATCTTCTTTCACTTCGCCGTTAAACGTCATCACAACATGGCCTTTTGTATCAATTGAAAAATAGCCGTACGTGATGCCGTCTGAGCTTAATGGCTGATTCGGAATATCGTTGTACATAATAAAAGCTTCAGGCAGATCAAATTCATAGCGATCACCGTCGTTTATCGTCTTTCCGAGCTCATTCGGGATGTCCCAAGTGATTGAAATTTTTGCCGGCGAATTCGTGTCGGCTCGGTTGCTTTTGTCATAAGGCTTTCCGTGCTCATCTGTCAGCGTCACGCCGGTTAAAATATTTTGGGTGATTTGATTGCCGCCGGACGCAAGTCTTCCGGCTGCTGCTAGTCTTGAAGATGCTGCCGGTTTTGAATCGCTGCTCTCAGCGTCGGCAGATGCTTTTGTCTTCGCTTCCTCTTGGTCCTGTCCTCCTGAAGATTTTGATTGATCGTCTGCTGCTGCCTGATCGTCCTCAGATGACGGAGCATCATTTTTCGCCGTTTCAGATTCGGAGCCTGTATTCACAGGTATGATCACTTGCTGCGTCTTGCCTGCTCCGAGTTGAAAGAGAGCTGTGACCGTTTTTGTATCGCTTTTCACATCTGCGGCAAACTTTGCTGACAGTGTGATGGACCCTTTTGCCCCGGCAGAACCCTCGGCTGAGCTGTTCAAAGATACGGTAAAAATGTTGCTGTCCGCTTTCACTTGATAGCTGCCGATGATCTGCTGATCTGCCGATTTCACATCTCCCTCGGCATCCTGAACGAATTCGAAGCTTTTAGGTACCTCTACAGTAAAACTTTTTTCGGTGCCGGCTTTTTCATCGTTTTTTAACGACCACTCGTATGTGAGTGTCACTTTGTCACCCGGCTTTAATGCTGGTTCGTCTCCCTTTGAGCCGTCAACCGTTTGACCTTCGCTGTTTTTGATTGTCACTGAATCAAAAAACACGCTGCCGCCTGTTGACGTTCCGGCAGCCACTGCCGTCAGCGTAAAGCCGACAACTTGACTGAAGATCAAATACAATGCCAGGCAAGTGACCAAACATGATTTCAGTCCTCTTTTTTTGCTGAGGCTGAACGAATATTTTTTCGATCTCAAATTGTGATTCCTCCCCTTTTATAATGTTTTTGTGTACGGATCGATTGTGCCTGGAAAAGGACGGCCTCCCTCCTGAAAATTTTTTTCTATTTGCAGAATGACAGGCTTTTAAAATCGTTGCTGTATGTTTAGCGGCGGTAATCAAGATGTCGCGGGTATGAATTTTGCTTTATGTCAGCTGACATCATCCGAACCAAACTACATTGTATGGGATGGAACTATACAATTTCTGAACATCGGCATGTAAGCTCAAAATGGCATAAAAAAAAGACCGGCTGATCCGGTCCTCATGTTTACCTTTTAATTCATTTTGTCCTTCATTTGTTTGTAGCGTTCATACTCCTTGATCGCTCCTTCGACATTCCCGGTTTTATTAAACAGCTGCATCTTGTATTGGATGATTTTATGATCGAACGGTTCGATTTTCTCGACCAGCAGACATATATCAAGCGCCCGGCGATAGTCTTTTTCATGAATAAGGAAATCGACCAGTTCATAAGCTTTTCCAAGCCATATCCGGGCAAGCCGCGTCTTTTCCGATTCTGCCCACAAATAGCCGTGTTCCATAAAATAATGGTTTTCATATGCAAGCAGCAATTCCATGTCTCGGTTGATCGTCGCCATATGGATTGGAGGAGCCTCTTTCAGCGACTTTTCCCATTCGTCAGTATCCACTTTTACACCGGAAATCCGGAGGACATATCCTGTGTCAGTCTTCTCGATGGATTGGACGAAAGGAAGCCTTTCGATTAATTTTCTGATTTGATAAATCGCCGTATATAGCTGGGTGCTTGCTTTAGAGACATCGTGATCCGGCCAGAACAGATCGATCAACACGTCTTTGCTGATCACATGGCCGTGGTGATGAAGCAAATACGCGTAAATTTCGCGGGCTTTGGACGTTCTCCACTTAACGGGTATATATGTTTTGACATCCTTCTCCGTTTTGTAAAATTGCAAACTCCCAAAACATTGGATGAAATAGTCCCCTCCGGCATTTTCCGCTGAAGCCTTTAGCAAGCTGTTTTCCCTGATCCGTTCAACCGTCTTCACGAGCCGGACGTAATCGACGGGTTTGAGCAAATAATCTATCGCATTTAATTCAAACGCTTTTATGGCAAAATCGTTATAGGCCGTGATAAAAACAACCTGAATGTTTTCATTCATCGATTGAATCGCTTCAGCGAGCTCAATCCCGTTGATCCCCGGCATTTCAATGTCAAGAAACACCGTGTCTATATCCTGAATATCCGGATACTCCAGAACATCAGCCGGATCTTGAAACATTTCAATGGATCGAAAGCAATTTGTTCGTTCAAGCATATTTTTAAAATGAAGCAATGCCAGTTCCTCGTCATCCACAATTAACGCTTTCACGACACACCCACCCCATTTTCATCGAATCATCTGGAAATTATTATAATGATTATATCATGTCTATGGCACTATTTAGTTGGATTCATTTTCTTAATCTTGTCGTTTATTAACATTTAAGAGTACAATATTCATAAGATTCGACAAGACTGCAGCAGGTGGAATGAGGAGTGCTGATGTTGAAAAAGCTATTTGTTTTCATTTCGATTATTCTCGGCTATGCCGGCTTCTTTTTTATTTTCTTATTCATTAACAATCAATTGTCCGATCAAAACTACCCTGAAGCGAAGCAAGGAAACATCAATCTGGAAACATGGGATTTTCAGAAAGACGGGAACATCGCGCTCACCGGAGAATGGACACTATACCGAAACCAGCTTCTCTCGCCAAAGGCCATCCATTCAGGCAAAGGAAAAGCCCCCATTTATTCCGATGTGCCTAACAATGTCAAACTTACCGATTCAGGAAAAAACGTGGATTACGGTACATACAGACTGACGATCCGGTCAAAGCAAGACAATGAGATGTTCGGAATCAGCACCTCTTTTATTAACAGCGCAAACCGAATTTATTTCAACGGCAAATTGATTGGACAGAGCGGAACCCCTGCAAGCAAAGCGAATTTCACGGCGCAAAACAGGCCATATACGAGTTTTTTCGAAATTCGCCGCGGGGACAACGAGCTGATTGTGCAATTTTCAAACTTCAAAAAAACACCTTCATGGGGGATAGAAAAACCGATTACCTTCGGAACGCAGCAGCACATTTTACACCAAAGCAAAATTTCTTTTTTTAATGAAACCAGCATGATCACGGCATTCTTCATTACCGGTTTATACTTTCTCGGCTTTTTCCTGCATCGAAAAAAGGATAAGCACTTATTCTTTTTTTCGACGATGTGTCTTCTTTTTTCGGTCATTGTGCTGTTAATCGGAAGAGAACGAATCATCTTTCTTTTCTTTCCGTCTATTTCATTCTCAGCTTTAAGCGTAATGAGGGCGACCACAATGGTGCTTGTCAGTATCGCGGTTTTTCTCTATCTCTATTTCGCTTACAGAGAAATCGTTTCAAAAAAATGGATGATCGCCGCGACTTCATTTTCTGTACTGGTTTTGATGATTGATTTTATATCCTGGGGTTTTACAGACCGTCTCGCATATATATTGCATTCCGTTCTTGCCGTCACGACTTTGATTTATATTACGTATGTGTTTGCGATTTCCGCTCTTCGGAAAATGAAAGGCAGCCTTTATCTTACGATTGCAGCGATCTCGATGAGCGCATTCGTCATTTTAACGACCGTTTCTGCCTACAGTGGCAAAAGAGGCTTTTCATTCAGCTCGCTCTATGCCGTGCCGTCGATCATCGCTTTGCTGGCGGCTGTTCTGATGATGGCGCAGCAATTCGCAGGCGCATTCCGCGAGAATGAAGTGCTATCCTTGAAATTGCTCAGAATGAATCGATTAAAAGACGAGTTTATCGCCAAAACATCACATGAATTTAAAACACCGCTGAACAGCATGATTAATATATGCCAGACCCTTTTGGCACGGAAAAGAAAAAGAATAATAGAGGAAGAAAAAGAAAATCTGCAGCTGGTCATCCGCATGGGATACAGGCTCTCCAGCCTCGTGAATGACATTCTCGATTTGGAAAAAATGAAGCAGGGCATGCTGCAGATTCAGGCCGTTCCTGTCGATACCCATTCGGCGATCAGTACGGAAATGGATTTCTACCGGCTGTTGTCAAAAAATAAAAATGTCCGGATTGTAAACCGGGTTCCATCCGGACTGCCGCTCGTCTTGGCTGACGGAAACCGCTTCCGGCAAATCATGACCAACCTGGTTGATAACGCCATCAAGTATACGCCGGAGGGACAAATTACGCTCTCTGCCGAGAGGCTCAATCAAAAGATGGTCAAAATTACGGTAGCGGATACCGGAGTCGGCATCCCAAAGGCTGTCCGTCAATCGATATTCGAATCTTTTCAACAAGCAAAAAACCATAAAGACGACGGAGCCGGACTCGGTTTAAGCATCGTCAGACAGCTCGTTCAGCTTCAAAATGGAGAGATCTGGGTAGAATCGGAAGAAGGGAAAGGATCGGCATTTCATTTCACACTGCCTGTCGCAAAGGATGATTCGCTTTCTGAGACGAAGGAGAACATGCCTCAACAGCAAGCCGTCAGGGACGTGCCCGATGTTTCAATAAGCACGCCCTATTACTCAAAGAAAATGGATGCTCCAACTGTTCTGATCGTTGATGATAACATCGAAAGCTTAAAAATTTTGGCTGATATGCTTGAAGGCGTTCCTTATCAAGTCATCGCAGCAAAAAGCGGTCAAGAGGCTTTCGAAGTCATCTCCCGTTCAAAGCTGGACTTGGTGATTTTGGACCTGATGATGCCGGATATGACAGGGTTTGAAGTGTGCATGAAAATCCGCGAAAGGTTCACAATGGTGGAACTTCCGGTTCTGATCATTACGGCAGCCATCATTGACCATGATAAATACAAGGCTTTTCACGCCGGGGCAAATGACATTTTGCAAAAACCGTACAACTACACTGAATTTGCAGCCCGCATTAAAAACCTGATCATGATGAAAGATACGGCAGCTCAGGCGACCAATATGGAGATGGCATTCCTCCAGTCGCAGATCAAGCCGCACTTTCTTTTCAACGTATTAAATACAATTATCGCGCTCAGTCATTTGGATATTGAAAAAGCGCGCGAAGTAACGGCTGATTTTACAAACTACTTAAGAATGAGTTTTGATTTTCAAAATACATCAGGCATGAGTTCTTTCAAACATGAACTGTCGATTGTGAATTCATATCTTTCTATTGAAAAAACACGCTTCGGTGATCGGCTGAACGTCATTTATGATATTGACGAAGATATTGACTTTACCCTTCCGCCATTAATGATTCAGCCTCTTGTCGAGAATGCCGTCCACCACGGCATCAGTAAGAAAAGAGGCGGAGGCTGGATCAGGCTGACGGCAAAAAAAGAAAGCGTAAACCGCTATTATATCAAGATAGAAGACAACGGCATCGGCATGCCGCCGGAAAAACGACACGATGTCTTTTCTTCTCATTTCACTCATAGCGTCGGTATGAAAAATATTAACCGCAGACTGAAACACTTCTGCGGGAGCGAACTGAATATCGAAAGTGCGCCGGATGGCGGGACAGCTGTCTCAATGGTCATTTCTATCAATGAATCGGCGGATGTTTCAGACTCCGCCATCCAACGGGCGCCTCTGTAACAGCAAAAGGACGGAATCACTTGATTCCGTCCTTCACCTTTACCGCTCCCCCTGTCTTTCCCGCGTTAAGGCAAAAAAAGCGAGAGAGCCGATCACAGCAGTGATAAACATGATCGCACCCATTGGAACGGCCGTTGTTTCATTCATTCCAACGAGAGGCGAAACGATCGAACCGAGCAGCAGCGGAAGCATGCCGAGCATTGCGCTTGCACTGCCCGCACGGTGCCCCTGGTTTTCCATCGCCAGCGTAAATGTGCTTGTCAACGTCATTCCGATGGTTATCATATAGATAAAGATGGAAATGACAATCGTTGCAAGCGGCCCTTTTATGATCGTCATCGTCAGGAGAACAGATGTCGCGATGACAGCGGTAATAACCGCAATCCGCAAGAGCTTCCTCTCATGAATGATTCCCCCGAATCGCCCGATGATAAAGCTTCCCGAAATAATGGCGAGGCCGTTAATACCGAACAGCACGCTGAACACTTGAGGAGAAACCCCATAGATATCCTGATATACAAAAGGCGTTCCGGATACGTAGGCAAAGCTGCCTCCGTGAATGAAACCGACAGTCAGCGCATAGCCGATAAAGGACCGATCCTTCAACAAGCTCCCCATCGTTTTGAGAGACGAACCGATTGAGCTTGGAATCCGTTTTTCGGGCGGCAATGTTTCAGTCAATTTCATCGAGATAACGAGCACCAGGAACAATCCGATCAATGCTAACGTATAAAAAATCGTATGCCAAGTAGCGAACGGCAAGAGCAGGATGGCTCCCCCCGTCATCGGCGCGACCATTGGCGCAACCGCGGTGATAACCATTAAAAGCGAGAAAAATTTAGAAAGCTCTCTCCCTGTAAACACGTCCCGTACAATGGCGCGTGACAGCACAATTCCCGCCGAAGCGGTAAACCCCTGTAAAAAACGGGCAAGCACTAATGTCGCGATATTCGGTGACAGCGCGCAAAACAGTGAAGACAGCGCAAACAGCGAAATCGAAATGAATAAAGGTTTTCGCCTTCCCTTCGCATCGCTCACAGGCCCTATCACGAGCTGGCCGATGGTCAGGCCGATCAAGCAAGCCGTTAAGCTGAGCTGCACAAGCGACGCACCGGCCCCCAGGTCCTCCGCTATTTCAGGGAAACTCGGCAAATACATATCGATATTAAGCGGTCCCAGTATGGCAAGCATTCCGAGCAGAAAAGCCAATGACAACCGCTCTTTTCCAACAGGATTATGAAGCATAAACATATCAAAACCTTTCTATCAACCTAGTTAACATCTCTGTTTCTATTGTTACAGGCTGCAAAACATTTGTATATTGTACCATATTTTTTGAACAGTGAAAGGCGGTTGCATGAAAAATAATGCTTTCCCAATTGACTTTATTGCCATACAAAAAAGGCCTCCTTAAGGAGCACCTCTTTTTAGATTATTTCATCGCTTTGACGATAAGCGATGCCAAAGCTTCAGCACCTTTCGGCATCAGGTGGACGCCGTCTGGGGTGAAATATTCGGGATGTTGCAGAGCTTCAGCGTGCCAATCGACCAATGTCACATTTTGACGGCTGTCTGCATGCTTCCGAAGCGATTCATTCACCTTGCCCTCCCATTGGCGGGGTACGCGCGTGTTCACGAGATAGACGTCGGCTTTTGAGAAAGCATCAAGCAAAGCGTCCAACTGACCGTCCGTAAAATAGCCGTTTGTTCCCAATTCAATGACGACTGCTTTGTCCGGATGATTAAAGGAAGCGTAGGTTGATGTCAATTGAAGTGCTTCCCTCACTTGCCTTCCAACCTGTCCGTCGATTGTGATTCCCGGAATTTTCCGGCGCAGGCCGGAAGCGATGTCCAGCATGACCGAATCCCCGACAGCCAATACTTCTTTCTCGATACGATCCGGCTCTTTTTTTTCTGCAGAATGCTCATCTTTCGTATCTGACGATTCATCCCCGTCTCCGGCTTTACTCTCATTTCCGCTTTCAGCTTGTGCTTTCTTTTCATCCTGCTGTTCTTCACTTTTGTCAGCCGGCTGATCCGCAGAGGCGCTTGTTTCCTCATAGGATTTGGAATAGGTCTGCTGCGGCTGTTTCTTTTCGTCGGCCAATCCGGAAAGGCCTCCTGCAAAAATGAGAAGTGCGGCAAACATCAGTCCGATTGATATTTTGCTTGGAACGGAAGCCGTTTTCCATTCGGTGATCTTATCCAGAAAAACCCGGCTGACAAACGGTTTAAAACCGTCTTTTCGGATTGGCTTCTCGATAAAGCGATACGAAAGTTCCGCCAGAATAAACGTAACGGCGACCTTAATCACAACATGCCAGTACACCGGATTTCCAATCTCTTGAACAGGCGTGCTCAGCACAATGACGGGATAGTGCCAAAGATAAATGCCGTACGACCTTTTCCCGATCCAGCGCAGCGGCTTCACGGAAAGGGCAAAGCCCAGGAAGCTGCTCGGATGACTGACGCATGCAATCAAAATAGCTGCGATTATGCTGATCAGAAGCATTCCGCCGTGATAGAGAAACGGGCTGAATTCATCGACAAAATAAACGCCCATCATAAGCAGCGCAAAAGCGGCAAGCTCAGTTCCGTGCAATGCATGCTTAAGGCTGTTTGGGAGCCTGTTCCCAGAAAGCCTTTTCATCGGCCACACAAGGGCTAATGCGCATCCGATCAACAGCTCGAAGGCGCGTGTATCCGTCCCGTAATACACGCGGCTCGGATCGCCGCCAGGGACGTACAGGATGCTCATCCATATGGCTGAACAAAGCGCACACAGTACAACCGCCGCTGCCAACCTCTCCCGCTTTTTAAATATGTAGATGCCCAACAGCAAAATGATCGGCCAGATGAAATAAAACTGTTCTTCAATCGCCAGTGACCACAAGTTTTTTAAAGGAGACGGCGATCCGAAACTATCAAAATATGACAGGTCGTGAAAGATAAACCACCAATTGCTGACATACAAAAGAGAGGAGATCGCATCTCCCCGTACGGTATGCATCAGCTCTCTGTTAAATAAAGCGACCCATATGACGGTTGCGAAAATCATGATCGTCGCCGCTGGAAGCAGCCGCCGTATCCGGCGCACCCAAAAATCGCGGAATGTGAGGGAAATGTCATTTCCATACGCTGGCAGGATAATCGATGTAATCAAATATCCTGATAAAACAAAAAAGATATCAACCCCAATGAAGCCTCCGTCGGCCCAGCTCATGTTGAGGTGGTAAGCGATAACCGCCAAAACGGCAAAAGCCCGAAGCCCGTCTAACCCCGGTATGTAACGGTGTTGTTGTGTCTGATCTCGCATGGTATTCCTCCAATGATATGTACGTACGGTTCTTCTGTTATGTTTCGCGCCTTTTACGGCTCCGATATTATAGACGAAGTCAGGACGGTTTTTTGTTTCAAAAAATCGTCATTTTATTTTCCCTGAATGATGCCGTCTCTCTAGTATAAAAGTTTCCAGCAGAATATGTTGTTACAAAGTTGTAAAAAAGTAAGAAATCCATGATTTCGGGGAATCATGGATTTCTTTGACTAGCGGATGTAGCGGTCGCCGATCAGCAGGTTCGAAATCGCCTTAGTCGGAATTTCAAACTCTACTGTGCCCATATAGCCGGGAGCGACTTCATAATCGTCAAACGAAATCACCAGTTTATGATTCTCTGTAATGTAAAAATTTTGGTCGGCCTTGATTCTTTTGAATGGCTCGACTTCCTCGTCATCAACCCAATATATTTTATCAGGATCATCTTTCATTTGCTGTTTCATTTGTTCTTTAATGTTTTCGCTGATGGCTGTGATATACCGGTCGTCTTTAAACAAACTCTTCAAGGTAAGCAGGATTTCATTCTTTTTGTCAATGGTGATATAGCGCCGTTCGGTATAGCTGGACGCTTCCGTTCTTTCGACGCTTCGCCGAATTGAAATCAAATCCTTCGTATCCGTGACTGTCTCATAATCGCTGTAAATGCTGAGATGCCCTTTTTTATTCCGGGACGTCTCCTTCATGAATTCCCGGTAAAGCTGATGGCTTTCCTTTACATATTTCTCGTTGATGCCATTTTCAAGCTCCCGGTTATTCAGGCCGGACAGTGCCGGTGTTTTCACGTCCATGCTCGATTCTCCATCTTTCTGTTTGATCTCGGTGAATGTGATGGCTTTAACGACCTTGCCGATGACGGGTATCCGCGACATGGCCTGCGCTGCGCCGGGATTGATATTCACGACGGCAGCCAATAGTACAGCAGCCGCGACCAGCGTTGATGCGGGCCATACCACCATCCTTCTCTTCTTCTTCGGTTTATGCTGAAGCGCAGTTTCGACAACCTGATCCAGCTCCTTCGGAATGGGGACGTTTTGATATGCTTTTTTCAGCTGTTCCAATTTCTTATCCATTAAGAAAGATCCTCCTTCGTCAATTGGATGCGCATAAGCTTCAATCCTCTGTAAAGGCGCGTTTTGACCGTACTCAAGTTTTCGCCTGTGATTTCCGCTATCTCTTCCAGTTTGAGATCCTCGAAAAATCGCAGAACAATAATGGTATGGTAGGGTTGCGGCAACTCATCAAGCGCCTCATGGAGATCTGTATCCCGGTAGGTATCTTCCTTGCCCCGGCTTAAAAACTCGATCGTTTGATCATCCATAACCTTTAGTTTTTTCTGTTTACGCAAAAAATCGATTGCCGTCCGCACCAAAATTTTGTAAAACCAGCTTTTAATCGTATCCGGATTGCGAACGGAATCGACGGAATCGAGCGCTTTTTTGATTGATTCCTGAACAATATCTAAGGCGTCTTCTTGATTTTTCACATAACTGTATGCCAGCCGGTAAAAGTCTTCTTTCCGGTCTGTTATGCAAGCGACAAGAGACGCTCTGGCTGCTTGTTTCTTCATTGCAATAAAGAACTCCTTTTTCGAATATACGTATATAAGGCTGTTACATTAGGATAGACGCCGGAGCGTGAAAAATAGTTTGCGGACTGGTCATTCTTTTTAAAAATATTTTATCATCAAGTGCCGGCAATCTGAATTTCATTTATAATGAATAGAAAATTCGAAGGAGTTGATCACGTGGCAATCATCAGAATGCCGGATCATGCAACGTCTCATGCAAAGCCTGTTATCGGAAAAGGCGATACTTTGCATGGGGTGGACAAATAAAATCGCCTGAGAGTAAGCTTTTCTGGTAATCGGCTTTGCCTCTTATTTTGCAATCAAAGGAATAAGGAGCTGGCAAACATGGCATACGTAAAGGCTGCCGCTGTTCTACCTGAAAAGCTGATATCGGAAATTCAAAAGTATGTTCAAGGGGAAACGATCTACATTCCCAAGACTGAATCCGCCCGCCAAAAATGGGGTGCACGTTCAGGAGCAAGAAAGCTGATCGATGATCGCAACACTTCGATAAAAAAGGCCTTTAAAAATGGCAAAACGATTGATCACTTAGCAGCGGAACATCATCTTTCCATCGAAACGATTAAAAAAATCGTTTACACAAAATAAACTGGAGCACTGATCCTTGTGATCGGTGCTTTTTAATATGGCGAGTTTGTTTATTAGCTGATTTCTGCATTTTCTATGCTTTCGCCGTCATGTAATGTAAAAGTGATCATGCAACGAGAGGAGAATATTGTCATGAAACACGGTGTATTGGAAGTACCTGGAGCAATGCTCTACTACGAAGTGCGCGGCTCGGGGCCTGTCTTGCTTATGATTCACGGTGGCAACGGCGATGCAGAATCATATCCGATTGCAGACCGCCTATCCGACCGTTACACGGTCGTCACATACGACCGCCGCGGGCATTCCCGCAGCAGGCTGGAAGACCCGAATGAAAAATACCAGGTTTCCGCACACAGCGATGATGCGAGCCGGCTGCTGGCCGCTCTGACGGATGAACCGGTCTATGTATTCGGCTGCAGCTCCGGCGCGGTCATCGGCCTTGATCTTGCTGTACGCCATCCTGAACAAATCCGCATGTTGGTTGCACACGAGCCTCCGATCCCGCAATTGTTGGCCGGCAGTGATCGCGCCAAAGGGTTCGAGAGCTTGGAGAACCTCGAAAAACAATATAAACGAAGCGGATTACAGGCTTTAGAAGCATTCGCAATAGCGATGGGGATCACTTCCTCAGCCCAGCCGGAGCGTCCAACATCCCGAACGGAGCAGTTCATGGCCAACATCGATTATTTTATCCTGTCCGAGGTGCCGGGTTTAAGAGAATATACACCCGACATCGGCAGACTTAAAGCTTCATCGGTTAAGGTCATATCAGCCGGCGGCATTGATTCGCAAGGCTGTCTCCCGTACAGGTATGCAGAAGCATTGGCTGGTCATTTGGGAACGAAAGTGGTCGATTTTCCAGGCAATCATGTGGGATGCGTTTTATACCCGGAGGAATTTGCCGAAAGGCTGGACATGGTTTTTAGAAGGTTTAACAACAAAAGTACCAAGGGATGAAACCCTTGGTACTTTTAATCAATCCGCCGTTCACAGAAAGCGTATGGCCTGTAATCGGCATACGCTTTTTCAATTCAATTGCATTCCTTCATTGATACTCTACATCAACCTAAATAAACATTCCTAAAAGGTTAGCATTTTGAGAGCTGCAAAATTTGCTCATACGCATTCATATAAAGGACAGGGTCGGGATCTGCTCCTTTTTTCTTCGGCACGTTAAAATCCGACAATACAAAATGATGTTTTGGCTGAACGTCATGCTTAGCTAAACAGCTCTTGACACAGCATAAAGGGCAGCCGTCAATCGCAATGATATCCCGCCCGGATTTTGCTGTTTTGACAAGCGGTTTCACATCGCCGCCGACTCCGGCAATGCACGACATTTCGGCCATTTTCTCCCGATCCATTTTAATGGCGATCATGTTGGCCGTTTGCGCGGCCGAGGAACACCCGGAGCACGAATACACTAGAGGCAGATCAGTTCTTTTCATCGGTTGACACATCCTCTGTTTTTCTTTAGTTTCGCCGGCAAAAAAACTATCATTTACTCTACATGAGGTGCACGATGAAAACTGTGAGCTAGATCACTTTTTCCATTTCACTATATGAATCAAACAGCTCATACTAAAGGATGCGAACCCATCTGCTTCACGCTCCTTTTCCGTATTCAATGATAACGGTGAATACTCGCCTCCTGATCCCTTCAGTCAATATATGGTGGCCTCAGGAAAAAGATCAGGGGCTTAAAGGCCCCTGTGATTTGTATGAAAAATTTGCGCCGGCTTTTTAAAGGCGAACCGAATGATCCATTCGGCCAACGCGATGCAGATCGCAATCGCCCCGTAAACGCCTATCGTGTAGCTGATGTCATAGATCATGTCGAGTCCTTTATGGCACACGAAAGTGATCAAATGAATGAACATATTGGTAAAGCAGAATAAGTAACTGCGAATCATCCAATTCCGGTGCTTGCTAAACTGATTTCGCCGGGCTTTGATGACGGAAATAACAGTGGCCGCTGGCCAATACATGTTCACCATGTTAAAGGCTATGCTGACGGCTTTCCCTCCCGTAGAATGCGGGGCCATATAGCCTGACGACAGCGTCACAATCATCACGCAAACGACGTAGACCCAGCCGTTAAGCCGGTGGATTTTGCGGCCTTTGGTCAACAAGGCGCTGGAGAAGTTGACAGCTCCCGAAACCATCGCCAAACAAGCGGCAATGACATGAACATACATCACCTTCAGCCAGATCGGGAGGTGAAAGGATTCCCGCAGATGAGATTTATGGCTCAGAAAGGATGTTGATTGCGGATCAAGAATTAAATTTTCAAACAAAGTATACAGAACATACACCGCGATTAGAATCAGCATTGCCGAAAAAACCGATTGACTGCGTTGAAATTTGTTTTTGTTCAGCTTTTGTTCCTCTTAAAACATCATGCTCTTTCAATGCCTATATTGTATCACGAAAGCGAACGTGCGCAGCAGCTTGGCGTTTTAAACCCGCAATGACAAAACCTTTTCCATTAAAAACAAGCCGAGTACTGTTTCTTGCTTTGTTCGGACCTGTGTTTTCCTCGAAAACCAGTATAACTCTGTCATCTTTTGCGGCATACTTTTGAATGATGTCTCTGCTTGAAACGTAATCGACAATAATAGATGAATTCTATCCCACAGGCTGATATGATCAATTACTTCAAATTTTAATGTTATAATAGATTTTAAAACATGCGGGGATCAGGCTTAAAAAATAAAAATGGAGACATACATAAAGTGACAGAAGATGTAACTGACAACGATATACACGAACAAAAATTATCGAGAGGCCTGAAAAACAGGCATATTCAGCTGATCGCCATTGGCGGGGCGATCGGAATGGGGCTGTTTCTTGGTTCGGGGAAATCAATTCATTTTGCAGGACCGTCGATTTTATTTGCTTATCTGATGACGGGAATCATTTGTTTTTTCATTATGCGTTCTCTCGGAGAACTGCTCTTATCCAATTTGGAATACCATTCGTTTGTCGACTTTGTAAGAGACTACTTAGGCGACATGGCGGCATTTATAACAGGGTGGACTTACTGGTTCTGCTGGATTTCGCTCGCAATGGCCGATTTAACGGCGGTCGGGCTTTATACCCAATACTGGCTGCCGGATGTACCGCAATGGCTGCCCGGATTGATCGCCCTGATCATTTTGTTGATCATGAACCTGGCAACCGTCAAGCTTTTTGGAGAATTGGAGTTCTGGTTCGCATTAATCAAAGTCATTGCGATATTGGCGCTGATCGTAATCGGCCTTTTCATGATCTTCAAAGGATTTTCCACCCATTCGGGCACTGCCGCCTTTCACAACCTTTGGAGCCACGGCGGCATGTTTCCAAATGGACTGCACGGATTTCTCCTTTCATTCCAGATGGTTGTCTTTGCGTTTGTAGGCATCGAACTTGTGGGACTGACAGCGGGGGAAACGAAAGATCCAGAAAAGGTCATTCCTAAAGCGATCAACAATATCCCCGTCCGGATTTTGCTTTTTTATATCGGTGCGCTCCTTGTGATCATGAGCATCTATCCGTGGGATGTCATCAATCCTAATGAAAGTCCGTTCGTCCAAGTCTTTGCAGCGATCGGCATCATTGCGGCTGCAAGCATCATCAATTTTGTGGTGCTGACATCGGCGGCTTCGGCAAGCAACAGCGCAGTCTTCAGCACGAGCCGGATGATATACTCGCTTGCGAAAGAACATAATGCGCCCGGCGCTATGACCAAACTGACCTCCCGCAAAGTGCCGAGCAATGCATTGTTTTTCTCAGCGGTCGTGATTCTGATTGGCATAACGCTGAACTATATCATGCCTGAACAAGTGTTCACGCTGATTACGAGCATTTCGACGATATGCTTCATCTTTATTTGGGGCATCACCGTCATCTGCCATTTGAAATACCGCAAAACAAGACCGGATTTAGCGAAAACAAACAAATTCAAGATGCCGCTTTACCCGTTTTCAAATTATGTAATTCTCGGTTTTCTTGCGTTTATCCTCATCGTGCTTGCACTGGCGCAGGACACCCGTGTTGCTTTATTTGTCACGCCGGTTTGGTTTATCATGCTGATCGCGATTTACAAGCTGAGGAAACCGAAATCACAGGAAGTGTAGAAAAATGCGAATCGCCTGCAGAATGTTCAGCAGGCTTTTTGTATGGCTCATCATGTAAAATAAAAAAGATAATAGCTTGATCGCCTACAATTTCAATGGTCAGCCGCTTAGGCAGAAAGGGGAAAATAGATGAAAATCAATCAAATTGTAGATTTGTCAGTATCGTTAAGAGGTGATATTCCATCTGACCCGCCGGGATTTATCCCTGAAATCGAATATGCGGATCATAAGCAAGGAGCCAAACAGATGGTCCAGAGCTTTCCCGGCCTTTCTTCGCAAGATCTTCCCGGAGGAGAAGGCTGGTCGCTGGAAAAAGTGAAGATGTCAACGCATGCCGGAACGCATATAGACGCGCCATACCATTACCGTTCTGTTACTGATGACGGCAAGCGGATGATGACGATTGATGAAGTTCCGCTTCACTGGTTTCATGGCCCCGGCGTTAAGCTGGATTTCAGACACTTGAAAGACGGGCATATCGTTACCCCTGAAGAAATCGAACAAGAACTTCACCGCATCAATCATAAACTCGCTCCCGGGGATATTGTTCTTGTGAATACGTCGGCTGGCGCCAAATACGGGCAAAACGATTACCTGCACAGCGGCTGCGGGATGGGGCGCGAAGCAACGCTCTATTTAACAGAACGCGGCGTCCGCCTTGTCGGAACTGACGCTTGGAGCTGGGACGCTCCATTCAGCATGACCGCCAAGCGCTTTGAACAGGAAAAAGACCCATCGATTATTTGGGAAGGTCATTATTCAGGAAGCACCATTCCTTACTGCCAAATTGAAAAGCTCGCCAACCTCGATCAATTGCCTTCCACCGGATTTTATGTCATGGCATTTCCGGTAAAAGTTGAAAAAGCGTCTGCCGGCTGGGCACGTCCGGTTGCGATCCTTAGCGGTGAAAACGCATAAGGGTAAAAAGTCAGCAGCTTTTGGTTTGTGAGGATGCCGGATAGACAGATATTAAAAAATAAAAGCAGACATCAGTCTGCTTTTATTCTTGTTCGATATTCAGTCATAATACTTGCGTAAACAAACAATGAAATGAATACAAGAAACATGCGACTCCAGCCATCACATTGAAGGTTCCCGATTTTTCATTGTTTGATTTCAACATCATGAAGAACAAACCGGAAAAGAAAAATCCGATAAACCAGCCGATTGGGATTTGGACAAAAGCTAAAATAAAACCAATAATCCCTGTCGTTTGAAAAACTTGAGGTGCAAATTCGCGCAAAAGTAATCCCGCCCTTTATTCAGAAGAAATCCGCTCCCTTTTTTTGTATCATATCATAAATCCAATCAGCAAAATAAGGAAAACGAGCGAATCTTTCGCTATTCATGTTTAAGCCAGGCTCAATATTTATTTCTGATATGATCTTAAAAAAGGAGGTTTGATTACCATGAATACCTTATGCCGAAGCAAACAAGCTCCGTTTGAATACACATTATCTCTTATAGGTGGTAAATGGAAAATGAGAATCCTCTATGAGCTGGCGTGTGAAAAAACGATGCGATACGGGGAGCTTAAACGGGCTATGCCGTTAATCACCCATAAAATGTTAAGCTCCCAGCTTAAGGAGTTGCAAGCTGACGGTCTGATTAATCGGGTAGAGATTTCTCAAAATCCTCTCAGAGTGGAGTATTCGTTATCAGACAGAGGACTGTCTTTGTACCCTCTCATAGATGAGATGTGCAGGTGGGGACAAAGCGAAGGCTTGCCTTATGAGTAAAAAAATACTTACAAAAAAGTGCGTACTTGTTTCCCGACGGGAGGAATTTTATACTGAATAAAAATCATTTGTAAGGAGAACAGGATGACAAAACAAATCTATATCATTCATGGCTACAGAGCCTCCTCAACAAACCATTGGTTTCCTTGGCTGAAAAAACGTCTGCTTGCAGATGGATTGCACGCAGACGTTTTAGATATGCCTAATCCTCTCCAGCCAAGGCTTAACGATTGGCTTGATACGCTCTCTTTAAATAAACACACATTAAATGAAAATACTTATCTGGTTGCCCACAGCCTGGGGTGCGCCGCCGTTTTGAGGTTTTTGGAACAAACGCAATTGCATCAACCACTTGGCGGAATCCTGCTCGTTTCCGGCTTTGCCAAGTCACTGCCCGATTTAAAGATGTTAGATGAATTTACAGAGGAATCGTTTGATTTTCAAAACATCATTGAGTCAGCTAAGCATCGTGCTGTCATTGCCTCTAAAGACGATCAAATTGTGCCATTCGCATGGAGCAAAGATCTGGCACAACAAATTGACGCTAAGCTTTACGAAGTCCAACATGGGGGTCATTTTTTAGAAACTGACGGATTTACTTCTTTACCTATTGTTTATGATGTTTTAAACTCCTTTTTCTAAAAGGGTTTTATGGCGGAAAAGGGCTTAGCAATCGCCCTTCTCCAATTTCTTCATAAGTGTGGAAAAATCGACGCCAAAGTTCCCTGTCTTGAAGTGGTCTGTTATTTAACGGGTTATATTCAAATTTTTAACCAACCAAGGCTTTATCAATGACAGAACCGTCACAGGCTGCATAGCTTTGGTGTGATCCATATCATTTCCGTTTAAGATTTCTATATCCCATCCAAGGTGTTCTAATTCTTGTTTGTTTTTTTGAAGTATACCGATAATATCAACTGTTACATTGCCAAAGTTTTCTCCATAATTAATCGTGTCTTTTTCCCCGGCAAACGCCAATCTCGGAATCATTAATTTATGTTGAATGCCCCGATCATCAAATTCCATCAAATTTTCGTACATTGTAACAAACTGTTTTGTTTGATTCGTGTCGATCTTTACCTGTATGTTATCCCAATCAACTTTTTCTGGATTGATGAGGTTTTGTTCATCACTAACAGAAGAATGTTGATTACTTAAAACTTGTTCGTATGTTTGATTTGTCACTACCATCATTTCTTTATATGGACCATCTATTGGCGGAAACCCACCCATGATTAAGCTTTCTAATCTGTCTGTCCGAATGGCTAATTGTAATCCGACTAAAGCCAACCAAGAGTAACCATAATAGCTAAACTTTTCAATGTTCATTTCATTAGCAATTGTTAACAGATCTTTTACTATGCTTTCAGGTGTAAGGTTCTCTGGATTCGGATGTTGTAAACGGTGTCCTTCGTAGTCGAAATATAAAATCTGAAACTTGTCCATGAGTCCCTCAACAAAATGCTTCCCTGATTCAGGGTCTACTCCCCATACCTTTAAGTTTTCAGCTTCTTGTCCATATACAGATTCTTTAGCAACAGGAAGCATGATTGTCGGAGAGCCGGGGTTCCCAACTAAGCCAACTTTTATCTCTGATTCATCGGTCAGTTTTATGTTTTTTTCCAATTTCACCACTCCTAAAGTGTTTATACAATCATCATATAACATTCATGCAATCTTTCGGTTTTTCTGCTTCCCGCTCTTTATATATTGGGGATTAATTCGGAATATGTTATCGTAGCACTTGAAGGTTTTACTTTAAAAAGGAGCGAACAATAATTGAAGACATACACCCCTAAACAAATTGCAAATACCTTAGATGTTAGCACCACAACTTTAAGGAGATATGAAGAACAAGATCTTATTCCTGTTGTACCAAGAACAAAAAGTAATCACCGTTTCTATACACCGATACACTTCCAAGCTTTTATCACCATTAGAGCTTTATTAAAAGGATATGACATACCCATTGCTTACGAAGTCATGAGAATGAGTAAAAATGCAAGATTTGAAGAAGTCCTTTGGCTGGTTAATGAACAGCAATATCATGTGCAAGTGGAGAAACAGAGGGTCGAAGAAATACTAACGATGATACAAAATGCCGATTTTACTAAATATAAAAATGTAAAATTAAAAGAATATATGAGCATTGGGGAGGCTGCACAAATAGCGGGCGTGAATACTTCAGCGATCCGTCATTGGGAACACGAAGGTTTAGTCCATTCAGAAAGAAATAAAGAAAACGGCTATAGAATGTTTTCAATATCTGAACTGCGTAAAATACTGGTCATAAGCAGCTTGAGAAAAATCGTTTATTATATAGAAAATATGAAGAGTTTATTAAATGAATTGGACACACAAAACTATGGGAAAATCGAACATTCCTTTCAGTTGGCCTTGAAAAATTTGAATAATCAACTGTTACATCAAATGAAAGGAATCGCAGAACTGATAAAATATATACATTTTTACCAAGAAATCAATACCTAAAAAAGTGATAAGCTCAGCGGTTACCTCGATTGATACTCCTGATCAAAAGGGTATTCCACTATCTATCCCAAAACCCATGCCCATCAAGCTATCGAAACTATCTACCCCAAAACAATAAACTCGTCACCATAAAATAAAAAATTTCATTTTGGAGGCCTTTTGAAATCTGATCTTGATGGCTATCGGGATCTGACAGAAAACCGCGGAAAATACGGTAATCCAATTTTCGGATGAAAAAAGCCGATTCCTTAGTGTAAGGAAAATCGGCTTTGAAGAGAGCGTAACTTTTTTATCAACCTTACATTCCCTCAAATGGTGCTGCTAAGTGAGTGATTGAATTCAATAAACTGTTTTTCTATAGGTGTAAATTTATGATTTAGTCGTGTAATTAAATACAAATCGACGTATCTATAAGATGATGGAACTTCTAAATAATTATTGATATTGTAACGGCCTGCTATGCGCTTTGAGACTAAGGAAATTCCCATACCCATTAATGCAAATTGCACTAAGGATTCTGGATCGCCCACTTCAATGATTTCCCCCTGTTGAATGTTCAAATCTTTAAAAATATTACGTAATAATGCGTGATACAAACACTTATCTGATAACACAAGTACGTTTTTTCCGCTTATATAATCATCAAATATCGTATATTGATCTATACCTTGGCCTATGATAACCAATTCTTCATATCCCACTTTTTTGTAGCTTATCTTTTTATTGTTTAGCGATCCAATCGTATAAGCAACATCAACTTTTCCAAGAAGAACTTGATTTTCAATATATTCAGTTGAACCTGTTTTTAATGTTACTGATAAATCAGAGTATGTGTTATAAAGTTTATTTAAAGCACTTGAGAATTGAGTTCCACCAACTGATATCATAGTGCCGATACGAAGTTTTTCATCATGTTTTTTCATGATGTTTTCAGTTTCTTCCCAAACAAACAATATTTTCTTATATTGATGATATAATTTTTCTCCCTCCTTCGTTAATTTTACTCCTTTTGAATTTCTGATAAACAGTTGTTGATTATAATGAGTTTCGATTTTTTTAATTTTTGCAGTCATATTGGATTGAAGGTGATTCAATTTAATTGCAGCAGCAGATATGCTTTTTAATTCCGCAACTGAAACAAAAGCTTTCATGTTTTCAATATCCATTCATATTTCACCACCTATCAAAAAAAGTGATACAACCATCATAACTTAACATTTAAAATGATCTCTAATTTTAATTATACTCGATTTAAAGATAACGGCTTCTATATTGGAGGGATAGCTATGAAGAACAAAGTAATAAAAGCAGGGATTATTGGTGGTTCATTAAATAATCAGTGGGCTAGTCAAACTCATATTCCGGTATTGAAGGATCACCCTTTGTATCAAATAACAGCGATTGGAACATCAAAAATGGAAACCGCAAAAAAAAGTGCTATGATGCTTAAGGCTTCCTATGCTTTTACAGATTATAAGGAATTAGCACAATCAAAAGATGTCGATTTGGTAGTAGTGAGTATAAAGGTTCCTTTCCATTATGAAGCTTCGATTGCAGCTATAGAAGAAAATAAACATATTTATTGTGAATGGCCTTTAGGTATAGATACTATACAGGCTGAAAAACTGGCAAAAATGGCAGATGACGCGAACATTCATCATGCGATTGGATTACAGGGAAGGCAATCTCCAGAAGTTAATTATGTAAAGCAGGCAATCAAACAGGGGGAGATCGGCAGGGTCATCTCCTGCACAATGCAGGTAGCAACACAAGGAAAGGGAGGAATAACAGATGAAAGAAGCAGTTACCTTTTAAAAAGAGAAAATGGGGCGGACCTTCTTACAATCAACGGGGGGCATTCGCTTGATGTTCTTTGTTATATACTGGGTGATTTTAAAGAATTATCAGCTGCAATGAACAGCCATTATACAGAAGCCGTCATACAAGAAACAGGCATAAAGATACCAAAAAACACAGCTGACCAAATTTTAATACAGGGGACACTCGTTGATGGTGCTTCGGCTTCTGTACATATTCAGAGTGGAGTTTATCCGGCTTTTCAATTAGAGATTAGAGGGGAAAAAGGTGTTCTGCGTTTAACACAAAATAATTCCTCAGGACATGTACAATTTGGTAATCTCAAAGTCAAAAAGATTACACATCCTCATGATTTGTTAAATACTGAAGATGTATATTCTGAAGAAGTAAAAATATCCTCAGTAAAGGATAATGGTGCAAAAGGCTATGTTGAAACTGCTTATACTATTTTGGCGGAAGATATATTTGAACATAAAAGCCAAATTCCAAACTTTCATGACGCTGTCAAACTACATCGGTTGTTAGACGCAGTTCGGAAATCGGCAAAGACCGGTAAAAAAATAATCTTAATAAATGAGTAGGAACAGTATTTCTTTTATTTATAGCACATATCTATCAAGCTTGAGCAAATTGTTTTCCTAAAACGCTATTATTTCTTTTATATTATGGTTTTTTATGCGAATCGAGGTTTTAAATGAATGATAAACCGTTTTCTTGTAAAAAAGGTCAAACTCCAAATGTTGTGGGTGTTAGCTTGACGGGCATGTCCGGAAATAAAAAAACATACCAAAAAGATTTGGTATGTTTTTCTGAAGAAGCCCTTAATTAATGAATATTAGGTTTTCTAAAATTGCTGCCCTTAACTTCAGCTACGTCATATACAGTAACAAAGGCATTTTTATCAATTTCATTAATGATTTCCTTTAATTTGGTGTCTTCTAAGCGGTTGATGACACATGTAATTTCTTTAAATTTCTCGTGGGAAAAACCCCCGTAAGCTTCTTTATATGTAGCACTTCGGCCCAATTGATCTCGTATTGTCTCAACCATTAATTCAGGTTCGCTTGTAATGATTTGAAAAGTTTTAGATCCGCTTAACCCTTCCTCGACAACATGAATGACTTTGGACGCAATGTAGTAAGCAATGACTGATAGCAATGCCCCCTGCAAGCCAAATACAGCGGAAACAAAAATAAACACAAAAAGGTTAAAGAATAGAATAAGATCGCTCGTTCCAAATGGCAACTTTCGCGATAACAGCACAGCAAGCATATCAATTCCGTCCAATGCCCCGCCATTACGGAGCGCCAGCCCCATTCCAAATCCAAGGATGATCCCCCCGACAACAGTGACTAACAAGGTATCCCCTTCGATAATAGCTGGAGTGTGGTGCATAAAGCTTGTCCCTGCTGCAAGTGATGCGATTCCGATAATGGATAATACCGCAAAGCTTTTCCCGATTTGCTTATATCCCAGCCAGACAAATGGGATGTTTAAAGCCGCGATAAGAATCCCAAGCGGCAAATCAAACAGTTGTGAACCAACAATGCTAAGTCCTGTCACTCCGCCATCAGATACACTGTTTGGAATCAGCACTGTTTCCAATCCATATGCCGCTATGATTCCTCCGATCATAACCATGATGACTTTGAAAATCATCTTCGCTCTAAATTTCCTATGTTTTTCGATTTTATTCATGCCATTCCTCATTTCAAATTTTACGTTATATTTAAATATACCATAACAGATTTTTTCTGTTAAAAAGTTTAATCATGTATTTGGTAGCGGGCTGCTGCTCAACTCTCCAAACGGGGCTTAAAAATAAGGTAACCCTTTATGGCTTGGAACATTCCCGGCAGTTTGCTGACCGTTTAGATGACTTGTTTTCTGTAACTACAGTAAAACAAAAAAACCAAGGCAGTAAACCCTTGGTTTTCCTATCATGCCGCCGAAACAACTTGAACCTTCACAGAAGTTCTCCGCTATCAGCTGGATATGTGACTGCTTTTGAATATTTCAGCGCGAGCTTATATTTTTCATCACTGCCGCCAATTGCTCCGAATTGGGATCTCCTTCATTTTGCAATTGATCAATGATATTCATATAATCCGTTTCATTTCGGTTTTGACTTAATTTATATGCAGCCTGAATGTCTTCCACCTTAATCTTAAACCCGACAATCGCTTTCAGTTGTCTTTCTAAAAGTTGAGGAGAAAGGTTCCCCCATAAAATTGGATTTTCTCGATGCTTCTCGTATTTTTCCATCATAATTGTTAATTCTTCTATTAATTCATCTCTCTCTAAAATGCTCGCTTGACCGTATATATGGACAGCTTGATAATTCCATGTTGGAACTTCTTCATGCCCATACCAGGAAGAAGAAATGTATGCGTGCGGTCCCTGAAACATAACAAGCACATCTTGACAGGTTTCCAAAGTTCCCACCTGCGGGTTTCCATAAGCAATATGGCCTGTGATATAGTAATCATCACCTTTTTTATTGAACCCCAAGGGCAAATGAGTGGCAATTGGCTTCCCTTGTTCTGTCGTAACGATCGTCCCAAAAGAGTTTTTTTGAACAAAATCCAAGATTTCATCAACATTTTCGACTTTAAAATATTTTGGAATATACATCGTCATCCACCTTTTAAAAAAGTTATAGGAGTGTTTTGGTCATGATCAAGTCCGTTTGTTCTTCATCCCCCATATAAAAAGAGTGGGCGCCGGTTTGTACAAACCCCATTTTCTTATAAAAAGCAATCGCGTTTTTATTTTTTTCCCATACGCCCAGCCAGATTTTCTTTTTATTCCGTTCCTTCGCAATTTCCACAGCTTTATTGAACAGATATTTACCAAGCCCGTGGTTTTGAAAGTTGTTCTTGATATAAATTCTCTCGATTTCAAGTGATTCATCATCCATTTTTTCAGACTGGGCCTCATCGGTGTTGACCTTTAAATATCCAGCGATTTCATTGTTAAAATAAACAAAAAAGAATTGCGAAGAGCGATTGGATAGTTCTTTTTCTAATTGTTTTAAGTTAAACGCCTTGTCCAAGTAGGCTTTCATATTTTCTGGCGAATTCTGATCCTTAAACGTCTCATTAAATGTTTCATAACCAATTTCCTGAAGTTTGTGTAAGTCTTCAAGGGTACACTTTTTGATTTTCACTGTCATTTCAATCTGCCGCTCCTTTATGCCGTCAATAATTTCTCTTGTTCCCCTTTTTCACGAATTCCCAGTCTTTTTCTACATTTTTTCTTACTCTTTGAAGAAGATTGAAGATGATCTCCGCTTCCTCCTCGGAAAATCCCTCTAATGCCACACGATTCGAATGATCATTTTCTCTTTTTATAAAAGGAAATACCTCATTTCCCTTTTCCGTCGGAAAAAGTTTTTTTATTTTTTTGTTATGTTCATCATCTCTACGTTCAATAAAGCCCTTCATTTCAAGTTTTTTTATGGCACGGGCTGCGGTGGTCCGGTCTACTTTAATCATCTCAGCTAACTTCTCCTGAATGATTCCCGGGTTTTCGCATATTCGGACAAGGTACAAATATTGCCCTTTTGTCAGGTCATGTTCTTTAAATTCGATATTGCTTATAGAATCCAATGCTCGGGCAATCATTCCAATTTCACGAAGAATATCCTTCATCATAAACTCCTTTCGAACTTATTTTTGTTGTAAATGCAATATAAATGTCGTACATTAAATATACCGGAATTTTGTTGTATTTGCAATAAAAATAAAGAGGTCGAGTAAAGTGAAATATGTTTTTTTATGTATTAGGAATTTTAATTTTAACCCTTGGGATTGCTTTCACGATTCAATCTGAACTTGGCGCTTCACCTTTTGACGCACTTTTGGTGGGACTGTCCGTACATGCAGGGCTTACTGTGGGAAGTTGGGAAGTCATCATGGCTCTGCTATTAATAGGCTGCAATTCGTTTTTAAAAAGACAAAGACCGGAAGTTTCGGGGATGCTAACGGCGTTTATAACCGGTATCGGCATTGACATGTGGCTTTTTTTGCTGCATTTTTTTGTGACACCAGAACAATGGTACAGCAAAGCGGTCTGTTTTGGGATCGGCTTGGTTGTTACAGGGTTAGGAACCGCGACATACTTATACACAAATTTTGCTGTGATGCCAATTGACCGATTAACATTCATCATAAAAGAATTAACGAGAACCAATATATTTGTTTCGAGAACCATCATTTACCTCGTCTTCTTAACAGCAGCCGTCATGTTAAAAGGACCGATTGGCATCGGAACTTTATTAACCGTTTGTTTAGGGGGGCCGGTCCTTCATTTGTTTATGCCGTTTGCTGGAAAAGTGTTGGGTCGCTTTACAGACGCTCGTACATGACGATAAGGAATGTTTTTAATGCCACTCTCTACTTTTTCACAGAACCTTTATTGAAAATCATCAATATAATTCCGGATGCTATTAAGCTTATAACTAAGGTAGAGGCATCTAATCTAAATACATTTTTTATCCCATTAAAGAAAAATGACCATAAAATATATATCGTGATAGCACTTAGCGTAAACATTCTGAACCATCTGGGGATAGCGAGCCAAGCCTTTAAAAGTTTAATAGTGAATTTCCCCATTTTGTTCCTCCTTTTTCGCAATCCGACCTTTTATCAAATAATCACAGTTAAAATATCAATGCTACACACCACAAAACACGAAAAGCGCAAACCATTTGATCTGCATTTTTCATCTCTTTTCCAGCCTTTTGGACTTTTGTTAGATTTTTTAATAGTAAAGCACTCTGATATCCATTCAAATTTATTTCATGAATTTAAACCTCAATTCATAACCCCCTTCAATATGTTAAAACAAAGACAATATTGACATAATCTCAAAAGAGTGCAAGTTTATTTATACAAGTATTAACCTAAGGAGCCAATAACAAATCATGAATAATGTTTCATTAATATATAAGGAATTCGGTAATCCACTGCAAAAATTACAGCTTTATACCGGAGAAAAGCTTCCTCTTCAGCCAAATGAAATTCTTGTCAACATGATTGCCAGTCCAATTAATCCGTCAGATTTGCTTCCAATTAGAGGGGCTTATTCTCATAGAATTAAGCTGCCGGCTGTTGCAGGATATGATGGTGTGGGAATTGTCATAGATCAGGGCAAAGATGTATCACCATCACTGATTGGAAAAAGGGTTCTCCCTGTACGAGGAGAGGGAACTTGGCAACAATATGTAACCACAAAAGCTGATTATGCAATAGAGGTACCTCCATCAATAAGTGATAACGACGCCAGTCAACTGTATATTAATCCATTAACAGCCTGGCTAATTTGTACGGAATCATTGCGTGTTCAGCCGAATGAAATAGTGTTAATGAATGGCGGAGGTACATCTATTGCAGGTTTGTTTGCGCAAATTTCTACAATACTGGGATTCCGTTTAATTGTCCTTACAAGAAACAGCCGCAAGATAGAGAAACTTCAAAAACTTGGGGCATGGAGAGTCATCAACGCTTCGAATGGTTCTATATATGAACAGATTTCTGATGCTTGCGACATCGGTGTTGACCATGCAATTGACTCTGTTGGAGGAGAAAGTGGCGAACTGCTGGCGAGGGCGTTAAAACCTGAAGGGACGTTTGTCAGTTATGGTCTGTTGTCAGGTATACCAAACGATTGGAGAAAGCTTCACGATGTATACCATGTGTCACCGCAATTATTCGCCTTAAGACTTTGGAATGAGAGACATTCCGTTTCTGAATATCGCAATCGCTTCTCGGAGGTGATTAAGCTTGTTGAAAGCGGAAGAATGGTCATCAATGCCCCAGAAAAAATATATGATTTTGAAGATTTTTATGATGCCTTGAAGCATTATGAACAGCCGGGTTTGAATGGAAAAATACTGTTGAACTTTGCAGTGAAGGAGATGGAACCAAAAAAAAGAATAAGAAGTAGTCGTATTCGAAAAGAAATATAAATAATTTGTATACATTCCGCATATTGTCAATCCAGTATGTTATACTGTAAACAAACCTTTGAAGCTTTAAATCTTTTTCTATTACCTTTTACCACCCCCTACTCGAACGTTGAGTAGGGTTTTTTATTAAGCATTATACAGAGAACATAAAAAAACAGGCTCTACATAGAGAGCCTGTTTATATAAACGATTGAAAATTAAGCAGTTTTTTGAACGTTAGCAGCTTGAGCTCCGCGAGGACCTTGCTCAACGTCAAATGTTACTTTTTGACCTTCGTCTAATGATTTGAATCCGTCACTTTGGATTGCAGAAAAGTGTACGAATACATCGTCTCCATTTTCACGTTCGATAAATCCAAAACCTTTTTCTGCATTAAACCATTTAACTGTACCTTGTTCCATTTTTGTTGCCTCCTAGTGCGTTACCGCACATTGTATTACTATCCTTGCCCAAAGTATCATCAAGACGAAAAGTCAATATTCATACTATCCTTTACACCGAACAAAAATAATTCTTCTTTATCATAACAGGAAACGGAAATAATTGCAATTCATATTATTTTTATTCATGGCATTAGTTCTTATACGTAAGGATAGCAGTGCAGAAGCGATAGGCGTCAATCATTCTGCATCAAATTTATAACATGTCTAAGAGGTCTAATAGGTTTGAAAACACCGTGAAAATGAATCGCGAGTGTCTTCAAACCTTTTTCTTTGCTAAATTTGCACTTCATTATTGATTTTCTTAAAAAAACTCTGCTGCTTATCATGTTTGTTCGTCAAACAATCAATGTTCACGGTCTAAAAAAACAATCCCCATAGGGAAGCAGGGAGAGAGTTTTGTCCGATAAAGAGCCGGGTATAATTTTCATACGCCTTTGTATCCCGGCCAGCTCTGCTAATTAAGATTTAATTGAGCCGGAAATCAGTTGCGAGTTTCCAATAAAGAGGGCTAAGAACGATACTTCTATGATGTATGACACTGGGACTTCAAAGGCAATAAAACGTAGAAACTCATCAGGGAAGGGGAAACTTTAAAAAATGAATGACCAAAACCTAAAGACTTTGAGAAAACTGGTTACACCTTATGAAAAGTCCGATTTACAAAAAAGTATTTCTCAAATCATTAACACATTGGTACCATTTTTCCTGTTATGGTGTTTGGCATATAAGAGCTTGTCGATTTCTTATTTCCTTACATTAGCGATTTCTATCGTTGCGGCAGGTTTTTTAGTGAGAACCTTCATCATCTTTCATGATTGCTGCCACTATTCCTTTTTTAAAAACAAAAAGGCGAATCGAATCCTTGGAACAATCACAGGAATTCTGACTCTGCATCCTTTTGATCATTGGGGACGCGACCATTCTGTCCATCATGCGACAAGCAGCAACCTGGACAAACGCGGTACAGGCGATATTTGGGTACTGACCGTTGAAGAATATAAGGAAGCCTCAACTAAGACAAAAATCATGTACCGTTTGTACAGAAATCCGTTTGTTATGTTTATGATTGGGCTGATTTACGTCTTCGGGATTACCAATCGTTTTAATCGTAAAGGGGCAAAACGCAAAGAACGGATGAATACGTATGTAACGAACCTGGGAATCGTCGCTTTGACAGCACTTTTATGCCGGGCTATTGGCTGGCAAAACTTCCTGCTGGTTCAGACGCCAGTTTTTATGATATCGGGATCTCTCGGAATTTGGATGTTTTATATACAACATACGTTTGAGGATTCTTATTTTGAAGAAGATGAGCATTGGGAATATGTAAAAGCAGCTGTTGAAGGAAGCTCTTTTTATAAGCTTCCAAAAGCCATGCAATGGCTAACAGGCAATATCGGTTTCCATCATGTTCATCATTTAAGCCCGAGAGTCCCAAACTATAAGCTTGAAGAAGCGCATAACAACATTGAACCATTGCAAAACGTTCCGACCATTACACTGGCAACAAGTCTTAAGTCATTAAAGTTCCGTCTATGGGATGAAGAAAGCAAAAAATTTGTCGGTTTTAGCCACTTAAAAAAAGCTTCTAAAAGCCAAGTATCAGCACAGCTAAGAACGGATTAAATAAACTCCCCATAATCGATGATAACAGGCAGTGTATCTTGCAGAATAAAAGTGCAGACTCGCACAACGGTTTTGTGCAGAGGTTAGCACTTTTTTAGTGCCAAATATACTTGCAGACTCCACCACACGGTACATTTATTGCCGTATTTTCTGCAAAAAAATGCTTCACCTGAAATGACTATGAGGTATGCTCGTTTATTGGATAGTACTAAGCGTAAAGCATTTGAAAACGCTATAGAACAAGGTGTATTTAGTTTTGATCTAAATGGGAAAGTGTATGAAGTACCAGATAAAGATGAAGTTCCTCAAGACATTTTAGATACAGTGTGGCGTGATCATAAGCTAACTGCCATTGATAACCCTTACAGGTCTTGTAGAGCACGATTAAATGGAAATTGCCCATATGCAGAAGAACCACCATGTTTAACCTGTAATGGCGGTAAGCCATGTAAGGACTTGGCAGTAGGTTTGTCAGAAATGGACGCAGCCAAATACGAGATTCATATTCAATCGACATCAAAAATGATTGAAGTTGCTCAGCAATATGGTCGAGAAGAAATCTTAATGAAAAATCAGAAAAATCTTGAAAGATTACAAGACATTTACAACACGATTAAACAAGGTAATATTATCTTTGGACGATTAGAACGGATGAAACGAAAGCAAGGTGTTACAAATGACTAAATATGACCGTAGAGAGCATTTAAAACAGCTTCATGAAGAAAGAAAAGCAAGCACCTATAGAAGACGAAGCCATTAAACGGCTCATACGAGCCGATGAAAGGATTAATTTTAACAGTGTTTCAAATGAATCAGGTTTAACAAAAGCAACACTGTACAACAATGTCGATATACGCAAACGGATTGAAGCGTTGAGGCAGCAACAATCACAAGCCCCTACATCAAAACAAGTTAAGCGAGAAATAAATGAGAGCAACAAGGATGCCCTTATTGAATCACTGAAACGGAAGATTAAGAAATTAGAAGATGATAATAAACAACTTAGAGAGCAATTGAAAGTTGCTTATGCAGAGGTATATAAAAAAAGTTAAGTTTGTAGCGAAAATGGTGCTCGCCATCCCTGCTTATTCAGCAATCGGGCCATATTGTTGAATAACCATTCTAACTCAAGTGAGTCTTTGAAGATCTACACTTAAACCAACAGGGCCAGATTAGTTGAATTCGGTCGAACTTGTTAGCTTAGCTGACAGGATTAAGTCCCACGGGCAGGTACGTTCTACCCCGGCTACTATCCATCTATAAATTGGATAAAAAATAGTCAACCACATTCTCTGGCTGACCTTATTACATGAACCGTCAGGTTAGCTAAGTAGCCATACACAGGCGGTAGAACTCGTATTAGATACATTGAAAGCAGCATGTAATGAGCGTGAAACGAAAGGACTGATTCTCCACAGTGATCAAGGGTCGCAATATACATCATATGCTTTTCAAGGTTTAGCCGAAGAAAAAGGCATTATCACAAGCATGTCCCGCAAAGGCAATTGCTTTGATAATGCCGTCATTGAATCCTTCCACTCCACCATAAAGTCGGAAGAATTCTACACACACCAAAAGGTGCATCTCTCAAACTCTATTGTACTAGAAAAAGTGGAATCTTACATGTATTATTACAACTATATATGACCGTTTTCAAAATTAAACAGCCTTTCCCCTGTTCAATTCAGGGCAAAGGCTGCATAGGTGCTTTTTTTCTTGTCTCATATTACTAGGTCAGTTCAAAATTTTCAGGTGTTTTTCATGTTTGAGATTCTTATCATTTATCGTTGCGAATTTATTTTATGTTTAGGTTAGGGTGTGAACAGTAACAAATATTTATCACAAAAAAATAATTTATATATTGTATTGACACCGCTTACACGCGGTGTTATTATGAGAGCATAAAATTGAATGAAGGATTGTTACTTCTCGGAAGGCATTACCTGAAACAGATATGAATCTCTGTTATTGGTATATGTATCCGAGAAGTTTTTTTTTGAAAGGGTGAACAATATGTTTAATTTATTTAACAAGAAGAAAAAAGAAATTGCATTATATGCTCCTGTTACAGGGAAAAAAATTCCATTAGAAGAAGTACCTGATACCGTATTTTCTTCAAAAATGATGGGTGATGGTATCGCTTTTGACTTCGATGGTGATACAGTTTACGCACCGTACGATGGAAAGATTAGCATGATTGCGAATACACTGCATGCATTCGGGATAAAATTAGATAATGGTGCAGAGGTATTAATACACATTGGTTTAGATACAGTTAATTTGAATGGTAACGGATTCAAAAAAATGGTAGAACAAGGAAGTAAAGTGAAACTAGGAACACCTATTATTGAAATTGATCGAGATGTAATGGAAGAACATAACATCAATTTAACAATGCCGATGGTTATTACGAATGGAAGTGACTATAATTTCAAACATTGTCACGAGATAAAAAATGTTGTTATGGGAGATACGAAAGTTATTGAATTTAACTAGAAAGGAGAGAATAGTTTTTGAGAGTCGTAAAAAAGATTAACAATAACGTTGCTTTATGCATTGATGATAATCACCGTGAAGTTATTGCATTTGGAAATGGAATTGGTTTTCCTAAGACCCCTTATGAACTTTCGGATTTGAGTAAGATTCGTAGAACTTACTATGGATTAAATTCTCATTACCAGAATCTATTAAATCAGATTCCAGAAGATATATTTGAGATTGCAGCTAAAATAGTAGATTACGCGAAAACAAAAATAGATAAGGAATTTAATCCAAATATTGTTTTCACATTAGCGGACCATATTAATTTTGCAATACAGCGTTATGAGAAAAAAATGTATGTGAAGATGCCACTAGGGAAGGATGTCAGATATCTATATAATGATGAAATGCTTATTGGAGAGAAGGCATTGAACTATATTAATAAAGTAAAGAAGATTAACTTGCCTAATGATGAAGCAGTCAGCATTGCATTACATTTAATTAATTCAGAGCATATGGCTCATTCACAGGAAGATAAATTTGATGACGAGCAAGTAATTGAACAGATTGTTGAAATTATTGAAAATATTTTTGGAATAAATATTGATAGAAAAAGTTTTAACTATTCGCGTTTTTTATCACATATTCATTACGTATTGAAAAGAGAAGATGAACAGATTTCTATTAATAGTGACAATATAATATTATTTGAATCTATGAAAAAAGAGTTTGAACAATCATATCATTGTGCCGTTGAGATTAGTGAATATTTGAAAAATAAAATTCAACGGATTCTAATTGAAGAAGAACTCTTATATCTTATGTTGCATATTAATCGTTTATGTACCAAAGAGGGTTGTTACCAATAAAGGGCATTACCTCAGCTTATATGAAAANNTTTTCATATAAGCTGAGGTTTTATTTTTAGGACAAATCAATGATTTATGCGCGCACTTCATTGTTTGCATATAGATTTGAAATGAGAGGAGAGAGTATATTGTGTCAAAGAAAGCAAAGTATGAAGAACTGGCAAGTAAAGTACTTGAACTAGTTGGGGGGAAAGATAATATCACATTTCTTACTCACTGTATTACACGACTAAGGTTCAATGTGAAAGACAAGAGTATTATCAAAATAAAAGAAATTGAGTCAACAAGTGGCATCATAGGTTGTCAGTGGGCTGGAGAACAGTTACAAATTATTATTGGTGCTACTGTAAATGAAGTGTATGATGCAATCTGTGCACAAGCAGGGTTAGAAAAGCCGAATGCAATAGATGAAAATCTTGATGGAAATAGAAATAGTGGGAAAAGAAAATTTTCAATCAATGCAATACTCGAAACGTTAAGTGCATGTATTGTACCTGTCATTCCAGCAATGGCTGGAGCAGGTATTATCAGAGGTGTTTTAATTCTTTTGACCACTCATGACTTGATTTCAACAGATACAGGAGTCTTTGTTATACTAAATGCAATATCAGAAGCCGCTTTCTATTTTTTACCATTTTTAGTAGCGGTAGGAGCAGCTAAAAAATTTAATACAAGTTTGATTTTATCACTTGTACTAGCAGGATTATATCTGCATCCTTCAATTACTGAACTAGCTGGAGAAACACTTAATGTAGCAGGTTTTGATATTAATATTGTAAGGTACTCTTCAACTGTATTCCCAATTATTATCTCTATTTGGGTGATGAGTTATCTATATAGATTTATAGATTCATGGATGCCTAAATCATTGCGAATTGTGTTTTCACCAGCAATCACTGTTTTAGTTATGGCATTTATATGTTTGGGAATCATTGGACCCTTAGGATTTAATATCGGTTATTATGTCGGGAACGGAATTGCTTATATCTTTGGTTTATTCCCTGCATTAGGTGGTCTTCTTCTCGGTGTTATAAGACCAATAGTAATATTAACAGGAATGCAGGCAGTATTTACAACAATCATTGCAAACAATGTCGCAACTCTTGGATATGACTTTATTTCACCAGTGCATACAGTGGCTTCTATGGCGGCAGCAGGAATGTGTTTGGGAGCATTCCTTAGAGCAAAGAAATTAGAGAATAAGGAAAACTTTATTTCATCTTTTGTGTCAGGATTTATTGGCATAACAGAACCAGCATTATTTGGGATTGCTTTTAGATTTAGGAGACAACTTATAGCACTTATGATTGGAGGTGGTGTGTCTGGAGCAATAGTAGCAGCATTTGAAGGTAAGAGATATGCCGCTGGTATGCCTTCATGGATAATGCTTCCAGCATTTGGTGATACGATTCCGGTTATGCTGATTGGACTTGCGGTGGCACTAATTTTAACAGCTATATTGTCATATATCTTCGGATTTGACGAAAAAAATCAATAGAAAGGAAGTAAATATTATGAAGAATGGTTTTAGAGAGGATTTTTTATGGGGTGGAGCTACATCTGCTTCACAGATAGAAGGTGGATATTCTGAAGGTGGAAAGGGTCTAGATACTTCAGATTGCAGACCAGGTAATTTTGGAATACCAAGAATGGACAAAATAAAATGGAAAAATAGGTTAATGACAACGAGTAAATATGAAAGAGCTCTAAAAACTGAAGGGAACGATATTTATCCATTCCGTTGGGGAAGTGATCATTATCATAGATATAAGGAAGATATTGGGTTACTTGCGGAAATGGGTATTAAAATATACCGTTTATCTATAAGTTGGGCGCGAATTTATCCAAATGGGGATGAACAAACTCCAAATAAGGATGGTTTGGAATTTTACAAAAATATTTTCGAGGAATGTAAAAAGCATGGTATTAAAGTCTATTGTACTATGTTACATTATTCTATACCTGTTCATTTGATTGAGGAATATGGTGGATGGCAAAACAGAAAAATGATTGACTTCTTTCTAAAGTATGCGAGAACGTTATTAGAAGAATTCAAAGATTACGTTGATATATGGTTACCTTTTAATGAAATAAATGCAGGTATGTTCCATCCATATAACGGGATAGGCTTAGTTTTAGATGATAAATATGCTGATATGGAAGATCCATTTATTGATAGTCGACAAAAAATTTATCAAGCGCTTCATCATCAATTTATCGCCAACGCATTAACAATAAAAATTGCGAAAGAAATTGATCCAAAAATTCAAATGAGTTGTATGATTGCTTGGTTTTGTCCATATCCTGCAACATGTAATCCTGATGATGTACTGTTAGCTTATCAAGAACAACAATATGAGTGTTTATTCTATACAGATGTGATGTCAAGAGGAGAATATCCTAGGTATATGAAGAGTTACTTTAAAAAGCATAATATTAAGATAGAAATGCTTCCAGAAGATGAAGAAATCTTAAAAACTTATACAAGCGATATGGTTTCTTTCTCTTACTACTTCTCTTCAGTTGCTACCAATGATGAGAATTGGGAAAAAACAGATGGAAATTTAAAAAGAGCAAAAGTAAATCCATATATTGAAAGAAGCCAGTGGGGATGGCAAAAAGATCCAAAGGGATTAAGAATTACGTTAAATTGGTTGTATGATAGGTATCAAAAGCCGCTATTTATTGCTGAAAATGGATTAGGAGCAGCTGATGAATTGGAAGCTGATGGTTCCATCCATGATCCCTACAGAATTGAATATTTGAGAAATCACTTTTCAGCGATGAGAGATGCATGTGAAGATGGTGTAGATTTATTAGGATATACGATGTGGGGAGTTATTGACTTAGTTTCTTGTGGAACAATAGAAATGCGTAAGCGATATGGTACAATTTATGTTGATGCAGATGATGAAGGGAACGGAACATTCAACCGTTATAAAAAAGACTCATTCTATTGGTACAAAAAAGTTATTGCTTCAAATGGCCAAGATTTAGAGTAGAGATATAAGAATACTTCGGGTCGCAAGTAAAGGATAAATTTCGCATAGATGATTGAAACACCCATTAGAATATATTGTGTGCTAGAAAAGCTAATGATTACTAATAGCTTTTCTAGCACATTTTTTCATTTCTTAAAGTCAATAAAAACGTATGTGGATCAATAATTTCTCCGTTTTCAGCGTTGGTCGCTTGCGGGTCGGGGAAAACAGAACTTCTCTTTCAAGGGATCGAATTCGCGCTGAACAACGGCTTGACAGTATGTATCGCCACTCCGAGAACGGACGTCGTGCTCGAGCTTGCTCCGCGGTTTCGTCAAGCCTTTCCAGGGGCGGAAATTGCCGCTTTATACGGAGGGAGCTCAGACGTTGGGGCTCTCTCGCCGCTTATCATTTCAACTACCCACCAGCTGCTCCGCTATAAAGAAGCATTTGACGTGATCATCATAGATGAGGTGGATGCTTTTCCGTATTCTTTTGATAACACGCTGCAAAATGCTGTTAAAAAATCGGCAAAACGGCAAAGCGCTCACATCTATTTAACTGCCACGCCTTCAGCGGATATGAAAAAAAGGGCTGAGAGCGGAAAGCTGGACACCGTCCGTATTCCCGCGAGATTCCACCGCAGTCCGCTGCCTGTACCTATATTGATTTGGTCCGGAAATTGGAAAAGGAGTTTGAAACGAAGAAAAGTTCCTTTTCGCCTCAAAAAATGGCTTTTTAAGCACCAGGAACTGCAGCATCCGGTTTTTTTATTCGTTCCCTCTGTCCCTGTTCTTAAATCCGTGGTCAGTCTGCTGAAAAAGGAAACATTTCGCGCTGAAGGAGTTTATGCCGAAGACCCTGACAGAAATGAAAAAGTGAACCAATTTAGGGAAAGTAGTCTTGAGGTGCTCGTGACAACAACGATTTTGGAAAGAGGAGTGACCGTCAAAAATGCGCAGGTTGGAGTATTGGGGGCAGAGTCGGAGGTTTTTACCGTAAGCGCCCTCGTCCAAATGGCCGGAAGAGCCGGCAGACATCCCGAGCACACAGCTGGAGACGTCTGTTTCTTTCATTACGGCAGGACAAATTCGATGAATGCAGCGCGGCGTCATATTCAAAATATGAATAAAATGTCTAAAAAGGAAATGTTGATTGACTAGTCATGTATTATGTTCTAACAACTGCCAGTTATAAATTTAGGCCTGTAAAGCAAACTGAATAGAACCCCAGTAAATTGCTTTAATAATAATATATATTCTTCAATAGTAACATTGCTTCCAAAAATCAATACTTCGTATATCTGCCCGTATTCTATAATTTTGAAACTTGCATTTTGAAATCCATTCTTCAGATAAAAATGCTTGCGTTTAATTCGTTGTTCATTATTGTCCGCTACTTCATCAATTGCTTCAATATTTAATATGATACGATTGTCTGCATATTTTTGTTTGATCTCAGATAGTATGAACGTTCCGTAACCTTTTGATCGGAATTCTGACGAAATGGCCAAATATAGCACAAAGGTCAGGTTTTTATCTGATATGAGATAGGTGAATCCAATAAACACATCATTATCGTAGAAGGCAATATAATCAACGAATTTTTTTCGGGATCTCCATAATAAAAACCATAGCGGGATTCGTTCATTTTCTGGAAAGGATGTTTTGTATAAATTTTCAATTTTATACAACTCTTTAAAGTCTTTTGTTATTGTTTCTGTCCATATACTCATAAAGTGCCTCCTTAGATTGGTCAGACAAAGGTTTAAGAAAAATTAAAAGATCTAATGCTATGAATAATTAGGTCTTTATATGATAAAAGCTAAAGATTATTACTTTTGTCGAGACAGTTTTCCAAAATCTTTAATCGTAGTTGTCAGATAGTCTAAGTCAGGAGTATAGTGGTCACCGTTATATTCATACAGGGTTACATCTGCTCCTTCCTTTTTAAAATTGTTATAGGCATTCAATGTATTATAATGGGGGACAATATCATCGTTCTTACCTGAATGGAGCATGATTTTTGCTTTAGGAATCCAACCGTCAATCAGGCTTAGTTGTTCAATGACATTAAGCAATTCCTCGTTATCACCACTCATGATGCTTTCTTGTAGAAACGGTAAGTTTATAAACTCGCTTACTTTACTGGAAGGTGGATTAAGCGCATCTAAAGAATTCTGGACTTCATATTTATATATCTTATCTAAAGGTATATTGATGTTACTGAATTTTAGCAAACTATATAATGTCCAACTATAAATACCAGCATTTTCACCCAAATCGTCGTCTTCAAGCTCAAGAGTGTTGCTTTGGAGCATAGATGGCATGTCATATGGTCCAGCTAATGCAGAGGTAGCAATAAGGTTGAATTCTTTAGAATATTTTTGCTCAATGTCCTTATGAGTTGCTACAGCAGCTCCTCCTCCTTCAGACCACCCCGTTAAAAATAACTTGCTGTCCGTTTTCACTTCTAATATTGTTGTCAGTTCTTTAGTTGCTCTAATCATATCTACTGAATAGTTTGCCAATTCATTTGGAATATTATATGGATGATCTAAATCCTTGGAAACATTATAACCGGCATAGTCTGGGGCACTCACTACATATCCTTCTGATGCGAAAGTCAGAATCATCATTCTTGTCTCCCCAAAATCAGCATCAGGCTGAGCAGCCTGTCCGTTGAATAAGGAAGGTACATCGTTTGAACCTTCGCCACCGGGCATTGGAATCGGTAGCATTGTACCATGATGGTATTGCAAGAGAGATGGTTTTTCTTTACCTTTAGGAATCGTTACAAGACCTGATAATACAACCGGTTTTCCATTTTGGACGGACTCGTAAGTAATAGAATATAAAGATACATCATAATCCAAAAGCTGCCCGATATTCTTTTCAGGATTCAACTCATTGATTTCTTTTGTAGTTAAATCATTTACTTTTTCGTAGCTTACCAATGCACCTCTTTCTTCTTCTTTTGAGATAGATTGGTTTTGCGGTGTTGCTGTTGACTCTGTCACAGTGTTTTTTCCCTGAGTACTAGCAAGAAGGCTTAATCCAACAAGCAGTGCCGATGCGATCAATGTAGCAAGTAATACTTTTTTCATGGTTGCTGATCTCCTTTTATAAAGGCATTGAATATGCCTCTTTATCGTTTATAATTAAACTATATAGTCTATACTAGGTATAGAGTAAAGGGGATTTTTATGAAATTTTCCATTGGAGAAACTGCAAAAATAAATAATGTCTCAATTCAGGCATTAAGACATTATGACAAAATAGGCTTATTAAAACCCTCTTATGTTAACGAGGAGAGTGGGTATCGCTACTACACTCTTGACCAGTTCATCTATCTTGACATCATTAAATATGCCAAAATGTTCGGTATTCCTTTGAAAGAAGTCAGAGATACCCTTAGTTCCGGCGATATGCAAGAAATCTCAATAAAGATTAGAGCTTATCGAGATATGTTAGAAAAACAAATAGAGACACTATCCAGTGTTAATAAAAGATTTACGAAAGTAACAGAACTCATTGAGTATGGGTTAGAAGCTGTACAGCAGCAAGAACCCTATCAAAGATGTATTAATAAAAGACGTATAATTAAATTAAAAGATCAAGGCGAAGTATTTAATTTTGAGTTGAATAGCAGAAAGATTGAGATGGACATGCTTCAATCTAATTTGGAATTTGACTTTGAAAGTGGTTTTTTCATTGATATTCCGCTTTTCCTTAATCTTGGCAAAGAATCTTTTATATCTGCATATATGAGGGTAACGGGCGGAGATGAGCTAAAACACTTTATACCCGAAAATGAATACGTCTTAAGCCATATTCCAGAAGGGAAATATGTTTGTCTTACTTACAATGAACATAATAAGATGGAAAGAATAAAAAAAATGCAGGATTACCTTAACCGAAATAATGTGAGAGAAACTACAGTTATTCTTGTAACTGAACTTTACGATAATTTCGATAGCCAGTCTCATGAAATTCAAGTATATTTACAGCCTTAATACAATTATTAGCTTCAGTCAGTAGCCCTATTTCCAAAAAGTGTGAAAATTTTTATTCTGTTACATGAAAGGAGGACAGGTTCTCTCTCACTGGATATTTGAACAGCTTATGCTAAGAGGAACTTCATTCCATTAACGGGAAACGAGAGCGTTATAAAACAAAGAAAGCAGTCTACCAACGTGATCGGTTTCTTTTCTTTAGCTAACAGGGCAATAGTGAAAAAAGAAATTATCTATTATCTATAACAGCTTTCTAGTTTTGATCTTCCACAATCGGGCGCGATTGTGGAACAAAAAGTAAAAGGAGTGAAACATATTATACATGACTAATATGTTTCACTCCTTATTTTTTGATTTTTTACGATTTAGGTCTTGATAAATTCAGGATTCTCCTCTTTTTTTGCGGGACACCGAAAAATTCAGCTTGAAACTTTCAGAATTAAGGAAATATGCCATCTTATGAAATATACGGATAAAGAGAGTGAGGACTATGGAAGGGGCAAAATTATGAAACAGAAAATTCCGTCTGAAAATGTCGCGGTCAAGCTTAATGAATGGTATTCCACGATTCGTAAAAATCAAGTGACAGATGCGGAGTTTATTAAATCCGAAATAAAACATGAACTTGAGCAAATGGAAGAAGACCAAAACGTTTTGTTATATTATTCTTTGCTTGAATTCCGCCATAATCTGATGTTGAAAGACTTGAAACCGAACAAAGCAGCAGACATATCAGCATCATTATCTAAAATCGAAGCAAAGAAGGAAGACATGCAAAACTCTCAAGTCGATGAAATGATTAACTATTATTATTGGTTCTTCAAAGGGATGTATGAATTTAAACAACAGAACTTTAACACAGCAATAACCTGCTATAAAATTGCTGAAAAAAAATTAGCCTTTGTTAATAGCGAAGAAGAAAAGGCTGAATTTTATTATAAATTATCTGAAATTTACTATTATTTAAAACAAAACTACATCTCCATGAATTATGCAACAATAAAAGAACGGCTTGGACATGCCTCTATAAAGACAACTTTAGATGTTTACGGACACCTTTTTCAAACAGAGAGATAATGCCGAGCGTTTAGTTGACTTACTTTAAGTAACTGGAGTAAATGTGGAGTAAAAAAAAGAAATGAAAAAGAAACAAAAAAACACCAAGGGCGCTTAAACCCTTGGTATTCCTATGATGCGGCCGAGAGGACTTGAACCTCCACGGGGTTGCCCCCACTAGGCCCTCAACCTAGCGCGTCTGCCATTCCGCCACGACCGCATGATATGTTGTTTTTAAAGTGCGGGTGAAGGGACTCGAACCCCCACGCCGTAAAGACACTAGATCCTAAGTCTAGCGCGTCTGCCAATTCCGCCACACCCGCGTGAAAAAACAATGGTGAGCCATGAAGGACTCGAACCTTCGACCCTCTGATTAAAAGTCAGATGCTCTACCAACTGAGCTAATGGCTCAAATATAATGGCTGGGCTAGCTGGATTCGAACCAACGCATGACGGAGTCAAAGTCCGTTGCCTTACCGCTTGGCTATAGCCCAACATATGAGAAATGACCCGTACGGGATTCGAACCCGTGTTACCGCCGTGAAAGGGCGGTGTCTTAACCACTTGACCAACGGGCCATATGAAGTCAGCATCATATTTTCCTAATGGCGGAGAAGGAGGGATTTGAACCCTCGCGCCGCTTACGCGACCTACACCCTTAGCAGGGGCGCCTCTTCAGCCACTTGAGTACTTCTCCATTGGCTCCACAGGCAGGATTCGAACCTGCGACCGATCGGTTAACAGCCGATAGCTCTACCACTGAGCTACTGTGGAATAATCAGACTCATTTCATTATAAATATGTCGACAAATTGTGTCAAGAAGAACAATTCATCTTTGTGGCTCGTCTTGCGACGGCTTTTATAATTTATCATAGACAAGCCTGATCAGTCAACCCTTTTTTATGATTTCTTTTATTTTCCCTCCGCATTTGCCGCAAATGTAACGGCTTGTATCCATTTTCCGCTTTCGGAGAAACGTTTGTCCACATGCTTCACACTTGTATGTGCGTACCTTTCTTTGCGGCTTTTTCTCTCCTGCGAGCGGCGTGCAGAATCGCGGCGCACCGACTTCCTTTAATAGCGTTCTAAAATCCTTGTCGCGGTGCTTGTAGCCTTTTCCTTCAAGATGGAGGTGGTAATGGCACAGTTCATGCTTGATGATGCCTTCAAGCTCTTGTTGCCCGTGTTCTGTCAGGTATTTTTTATTCAGCTCGATATTGTGGGAATTCAGTAAATACCTGCCTCCGGTCGTTTTCAGGCGGCTGTTGAAGTAAGCGCGGTGCCGGAACGGTTTTTTAAAGTATGTGAGCGAAAGCTGTTCTGTCAGCTGCTGTAATTGTTGTTCATCCATTGCTTGGGTCCACCTCATTTTTAAAAACATTGAACAGGACAAATTCCGGGCGGCATAAACTAATACACGACACCCATACTCTTATGATAAGAGTCTGAGGAGGGATGAGCAATGCCGAATTGGCTCAAAAACCAGATGCAGAGAGCTTTTTATGAAAAAGATCATTACCAGATTAAATTGCTGAATCAGTGCTGGTATTTTTACAGAAAAAAACACTGCTGATGTGCAGTGTTCATCGGAGCCCGATTGGAATTTCTTCTGTTTCCTCATCATCTTCACCGGTTCTTTTATCATCTCACACAATGGCGCCCGTTACTCCCCAAATGGAGCTGACCGCCCGATTTCGGGGAGCATGGGCGAACGATTCTTTTGCGGATGGACGAGCCGTTTATTCTTTTCTTTTAAACGGAAACCAGTTGGCCGAGCCGAAGATGCGAACCATCACAGGGACGAACAGCGGCAGCATGACAAATGCATACAGCAGGAGACCCGTCAATACAAGGGTGGCGATTTGCAGAAGCGATAAAACGCCGGACGGCAGCATCGCCGCGAAGGTTCCCGCTAAGATGACTGCGGCTGAAATAATAACGGACCCCATATTTTTCATCGATTCGGTCATCGCCGTTTTAATATCCGTTCCCCGGTATTCGTTAAAGCGTTCCATCAGGAAGATCGAATAGTCCACCCCAAGCGCCATTAAAATCACAAATCCAAAGAAAGGCACCGCCCAGTTGAGACCGGGATAGCCGAAAAACGCCGTGAAAATAAACTCGGTTACACCGATGGATGCAAAGTACGTCAAGACCAACGATCCGACCAAATACACCGGCATAACGATTGAACGGAACAGCAGGACGAGGATCAGGAAGATTCCGATCATCATATAGATCACCGTGTTGCTGAAATCCTGGTCTGACAGCTGCTTCAGATCGGCGTTGATGCTGGAAACGCCGCCGACGCCAAACGATGCATCGTTCAAATGCGTGTCGGGAAGAACCCGTTTTACGGATGCTTCAATGTCTTTGACCTTGGCGATCGCTCCGTTTCCGTACGGATTATCTTCCAATATCACATCGATCGTCGTGATATGGCGGTCGTCTGACATATAGGAATTAAACACCTGCTGAAATTGCTTGTTTTTCAGGACTTCTTTAGGGACAAACCAGCCGGACATTTCTTGATCTGATGCGTTTTTCAGCTGATCCAAGTAGTCGCCCGCTCCCATCAGACCGCTTGAAATTTTTTCGAGGCCGTCCACGCTTGAATTCAGCCCTTTTGTTAATTGATCGAGCTGGCCGGCGAATTCTCCGACTTTTTCCTTCATCTGCTTTTGGCCTTCAGCGACATCACCTGCACCTGATTCGAGCTTAGGCAGCGAATCGGCGAGCTGTCCCTGCCCCTTCGATGTCTCTTCAAGCCCTTTTTCGATTTGGCCGAGGCCGTTGATCAGAGCATCGATTTTGCTTGTGTATACTTTTTGCTCTTCCTGCGCTTTTGCGATAAATGCATCAGCTGCTTCAAGCTGCTTTTTCGCGTTTGCCGCCTGCTTCGTGTAAACGGCCGCTTTCTGTGATCCCTGCTTGATTGCCGATGCAAGCTCTGTGTAAGAGCCTTTGATTGCCAAATAAGAAGGATTCTCCTTCACTTCGGGAATTTCGCTTTCAAGATTTTTGAAATTTTGATTTGTCTGCTCGATCATCTTTTGCACATCAGCCGTTATGCCTTGGGTATTTTCGGCTTGAGACAATGCCGCTTTCAAGATTTTCGATATTTCTTTGTAGTTTTCGATTTGTCCATTTAATTGATCGACCTGCGCCGTCAGCTGTTTTTTCGCAGCTTGAATTTCTTTTTTCGCCTGAGCGACGCCTTGTTTGCTTTGATCTGTACCATCCTTCAGCTTTCTCATATTGGCTTCAACGTCGCTGATCCCGGCTTGGATTGATTCGGTTCCTTTGATCAGCTGGTTGATTCCTTTTCCGGACGCTTCGATTTGCGGCTTCTGATCCGCGATCGACTTGCTCGCCTCGGCAAGCCCGTCTTTAATCTTTTTCAGACCTTTATTGCCGCTCTCAAGCCCTTTATTCAGCTCATTTGCCTGTGTTTTAACGTACAGGTCGCTCAGTCCTTTGCCGACCGGACGGGTCGCACTGCGAACTTTGCTGACGCCGTTTGTCTGTTCAATGGCGCGGCTGATTTTTTCAATCGCGATCAGCCCGTCATTGGTATCGAGCGCATCCGATGTTTTGAGCACGACCGTGACCGGCAATGATTCCCCCGGCCCGAACTTGTCGGAAATGGTGTTAAAAGTGCTGACGGATTCGTATTGATCTCCGATTTCGTCAAGGCTGTTGTAGGAAAGCGTTCCTTTATACATCAAGATCGGCGGCACGGCCACGGCCGCTACGATCAACAGGCTGATCAGCGGCTTACTGAAGGCGAAACGGCCGGCGGTTTCCCATAGCTTTGACTGCGGATGCCCGATATTTCCTCTGACAGGCCAAAACAGCACTTTTCCCAAAACAGCCATGAAAAACGGCACGATCGTCAGCAGCGCCAAAATCAAGACCGCGACACCAACAGCTACTGCGACGGCAGACTTGTAAAGCTGGAATTCGGCAAAGCCGATGCACGTAAAACCGATCAAAACGGCAATTCCGCTGAACAGAACGGTTTTTCCCGCTGTTTTATACGTTGTCAGGATGGCTTCAATCTTGTCTTTCCCGTGGGCGAGCTCTTCCTTAAAACGGCTTAAAAGAAGAATGCAGTAATCCGTCCCAATTCCGAACATGATCGCCACCATGAAAATTTGCGTAAACGTAGACAGCGGAAAATCAGCGTATTCGACAAGATAGGCGACGACGGACTGGCTCACAAGATAGGAAAGCGCGACCGCCAAAAGCGGAACAAAAGGCGCAACCGCTGAACGGAATACGAGAATCAGCACGATTAAAATAAAACCGACCGTGATATATTCCGTTTTCTTCAATCCTTCCTGCGAGCTTGTGATGACATCATCATCGATGAGCGGCTGCCCGGTCATCTCGTAGTCAAGCTTTAAAGTGTTGAGCTTTTCATTGACCTTTGCTTTAAAATCGGCCGCACTGATTTTGTTCGCATCAAATGTGACAGGTACGAGCAGCGTCGTTCGATCCTTTGACAACAGCTGCTTTTGAATATCCTCATCCGCGTCAAAGTACGATGTAATATCTGAGACGTGAAGAGAGGAATCCTTTTCTAAAATGGTGATCGCTTTTTTTAAAGCCGCCTCCTGATTCGGCAGGAGCTGTTTGTCCTGAAATACGACGACAACCGATTTGTTCGTATCCCCGTCTTTTGACATTTGTTCGAGAAGCTTGTTCGCGTAAGAAGACGGATAGCCTTCAGGGACCGCTATCTGGCCCTTCTCCTTTGTTAATTGCCCCATATCGGGCGCCGTGATGAATAAGACGGCGGCCATTGCAATCCAGAGCGCCGCAATGATCCATCTCGCCTTTATAACCGTTCTCATTGACGTTTTATTCCTCCTCTATGAGCTGTGCGGGTTTTTCATTAAAAAAAGACGGCTGATTGCTGCCGTCAGACAAAACATTCGTGTTTTGCTGATCAACAAGAAAGCCGTCGCACTTTTTATATCGGCTTTCTAATACATTAGTAAATCGTTCTTTTAAAACTCCAATTTCCTATTTCACGGCCGAATCGCTTAAGGGGAAATGCGCTAAATTCATCGAATCCGTTCTTTTTGTAAAACGATCGATTTATATTCGTGTTGGTAATTAAAGCCAGGATTCCGCCTCCGTTTCTTCGTATGAAAGGGACCAGGCAGTCATTGATCATCTTGCTGCCGAAACTTTTGCCCTGATGGAAGCGGGAGACCCCCAACGCCTCCAAATACCATTTCTGCTGTTTGATGCCCTTGTACGATCTTTTGGCCTCTTCCGCCACATTCACCATATTCCATACCGCGGAAAGGCCCCCTTTTATGAATAACTTTATTCCTCCGGCTGATATATAATCCAGCACCCCAACGTCTGGATCATCCCGATGTTTTAAGAGGGCCGCGGTGACGATTTCACCATTCACTACACCGATAAAGCACCCCTGCCTATTTATATATGCCCGAGTGATGACTTTATGCAGTTCATAAAGGAATTGGGGATTTTTCTTTTCGGGTCTTACAAGCAAATCCATAAACGGATAGTTGTCAAAAGACTCATGAAACAGTTGTGCCACCTCGTCCAAGTGATCAGCTGAAGCCAGACGATATTGAATCATTGAAAACCTCCTCCAAAATATGAACAGCTATTGATTAATAAACACATGTTCATTATAATTTGGGGCAAATACGGTGTTCAATCGGCAATTGGGATTGAGATGTTCAATAATGAACAACATACGTAAATTTGTCTATAAACGGAGGTCACCGATGGAGGACAGAAGGTCAATGAAAACAAAGAAAGCGATAAAAGAGGCTTTTTTAAAGCTGCTCCATGAGAAAGAAATCAATAAAATTACCGTTTCCGATTTATCGAGGCGCGCTGATTTAGGTCGCGGTACTTTTTATCTTCATTATCGGGATGTTTTTGATTTGTATGAACAAATCGAGAATGAGTTGTTTGATCAGCTGGGGAAATTTTACGATGATTATTTTCCGAGTGAAGATCCGCACCATCTGCTCACCTTCATCGAAAAAACGACCGAATATATTTATCAAAACGCTGCGATCTTCACTTTGTTGACGAAACCGAAAAGAAATATTTTGACCATCAATAAATTTAAAGATTTTTTCAAACAGAAGATTTTCGAAGAATTGAGCATAATGCAGCAATCAGGGAGTGAGATAACATGTGATGAATTGGAAATAACATTTCTAGTTTCCGGAGTGGTCGGCATTCTGGAAGAGTGGATCAACGACGGTATGGTTCAGACGCCGGCACATATAGCAAGCGTCGTCCACCGCATCCTGTTAAAAATCGGAGGGTAAAAGATCAGCCCGCCGCAAGGCAGGCTGATTGCAGTCCTATCGATCCCTCACCATCGATAAGGAGACCCTTCCTTTTGCAGCGTCGACACCTTCTACCCATACGGTAACGATATCCCCGACTGACACAACGTCGAGCGGATGCTTGACGAAGGAATGGCTGAGCTTGGAAATGTGGACGAGCCCGTCCTGTTTCACGCCGATGTCGACAAATGCCCCGAAGTCAACGACGTTTCGTACTGTTCCCTGCAGCTCCATCCCCTCTTTTAAGTCCTCCAATTGAAGCACATCGGTTTTTAAGAGCGGTTTAGGGACTTCATCCCTCGGATCGCGCTCAGGCCTCGTCAGCTGGGCGCAAATGTCTTTCAAGGTGATTTCCCCAATTCCCAGCTGTTCAGCTGCTTCGGAAATATTCAGTTCGTTGATTTTGTCCTGAAGCTCTCCAGTACCGATTTGGGCTGTTGAAAGGCCGAGCTTTTTCAGGAGCTCTCTCGTCTCTTTATAGCTCTCAGGGTGGATGCCTGTGCGGTCGAGCGGTTCATCGCCGTCAGGCACCCTTAAAAAGCCGATGCATTGCTCATACGTTTTCGCGCCCAGGCGCGGAATGTCTTTCAGCTCTTTCCGGCTCGTGAATTTTCCGATTTCATCCCGCTTTTTGACGATGTTGGCCGCGACTGTTTTCGACAGTCCGGCTACATATTGCAAGAGCGCGGCTGACGCCGTATTCACGTTGACGCCGACTTGGTTGACGACGGTTTCCACGACGAAGCGGAGGGAATCGTTTAGTTTTTTCTGACTGACATCGTGCTGGTATTGGCCGACGCCGACCGACTTGGGATCGATTTTGACGAGTTCGGCGAGCGGGTCTTGGAGTCTGCGTGCGATCGACACGGCGCTTCGTTCTTCAACCTGCAGCTCGGGGAATTCTTCCCTCGCAAGCTCTGATGCCGAATAGACGCTGGCTCCCGCTTCATTGACGATCAGATAGTACACCTGTCTGTCGATGTCCTTTAAAAGATCGGCGATAAACTGTTCCGTCTCTCTTGATGCCGTTCCGTTCCCGATTGCGATGACCTCGATTTGAAAGTCTTCGATGATGCGTTTCACTTTTTCGATGGCTGCGCTTTTCTTATTGATGGGAGGGTGCGGGTATATGACGTCGATCTTGAGCATCTTTCCCGTCTCATCCACAACTGCAAGCTTGCAGCCCGTGCGGAATGCCGGGTCGACACCGAGAACGAGCTTTCCTTTCATCGGCGGCTGCAGCAGCAGCTTACGCAGGTTTTCGGCAAAAATGTGAATCGCTTGATCTTCCGCCTTTTCCGTCAATTCTTTTCTGATTTCCCTTTCAATGGACGGCTGAATCAGGCGCTTATAGCCGTCTTCGATCGCGCTTTTCAGCACATCTTGAGCACTCGTTTGCTTGTGTTGTAAAATCCGTTTTTCCAAGTAAGCTTGAATGCGGTCTGCCGGCGGCTCGACCGACACTCTCAAAATCTCCTCTTTTTCGCCGCGGTTAACCGCAAGCACGCGATGAGGAACGATTTTTTGAATCGGCTCTTCATATTCATAATACATTTCATAGATTTTCTTCTCATCCGATTCGGTATCTTTCGCCGCGGACTTCAGCGTTCCTCTTTGAAAAGTCTCCTGCCGGATCCATTTCCTGTATTCCGGTTCGTCTGAGATCCGTTCCGCCAGTATGTTCTTTGCCCCTTCAAGCGCTTCTTCGGCACTCATGACTTCCTTTTCTTCATTTATGTACTTGCGGGCTTCGGCTGCTACGTCTTCGTGACGCGGGAGCGAGATGATGAAATCAGCCAAAGGTTCAAGGCCTTTGCTTTTGGCGATCGTCGCCTTTGTTTTTCGTTTTTGTTTAAACGGTCTGTATAAGTCTTCAACTTCCTGGAGCTTGTCCGCTTTTTCTATATCAAGCTTCAGCTGTCCGGTCAGCTTGCCTTGTTCGTCGATCAGCCGGATGACTTCGTCTTTCCGCTGATTTAAATGCTGGATGTATCCCCAGCGTTCGGAGATTGTTTGAATTTGGACTTCATCCATGGAGCCCGTTTGTTCTTTGCGGTATCTCGCAATAAAGGGAACGGTGTTGCCGTCCTCTAATAATTGAATGACACTTTCGACATGCTTTGGCGCAAGCCCCGTTTCTTTTGCGATTTGTTTGACGATTAACGCTAAAGTATCCATTGTAGCCTCCAAAAGAATGTTGTCTTCTTAGTGTACCAAAAGAAACAGAAAAACACCTATATCAAAGGGCAGCTTCCTTAAAAAAGCTGTCCGATGATATAGGTGAGATCGTCTTTTCCCATTAGTGTGTATGATTCAAGCTGATTCGATATATCTCCCGGTGTATGGTGCTGTTTTAAATAAGTCCGGAGGGCGGGTACTTCCAATCCGTCTGAATAAATGATGAATCTTGATCCTTTTTCATACGTATAGGTGAATGTTTTGTATGTTTGCGGCTTCCCCGACATGTATCCCGTCACAGGGAGAGGGTGGATATATTTGTCCGAAGGAGCGTACAAGATAAAGCGAATATTGCCTACAGAGCTGTAAGCGATCGTCCTTGTTCGAAAATCGACTTTTAAAATTGACACAGTCGCACCGCGCTTATGTTTCAGCGCTTGATTGCACCGTTCCATCAAGCTTGCGACTTCTTCATGACCGTGCTCTTCGACAACTTCGCTGATGACCGAAGAGGATTCGCGTGCCATCGCACCGCTGCCAAGCCCGTCAGCCAGTGCGCACACCATGGTGTCGTCTGTTGCATGGAAATAAAAACTGTCTCCGCAGACGGATTTTCCTTCTTTAGGAAGCTGATAAACAAGCGCTTGCATATGTTCATTCGACTCAGTCCAAATCATGGTCTAAGCTCCATAAACGGATCTTCAGCCAAAGCTTCCCTCAGCCTTTTGACAGCTTTGCGCTGCAGCCGTGAGACGTGCATTTGCGATATGCCCAGCATGTCACCGGTTTCTTTTTGGCTTTTGTTTTGAATGTATGTCAGTTCAATGATTTGCTTTTCACGGTCGGACAATACGTGTAATACGCTTTCAAGCATCAGCTTTTGGTTCACCTTTTCATAGCCTTCCTCCTGCGAGCCGACGATGTCAAGGATCGTCACCGTGCTGCCGTCTGCATCCGCTTCAATGCTGTGGTCGACGGAAAGCGCCTGATAGCTTTTGCCCATCTCCATCGTTTCCAGCACTTCTTCTTCTGTGACGTCAAGAAACTCGGCAATCTCATCGACCCTTGGGGATCTTTGCGTTTCAGTCGTTAAATGATCCACCGCCATTTTGATTCTCGGCCCGAGCTCCTTGATCCTTCTCGGGACGTGGACGCTCCATGTTTTATCTCGGAGAAACCGTTTGATTTCTCCGATAATGGTCGGAATGGCAAACGCTTCAAACGATTTTCCCACATCGGGATCATAGCGTTTGATGGCTCCAAGCAATCCGAGCATCCCAACCTGGCACAAATCTTCATGAAAGCTTTTTCCTTTTGAATATTTTTTGGCGAGTGTTTCCACGAGATTTTGATAAGTCTGAACAAGGGTCAGCTGAGCGTCTTCATCCTGGCTCTCCTGATATTTTTTGATTAGCGTGTCGACTTCGGTTTTAGTTAGTTTCGTAGTTTTGGACGGTTGTGCCATCATCAACTCGCTCCCTGTTTAAGAACTTTGTCATCGAGACGGTTACGCCTGAGTTAATCTGGACTTGCACTTCATCCATGAGCGTCTCCATTAAATATAAGCCGAGCCCTCCTTCTGACAATTGATCTACCGTATGCTCAGGGGAATATGGTCCGAGCCCCTTCTGTTTATCCTGAATATCAAAACTGTCTCCCTGATCTGCGACGACGATTTCGAGGCGGTCTTCAAACACGCCGAATCTAACGGAGACCTCTCCTGTGTTGTCTGCTTGATAAGCATGCTGCACAGCGTTTGTGCACGCTTCGCTGACCGCAATTTTCAAGTCTTCAATGTCATCATAAGAATACCCCATCTTGCTCGCAATCCCCGACAGGGTTAAACGAATGATTCCTACGAATTCTGGTTTGGCAGGTGACTTCATTTCAATGTAATCAGCTGCTCTCTTCATTATAATCCACCCTCTGACTTTCCAGAAATATCAATGATGTCCTTTAAGCCTGTAATATCAAACAAACGGATCAAACGCTCTGACAGATTTTCAAGCACTAAAGAACCCCCAGTTCTGTTTACCGCTTTGTAAATGCCGACGAATACACCCAGCCCTGTACTGTCCATATATGAAACGTCTTTCAGACTAACTTTGAGATCTTTTCCTTCTTCTGCGAGCGGCATCAGCTCATCCCGCAATGCCGGAGCCGTATGCACGTCAATTTCGCCCGCCACTTTGACTTCTATCACATGGTCATTTTTTTTCGTATCAACTGCCAAATTCACAATATCACCTCTGGTTCTCTTAATGAGCTACTGGTTTATTACCCAGTGCAGAGAAACTTTAAACCTTTCTTTTTAAAACAATGAGAGTAAAATCATCATGAAGCTGAAAATCCTGAAGCTTGAGCAGATGTTCGTATATACTGTCAACCATTTGCTGAGCCGGTTTTTCCATATGTACATTGATCAGGTTCTGCAAGTCAGACCGCTCCAAAAACCCGCTGTCTGTCCGGCATTCGGTTACACCATCTGAAAATAGAACGATCATATCGCCAATATCCAGTTTTTGCTCGTACTGCTCATAGTCGTATTGTGATGAAATGCCAAGAACGAGGCCTTTTGCGTTTAAATCGTAAAATTTATTTTCCCTGCAAGAATAATAAAAGCCAGGTTCATGACCGGCAGATGAAAACGTAAATAGGTGTTTTTGAAGATGATAGTTGCCATAAAACATTGTAATAAACATGCTTGGGTCTACATTTTGTTCGACGACTCTGTTCAGGTTTTTCAGCACCTGTGAAGGATTCGTGCCCGAATCCGGCAGAGAGTCCATCGCATATTTGATCATCGACATGCATAACGCAGCCGGTATTCCTTTCCCGATCACGTCTGCAATGGCGATATTAATCGATTCCTTGTCCCGTACAAAATGATAGTAATCACCGCTCATTTGCTTAGCCGGAACACTGACCGCTCCGATTTCGAGCGCATCAACTTTCGGAATCTTCGTCTCGAGCAGCGTTTGCTGGACATTCGCGGCAATTTCGATTTCCGATTTAATTTCCTGCTGAATTCCTCTTAATGTCTGATGTTCTTGATAGGCCAAACCGTATCCAATCATCACTTCAATTAAAAAATCGAGAGAATGGAACACATGGTCTGGAAGATCCGGATATAATTCAGACAGAACTTTTCGGTGTATGCTGATAATCTCTTCCGGCGGCACTTGATGTTCAATCGTTTTTCTGCTGAATTTCTGCCCCTGATAAAGGGATGTCTCTGTTAATTCAGATATATAACGGCTAAGCAGCTGTCGATAGCGCTGCTCAATCACTTCCCTGAAATCCATTCCTTCCCTCCTACCGCAGCCACTTTATGGCTTTTATATCCGTTCCATTTTCCGCGTCCGAATGCAATTCAAATTGATCCATCAGACGCTTTACTCCAGGCAGGCCCGCTCCGAGGCCGCCTGAGGTTGAAAAACCGTCTTCCATCACTTTTTTGATGTCAGCGATTCCCGGCCCCTCATCCTCCGCTATGATTTTCAACCCCTTTTTTCCTTCTTGCTGAACCTGTTCGATGCAGATTCGGCCTTTTCCGGCATACAAATAAATATTGCGTGCCAGTTCTGAGATGGCTGTCGTGATTCTGGCCTGGTCCACTGTGCCGAACCCCAGTTCTTTTGCGACATTTCGCCCGAGCTGTCTGGCGGCCACTATGTCCCATTCTGTCAAAATCTTCACACAGGATTGGTCTGCCATACTTATTCCCCCAATTCCCGCTGCAATGTCTCGAGCCCCTTTTCGAGATCGAGCGCCGTCTCGATCTCATCCAAAGAAATGCCGAGTTCAATCAATGTCACCGCAACAGCCGGCTGGATGCCAGTCAGAACGACTTTGGCGCCCATCAGTTTTGACATTGAAATGACATCGCCAAGTACTTTGGCGATGAATGAATCGATGATGTCCACTGAAGTCAGATCGATCACCACTCCGTTCGAACCGGTTTCATATATTTTGTTCAGCAGGTCCTCTTGGAATTTCAGAGCGGTTTGGTCATCGAGCTCCACTTGAATGGATACCAATAAACAGTTATACAGCTTCAAAATTGGAATGTTAGGTATCCTCAAAACTTATTCCTCCAATGAAACAATTTTTCTGTCTGTCATTTCTAATGCGGTTTGAATTCCTTTTTGCAGGGTATTTTTTGTAATAACCTGAGTTAAATCGATTCCCAAATTCACAATCGTCTGCGCGATTTCCGGGCGGATTCCAACGAGCAGGCATTTAGCGCCGACCAGTCTGACGGCTTCGGAAGCCTGGATGATGTGGTGTGCGACCATCGTATCGACGACAGGCACGCCCGTAATGTCAATAAGAACGACTTCAGACCGGTGTTTGACGACGCCGCTCAGCAGGTTTTCCATAATCTTTTTGGCCCGCTCCGTATCGATCGTGCCGACGAGCGGCATCACCGTAATATTTTCAAAGACCGGGATCAGCGGTGCCGAAAGCTCCTGTAATGCAACCTTTTGCAGAGCAACGGTTTTCTCCCAGGAGATCGCATACTGATTCAAGATTTCGCTGTTGATCGGTTCAATAAATCTATCGATTTCCCAAATTAGATCATAGCACTGCTGATCTTCCGGGACATCCTTATTCATTTCATAGTACAGATGCTTCCAAAAAGCTGATAACCCCGACGACAGAAGCTTCAGCGGAACGCCAAGCTGTACGGCTTTTGAAGAAAACTGGTAGATGGTGTCGATCGATTTTTCATTCCCGTCCCCGGACTCATTCATGAGAATATGAATGTATTCATTGCTGATCGTCTCATACATGTGTTCAGTCAGCTTCACATTTGTCATGTTGCTGTTTAAGTCTTTCAGAATATCCGCCAAATTCCCGGCGAGTACATTTTGGTGTTCTGAGATAAATTTTAACACCGCTTGATTCGACATGTTCATCCCCCTAACTACATCTCATAACATTTTTTGGACTAACAGTTCCATTATATCGTTTGTTATTTTTGAACACAAAAAAAGTTGCTCTTTCGCCTCGAGCAACTTTCATCCATATTAAAAATCAATGAGTGCCAAACTGATTTGTAAGGCTTCGTTGACCTTTTCCATCATTTCATCATCGAGATGGGTGATTTTGTCCGTTAATCGTTGCTTATCAATCGTCCGAATTTGTTCGAGCAATATAACGGAGTCTCTTTCAAAACCGTAGCGTTTCGCATCAATTTCGACGTGGGTAGGTAATTTTGCTTTCTGTATTTGGGCTGTTATGGCTGCAACAATAGCAGTTGGGCTGAAGCGATTGCCGATGTTGTTTTGAATCACTAAAACCGGGCGCACCCCGCCTTGTTCTGAGCCAACAACAGGAGATAGGTCAGCAAAATAAACATCGCCGCGTTTAACAATCAAATGATTATCCTCCGCTTACTAAGCGCTCTACTGTGTTTTCAGCCTCATACTCTGCAAATTGAGCCTCAGAAGAGATGTTCAAATTGATCTTGGCCATCTCCATATAACCGCGTCTCATCGATTCCCGAATTTGTCGATTTTTGCGCTCGCGCAAATACATTTTTGTGGCTTGGTAAATCAGTTCATTTCTGCTCCCGTTATCTTGCATGACGACACCATCCAGTTCTGATACTAAAGCTTCTGGCAAGCGAATCAATATTTCAGTTGTTGCGCTGGATTCAGACAAAAACATACACCTCCACCAAACTTACGGATACAACACTCTATCCATTCCATCCATAATGATATCATTATTCTTTTCGCAAGCAAAGTTGTTTTTCCGCTAATTCATCAATTTTCAGGATTGATCAGGCAAGATCGGATTCCTTATTTCCATTATACTCCCATTTTCCAAAAACATACGGGGCACCCTTGAACTTATCATACAGGTAATTTCATAATTGATCGTCTGCAAATTTTGGGCGATTTCGTCGACTGAAATCCATTCGTCTTGTTGCTTCCCGATCAAGGTAACCTTTGTGCCGACAGGGTATTCTTCGGCAAGGGAAATCATGAACTGGTCCATGCAGATTCTCCCTGCTATTTTTTGGCGTTTTCCGTCGATCAGCACTTCCGTTCCGGCCAGGCGCCTCAGCCATCCGTCAGCATATCCGACGGGGACTGTCCCGATCCATTCGTCGCGCTCAGCCGTATATGTCGCACCGTAGCTGACGCTCTCGCCCTTTTTGATTTTTTTCACATGGGTGAGTTCGGTATGAAGCGAAAACACTTCCCGCAAACGAAACGGCAGCTCGTCTTTTATTTCGGTAGACGGCGCCAAACCGTACATGCCGATGCCGAAGCGGACGGCATTAAAGAGCTGTTCCCTGAAGCGCAGACCCGCGGCGCTGTTTGACGAATGCACCATTAAACGGTCAAGCGGGAGGGGGCTGATCAGCTCTTTAAAGCGGTCCAGCTGCATGTCGAAATAATCGGTGTCCTTTTCGTCCGCCGTCGCGAAATGAGTGAACACGCCCGTACAATTGAGTTTATCGCTCGCTTCGGTCATCTCCATCATTTCTTTGATCTCTTCTTCCGTTTTGCAGCCAAGGCGGCCCATGCCCGTGTCGATCTTCAAATGATATTCAAGAGGAGCTTCGGTCTCTTCCAGAAAACCGAGCACGTCTTTCAGCCAGCCGGCGGAGTAGCCCGTCACGATAATGCGCTTTTCCGCGGCAATGCTTGCATATTCGGGCGGCACTGCACCGAGGACAAGAATCGATTCTTCAATCCCCTGTGCTCTCAGCGAAAGCGCTTCATCCAGTAAAGCCACAGCAAGAATGGACGCCCCTTCTGCAAGAGCCGCCTTCGCTACCTGTGCATCTCCGTGTCCGTAGGCATTCGCTTTAACGACGGCCATCAAGTGGACATGCTCGCCGATGTGCCGCTTCATATTGCGCACGTTTTCTTTTAAAGCCGTTAAATCGATTTCGGCCCATGTCTTTCGATAGAATGGTTTTAAGCTCATCATGACACTTCCTGTTCCTTGTTTCAATCGTCCTTCCCATCATACTAAAAAGTTCGGAGAAAGGGAAATTTTGTACGGGATCAGCAGCCCTGAACAAAAGAAAAATTGCTGGCACGCTATACATTTTACGGAAAAGCTGTCGAAAACATACGCTTGCGTCGCAAATATAAAAACAGCCTGCTTTCCGGCTCCGGGCGGAAAACAAGCTGCTGGATACGGCACAGTCTATTTTGAAGACTGGCCCTGCATGCTTTTTGCAACCATCAGAAGTTCATCTTGAGAAAGATCTTCTGATGAGATGAAATAATCGACTCCGTCATATGTCCATGACAACGATTTATCCGTCAGTGCGCCGACCGTGAAACCGAGGTCAACCGGCTCACCGTTCATGGATACGGAAGTGGACGTTTTGGCGACGCGGGCTTTTTCCTGAATCAATGTAAAGGATTTTTCACCGCCGTAAGTGATGACGATTCGTTTGCCGTCTTCAGTCGCCATTTCTTTTTCCTCAAGCTTTTTCACGCCCTGAGGCACATCAAGCGGCGTTTTGACGGCGAAAGAGTCTGACACGTCAGCGCTTGTCGCTACGTCAATTTGAGACAGCGTCATATTTTTCTTTTCATCAAACGAGTCTTTATCGAGCGGCTTATCGAATTCAAAGCTTGTAAACTCAACCTTTACCATCGGTTTGCGGTCCGTATCCATCACTTTAACCGATGAAGGAGCCATGGTCTTTTTATGGAAAACGATTTCCTGGGTCGGCAGCATCTGATTATGCTGATAATTCGTTTTCGTTTCAAAAATGTATTTTGAATCCTTTGCGGAAAAAGAAGCTTCCCCATCATTTTTGACATCCTTTACGAGCGATTCGAATAAGTATACTTGGCTGCTGTTGTTGGGCCAGTCGCTGTGAAAGCGGAAGCTTTTATTGAGCGACGGAGTCAACACAAACACGCCGTTTTCATTGCGCAAGATCACCTGGCTCTGGTCTTTTTTCGGGTTTTCCAAATAGACCCGGTAAAGAGAAGGTTTTTTATGCCAGATTTCCACGTTGTACTCCTGCGGTTCATTTCCCGTTTCAATCGTCATTTTCGCTTTTGCCTTATAGGACGTGTATTCTTTTGCCTTCTTGTCGAGCCCCGTCACAACATCTTCTTGCGATTTTTGGCCGCAGGCAGAAAGCATAAGGATTACAAGCAGCCCCGTTAAAAGCAAAACAAAGCTTTTTCTCACCTTTTTTCAACCCCTTTTTAATCATTGATGTAAAAAGGAAGAAACCGCTTGTTCGACTTTAACGGTACGCCATAAGAACAGGGCCGGCTGTATCGGCATGCGTACCATAAAAGCCTGCAACGACTCGTCTCCCTTATTGCACTACCCAATATATGAGCGTGTCTCAGACAATATGCAGACTAGCATGACAACCTTTCAAAATCATTTTTCTCCTCCGTACTAATCGCCGCTGCCCGGTCATAAACGTGTTACTATATATGTACGAGATCATTGTAAAGGGGCTTAAATCATAAGCATGTTTATCAGAACAGAAAATTTTCAGACGTTTATCAGGCTCTATCCGGTTACATCCGCCATACTGGCCCTGCAGCTTGCCATTTGGATTCTATTTTTAATTCCGTTTACAGCCGTACAGATGTGGTCTGATTTATTGATTGGCTTTAACTGGGGGATAGCGAATGGAGAATGGTGGAGGTTTGTAACGCCGATCTTTATTCACGCCGGATTCGGCCACTTGCTCTTTAATTCGATGTCGATCTTCTTATTTGCCCCCGGGCTGGAACGAATGCTCGGAAAGCTCAAGTTTCTCATCGTTTATATCGGATCAGGAGTGATCGGCAATATCGGCACGTATTTCATCGAACCGCTGGAGTATATGCATGTCGGCGCTTCGGGAGCGATATTCGGCTTGTTCGGCGTGTACCTGTACATCGTGCTGTTTCGAAAAGAGCTGATGGGGAGCGCCAATTCCCAAATCATCGTCACCATCCTCGCCATTTCGGTTTTGATGACGTTTGTCAACCAAAATATCAATATCATGGCGCACATCTTCGGACTGCTGGGCGGACTCGCCTTAGCTCCTCCGCTGTTAAACAAAAGAGTGAACGGCTTTTAACCGTTCACTCTTTTTTCATAAGAATACCATGCAAAAATATCGTCCGAATCCTTCTCTTCGACATCAGCCACCGAAAACTTCTCCATTAAAACAGACGATTTTGTTGATGTATGAATCGAAACAAGCTGTTTTCTGCGCTGAAAATACGAGCGACTGACTTCGAAAACCTGCATGCGCCTGCGCTGAATGACAGCGGTAGTTCTGCCGATGAAGCGCGATGACATGATAATTTTGCTGCCGCTGATCTTCCAACCGGCATCACGGTATGATAAATAGCCGATAATCCAGTAAAAAGGAATCAATACAGCGGACAAATAGCCCCAGGGCGGAAACAGAATGGAAAGCGGAACGACGGCGAGAATCGGCCAGGATGCGCGCAGGATATAGCGGCGCAGTGCGCGTTTCGGCAAGCGGTTCAAATCGTCTTCAGGCGCATAATCCGGAATGAATTCGCCGAGTCGCTGATTGATCATTTTTTTGCTGATAATCGGAAATAAGATGGCTGATTTATCTTCTTCCAAAACGTTTCCGCCTGCGCTGACGATCGTGACGGCTGCAAGTCCAAAAGGCTGCCTGATCAGACTCTCCTTGATTTTAATCGCTTGAATCCGCTGCAGGGGAATTGTGATTTGATGCTTTTCAATCAGCCCTCTGGAAATGACGATTTCCTTCTCTTTACGCACGACTGTAAAATTCGCGTATTTCAAAAGCATCCCGCCGATGCTGAGAAGCCATGCGATGAAAAGGGCAACAAAGGCGGCCAATGCAATGACAGTGGCTCCCGCGCTGTTCAAAAACGCAAAGCGGTCATACAGCCAATCCAAATCAAAGAAATCATCGACTTGAGTAAAAAAAGCGAATACCCCTGAAATAATAACACCGATGCCGCTCGATGTGGAAGCGGCAGTCAAGAGCTCCTGCCCGGTCATTTTGTACATCATAATCGGCTCTTCTGCTGTTTCCTCCGCCTCTTCAGCAGTCTCTTCCAGCAGATCCGTGACATCGGCTCCCGCCTCTTCCGCCGCTTTTTTTCTTTCGAAAAGCGCTTGCTGAATACGTTCGGCTTCAGCCTGGGTAATGGCGACCAAGGAAACTTCCGCTTCCGTTCCTCCGCTTGCCGTTTCAACTTGAAGCTTCACAAGCTTGAACATTTGCTGAATGAGGCCTGCGCTCGTGTTGATCGTTTGAATCCGTTCGATCGGAATATACCTTTTTTTCTTATTGATCAGGCCTTCCTCTATTCGCAATTCATCCTCTTCGATACGGTATGTAAATTTGCTCCACTTGATGATGCTCGTCACGACCAAAGCAATGAAAAACAGCACGGCCGCAGCGATCGCTATCATTTTGACTGTGTGCGATTGATTTAAAAAGATCACCACGCCAAATGGAATGATAAAATTTTTAACGGTCTCAACAAGTCCTTTGATAAAGTTGAGAATGACGGCGGCGGGGTGCATGCGTCTCGGTTCAGACATCATCTTCAGTCACCCTTGCCAGCCTGGAAATGGAGTCCCTGAGCTGATCGGCCTCTTCAACATCCAAAGCGGGAATGGAATGGGTCGTCGCGGCTGTTGAAATTTGTACGGAGGCGAGGTTATATTTTCTGAGGATGGGGCCCTGCGATGTATCAACATGCTGGACTCTGACCATCGGAACGATCACGCGGGTCACCACAAAGATGCCGTGCTGAATATCGATTTCATTCTCATGGACTTCGTAGCGCCAGATTCTGTGGCGGATATTCGGAATCATGATAATGATAACAAATGAAATCCCCAGCCAAACGGCTCCTGATAAAATGCCGATCCATACCGGCCACTTAAATATCACCCCGGCGGCAATCAGGCCTGCTGCAGCCAGCATGAGTACGAATGATGTGATACAAGCTGTGATTCTCCAGACTTTTACGCCATCACGGCTGATTTGATTTTTCGGCTCACTTCTCAAAACTCGATTCCCCCAATCTAGTTCTATTTACGGTCTTCAGGCTGAAAATGTTTCATTTAAAGACTTTCGTTTTTAAAAAAAGGCGAATCCGTAAAAAAGGATCCGCCTTTTGCTTATGAATTATATGATTTTTTTTGGCGTCTGTCATTCGAAGAACGCTTTTTATCATAAGATGAACGATTGTTCTTTCCTCTGTAGCCGCCGCCGTCTCTGCGTTTTGATGAACGGTGGTGGTGATTTTTGTTTCGCTTCGTTCTGAGCGGAGCCTCTTCCGTCAAACGGACAGGCGTGTTGTCCGGCTCTTTAGTCATCATTTTAATGGCAGCTGCAACAACTGTCACAGAATCATGGTCTTCCAATAATTCCGCTGCAGCCGTCATATAGAAGTTCAGGTTATTTTCCTCAATGATCGTCCGAAGGCGGTCAACCGTCACCTGCTGCTGTCCTTCAATGGCCTCATCGAGAGTCGGCGCTTTCATGCGGTCCATTTTGCGTTTTGTCGTCTGCTCGATGGCGCGCAGCATATCTTTTTCACGCGGTGTAATGAAGGTCATCGCCATTCCTGTTTTGCCCGCGCGTCCCGTTCTTCCGATGCGGTGAACATAGCTCTCAGGATCTTGCGGCACATCGAAGTTGTAGACGTGCGTTACACCTGAAATATCAAGGCCGCGCGCTGCAACGTCTGTCGCAACGAGCACTTCAATTGCGCCTTGCTTAAATTTACGGAGTGCAACCATCCGCTTCGCCTGAGTTAAATCGCCGTGGATTCCTTCAGCTGTATAACCGCGCAGATTAAGCGCTTCTGTCAGCTCATCGACGCGGCGTTTTGTCCGGCCGAAGACAATCGCAAGTTCCGGAGACTGGATGTCAAGCAGACGTGTCAGCGTATCAAACTTTTTGCGCTCATGAACTTCAAGGTAGAACTGCTGGATGTTTGATACTGTCATTTCTTTCGCTTTCACTTTGACGTGCTCCGGGTTGGTCATGAAACGTTCTGCAATCCGCTTAATCGGAGCAGGCATTGTTGCAGAAAACAGCAATGTCTGGTGCTCAGCAGGCACATTGGAAAGGATGGATTCGATATCTTCGATGAATCCCATGTTCAGCATTTCATCCGCTTCATCAAGTACAACGGTATTCACGTTTTGAAGACGCATTGTGCGGCGGTTGATATGGTCAAGCAGACGGCCAGGTGTTCCGACGATAATATGAGGGTTTTTCTTGAGCGCGCGAATCTGGCGTCCGATATCTTGTCCTCCGTAAATCGGCAGCACGCGAGCGCGTTTATCCTGTCCAATTTTATATAGCTCTTCAGAAACTTGAATGGCTAGTTCACGAGTAGGTGCGATAACAATGGCTTGAATGTTAGGAGACTCGGGGTTGATTTTCTCAACAAGGGGGATGCCAAATGCAGCCGTTTTTCCTGTTCCCGTTTGCGCTTGTCCGATCACATCTTTATTTGCAAGGCCGAGTGGAATCGTTTGTGCCTGAATCGGTGTTGCCTCTTCAAATCCCATACGCTTGATCGCTTTTGTGAGATCAGAACTTAATTGAAAATCTTGAAACGTTATTGTCAATGTATTCAAACTCCTTCTGCTTACTGTTTCAGTAATCGTGTTTTATCAATAAAAACTGCCCTTTGTGCAAAGGACAGGTCCATACTTATGCAAAGCCCGAATTACTTTACATGTTATATTACCATTCCGTTATACGTTTTTCAACAAGATGAGAATGAGCGGTGTGCTCTCTTGCCGGTTCGGCAGTCTCCTACGGACCTCGGGCGAAGCCGTCCGGCATCGAAACATAAAGCCCGCCCGAGGGCGTCTTTTACACATTGTAACACAGGCTTGTGCGGCTTTCGACAGCATACGCTCATTTTTTCCCTGCCAGCATCCCAGATTATTTTTTGCAGATTGCCGTTCAATTATTTATTTTTTTATGGATTCAATCGGCGTTTTTTTGAGAAACGCCTCAACGGTTTGAAATAGGATTGCGGAGTTTTCTTCAAGGCAGACATGATGCTTGGATTCCGGCAAGAGGCACAGCTCTTTTTCTTCGGAAGGTATGGTTTCATACAAGTAATACGCGCTTGACAGCGGCACGATGGAATCACACTCCCCCTGAACAATGAGCACAGGGATCCGGAGGTTTTTCAAAGCAGGCTTTGTCATCTTGACGAGCTTGCGAAACTGAAATGCTGATGACACCGGGGTGCTTGTCAGCTTTTGTTTGTACCTTTTGTAAAGCAGATTATCCTCAAGCTTGCCTTGCAGAGAATCTTTGATCACATTCTTCAAATCCTGGATCAGCTGTCCCGGACTGATGTACTGGGCGGCCGCACTCAACAGGACAAGGCGGCTGACCGGATATTTTCCGGCTAAATAGGCGGCAATCATCCCGCCCATTGAAAATCCGATTAAAAATACCGTATCACAGGTTTTCAGCAAGCGGACGAGCTCCACTTCAGCACAAGCGATCCATTCCTGAAAACAGACGCCTTTTAAAACCGGAATCTCTCCGTGCCCGGGCAGCGTGATCATTTCGACTTGCCAATCTGCCGTTTGTTTTAAATGAGAAGCCAGCGGTTCCAATTCATACGGTGCTCCGGTAAATCCGTGAATGCATAAACATCCTATCATGACCATTCACCCGTTTTCTTTTACTGATGATCACATAAAACAACGACTTTATGATTCAATGTTCCCTTACAAATCTTTTATAACATCCTCAAGGCGCATGCCTCTGGACGCTTTGATGAGGATCAAATCCCCTGTATTCGCTTTGTCTTTCAATATCTTTTTCAAACTGTCTTTGTCTTCCGGGTTGAATTGAAGGACGCGGTGTTCCGGGAAATGTTTAAGCGCCCCTTTTGCAATATATGCACCTAGTTCTCCGTACGTAAATAAAAAGTCGATCGAGTCCGGGTTGACTGCCTGCCCGATGTCTTCATGAAACACTTTTTCTCCTTCGCCGAGCTCCAGCATGTCGCCGAGAACGAGAATTTTCTTACCGTATCCCTTCATCTGTTCGACAAGCTCGATCGCCGCTTTCATTGATGTCGGACTTGCATTATAGGCGTCATTAATGATCGCAACGCCGTCCGGCGTCTTCACAAGCTCAAGCCGCATTCCGGTCACTTTCAGTTTAGTCAGCCCTTCTGCAATGTGAGCCCGGCTGACATTCAGAAGATCTCCGGCCGCAATCGCAGCTAAAGCGTTTTTCACATTATGCTTGCCGAGCACCGGGATGAAGAACCGGTTTTCGATACCTCTGACGAGGAATGCTGTGCCCTCTTCCGTCTGTGTCATATCCTCAAGCTGATAATCGAAAGCCGGATCCTCTCCAAACGTTTTTGTATCGTAAGGCGGGTGCTTCAGCCTTTCGGTGAGCAGCGGTTCATCTCCGACATAAATGAGTGTGCCTTCTTTTGAAAGCCCATTGACAATTTCGAGCTTTGCCTCTGCAATTCCTTCTCTTGATCCGAGTTCAAGGAGGTGTGATTCACCGATGTTTGTAATGACAGCGATATCAGGGTGCGCCAGACGAGTAAGAAAATCGATTTCTCCTTTGGCACTCATCCCCATCTCCAAAATGGCGATTTCTGTGTCTTCGGGCATCGCCAGAATCGTCAGGGGAAGGCCGATGTGGTTATTGTAGTTTCCTTCTGTCTTATGCACTTTATACTCAGTCCCCAAGACAGCATGAATCATGTCTTTTGTCGTCGTTTTCCCGTTTGAACCGGTCACTCCGACGACTTTTACGTCCAGCTGATGCCTGTATGCTTTCGCAAGCTTCTGCAGCGCTTCCAGCGTATCGTCAACTAAAATGACCGGCTTCCCTTCCGGAGGATTCGGTTCGCTCCGGTTCCATAGCACGGCCGCGATGCCTTCCTGAAAAGCCTGCTCTGCAAAAACGTGTCCGTTGAACCGCTCGCCTGCAAGCGGAATAAACAGTTGGTCTTTCGCCAGTTTTCTCGAATCGGTTGAGACGCCCTTGACAAGACGCTCTTCAAAAGCTTCATTCGTCAAAACGCCTCCCGACATTTCAGCAATTTCTTTTACCGTTCTAGTTATCATGTATGTCCCTCTCTTTCTCCAGCAAGGAAAAGAGACACTACCACAAATAAGGATAGTGTCTGCAGCTGTATCTAAGGGCGAACCGCCTGCCGCGCCTTTCTCTATGAAAGCTCCCCGGATTCGGCCCGCTCCGTCCCGTTAAAATGTATGTTTGATCTGCTGTTTTTCTTCGTGGCGCTCGATTGCCAAAGCGACAAGCTTTTCAATCAGTTCAGCATACTCAACCCCTGATTGCTTCCAGAGAAGCGGAAACATGCTGAACGGGGTGAATCCCGGCATCGTATTGACTTCATTGATCAGGACCCTGCCTTCATTTGTAAGGAAAAAGTCCGCTCTCACAAGGCCTGAGCCGTCAATTGCCTGAAACGCTTTGACCGCCATGATGCGCATTGTTTCGTATTCATCTTCTGTCAGGGAAGCCGGAATAATCAAATCGGTATCGCCGTCTTCGTATTTTGCTTTATAATCATAAAAATCTTTCTTCGGAGCGATTTCCCCTGCGACTGAGCAGACAGGTTCATCATTCCCAAGAACGCCGAGTTCTATTTCCCGTCCGATGACGCCTTCTTCAACGACAATTTTCCGGTCATATTGGAATGCAAGTTCAAAGGCTTGGTCAAGCTCTTCACGGTTTCTGCATTTGCTGATCCCGACGCTTGATCCAAGGTTAGCCGGTTTTACGAAGCATGGATAACCAAGTTTCGCTTCCACTTGATCATAGCTTTCTTCTTTAGACTGACTCCAGGTTTTTTTCACGAATGAAACGTATTTCGCCTGGTCAAGACCTGCCTGTGCAAACAGATGCTTCATGACAACTTTATCCATGCCCGCAGAGGAAGCCAAGACTCCGTTGCCCACATACGGCACATTCAGCAGTTCAAGCATGCCTTGAATAGTGCCGTCTTCTCCATTCGGTCCGTGCAAAAGCGGGAAAACAACATCGATCGAGTCTTCTTTTACATCAGCTTCGCCTGGAAACATATCGCGGTTCAACACAGCCGGAGAAAATGTCTGGCCCGTCTGTTCAAATTGTAGCATTTTCACATTTGAAACGGGTTCTGTCAGTTGCGGCCCTCTCACCCACTCGCCTTTTTCTGTTATATAAATCGGGTGTATATCAAATTTTTCAGTATCTAATGCTTTCGTGACGGCCAGCGCGGTTTGCAGAGAAACGTTATGCTCCGCTGATTTTCCGCCGTATACCAATCCTAATCTTGTCTTCAATTCGTACTCCCCCCACTGGATTCATCTTTACTATCTTATCACTTTCCCGGGAAAATGATCTAATTATTTTAATACGGTCTAAAAACAGCATATAAAAAGCATTTGTATGTAAATCCTTTTCATTTTATATTAAAATGGCATTGAAAAGGAGAGGTTGCAATTGAAAAAAATCACAACAGAAGCGCAATTTAATGAACTGATCCAATCCGATAAAGAAATCATCGTCAAATTTTACGCTGACTGGTGCCCGGACTGCACACGCATGAACATGTTCATCGGAGATATTCTTGAGGCTTATCAGGAAAATGACTGGTATGAGCTGAATAAAGACGATCTTCCTGAGCTTGCCGACAAGTATCAGGTCATGGGCATTCCAAGCCTGTTGATTTTCAAAAACGGCGAAAAAACGGGTCACCTTCACAGCGCAAATGCCAAAACGCCTGAAGAAGTGAATGAATTCCTGGCTGAACATATTAGCTAATTCGTTTAAAGTCCAGATTTTTTGTCTGAACCGCAGGACATGGGAGCACCCCATGTCCTTTTTATACAAGACGAGACAACAGCAATATTTGTTTCATAAAAGAATGAGCTTTCATTAAAAATTCGACACGAGTATTTCCCGGGAAACGCAAAATGTCGAAATTTCGTAAAAAGTTCTTGATTCGTTTTTTATATTCAGGTAGAATGTTTTTTGTTCCTATTTTGCAATTATTTTTTCTAGTTGTGAAGCCCTTGTCGGCTTCTTTTTTTTATATATCATTCTGGATAATAATTCATATTTTTCAATTTTGTTCAATATCCTTTTAAGGATGTCTCTTTACATCCGGTGATACTGTTTAGTATAATACACATAATTGATAATGATTATCAATATCACTAATGGTTGACGAGGTGATCACATGGCCCCTCAATTAAAGAAAGCGGTGGAAATGAGAAAAAAACAACTCATTCAGCGGCTTATCCAGCTTGGCATATATAAAAAAGAAGAGCGCCACCTTTACGAATTATCTTTAAGCGAACTTGAAAGCGAATACCAATCCATCAAGAAAGGCGGATGATCATGTCAAAACGGAAGATTAAAACCTTTCATCAGCTTGTCGAAGAATATAAAAAAGAAATCGCCAAGAACCCGAAAGAAATGGAAGTCATTTATGACAAGATCGACCGCAGACACGAGAACCGCCTTTTGGCCATTTCAAAAGCAAAACAAACATAAAAAAGAAGCCGCTCATTTTGAACGGCTTCTTTTTTATTTCGCTGAAACTATTCGCTGAATGCAATTCCTGCAAGTTTGCTGATTGTTGCATCATCCATCGGCGGGTTGTGGAGGCCCGCCCGGACATCGCGATAGAATCTTTGGAGCGGGTTCGTTCTCGCCAGGCTCTTCGCTCCGACGACTCTCATCGCCCTGTCTACGACAGCAATGGCCGTATTCGTTACCGTGTGCTTAACCGCTCCGAGCTCACCTGTCAAATGGGCGCGGCGTTCCGGGTCATCATAAAGCTCTGCGACATGATACATAAAGTGGCGGGCTTTCATGAGTTCCAGATCGATTTCGCCGATATGGCGCTGAACGGCAGGCACTTCTTTGATCGGACCTTTCAAGCTGTTCGGCTGATAGTCTTTTGCAAATTGGACGGCATAATCTCTCGCCGCTTGTGCGATCCCTAAATATACAGCCGGTATATGAAGCAGCCAGCCGTTTATTTTATCCGTTCTTTTACCTGCTAACAGTTCAACAAGCATGGATTCGTCGAGACGGACATCGGTCAGCACCAAATCGTGGCTTCCCGTGCCCCTCATCGCCGCCATATCCCACGTTTCCTCTATTGCCAAGCCTTCCGCATCTTTATGGATCAAGAAAACGCCGATCGTTTGCTTCTCTTCAATCCAAGCGGTGACAAGAAAGTAGTCGAGAACCGGAGACATCGTTGTGAATGTTTTACGACCGTTTACAATCCAGCCGCCGTTCTTTTTGACTGCATGGGTTCCGGGGCGTCCTCCTCTTGTCGGACTGCCCGTCTGTGCTTCACTTGCAGCTCTGTTGATCAGCGCGCCCTTTAATGCTTCATGTGAAATCGATGAAAACACATGCCGGTCCCAGCTGTTTCCTTCTGCCAGTTCTCCCATCACGCTTAAATGCCAGCCGATGCTGAGAGCCGTCGGTCCGTCTCCTTTGGCAAGCCGTTCCTGAAATAAAAGCATATCGTAGAGCGAAATGCCCTCTCCCCCGTAATCTTTTCCGACCGTCAGCGCCGTGTAGCCTGAATCCCGCAGCTTTTGAATATGTTCTGCGGGAAATTGGGCATGTTCGTCATAGTACGCTGCTGTTTTCTCAAATTCATCCGCCAGTTTTCCGATTTTACTGAGCCATTCCTGCTGCCTTTCCGTTTTCACAAATATTGAACACACACCGGCATCCTCCTGACCAAATTCCGATAGATTTAATAAGTATTATAGTTCGTTCACGGCTCGTTGTGCAAATGATAGCCTTGGCAAAACAAAAAAGCGCACCTTCAGCGAGGTGCGCTTTTGACTAAACGGCTTGACCGCCGCGGCCGTCAACCTTCATACCGAGATAAATCAGCATGTAGGTTAAGTAGCCCATCGTGATCGTGAGGCCGCCGAAGAAGAAATCGGAAAAAAGCGGTTCTTCATATGCGGCGATTCCGGCCAGCACGACCCAGCTTCCATAAAGATACGCCATAAAGAAGCGGACGCCGTTTTTCAATTTATATAACAGAAACAAACCTGCAAGCGAAAATAGTCCGAGCGCAAGTCTAAAATAGATGAGATGATCGAAGTTAAAGGCAAAAGAAACAAATGAAAATGACAACAGCAATACAATCGGCAATGCCGTAATAAATTTTTTCATAGATGTCTCATCCCCCATTCCCTTATCCTAAAATTATAATTGAGAATAGGAGATCCACACGGTAATTACGACATTTTTCACAAAAATGTCATTCCTTTTGTCACACTTTAGACAAACGATCTAGACTTTCATATCGCGTTTACAAAAGCTCCACCACGCCGCTCCGAGAAAAAACGCGAGATGGACAAAGACGATGAAGAGCGAGAACAAAGGCGTCATCCCGGCGAAAAGCGGCTTGGCTTCTCCGGCATATTGCGTTAAATCGGTATTGGCGAACAATAAAAATTTACCGAGCGGTTTTTCCAAATACGCCATCATCGTCACAAGCATTTTGGCGCCGTACAGCACGACAATCGACACCATGATGCTGAGCGCGCTGCTTTTGAACAATGCCGAGCATAAAAACGCAAATGTAACCATCATCCATACTTCAAACCACTGCGTCCCGATTATTTTCACCGTATTGATAAAGAGCGGCTGCGCTTTTTCGTCAAGCTTCACGCCGAAAAAGAGCAGACCGAATAATAAGGAAAATCCGTAGTAAATGATGAAAAGCCAAATGCTTGCGAGCACGCTCGTCACGTATTTGGAAACGAGAATTTTTTCTCTTCTGACAGGGCGGATCAGCAAAAATTTGATCGTCTTTTTGTCATATTCAAAGGATATAATTGAAGCCGCCACCACAATTGAAAGGCCCTGCAAGAGGATATTCAGGTTTGGGGCGAATGAAAAATAGCCGATAAAATGATCATCTGCCCCGGCGCCCATCAGGATTCTTTTGGTGATGAGGGCGAGGAGAAATTGAAAGACCACGATCAGCGCCAGCGATACAAATGTTACTTTGCGCTTCAGCAATTTAACATGCTCGTTTTGAATCAGTCTAAACATCAGCATTCCTCTCTTCCGTTCCATTCGTCCGCGCCATATATTCATCCTCAAGAGACTGCTTAAACGGAGCAATCGAATAGACGTCAATATCATTGGCGACAAGCTGTTGATTTAAAGCGGGAATTTCCGCTTTCGCCACCTTTACGGCAAGCAGGCCTTTTTCGGCGTGAGCTTCGTATCCCTGGTCTTTCAGCCACTGAAGCGCTTTGTCATGAGGCTGTACCTCCAGCATTGCCTTTTCCTGCTTTTCGTTTGCTTCATTAAGGACGACGGTTGATTTGATTTTCCCTTGTTGAAGGATGACGACCCGGTCGCACAAATCTTCCACTTCCTTCAGCAAGTGAGTCGCAAACAGGATCGCCGTTCCTTCTTCTTCGGCAAGCTCACGCAAGTGTTCACGGAAATCCTTCATTCCCGCCGGGTCCAATCCGTTTGTCGGCTCGTCCAAAATCAGCAGCTTCGGCCGGTGAAGAATCGCCTGAGCAATCCCGAGGCGTTGTTTCATTCCGAGCGAGTATGTTTTGACCTTGTCTTCTGCGGCATCTTCAAGGCCGACTCTGCTGATGACTTCCGCCAGTCTTTCCCGCCCGATTCCAGTGTGCATATTTGCATAGTGTTTCAGATTTTCATAGCCTGTCAGATATAGATAAAATTCAGGATTTTCAACGATGGCTCCGACGGACTGGATCGCTTTTTCAAATTGGCGGTCAATCGGAAAACCGTTTATGACAATTGATCCGCTCTTCATTTTGATTAAACCGGTGATCAATTTGATGAGGGTCGTTTTTCCCGACCCGTTCGGGCCAAGCAGGCCGATGATCTCCCCTTCATCCGCCGTTAAGCGGATATCTTTCAATATCGTTTTGCCGTCTATGACTTTATCAACATTTTCTATATGTAAAACAGGCTGCTTTGTCATAGCCCCCTCCTCTTTCCAAAAAAATAAACAGTGCCGAAAAGGCACTGTTTGATTATATCATTTTTGAGTTACACGGACACTTCACTATGAGGGGCTTCGATTTTGCCGTGTTTCTTTTCCGTCTCGGTGACGATGACTGCACATGCTGCATCGCCTGTTGTATTGACAGCCGTACGAATCATGTCCAGAAGTCGGTCAATTCCCAATATTAGCGCAATTCCTTCAACTGGAAGGCCAACTGTTTGAAGAACCATGGCGAGCAGAATCAGTCCGACACCCGGTACACCCGCTGTTCCGATGCTGGCAAGCACTGCCGTGAGAACGACCGTCAGCAGCTGTGTGAATGTCAGGTCATAACCGTACACCTGAGCGATAAAGACTGTTGCCACCCCTTGCATAATTGCCGTTCCGTCCATGTTGATCGTAGCTCCAAGCGGCTGAACAAAACTTGAAATCGGCTCTGGAACTTTCAGCTTTCTTTGAGCGACATCCATCGAAACCGGAAGCGTCGCGTTGCTGCTGGACGTACTGAAAGCAACAAGCATAACCTCTGAAAAATCTTTAAAGAATGTGAGCGGGTTCCGCTTTGCCAGAAACGCAATCGCTGCGCCGTATGTTGCAATGGCATGGATGAACAGCGCCAGAATGACGACGATCATATAAAGCCCCATTGCTTTAATGGCGTCCCAGCCTTGGCTTCCGATTGCCCCGGCAATCAAGCCGAACGTACCGTAAGGCGCGAACTTCATGACGAGATTGACCAGGTACATCATCAGATCGTTACCCTGTTCAACCACTTTGAGAAGAGCGTCCGCCTTTTTGCCGAGCATCGTAATTCCGAGACCGACTAAAATGGAGAAAGCAATGATTTGCAGCATATTTCCTTCAGCCATTGCCTGAACCGGGTTTGTCGGAATGATGTTCAAAAGCGTTTCGGCAATGCTTGGCGCCTTCTGTGCTGAATATTCCGCAGCGCTTGTATCATACGTTCCGATGGTTCCCGGTTTGATGACCAACGCTAAAACAAGTCCGATAATAATGGCAATTGCAGTTGTTACTAAAAAGAAAGAAATCGTTTTGGCACCGATTCTGCCCAGTTTCTTTGGATCTCCAAGTCCTGCTACCCCTAAAGTCAGAGAAAAGAAAACGATCGGTACAACGAGCATTTTAATTAAGTTAAGGAAGATCGTGCCGAGCGGCCCGAATAAAAATGTATTAAGCTTGCTGAATAAATCCGGTGAAGTGACGTTCAGTATAATACCGACGGCTGCACCGAGTAATAGAGCGATAATAATTTTTGTTGCTAACTTCATATAACATATCTCCCCTTTCCAAAAAAAGCCCATGAGAGATCTCCCATGGGCTTTTACCATTAAAATTGGTTCCACATGACTCTCTTCACGTTGATGAGGTTAGCTGACGGGTTCGGACGAAGAGATGTCCGTCTTTCGGTTCGCACGGGAACAGAAAAATTCACCCCAAATGATCGGGTCCCCCACTCCTACTAAAGGATTAAACGTGTGGCGCTATTTCGTTATATAACAGTTATACCTGAAAATTCGAAATATGTAAACCAAATTTTCCGATTTACAAATATATGCTATTTTCTTGTGTCTGCTGTTCGGTTTTTCTCCTGACTTGTAACATCAAGTATATCAAGCAGGAAAACAAATATCGGAATACCGATAATTAAACCCCAAATCCCTATAAAATGTTCAGAAAAGATCAGCACGATAAACGTGAAGAAAATCGGCAGCTCCGTCTTGGCGGACATCAATTTCGGATTGAGGAAATAGGCCTCTATCGCATGGACGATCATGATGACCAATACCAGTGACACAATATAAGCGATTCCGCCGATGCTGTAGGCGATAATGCTTAACGGAATAAGGGAGAGCACAACGCCTGCGACCGGAACCAGCCCGAGGAAAAACACCATGACGGCAAGGCCGAAAAGCTGAGGAAAACCCATAATCGCGAGGGCAATGGTCGTCAGTGCGCAATTGATGGAAGCGATAATAAACTGAGCCTCAAGCACCTTGCCGAACGTTCTCGTGAATTTTTTCCCAAAGTAAGCAATTTCCTCGTAGAAAATAGCTATTTTGCTCGTCTTAAATTTATCCATTAAACTCATGACTTTGTCTTTTTCGATCAATAAGAACATGCTGAGAACCAATGACATAACCACCTGCAAGCCAAACGCGCTGATATCCGTGATATATGTATAGATAAAGTTAAGACCTTTTTCCAAATAGGATGTCAAATTGATATCGCCGAACATACCGGTAATCATATCGAGAAAAGGAATGCTGTCAGGGTGAGAAGCGATATACTTTCCTTGTTTGATCAGCTGCTGAATCTGGGTGACGATCACGGGGTAATAGACCACACCGCCGATCGAAAGCGCGATGGCAAGAGCCGCATACAAACAAGAAATAATCAGTCTCTGGCTGACTTTAATAAAGCGGTTTAAAAAACCGCGGATCACATTTTCCAGACGGTTCATCAAAAACGTAAAGATAAATGTGAGCAATATGAGATTCATCATGCTGCGGAACAGATATAAAACTCCCGCCAATACAACAAAAACTGAAAAACGCCTGACCCCAGGGTGCTGAAAAAATTTAATCAACGCTGCCATTCGGTACACTCCCACCAGTACTTTAGTCCTTAACTTTTAGCATTCAAACTTTTATAATTACAATTTGATGCATCATCTGTAAATTATATAACAAAACAGACCGGAAATCTCTTCAGAAGATCAATAATTTATAATAATTTAATATGGACGCTCGGGCGGCAGCGGCAGGCATCTTCCATAAAAAAGAGGGGCTGATGGTCAGCCCCTCTCTTCACCGCTCATTAACCGCTTCTTCTTTGACGTCCGCCTTTTTCGCCGTTTTCTTGATAGAACTCCTTGTCATGGTTTCGGCTTGTAGCTTCCCCGCCTTTTTGACCGATCTCCTGGTAGAATTCTTTGTCATGGTTTTGGCTTGTGGCTTCCCCGCCTTTTTCACCGATTTCCTGGTAGAACTCTTTGTCATGGTTTCGGCTTGTGGCTTCTCCGCCTTTTTCACCGATTTCCTGGTAGAATTCTTTGTCATGGTTTCGGCTTGTGGCTTCCCCGCCTTTTTCGCCGATTTCCTGGTAGAATTCTTTGTCATGGTTTTGGCTTGTAGCTTCTCCGCCTTTTTGACCGATCTCTTGGTAGAATTCTTTATCATGGTTTTGGCTTGTTTTTTCTCCGCCTTTTCTGCCTGCTTCTTCCCTGCTCATTTTGTTGTTGTCATTATTGTTTGCCATTTTCGATTCCTCCTTTTGAAGTGTTATGGTTTTTACATTCCACATTTCAAAAAGAGTAAACAAAAATAGCACATTCACTAAAGAGTCCGAGAATCGCGCGATTGTCAGCTGCCCTTTACCGTCCATTCCGGTACCGGAGCCGGCGTAATGTTCTGCAGCGTCTCACATATCTCGGCAGGATCTTCAAACAGCGTAATGTTGATGGATTCGAACGTGCCTTTTTGATTCGTTCTTTCATATATATCATCATGATAATCCGCCATAAAGTTCAAATAATCGTGCTTCGATTTCCAAAGCACCAGGACGACGGCTTCCAGCCCGTCTTCTGTTTCCATCCATCCGCCCCACTGCCTGATGAATCCGCTGACGTTTTGCAGCGGAGCCCATTTGGCCTGCGCCTCGCTGAACGCTCGAAGCTTTTGTTTGGCTGATTTGCACCGTATCAGCTTCAGTACATTCCCTTCCGCGAACGGGACAGTTTCCGCATTTGTTTTTTCTATACAAAGGTTAACCGACCTTACATCAGCGCGCGTCCGGTGAATGACGCCTTTCGGAATCAGCAGGAAATCGTTCGCTTTCAGGACTTCTGTGGGACGATCCTGAAAATCGATCAACAGCTCCCCTTCCAAAACAATAAACAGCTCATCTGAACCGGGATGGAAATGCCATACGTATTCGCCCTCCAAAACGGCGATTCGCATACAATGGTCATTCACTTCCGAAACGGAAAAATTGGCGTGCTTTTCTGTGACTCCCTTTATTAAATCGAGGACATTCATTTTGCGATTCATCAGCTTCTCCCCTCTTTTCATTTAATTTTCTTCCGAACTTATTTTACCATTTGACTTTTGAGCGTTCGCCTTTTAAAGTGTTGGATATTGGTGAAAAAACGGTTTGAACCTATAGAAGAGGTGTACATCATGCAAAATCAAAACGGAAAAGCTTCAGGGCTTTTGCCGCTGTTTTTATTTGTTTGTTTATTCGTTGGATCAGGTTTGATCACAGGCGACTTTTACAGCCTGCCAATCGTGGCCGCGGCGCTTGCGGCATCGGTTGTCTCACTGGCGATGAACCGGAAGGAGAAGCTCAGCCAAAAGACGGAGTGGTTTGCGAAAGGCGCCGGACACCCCGACATTATGATCATGGTGATGATCTTTATTTTGGCCGGAGCGTTTTCATCAGCCGCAAAGGCGATGGGGGCCGTCGAATCAACCGTTAATCTCGCGCTTTCGTTTGTACCGGGGCAGTTTATGGTTGCCGGTTTATTTATCATCGCTGCGTTTATCTCTGTGTCGATGGGTACGTCAACCGGAACGATTGCTGCGCTCGCTCCGATCGCTGCGGGAATCAGCGCTGAAATCGGTGTTCCGGCGGCATATTCGGTTGCTGCAGTTGTGGGGGGCGCGATGTTCGGTGATAACTTATCATTTATTTCCGATACGACTATTGCGGCTGTTCGCACACAAAAGACGAAGATGTCGGACAAGTTTAAAACGAATTTCCTGATTGTTCTGCCTGCCGCGGTTGCCACGGTCATCCTGCTGATGGTGTTCTCAGCCGGAGGGCATCCCGGAGCACAAGCTGGGACCTACAGCTGGGTGAAGGTGCTGCCTTATCTCGGGGTTCTGATATTTGCCCTTCTCGGATTTAATGTTATGGCCGTTATTTTCGGCGGCATCGTATTAGCCGGGGTGATCGGAATTTCCGACGGAAGCTTGACGCTTCATACGTATTTGACGGCGATAACCGAAGGCATCGGCGGAATGTCTGAACTGATCATTTTATCGCTTCTAATTGGCGGAATGGCGGAAATGATGAAGCGAAACGGCGGGATCGCATTTCTCCTTCAGTTTGTATCGCGGAGAATCCGTTCAAAAAAAGGAGCGGAAGCTGGCATAGCCGGCCTTGTCAGCGCGGCAAACCTGGCAACGGCCAACAATACGATTGCCATCATTACAGCGGGGCCGCTGGCAAAAGATTTATCCGACCGGTACGGAATCGACAACAGGAAATCGGCAAGCATCCTTGATATTTTTTCCTGTGTGATTCAAGGATTGATTCCTTACGGTGCGCAAATGCTGTCAGCTGCACAGATCGCGAAAATATCGCCTGTCAGCATTCTTCCTTATTCTTTTTATCCGATTTTGATCGGCGTCTGCGGCATTTGTGCGATTATCTTCAGACTGCCTCGCTTTACAGAAAAAGCGTAACTCCATGAGAAAGGCTGCCGTTATCAAACGGCAGCCTTTATTTTTCCTTAAAATATCCATTCTCCTGTAATAAAAGAAAAGAAAGACTTCAAAAGGACGGTGTCTTTCTCATGTTCCACACAAGAAATTCTTCTCTAAACGCAGCCGAATTTGTTCTTCTCGACCAACTTGTCGAAGAGGATCATCTGCTTCGAAAAATTGATTAGACTTCTCTTTCATCATTGAAAAGGTTAAACCTTATGACAGTGAAAACAAAGGCCGCCCCTCACTTGATCCGCTGATAGGACAAGTGGATGTCTGTGCCCTTAAAAGCTTTTATCGATTTGACGCGAAAAACATTCAAATAAAAAACTTGCGATCCATGGGTCGCAAGTTTTTGAGTGAACAAGCAATTCATATCGATATGCATTCAATGTAAAACCATTTTTTCATTAATCATCCTTACTCCAAACACTCCGCCGGCTGCTGTTCCCTCACTGGATTTGAACGTGACATTTACTCTCTCTTTTCCTTTCGTATATGCAACTGGAATGTCATAACATACATCAAAAAGCCTTCCTGGGTGATTTGCCTTTAGCTGCTGTCTGGCCAGTAGTTGATCATCTATCATGATCTCAAAATTTCTTTCGTATGTTTGTTCCTCCGATTGAAAGGTATCATCACTTCCAAAATAAGTGACCAGCAAATACATGGGTTGACTCGGCTCTGTTTTCATCTCATAACTGAAAAAACCATCTCCTCTGCTGTCTCGCCAGCCTCTGTGAACGATATTTGCGTAACCGGAGTAAGAGTTTTCTTTTTTCAGGTGATGTTCTATCTCCTGCTGTTGTTCATTCGGCTGAACGGCATCAACGGTTATGCGTCTGATGATTTCCTGCTTTTCTTTTTCTTCATCTGTAAAATCAAGATATTCCTTTTCAGTCATCACATACCAGTAAACGGAATACCGCTGATGATGCACATTGTAGAACGGCATGAATGTGATTTCTTCATTCCCCGGCTGTCCAATCGGTTTCGTTTGAAATACGAGTGATGTTTTGTCTATACACTTCACCCACTGATCCAACTGTCCCTGATCCGCAACCAACACAGGGACATCAATTAACGGATGGTTATTAAGGGCGAGATGATCAGCAAGTATATCTGTTTCAGGGAAGTTCTCTCTCCCTAGTGCTCCTGCCAAAACAACCGGCCCATACATCAGAACGCTTTTTTTAGAATCATCCTTCGCTTGATAGATGTGGAGTTTCATCGGCAGATCAATCTCAATACAATCTCCTGTGTTCCAATGTTTGTGAATAGCAAGGTACCCATTTTTCTCAACCGATTGAACTCGTTTTCCATTAACCACAGCTTTAAGGCCGCCATTCGTCCAATAAGGAATACGAATATGGAGTGTCATAGGCACGCCGTCAGCTTTTTTTACAACCAGTTTGGTTTTATTCGCTGCTGGAAAAGAAGTTTCCTGTGTGATGATCATTTGTTTTTCGCGTACGTTTATTTGTGAAGGAATAAATAAATTCACATACAGATCGTCTTGGTGTAAATGGTAAATATTCTGCGTGTAGCGCGCGGGGTTTTCCATCCCGGTTCCTGTACAGCACCAAAAAGAATCTTCCGGTGAACAATACACCTTGAAATGCCCCGGCTGTGTGGAAACAAAATAGGTTTTCATGCCTGAATCGGGATCTTGGGAAGCAAGTATGTGATTATAAAGCGCATTTTCATAGTAATCCGTAAATCTCGCTTCGTGAAACCACCGGAATAAATGCCCGGTCAATTTCAGCATGTTATACGTATTGCACGTTTCCGCGGTCGTCACGCCTAACTCCTCGCTGCCTTCCGCTCCGAAATGCTCTCCAATACTGTTGCCGCCAATTGCGTAGGAACGCTGATATACAACCTGTTCCCAAAAGAAGAGCGCGGTATTTCTATATGCTTCTTTGCCCGTAATATCGTACAGCTTGGCGGCTCCGATCACCTTTGGAATTTGGGTATTGGCATGCTTTCCTTCAAGCTCATCCTTCCCCTCTGCCAGAGGCTGAAGAATGGCACGATGACAGAAACGTTCTGCAAGTTCAAGATATGCTTTGTTTTTCGTCAACATATAAAGATCGGCCATCGCCTCATTCATTCCGCCATGTTCACATATCAGCATACGCTGAAATTGCTCGTCCGTCAGACGATCCAGTCCCTTTTTTGCCCAATCAGCCAGCTTGACGACGACTCGTAAAGCCGTCTGATTGCCGGTTAGCCGATACGTATCTATTAATCCCGCAAACAGTTTATGGATGCTGTACCACGGCACCCAAGAGCCTCCCAGACTAAAGTGGTCCACCCGAAAATCACCGCTGAACACTTCATCAAAACACGCCCTGGAGAAACCGCTTACATATCCCTCTTCATCAAATTGTTGGATATGACTCAGCTCATTCACTGCGTACTCTGCTTTCCTTTTCAGCTTTTCATCTTCGGAAGCCTGGTACATGGCTGATGCGGCGGACAGCCAATGACCGATCGAATGCCCGGCAATCTCTTTTGCCTCCCACCCGCCGTAGCGTGGTTTTTTAGGCGTCTGTGATACAGCCTCATAACAAGGAGCCAAAAGACGGTCTACATCCAAAAAAAGCAAATATTCCTTTCCTTTCATCTGAGAATCATAAAACTTGCCTTTTAATAATGTTACATCTTTCATTTTTTGATCTCCCCCTATCACGTCTCATCATGCATGGTGATGCTTTCATTATCCAAATGATGATATGGGATGTGAATTCAATATTTATCAAAAACATATCCTTTTTTTGGATTAAACCGTTACACTGGAAATAAGAATAGCGAAAGATGGTGAAGCCATGTATGAAGTAAAACTCCAAGCCAATCATCTCCCTAAGATCCGTGAGGCCGGACATATGAAGGATACAGAAGGGACTTTACGTCATCCTGACAGGACGATGGATAGAATCAGCGTATTTTTTTACGTAAAACAAGGTGCGATCCATGTATTTGAGAACGAAAACGAGTACCGCATTCAGGCGGGGAGATATCTTTTTCTTAAGAACAATACACCGCATTGGGGAGGCGATTTTTATACACCCGGCACCGAATGGTACTACATTCATTTTTACGCCGAACCTTCCTTGAATGAGGAGGAGTTTTCTCCATTTCACAATTCACCAATCCTTCTCGACAGCATCTATTCATCGCAATTAACCTTTCCGAAAAGCGGTTCTGTCCCTCATCGTGAGTACACAGAAAAACAGCTGAGCAGCATTATTCATGCCTTTGAATCACCAAGTGCTTTCAGGGCGCTCCAAGCGTGTTCTCTCACCTATCAATTCTTCATTGATCTGTATAGCAGTGCGATAAACAGTCAGGCCGGCACACCCTCTTCAAGGACCATCAGTAGAATCATTGAATTTCTGCACCGTAACAAGCATGCAAAGCTGGTCAGCAGAGATTTTGAGGATGCTTTAGAAATGAATTATGCCTATCTTTCCTTCCTCTTCAAAAAGCAAACCGGGAAAAGCATAACAGCTTATAAAAATGAACTGCTGATTGCACAGGCAATTGATCTATTCAAAACAAGCAACTTAAACGTAACCGAAGTCAGCAGCACATTAGGCTTTTCTAATCCTTATTACTTCAGCAGAGTGTTCAAACGGGTGACTGGAGTGTCCCCGTCTGTATATATAAGCGAAATATACAGAAATCAATAAAAAAACACTTGCAGTTCCGGGCCTGCAAGTGTTACGCGTGACTTTTCTGATAGAACGTTCGCAAGATATGTGTTTCCAGGTCAGCAAGGCGGACAGGGATCGGTATCCTGATTTCTTGATTGATCAGGCTCATCGTGATCTGATAGCTGCTTTCTAAATCAATATGATTTCCGCAAGACAAGAAGATAGGCTTCACGTCCCGCCGCGTCCGAACCTTGCCGTCAATGATAACGGTATATGCACCGACTTCATTTTCAGGCATCACGAAATCACAGCCTTTGATTTTGAGATAGGTTTTCGCAATCCCAATTGTCGGCTTACCGAGAAAAAAGCCGCATGGGTGGCAACGCCCATATGGTTGTAATGCAGATACCCGTTGCCATCAAACCAAAACACATCCGGCTCCGTTTCCAGCTTTTTGCCGCCTCAATGATCAGCGGCAGCTCACGAAATGCAAGGAAGCCGGCCACATACGGTACGCTGATTTTCCCCATGCTATGCACTTTTTCAATGACTTCTTTCGGATCAGCGTCAATCACGATAACACTGCACACCCCGTACGGTTCGCCGTCCTGCTCCCAATAAGCGAGGTCGACGCCTGCGCAGGTGTTGATGGATTCTGGGGTTGGGTTTCCTTCTATACCTAAAGGCTGCCGTTGATAACGGCAGCCTTTTTATCACTCTGTTTCTGTCGCGTCCAGCTCCGCAAGCCTTTCCATGATCCGCCGCTTTTTATACATCATCATTCCCGTTTCAGCCACACCGTTCACCATCGAACGGTTTGAGATTGCACCAAAGAGAATGCCTGCGACGGGTACCATTTGAAACAGCTTTTTCCATCCGAAAGAATCGCGGTATGTATAAACAACTTCCCGCCAGCCTTGAATTTGCGAAATCATATTTTCACGGGAGCCCGATGATTGATGGTATCGCCTGAGTTCCTGAATGATCGCCCTTTTCCCGACAATATCAGCGGCGCTGAGCTGCAGGCATTTAATAATAAACATCCGCTCCGTTTTTTCTTTAGGATCGTAGCCGTAAGATATCGCGATGTCCTGTAATGTCTTCAAAGAAAGGCCGAGGATTGCGGGAATATCGACAGCAAGCGTCAATAAGCCGCCTACACCGGTTGTCGCTCCTTGAACAGCTGCAGTATTCGCCCTGTTTTTCCCGAGGGTTTCACACATTTGATCCATCACTTCCAAAGGAGCCCTTTGAATATCTTCGATCGTCTCAATCGTTTCATCCGGCAACTTTTTCTGAAACTGGCGGATCAGATGTTTTTCGGACGTCAAGTATTGGCCTCCGTTTTGAATAAAGCCGCCGATTTCGTCGAGCAGCAGACCGATTTTATCTTGAATGAATGCCGGCGTAAGCTTGTCCAGTACCTTGAACGGCAGCCGGCCGATCCTTTCCCAAAACCACGCTTTCTGCTGTTCTTTTTCCCATTTTTCAATTTTTTTCAGTTCGTTTTCCAAATCTGTTTTGTCGTAGCGCACGGAAGGTTCGCCCTCTCATTCGTGTTTTTTTATAGTATACAATGATTCATCATATGAATCCGTGTTTTTTGATCGGCTTTCAGCGGGTAAAACTTATGAAAAAGGAGGAATGATCAAATGCCGTGGTCAATGGAAGACTATCCCGCTTCATTGAAACATTTGGACAAACCGGTGAAAAAGAAAGCCATTGAAATTGCGAATGCGATGGTTGACGAAGGATACGACGAAAGCCGGGCAATTCCGATTGCGACAAGTCAGGCGAAGGAATGGGCGGATAACAGGAGCAAAAGCGAACTTAAATCCTATGCGGAGAAAGCCGATGAAACGGAACGCGGTGACAGCGGTTCGAGCAGCAAGCCGGAGCTTGCGGAAAAGTGCGAGCATGTCATCAAACACGAAAAAGGCTGGGCAGTCAAAGCAGAAGATGCCAAGCGGGCCAGCGAAGTAAAGGATACAAAAGCAGAAGCCGTCGAACGGGCGAAAGAAATCGCCGAAAATAAAGGCACTGCCGTCATCGTCCATAAAAAAGACGGCAGTGTTGAGCGGAAGATCAGGATGAATTAGCGGGACGCTCCGTTTTTGGAGCGTCTTACTTTTTCCCCGCCAACTCCAATACAGCATCAGCTGCTTTTTGGTAGCCGCCGGCATTGCGGAGCGAGCGGCCGATTTTGGCGGCGCCGTCTTTATAGGAGCGGTTTTCAAGCATATCTTCAATCGTATTTTTTAAAACAGCCGCGGAAAGTTCATTTTTGTCCAGCTTGATCCCGGCGCCTGTCCGTTCCACCTGATCTGCGACGAAAAACTGGTCTGCCCCCATCGGGATGACGATGAGCGGCGTATCAAAGTAAAGGCCTTCATTTGTACTGTTCATGCCGCCGTGTGTGACAAATACATCAGCTTGTTTCAAAACCTCCAATTGCGGGATATACGGCCTCACGATAAAATGATCCGGAATGCTGCCGAGATCGGCGGGATCCGTTGATTTCCCGATAGACATGACCACCTTGCCGTCAAAGTCTTTCAGCGCTTCGATACACATATGATACAGCTCTTTTTGCTGATTAAAGATTGTGCCCATCGAGATCATGATGACGGTTTCCCCCTCCAGCTCAGCGAACGGGAAGCTGCCCGGATCCTGCCTGCTCGTAATCGACGGCCCGACAAACAAGTAGTCATGCCCAAATCGTTCTTCATGAGGCTGAAACTCCCTCGAGGTAAAGACAATCGTGATATCCCCCGGACAGGAGAATACGTCAAACGGCTTGTCGAGACTGACGGGATACCGCTCACTTAATTCGCTGAGGGATCGTTTCAATTTTTCAAAATACGGCGAGCTTTCGATGTCGCCTTGCAAGGTAAACGTTTTTGCAAACGACTCATCCATTGCAAATGTCGTACATAACGAAACGCTCGGCAGCTCAAGCATTTCAGCAATGATTTTCCCCGCCAAAAAGTGATGGTCATATATCACATAATCATAAGATTCGCTCTTGACTTCCCGGTAGATGAGCTGAACGATCTCATCGACTTTACCCGACATATTGTAAACCATTTCGGCAAAGTCCATCTTTTCTTTTTCCTTCCCGGGTGATAGAGCCTCTCTGAAATCCGGGTATAAACGGACTTCTGCGCCTGTTTTTTTAATTTTTTCAGCGTATTCCTCAACTGCATAATATACGATGCTTTCTCCTCGTCTTTGCAGCTCCTTTGTGATGCCAAGAGAAGGATTGATGTGCCCCTCCCCCGGGAAATTGATCATCAGTACATGTCCCATCACAGCTCTTCCTTTCTCATACGAAAATTTATATAAGGAAATTTACTACAAAAAGACAAACGAAGTAAAGAAATTTAATTAGATTAATAATACATAAACATAACTATTTGACCATTTGTCTGTTTCTGCATATCTTTCCTTTAAATTTTTTTGCCATGCAAATGAGCGTATATCATTAGAGAAAACAGGCTCTTTATTACTTGACAACCCCATATCGGAAGACGATTTTCCTTTTTTTAAAACAAATTAAAACACGGCGGATCGAGGCACAATACATCATAAGAAACAACCTACGGAGGTTTTGCCATGGATACGAAAGCAACCAGGATCGAGAAGGATTTTCTAGGTGATAAAGAAGTTCCGGCTGACGCCTATTACGGCGTACAAACCATGAGGGCCGTGGAGAACTTTCCAATTACAGGATATCGGATTGATGAAGAGCTGATTAAAGCTTTGGCAATGGTTAAAAAAGCGGCGGCTCTCGCCAATATGGATATTAAACGTTTATATAAAGAGCTTGGCGAAGTCATTGTAAAAGCGGCCGGTGAAATAACGGAAGGGCTCTGGCACGATCATTTTATTGTCGACCCCATTCAGGGCGGCGCCGGCACTTCAATGAATATGAATACGAATGAAGTTATCGCAAACAGAGGTTTAGAACTTTTAGGGAAAGAAAAAGGGGATTACTTCCATTTAAGTCCAAACACACATGTCAATATGGCCCAATCAACGAATGATGTGTTTCCGACAGCCATTCATCTGGCCACATTGAATCACTTAAAACGGCTCATATCAACGATGGAACATATGCTGGATGCCTTCCGCAAAAAAGCGGCGGAATTCGATTCCGTCATTAAAATGGGCCGCACCCATCTTCAGGATGCCGTTCCGATCAGGCTCGGCCAGGAATTCGAAGCCTACTCCCGGGTGGTCGAACGCGATATTCAGCGGATCAGGCAGTCGCAGCATCATCTCTATGAAGTCAATATGGGAGCCACAGCAGTCGGCACGGGGTTGAACGCCGATCCGAGATACATTCAAAACGTTGTCGCACACCTCTCAGATATTAGCGGCTATCAGCTGACCGGCGCAGACCATCTTGTCGATGCCACACAGAACACGGATGCCTACACAGAAGTTTCGGCTGCTTTGAAAGTCGGCATGATGAATATGTCCAAGATCGCCAACGATTTACGTTTAATGGCGTCAGGTCCGAGGGCAGGGCTTGCCGAGATCCGGCTGCCGCCCCGCCAGCCCGGCTCCTCCATCATGCCCGGCAAAGTAAATCCGGTGATGCCTGAGCTGATGAACCAGATCGCATTTCAGGTGATCGGCAACGATCATACCATCTGCCTTGCATCAGAGGCGGGCCAGCTTGAGTTAAACGTGATGGAGCCCGTGCTCGTCTTTAATTTGCTGCAGTCGATTAAAATCATGAACAACGGATTTCGGGTATTTACCGATTACTGCATCACTGGGATTGAAGCGAATGAGATCAGGTTGAAAGAATTCGTCGAAAAAAGCGTAGGAACGATTACGGCCGTCAATCCGCACCTCGGCTATGAAGCCGCCGCACGAATTGCGAAAGAAGCGATTGCCACAGGACGATCAGTGCGCGAGCTGTGTTTGCTCCATGATGTTTTGACAGAGGAAGAATTGGATCTCATTCTCGATCCGTATGAAATGACACATCCGGGCATTGCAGGGGCCTCGCTTCTCGAGGAATAGCCATCCGTCTTTCTCAATATGCTTTCAAGCGTTTATAGACGCCCGAGACGGGCTAAACATTTAATATAAATCAATTGAAAGAGGTGGAAAGACAATGTTAGGATTTCTCGTTTCTTTAATCGTAGCCATTGTCATTGGTTTAATCGGAGGCGCAATCGGAGGCGATGGTGCCCCAGGAGGAATGATCGGCTCTATGGTTGTCGGCTTTATCGGAGCTTGGATCGGCCACGGGCTACTTGGAACGTGGGGGCCTGATATTGCGGGATTCGCCATCTTTCCGGCGATTATCGGAGCCGCAATTCTCGTCTTCATTTTAAACCTGATCTTCCGCGGAAGAATGGGTTCTCAAGCGTAATATCCGGCCAGCATCGCCCGAAAGCGGTGCTGTTTTTTTGTTTGGGCGAAACCTTTCTCGCATATACTATAGCATCTTATGGTTGACAATTGATCATTGCAGGCATATGATGTTGATATAAATTTGCACTAAGGAAACTTTTATGTATAAGGAAAAACAACTGAGAATCTAGGTGAATCAAATGGTCAGTCACGATTTGTCCAAACACTCGCAAATATCAAAAGAAGCTCAAGATGCACTGGATGGAAAAAGCAAAGGCTTCAAAAGGCTGCTCCCTTTTTTGGGTCCGGCGTTTATCGCGGCTATAGCCTATATTGATCCCGGCAATTTCGCCACAAATATCGCGGCTGGTTCGAAATACGGCTACTTGCTTTTATGGGTAATCCTTTTTTCAAATATCATGGCTTTGCTGATTCAGTCATTGTCAGCCAAGCTCGGCATTGCGACGGGTAAAAACCTGCCCGAAGTTGCCCGGGAAGAATTCCCCAAACCGGTCTCCATCGGCTTGTGGATTCAGGGAGAGCTTGTCGTAATCGCCACGGACTTGGCCGAATTTATTGGAGCTGCTCTCGGGCTCTATCTGCTGTTCGGCATCCCGATGCTTGAAGCATCGATTATTGCAGCAGCCGGATCTTTCGCCATATTGGAACTGCAAAGGCGCGGCGTCAGACCGCTTGAAGCAGCGATAACAGGAATGCTGTTTATCGTCGTAATCGCTTTTGCCTTTCAAACCTTTTTTGCAAAACCTGATATCGGGTCGGTTTTGGAGGGCATGTTTGTTCCCCGCTTTGATGGTGCAGACAGCATCCTGCTGGCCGCGGGAATCTTGGGAGCGACCGTGATGCCGCATGCCATCTATCTTCATTCCGCTCTCACACAGCGGAGAGTGGTCGGAAAAACGGAAGCGGAAAAGAAAAAGATATTCCGGTTTGAGTTCATCGACATTTTGATCGCCATGCTGATTGCCGGAGCAATCAATGCGAGCATGCTGATCGTCGCCGCTGCACTGTTTTATAAGAACGGCATTTTTGTCGAAGACCTTGATGTGGCCTTCAGCCACTTCAGCAGCATGGTCAGTCCGCTTTCCGCCGTACTGTTCGGCGTCGGCCTGTTAACAGCCGGTTTATCAAGTTCGTCTGTCGGAACGCTTTCAGGAGATATTATCATGCAGGGCTTCATTAATTTCAGGATTCCGCTTTATTTAAGACGGTTCATTACGATTTTGCCGCCTATCGCTATTATTGCTTCAGGGGTGAATCCGACCACCGCTCTTGTCTTGAGCCAGGTCGTCCTGTCATTCGGCATCGCCTTTGCCCTTATCCCGCTTATCTTATTTACAAGCAATAAACGCATTATGGGGAGCCTGACAAATGCGAAGTGGATAACAGCCGTCTCATGGCTGATCGCTGCCTTAATCGTCGCCCTCAATATTTTCTTGATTTACGATACAATTTCTGGTTAAAGCCGGCCTCGGTCGGCTTTTTTATATTATACTGAAGAAAAGGGGGATTCTGGATGTTCAAATTAATGGTACGTGATGATCTTTATTTAAAAATGGTTGAACCAAAAGATGCCAAGGCCGTTTATATGCAGATCCAGCAGTCTAAAGATGTGTTGCGGAAATGGCTGTTTTGGGTGGACAGCACAAAGCAGCTGGAGGATACCGAAGCTTTCATTGAAGAAAGCATGAAACAGGCCGCTGCGAACAACGGGTTTCAAGCGGGAATATGGCATCAAGGCCATTTTGCCGGAATCATCGGACTCCACTATATCAATTGGATTAACCGTACGACTTCGATCGGCTATTGGCTCGGCGAGCCTTTTCACGGAAAAGGCATCATGACTGATGCCTGCCGGGCGCTGATCGACACATTGTTCAACGAATACGATTTAAACCGGGTTGAAATCAGAGCCGCTGTTCAAAACGTGAAAAGCCAGCCATTCCGGAAAGGCTCGGCTTCACGAAAGAAGGCTGCCTCAGGCAATGCGAGTGGCTTCACGATCACTTCGCCGATCACTTCGTATACGGGCTTTTGCGGGAGGAATATAAGACCCGCAACAAATAAGTTCGGGATTTGTCACACGCATTTTACACTGCAATCTGGTATGATAGATTAAAAAATATGGAGTTTTGAACATGAAAGTATTTATACTGTTTTACCTATGGATTGTCCCGCTCGTCATCGGGCTGATATTTTTCCGGATTACCCAGCGGACAAGCTTTAAAAAAAGGTTTTATCCAGGCTATGTTATGATCGGTCTTGCTGCGGCTGTATTTGCCGTCTGCTACCTGATCGGACAGCCTTACCTCGGGAATTTCTTCGGCGGTACAATGCTGTTCGGCACCCTGCTGCCGTTCATGGCTGCCGCAATGAAAAAAAAGAAATGACGAATATCAAAAACCCCGGCATGTTTTGGAGAGCCGGGGTTTTTAATCACATATTTTCTCTGTTTGCACCAAAACCCGCTGATTCACAAACGGTTTTATTTATTCACTAGATCAACGTCGATCACCTGATAGAAAGCGTTTTCAGTATCAGCCACATCCCAAACGGCCAATATGACATGATACCCGGAGCGGTCTTCTGGAATGTAAATTTGGTGAGATAAATGGCGGGATGCAGGGGAACCATCATGCGGTACGGTTCCAATCTGTTCGAAATCTGCACGCTTAAGCGGTTTGTCAGGATCCCAGCCTTTTTTGGTGATATAGTAGTGCCATTGGCTGGTGTTGTGGGGGGCGGTATATGTCCAGGTAAAGGTGTACTCCCCGCCGGTCATAATATGTTTAAACCAGCGATTTTCCGACTGTTGATCAAGAATCCCGCCGAACAGTCCGCCCGCGGATGCTATTTGTCCATCTGCCGGGCCGTCATGCGGAAACCCTTTTTTCGCTTCCAGGCTTTGCGGCTCATACATCACGCTTCCGCAATTCAGATTGAGAAGTCCGTAAGCCTCACTGCACAGAGCCGCTCTGCTCCCTGGTTTTTCGACAAAACCATGAGCGAAGGCCTGCTGAGGAACGATTGACATCAACAGCAATCCGGCTGCCAGTATGAAAGCAGTACCGAAAGGATTTTTCGTAAAATGCTCCACGTTACGATCCCCTCTCTTTTCATAGTGTTGAGACGGGTTTTGATGCAAAAAGAAAACACACGCAACCATTCCAATATTACCCATTCAATTTTAACATCTGAACATGATAAAGCCAAGGGGCGTATCCCTTGGCTTCATACTAAAAAATCCTTTTTAAGCTTTTTTTCAGCGGCGGCAAGTCGAGCTCTTTTTTCTCAACCAGTTTTTTAATCATATATTTGCTGTAGTTTACCGCCTGTGTATAGGATATTTTTCCCGGAAGCGGCGGTTCGTCTTCGATTGCCACATCGATAATCGACGGTTTTTGTGATTGAAAGGCATTTTTCAAAGCCGGAATAAGCTCTTCGTGCTTTGTCACGCTGAAGCCTTTCCCGCCGCAGGCCTCGGCAAACTTGGCATAATCGACGTTTTCGAGCGCCGTTGCATAATTAACATGCCCTTTTTCCTGCTGTTCATATTGAATCATTCCCAAGTTCTGATTATTTAAAATCACAACAACAATGGGCAGATGGTATTTGACAGCAGTCGGAAAATCGTGCATAGACATGCTGAAGCCGCCGTCTCCGCACACGGCTACAGCCTGGCGTTCCGGATTGGAAAGCTTTGCGGAAATCGCGCCCGGAAGACCGCATCCCATCGTGCCAAGCCAGCTTGATATCAGAAAATCCTGATTGGTCATATTAAAATGGCGCGCCGTCCAAACCGTCACATTTCCGACGTCAACGGACAGGACTGCATCATCGGCTACTGCGTCCTCAAGCCTTGCAATCACCTGCTGAGGCTTAAGCGGTGCTGTCGCCACCTGTTCGTCTTTTTCAATTTCATAGCGCCACTTCCTCATATGTTGTATACAGCTTTCCAAAAATCCGCGGTTCGATTTCCGTTCAATGGTTTTCGTCAGTTCCAAAAGCCCTTTTTTCGCATCGCAGACAAGACCGGCGGTGACAGGATACCGTTTGCCGATTTTCGCCGGGTTGTTATCAAGCTGAATAGCCGGCGCATCTTCCGGAAGATAATCGCGGTACGGAAATGAAGTCCCCAGCATGATCAACAGATCGGCTTCCTCCATCGCTTCATATGCGGGTTTTGTGCCGATGTGTCCAAGGTTCCCGAGCATGTGCGGGTGCCGATCGGGTACGACTCCTTTCGCGGGGAGCGTGACGATGATCGGAGCGGCAGCTTTATCTGCAAACTCGAGCAGCTCGTCTCTTGCCGCTTTCATTCCCCTTCCCGCTAAAATCACCGGTTTTTTCGCATGATTAATCAATTGTGCGCATTGCATCAGCTGGCTTTGCTTCGGTTGAAGATCGCCTTCGATATAAAGCGCAGACGTATAAACCGGCTTCCGCTTAATCTTTTCCGCAAACAGATCATCAGAGACGCTCAGTACGGCGACCCCTTTTTGGCTGTATGCGGTACGGATCGCCTGATTTAAAAGATCAGGCAGGGCTTCAGCTGAATGAACCTGCTGATTAAAGACAGCCACATCCTCAAACATTCGTTCAAGACCGATCTCCTGAAAATAATCCCTTCCGATTTCATTCGAAGACACCTGTCCTGTAATCGCCAGCACAGGCGCCCCGTCAGCTTTCGCATCATACAAGCCGTTCAGCAGATGAACGGCGCCCGGTCCCGCTATCGAAAGGCAGACGCCGATTTTGCCTGTCAGCTTTGCATCGGCTGCGGCAGCAAGAGCAGCGGTTTCTTCATGGCGCACTTGAATGAAGCGGAGGCTGTTTTCTTCATGCCGCAATTCATCGATAAATTCGTTGACGCTGTCGCCCGGCATGCCGTAAACATGATCAATATTCCATTCTATCAGCAGTTCTGCAGCTATTTTTCCTGCGGTTTTGTTTGCCATATCACGTCCTCCTTTGTTTATCCATACCACTTTTTCGCCGACGGGAAACGTGATACGGCATGCTGACGAAAGTGAAGAAAACACGACAGCGGCTGTTTCATGCTTTGTGTTCCCAGCCGCGCTCATCTCGCATAAAGATCTCCCCACCACACTGCTGAACTTGAAGCCATGCCCGAAAATTACGCCGGCACCTATCCTAAGCACCATTCAATGTACACATGATCAAATCTACTAAAAGGCTGCCGCTCATTTTGATATGCCCCCGCAAAGTTAGACAATAGAATGTCATGAAGCGGTTAGACTGACATGAGTCCGGAAATGGTATTGGACTCATGCCTTTTCATTTGATCTTCATCCGTTAGCACCAATGTTATAGCAATTGGGGCGCAGTTCATTCACACAAGTGTTGAAACTTTTTTTAACATTTAAATTGTTATAATTTAGGTTCGGAGTTATAATTTAACAGAAATGAACCGAATTTGCATAACTTCGATTGAAGTTAAGGTTGTTAAATCTTTCGTCAAACACAGGGGTGGTCGTGGCGGCAATTATTATAATCTGCTTTTATAAAATATATAGTATTTGAGGACTGGCTTATTTATCCAATCATCCTAATCTGATGGGTCAGAAGTGCTCGTACGTATGTGAATCCACCTGTCATGCGGCATTGTATCTAGGTTACTCCATTTTAGAAGGACAAGCTGGTCTATTCTATTAATGCAGATACCACGACAATCTCAATCGGCTTGTTAAGTCTCCTCGGCACGTTAGGTATTCATCATGCTGCAGATTGTCAGTTTCAAGTGCTGTGGAAGCCATCTGTCTTCGAGATTCGGTTGTTGCGATCTGAAGGTAATTTCACTGAAACTATAGTCGAAACACTCAAATCTTCTTATCTTATCAACCGTATACTTCATAGTCTAAGTTTCGGGTGAAAAGGAGAGACGCGGATCGTCAAAGTAAAGTCCCTCTCTTTTATCAAAGAATTTAGAATTGGAGGCATTTACATGTTATCAGAAATAGAAAAGGGGCTTGAGGGCCTGCGTGCAAAACTTGATCGTATTGATGAACAATTGTTGGATACATTGAAAGCACGTTTAGAATGCTGCATCAGGATCGGGTTGTACAAACGCGAGTATCATATTCCGATGATGCAACCGCACCGAATTAACTTTGTTCAGGAACGAGCAGCTCGATACGCTGACGAGAATGGTTTAAGTCAAGAGTTTTTGCATAACCTTTATGAGCTCATTATTTCTGAAACGTGCAGGGTTGAGGATATCGTCATTGACAATTCAGAAAATCGCGGGCAAGACATTTCTTCAAGCCCAGTTGACCAAAAAAGAAAAAGGGAGGAATTGTTTAATGGGGACAGAGATACAAACACTTCTAATTGATAACTATGACTCATTTACTTACAACCTCTATCAATTAATCGGTGAAGTAAATGGCCGACCGCCAATCGTTGTCCGTAATGATGTAGACTGGTCACAAGTACCGATTGATGAGATTGACAACATTGTGATCTCCCCAGGCCCAGGTCGACCGGAACGGGTTAAGGACTTTGGAATTAATGCAACTGTTATTCTAGAAGCGAAGTTGCCAGTTCTCGGGGTCTGCCTTGGACATCAAGGTATAGCTCATTTGTTTGGCGGGAAAGTGGGCCACGCTTCTGAGCCTATGCATGGACGATCATCAGTCATCCATCATTCAGGGATCGATATCTTTGACGGGCTTCCTCCTGAGTTCTCTGTCGTACGCTATCACTCCCTTATCGTTACTGATTTAGGTGATGATGTTGAAGCGATTGCGTGGACAAAAGATGGATTAATTATGGGGCTTCGACACCGCAATCTGCCGATTTGGGGTGTGCAATTCCACCCCGAGTCAATTTGTAGTCATTATGGGCACGAGTTGCTTGCCAACTTTCGAGACCTAACCCCGAAGCGCACTAGACGATCAAGACAGTCTCCCAAATTAGAGGAGCCTTCTCATTCTAAACATGATTTCTACCGGATTCATTTTCGAAAATTATCGGGATTTCCTGACGCTCAATCAAGTTACCAGGCACTATTTGCTGATGCACCTCATGGATTCTGGCTTGACAGCAGCAGTGTCATCGAAGGGTTGTCACGATTTTCATATCTTGGCGATGGGACCGGAGAGAATGCTGAATATATGACGTATAGCGTAGCAGAGGGTATTGTAAAAGTACAACGTCCGGGTCAAGAGACGGAGTTCATTCAACAGTCATTTTATGATTATCTTGATGAGCAAATCCGCCGTCGAGCAACATCTACTCCGGAAGGCCTTCCCTTTGACTTCAATCTCGGTTATGTGGGTTACATTGGCTATGAGCTAAAAGCTGAAACTTGCGGGAGCAGCCGGTATCAATCTGAGATTCCTGATGCGGCCTTGCTTTTCGTAGACCGCATGCTTGTTTTTGATCATCTTGAACAAGAAGCCTATCTGTTGTGTCTTTCGACTGGGGATGAGGATAAGCAAGCACTCAACTGGCTAAATACTGCAGAGCGAATCTTGAATGACATTCCTGCTGCAGCAAATGATTTTGACAAGGATTCAGTACTTACGTCCGTACCAGACCACAATATCCCAATCGAGTTTCGGCATAACCGGCCTTCTTATCTTCAACTGATCAACAATTGCTTGGAAGAAATCCGCAATGGTGAATCCTATGAGATATGCTTGACTAATTCCGCCACAGTTTATACCCCTATAGATCCTTGGATTACGTATACACACCTGCGAAAAATCAGTCCGGTTCCCTACGGGGCATTTTTAAACTTTGCCGATGTGGCTGTAATGAGTGCCTCTCCGGAACGGTTCCTCTCAATCGGTACTGATCGCATCGTTGAGTCCAAACCGATCAAGGGTACCCGGATGAGAGGCAGGACTTCTGCTGAAGATTATCAATTACGAAATGAGTTACTAAGTGATGAAAAAGATCTCGCAGAGAACTTAATGATCGTTGACTTAGTCAGAAATGACCTTAACACTGTTTGTGAAATAGGATCTGTTCATGTCCCTAAGCTGTTCGATGTAGAAACATATGCACCAGTCCACCAGTTGATCTCGACGATTCGCGGCACTATACGTCCGGACAAATCAACGGTTGATTGTGTCCGCGCTGCTTTTCCAGGCGGTTCGATGACCGGTGCTCCGAAAATTCGGACGATGGAAATCATAGACCGGCTCGAGAATGGCCCCCGCGGTGTCTACTCGGGCAGCCTCGGCTGGTTCGGACTGAGTGGAGCTGCGGATCTTAGTATTGTTATCCGCACAGTTGTTGTGACCGATGACAAGGCGACTTTTGGTGTCGGAGGAGCGATCGTAGCATTGTCAGATCCAGAAGAGGAGTTCAAAGAAACTCAGGTTAAAGCGCGAGCTATGGTCTCAGCTATCGCAGCAGCGGAAGTCTCTGCAGTGGGAGGTTCAAGATGAGTCAGGAAATAAGGCAGTGTGTGATTGCGGGGGGAGCCGGCGGCGTTGGCGGGATGTTTGCAGACCTCCTTGAAGGGTCTGGTATTGAAGTATGTATTATCGATATAAATCCTCCTTCCGTTCGTCGACAATTCAAGAAGTGTGACATCACTGTTCCGACTCCACAGGCCAAAGATATGATCCAAAAGGCGGACATGGTGATGCTCGCTTTACCAGAGAATGCGGCTCTTCAAGCAGTAAAAGTTGTCGGGTCGTTAATGAAGCCTGATTCTCTCTTGGCGCACACTCTTTCTGTCCAGTCACCCATATTTAAAAGAATACACGCTTTGGGTTTGCCTTTCGAAAGCATAGGTCTTAACCCTATGTTTGCTCCCAGTCTTAGTATCGCGGGTAGACCGGTAGCTGTCATCGTCCAAAACGATGGGCCTAAAGGAAGTCATTTGATTCAAATGATTTTAGATTGGAAAGGTCGCCCTGTGCTATTAGAAGCTGAGGAGCATGATCAATTGGCCGCGGCTATGCAGGCACTCACTCATGCAGCGATACTCACCTTTGGTTTGGCGCTCGCAGAACTAGATGTTGACATTGCAAAACTCAGTTCCCTTGCACCCCCTCCGCATGCAACTATGCTTGCACTACTAGCACGGATTAGTTCGGGAACACCGGAAGTGTATTGGGACGTCCAATCCGTAAACCACCAAGCAATGACGGCTCGTGCTACACTAGCTGAAGCAGTTGGATCGTTGGACGAATCGGTGAGGGATAAGTCCGTATTCATCGAACTTCTGCGTAAATCCCGAGAGGTATTTGGAAATGAAATAGCCCTTTATCAAGATCTCTGTACTAGTATCTTTGAAGGGCCAATCGCACCGAAGGAGGGAAAGCATAGCCAGACTAACCACCCCGGTTAATTGGGTAGAATCAAGGGTTTTGAAAACAACTGATTCCTTTGATCAGGGAACGGCTTTTTGGGACAAATAGAAGTATGAAAAGTCGTGAAGATTCGCGACTTTTTCACTGACAAGTTCTTTTTCATAACATCTAGTTTTTTGATATTTGGTCAAATTAAAAACAGCCTGCCGAAAACGGCAGGCTGCGTGATTTTATTGATCAAGCTTCAGCTTCTTCAGCTGTTCAGCGAGGGCGTTGTTGATCGGCTCATCCTTGTTTTGCTTTTTCAAGTAGGAGTGTACATCGCGCTTTGATGCTTTTGAATTTTTGTCTTTTGCCCTGCGCTTTTCGAAAACGGAGAGCTTTTCTCTGTGGCCGCAGACGCAGGCGAAGGTCTGGCCTTCCCCGTGGCCGCGCAGCTCCATGCGCTTATGGCAAACCGGGCAGCGGGCGTTCGTCTGTTTGGCGACTGTTTTGCGGTGACCGCACTCCCTGTCCTGACAGACGAGCATTGTGCCGCGTTTGCCGTTTACTTTAAGCATCAGTTTTCCGCAGTCAGGGCAATGCGTTCCTGTGATATTGTCGTGCTTAAACGTTTGATTGCTGCTTTTGATTTCTCTGATCGTCTGCTTTGCGTACTCCTTCATTTCTTTAATGAAGGCGGAGGATTTCAGTTTTCCTTTCGCAATGCCTGACAGCTTCTGCTCCCATTCGGCGGTGAGCGCCGGAGATTTTAAATCTGACGGAACAAGCTCAAGGAGTTGTTTTCCTTTTGAGGTGATGTAAATATCTTTTCCTTTTTTCTCGATCAGGAACGTGTTGAACAGCTTTTCGATAATGTCGGCGCGGGTTGCGACCGTCCCGAGTCCGCCCGTCTCTCCGAGGGTTTTCACAAGGTTTTTTTCTTCTCCCTGCATAAATGCAGCCGGATTCTCCATCGCAGACAGCAATGTTCCTTCATTAAAACGCGCCGGCGGTTTTGTTTCACCCTTCGTCTCTGTCAAAGACCGGACGGAAAGCGTGTCGCCTTTTGCGAGTTTTGGAAGGGTTTGATCCTTTTCTTCCTCGTCATCATCTTCGTCTGCGAAATCGTACACCGCTTTCCAGCCTTGCGACTGAACCGTTTTCCCTTTTGCCGTAAAGGTTTCCCCGCCGATTTTGGCAAACACTTTTGTTTCTTCATATTCAAACGGCGGCATTAAAACGGCGAGGAAGCGCTTCGCGATCAAATCGTAAAGCTTTCTTTCCTTTTCGCTTAACGCGCCGAGCGCAAGCGGCTCTTCCGTCGGAATGATCGCGTGGTGATCGGATACTTTCGCATCGTTGACAAAGCTTTTATTGGCTTTAACGCCCCGCTTCAAGATCCGGGTCACATGCTGGGCATAAGGCTTCACCTGCATGCCTTCCAAACGGTCTTTCAGCGTAGGGACGATGTCATTGGAAAGAAATCTTGAGTCCGTCCGCGGATAGGTGACAAGCTTGTGCTGCTCATAGAGCTTCTGCAAAACGGACAACGTTTCTTTTGCGGAAAAACCGAAGCGTTTATGGGCGTCCCTCTGCAGTTCAGTCAGATCATAAAGTCCGGGAGCAAAGCTTTTTTTCGCCGTTTTTTTCAAGTCGACGATGTCGGCCGGTTTGCCTTGCAGCGCTCCTGCAAGCTGTGACGTCACAGACGCGTTGAATGTGCGGGTCTGCTTCGTCTTCTTGTCCTGCCATGTCAGCGTCATGCCGTCAACCGCCGCACGCAAGCCGAAATAAGGGGCGGGTTTAAAGTTCTTGATATCTTCCTCCCGTTTCGCGATCATCGCCAATGTCGGCGTCTGTACGCGTCCGCAGGAAAGCTGGGCGTTGAATTTCGTTGTCAGCGCCCTCGTCGCATTGATGCCGACGATCCAATCGGCTTCAGCTCGGGCCACGGCTGAATGGTAAAGGTTTTCAAAGTCTTTGCCGTTCTTTAAGTTTTTAAATCCGTCTTTGATCGCTTTGTCTGTGACCGATGAAATCCACAGGCGCTTCAATGGCTTCGTGACCTTAGCTTTTTCGATGATCCAGCGGGCGACAAGCTCGCCTTCCCGGCCGGCATCGGTTGCAATGACGATGTCTTTGACGTCTTTTCTGATCAGCTGCGATTTAACTGCCTGAAACTGTTTTCCGGTCTTTTTGATGATGACGAGCTTTAAAGGCTCGGGAATGATCGGCAGATCTTCAAGCCGCCAAGACTGGAATTCCTTTCCGTATCCTTCAGGGTCCGCCAATGTGACCAGATGGCCGAGCGCCCATGTTACGATATAGCGGTCGCCTTCAAGATATCCGTTTCCTTTTTTATGACACTTCAGCACGCGGGCCAAGTCACGGCCGACTGAAGGTTTTTCTGCTAAAACGACTGTTTTAGACAAGTCCATCACATCACTTTCTTGTTCATGCATCCTTTTATTATAACAGATGATACAGATGCATCTCTAATGTTCACGATTCCTTTATTTCAATTTCAGAAAAAATCACGTGTGTCACGGTTTTGGCATATGGAGACGTTTCATTGATAAACGCTTCGATCTTCGCCAAGCTCTCTGCATTGATTTTCAGCATATAGCAGGCGGCTCCCGCGATCCGGTAGCAGAATTCAATGTTCGGGAGGCGTTCGATATACGCTTTAAACCTCTCGTATTCCCCGTTTTTCACCGTTGCTTCAATGATGCAGGAAACGGGAAGACCGACCTTTTGGTAATCGATGTCTAGCGTATATTTTTTAATGACACCGAACGATTCGAGCCGCCTGACTCTTTCGGTCACAGACGGCGCGGAAAGGCTGATCTTCCTGCCCAGCTCCCGCATCGATAAACGGCTGTCTTTCTTTAATTCGGCTATGATTTTAAAATCGAGATCATCAATTTTCATATGTAATTTTATTCCCTTCATTCTATTTCATTATTTTAATATTTTTACGAAAATTCTTTCGTTCGAAATTCATATTTTCATTCTGCTTATATATGATTATGAAGAGGTGATCATCATATGACAAGAATCAATTTTTCAGACAGAGGAGAAACCCCGTTTCAGCGGCTGCTCGGACACTCTGAAAGCCTGATGTCAAACTGGACGACTTTAGCTGAGGAGCTGTCAGGAGACGGCTTTTTATCAAAGGAACTGAAAGAGCAGGTACGCCGCGTGCTGGCTCAGGGAAACGGTTGCGAATATTGCAAGGCCAAGGGGAAACCCGAGATTCCGAATCAGCAGAAAACGAGCTTTGCGATGGGGTTTGCAGAGGTCTTTTTGGCGCAGAGGGAGCGCGTGTCAGACAGACAGTTTGATGTTTTAAAAGAAGTGTTTTCAGAAGAAGAAATAACGGAATTGACCGCATTTATTTGTTTTACGACTGCCCAGCAATACTTCGGTGCTTTAATGAAGCTTCCGGCAGACGCATAAATCCAACGGAGAAAAAAACTGTCATATTTGTCCCCTTTTAGTTTATAGTATAAAGGTAGACTATCACGCCACAGGAGGTATACTATGCTGCAAACGCCGATTGGCCGCCTTCGGTTGATGGGTTTTATTGAAGGCATGTCGCTTCTAATCCTGCTGTTTATCGCCATGCCGCTTAAATATTGGGCGGATTATCCGATGGCCGTTACGATTGTCGGATCGGTTCACGGCGGATTGTTTATTTTGTATCTGTTTGTTCTGTTGTATGCAACTTTTGTGCTGAGGTGGTCTGTGAAATGGCCGGCTGCCGGTCTTGTGGCCGCATTTGTTCCGTTCGGCAATTTCCTTTATGACCGGGGACTAAAAAAATATGATCAGTAAAAATCCGCCGGGAAACCCGGCGGATTTTTTGATCACTCATTTAAAAAGCGTTTCAGCTCTTCCTTGTTTTGTTCAAGATCTAAATCGAGGACTGCCCCGTATGTTGGATCGTCTTTGTTCGTAAATGATCCGTCAACCGGCAGCCTGAAACTTTTGGTTTCTTTTACGCTTCCGAGCAAAAAGTCTTTGCCGAGGGAGAAAATGACGCCGTTCGGAATGTTTGTTTCAATATACGGATCGACGAGCCCCCACAGCTTCGGAAGCTGAGCGATATTTCCGATGCTCACCGCTTCTTTTTGAAGCTTTGAAAAGACTTCTTGCTGCCTTCTGACCCGTCCAAAATCGCTTTCTCTGTCATGCCTGAACCGGACATAGCCCAGCAGCCTATCACCGTGAAGAACTTGTTTTCCCGGCTGCAGTGTCATGCCGATTCCGTACGACATTTTTTTCGGAACGTCGACTTCGATGCCGTCAGGCGCCACCGCGTCAACGATTTTGGCAAAACCTTTAAAATCGATGATGGCGTAATAGTTAATGTCCAAATCAAAGGATTCTTTTAATGTTTTTCTGACGAGTTCCGGGCCTCCGTATGCATAAGCCGCATTGACTTTTTGCTTGTCATATCCCGGGATGTCGACATAGCTGTCCCTCATAATCGAAATCAATTTAGGCTGTTTCTGTTTTTTATTATAATGGATGACCATCATGGAGTCAGACCTTGAATGGTCTTCCCCTCTTGAATCGATCCCCAGTACGAGGATGTTCACTTCATCAAGATCAGAGCCTTCCCCGTTAAATTCAAACTGACCGTCTTCTTTAAAATCTCCGTCAGATTCGGATAAGCCTTTTTTGTATTCAAAGTAGGTATAACCCGCTGCTGCTATGATAACCAGCAAAGTTAATGTGAACAGGCGCTTTATGATTTTTCGCCTTTTTCTTTTCGGTTTTCTTACTCTTACTCTAACCCTCTCCACTTTTATCACCGCCACACATAAGACTATCACAGGATGAAACAGCGGGCAATTAATAAAAGAAAGATCAGGCTGTCTAATCCTGTCGAAAAAGATAATCTTTTGTTTTTATTTGTTTCATAATGTAACAAAAATGATCGAATTTTGATCTTTTCGTCAAAAATCGACTACATCCACTTCGTCATCCATGCGATATAGTAAGAAGCGGGGATAAATAGAACTTGGGCAAAAATCGTCCCGGCCACCCTCGATGTTGCCATCGTGATCGAAGCCCATTTCAAATAGGTATAGCTCCGCTTCCCTTTTGCTACATCATCTGCAAGTACCGACACCTTCGGATCGACAAACAGCGCCAGCAGCATCGTTGCAACCCCGTTGACAAGGCCGGAGGCCATCACCGCGGTCGTATGCCTTTCGGGCACGAGGACGCCCGCATAAAGAGCGGCAAGAACGCCGATTGTATAAATCGCCGTGATGACCATGTTCAAGACAAACAGCCGTTTCGGTATATAGCGGAACCGAAAGTCTTTCACATATTCCAGGCTCGGTCTTTTTGCATAATGCTTTGCATGCTTGAAGATTTTTTTTGAAAACGCCTTGCGAAACACTTGCAAAACGGAGCCGTTTTCCCCTGCCAAATGAACAATCGCTCTCGAAAATACGGCGACGAATGTCGGCAGAAGCAGCATTCCGAAAATTGTGCCGACGGTTGAACCAAAGATCAAAAACCGAAATTGGCTGCCGACGAGAGAAAGCGCATCCGCCCCCGCGACATCGACGAGCTTTCCCGTCACAGGCTGCTGAACCATATTTGACATTCTCGAGACGATGACCATCACATTAAATAATGACAGAGCCGATGCGATAAATCCGACTCTCGCGCCTGACAGCCGGGTAGCGTATGCGAGTGTTTCGATGGAATGAATCAATAACAGAAAACAAAAAATCAATAGTACCTTAGATGTTAAAAAGTCCATTTTCTTTCCTCCAGTCTATAGGTAAGACTGTTTTCAAAACGCAAACGTTTCGGTAAATCAAAAACCGCCCCGGCAAAAGCCGAAGCGGTCTCAATTATCATATTTATTCGAGCAAATAAATCATCATCCGCTGCCAAAGGCGGTCATTTGAATTTCGTAAAAGATCAGCATCTATCGTTCCGAGCGAAAGTAAACACCATGGAATTTCTGATACAAGACAACGAAAGCCCTACCTCTCATTCGTCCTTGCGGCTCCGAAGCCGCGCCAGTGTGAATTGTGAAACAAAAAGTCTTTTTTCCCTCTATCCTGTTAGGGGCGGGTCAGAGGAAGACATTAGCATCTTCTAAGAAAGAAAAAAGAAGTTTACTTCCCATTTATTTGCTCTTTTGTGTGTTCCTGTTTTTTATTATACTACAGTTCGTCCTTCATGACAAACTGCCTGATCACAGCGTGCTACAGGTCAAGCGTGACCGGGGTGCTTTCACCTTCATTCATCAGTCTGATTTCCGAAGGCTCAATCTCAAGCACGGTCAAGTTCGGATCGTCCTTTCCGTCAAACCATCGCTCAAGCCTTTCATCCCAGATTTTGTCCTTTAAATCTTTTGAATGGTTGAGCTTTGCCGTACCTGTGATTTCAAGGTATGCATCGCCTAATCCTTCGCCGTTATAACCCAACAGCACGTGAACGTTCGGATTGTTATCAATTTCTTCCGCCTTGTGCGTCTCATCGCTTGTCGGTGTATAAAGCGTCAGCCCGTCGTGGAAAAAGGTCATGTAGCGGGAATGAGGCTTGCCGCTTTCGACCGTTGCAAGCGAACCGATTTTATGATGATCGAGAATGTCGAGCACCTTGTTCTTCAATTGCTGCTGATCCATTTTGAGTTCCCTCCTTTATCGTCTCCACTGTTACTTTTCCACAATGTCTTGTATATTAAACAATTGAATGGAGGTTTTTGACGTGAATATTTTCATATCGTTTGATGCCGATGCTGATATGGGCTACATTGCTTTGACGGAAAGCCGTGCCGGATCTGCCGCAGCAACCGATGAGATCGGCAACACGGCTTTAACTGCAGACTTTGACCGTCATCAGCGGATCATCGGTGTCGAATTTCCGGGGGAGGCGGCTCCGGAAATGGCGCGGCTTGGAACGCTGACCGGCAGAAAACACAAACTTGAATCGGCTTTCCTAAACGGTGCCCGCGTTCAGCGGTTTCGACCGACGGCACAGGAAGCGGTCAAAACGCTTGGTGTGAACGGTGTTCTGTTTTATTTTGCCGATCATGACGGACGGCACTTCATCGGCTTTGATGTGATGGATCGGGTAGAAAAAAGCGAATGAGATAGACTCCCATTCGCTAAATTCTCGGGTCTGTGAACACATCGTGATCATCAGTGCTTGTTGAAGAAAACTCCGTGACTACCGCACCTTCACTCCCCGCTTTAAACCAATGTTTCGTGTCCGGCGGAATCGTGTACTGTTCACCGGGCGTGAGCTGAATTTCGTGCCAAACGGTGAAATGCTCGATATCCTCTTGCGGCGGCATAACAGCCGGAACTTCCGTTTTTTCTCCTTCTACATACAAATACACTTTTCCGTATCTGCACCTGAATGTCTCTTCCTTCCCTTTCTGCCCGTCTACAGGTGGATGCCGGTGTTCGGGGCATGTTTGTTCAGGGAATAATACAAGCTCTTTGGCGCAGTAGCGGTCTGTGTTGACATAGACGAACAGCTGAAGCCCCAGCTTATTCAGCTTATTTAAACCGTAGTCCATGATTTGGATGTTTTCTTTATCAGCGTCGCTCAGCACGATGCCCGCTTTTTCATAGTATTCGATTACGTCTTCCTTTGTCACCTTCACACGAGCTTCCCCCTTTTATGTCGTGATAAAGTCTCCGCCGTTGACGTGGAGGGTCTGCCCTGTCATATACGAAGAATCGTCAGATGCTAAAAGCACATAGCAGCCGACATGGTCGACCGGCTGACCGGGACGGCCCATCGGTGTATTTGTACCGAACTTCGCCACTTCCTCCCCTGAAAATGTGGACGGGATCAGCGGCGTCCAAATCGGTCCCGGTGCAACGGCATTGACACGGATGCCGTCTTTGACGAGCGCCTGTGACATCGACCGTGTAAATGCATTGATCGCACCTTTTGTTGCCGTGTAGTCAATCAGCTGCGGATTGCCCCGGTAAGGGTTGATCGATGTTGTATTGATGATCGTGCTGCCCGGCTCCAAATAATCAATCGCTTTTTTTGTAAAGTAGAAATAAGAGAAGAAATTTGTTTTAAATGTTTTCTCGAGCTGTTCACTGGAAATCTCTTTAATGCTGTCTTTAGGATGCTGTTCGGCCGCATTATTGACAAGAATATCAAGACGGCCCAGCTCCTTCACAGTCTGTTCAACCGCGTCATTGCAAAATGCTTCATCTCTGACGTCTCCGGGAAGCAGCAGGCATTTGACCCCCTCTTTTTCAACCCGCGCTTTCGTCTCCTGAGCGTCTTCGTGTTCATTCAAGTAGACGATCGAGATGTCCGCGCCTTCTTTAGCATAGGCAACGGCAACGGCCCTGCCGATTCCGCTGTCGCCTCCTGTGATCAGCGCGACCTTTCCTTTCAATTTATCCGTCCCTTTGTAATTTTCATCCTCATAGATCGGACGCGGGTTCATGACGCTTTCGATGCCGGGCTGGCCGTCTTGCGTCTGTGCCGGCTGTCCGTTTGTCTGCTGATTACGCAAATCCATTGTGATTCCTCCCTTTAGCTGATGTTACTACACTTTTAACCGGAGAAATTTTTGTTTAAACATGACCGTGTGCGATAAAAATGAAGAAAGCCCCGGGTTAACCCGGGGCTCTCACCACTCTTTATCCTGTATAAACCGGTGAAACAACACGTTCAGCCTTCCGTACAGCTGCTCGCGGTCTCCTGTCTGGTACGCTTTTATACTCTCATCACTTTCAATCATCGAAGAACTAATAAAGCTCAGAATCTCGGAACCTTCCGAAGACAGATCGGCCGGCGCCAGCATGATGAGCATCCGTGTCATCTTCATGGCGCTTCCGTCCATCCCTTTGATCTCGAACGGTTTGGACAGATCATAAGCTTTAAAGAGGGGAATCGCGGCCGCTTCGCTTTTTAAATGGAACAGTGCGAAGGCAGTACCGGGAATTCCGAGGCCCCCCTGCGCTTCTCTTTTCATGAGCCCGTCGGCCATTTGCTCTGCATCCGTAACCAGACCTTGATCTTCAAGGGTACTGCAAATGCGTTTGACCGTATGTTCCAGGCTTGATTCAGCTTCCAGCGTTTCAACCGTAAAATGGCTCAGTATATGTTGAATGCCGGCTGAATAATGGCCGATTTCCCGCGCAATTTGAAGCATATCGGGAAACGGCTCCGGCTTTTTGGGAGCCATCCGCTTTTTCCGAAGGATGAGCGGGATTTTTCGGGTGAGCTGGTGTTTGATCTGTTTCACATCTTCCGTGTCAAGGAGCGGACTGACGGTAACGCAGTCAATGTTTTCATACGGGATCGGTACGGTTGAAACGATGATGTCATAGGCACCGGTATTTTTCGTCTTCAGCTCCATCAGCGAGGATATTTCAAAGGAAGCGATTTCAGGAAGCTCTTTTTTCAGCCGCGAGGCCAGCATCTTTGATGAACCGATTCCGCTCGAACAAATCACGAGCGCGCTAATGTCCACTTTTTGTTTGCTCATTTCAAGCGCCGATCCAAAGTGAAGAACGATAAAAGCAATTTCTTCATCTGGAAACCGGATTTCCGGAAAAAATGTTTCGACGCCTTCCTCTATGGCCATATATAAGAGAAAATAATCTTTTTTGACCTGTTCTGTTAACGGATTATGCACTGACATCTTTTCTTTGATCCGGATGATCGCCGGTTCAAGGTGGGCGATTAATCCTTCATAAAGCGAATGATTGCCGGTTAAGTTCATGCCCGTTTTTTGCGAGATGAAATCGATCAGCTTTTTCGTCCTGAGCGCAGTATCCAGCTCGATATCTTCCGCTCTGTAGTCGATTTTGAAGCTTTTGTTGGCGCTTCTTAAATGCATCGTAATATACCCCGCCTCAGCTTCGGGGATCTTCACGTGAAACGCATCTTCAAGCGCCTTTGCAAGCGCAAGCGCCAGTTCAAACTCTTTCGTACGCTTCAGATCCGCCAATTCTTCTTCATTCATATTGATCATTTCACCGAGCTGTATCCGCTCGATCGCAAACGTCAAGTGGACGACGAGAGCGATGTATGCACTGTCGGAAAGGGAAAGTCCATACTTTTCTTTCATCTGAAACAGCACTTTTTCCGCTTTCAGCAATTTCCCCCTGCTGACGACACCGAATATTTTCTCCGGCGCTTCGTTCTTGCCTTTAATATTCATTTCGATCGTTTCCAGAAACTGCTGAACATCGAGCTTGTCGGCCATCAAGTTTCCGACGATTTTTCGCTTGGCGTCCTCCGGCCCCCTCAGCTCTATGCCGTAGCCTCTTTTTCTGATCAGCGAAAGGCCGAACGGAGCGATCCACTTCTCCAACTCGTCAAGATCATTGCTGATCGTAGCCGTCGTCACCTGCAAGTCATTGGCGATTGTATAAAGCTTGATCGGCTCTCCTGCTTCAAGCATCGCGCATAAAATCAATAGCTTTCGTTCATCGGCACTGTATTCGACATGGCTGTCCCGGGACAGATCTTCAAGAAGCTGCTGTTTATCTCCGTAGGCTCCGACCAGTTTCAAGCCTTTTCCCGGCTGCTTATCAAGCTGAAGACTGTACTTGTCCAGAACGGATTTAACCGCTTTAAGTTCGCGGTGAACCGTTCTTGTGCTGACTTCAATATAGTCGGCAATTTCATTGACCTTGAGATAACGGTTTTGATGCAAAAGGTATTTCAACAATTTTTGTTCCCTTGCTGTCATATACATAAAACGCCGCCTCCGGTGTTGTCGTTTTTGCGGGGGATGAAAGGGGGTCCGGCGGTTGAAACGGTATCCCTATCATAAAACGCTGCTAAAAAATCTTCAATTCAAACTAATTCATTTTTTATTAAAATCTGTGCAAATACTTTTCAAGAAGTGAAGAAACATCAGCTCACAGCTGATGTTTCTAGGTTAGGTTGCATCTGCACCGCCCTGTTCATACGTTCTGTTTTCGGCAGCCCCCGCCCGGCTGCCGAACTTCTCCCGATTCTATCTAAAGCTATGCTTTCAAATGGCTGATGACCAGTTTGAATAAAGAATGATCCTCTTCGAGTCCGCATACGTCACGAAGCACGCCTTCATAGCCTTTTTCAGCGATCATGCTCTGAAGCTGAACGGCTTCCGGATCATCGGCACAATCAAACTGCAACGCCAAGGAAATCCCTTCTGCAAGGCGGACAGGTTCAAAGCCGAGGTCGCAAAGCTTCCGGGCCGGACTGACAAGACGGTCATCCTTGCCAAGCTTGCGAAGCGGCGATCTGGCCACACGGGTGACATCGTCTGACAGGCATTCATTTTCAAAGCGGCCGATAATTTTTGTCATATATGCCCGGTGTTCTTCCTGTGTAAAATCGTATGTTTGAACAAGGTACCGGCCTGTTTCTTCAAGCGCGCCTGCGACCGTTTGGCGGACCTCCGGGTGATGAATAGCGTCTTTTATTGTCTTCAAACCTTTCTTATAGCCGGCATACGCCGCCATGGCATGTCCGGTATTGACCGTAAACAGCTTTCTTTCGATGAATGGCGCGAGATCCGTTACGTATGTCACGCCCTCAATATTCGGCACTTTTCCGGCGAATTCCGTTTGATCGACGGCCCATTCGAAAAAAGGCTCAACCGTTACTTTCAACAGATCATCATGATGCTGGATCGGCACGATTCTGTCGACTGCCGAGTTCGGAAAGCCGACTGAATCGCTGATTGCGGCGCGCTCCGTTTCAGTTAAGCGGGCAAAAATTTCCTCGCGAAGATGAGCGCTGCCTCCGATCATATTCTCGCAAGCTATGATATTTAAAGGCTGTGTGTTTATTTTCATCCGGCGCTTCAGACCTTCTGCAATCGGCTCTGCGATCAATTTAAGTACCGCAGGGCCCACCGCTGTGGTGACAAGGTCGGCTTTCGCTATCAAATCATACAATTCGTCAAGCTGGGTCGCACTGTTGATCCCCCGCACCGGGCCAATCGTTTCCTGCTTCCTTCCGGCGTCGGCCAATTCGACGGTATAGCGGCCCTTGTCGTTCAATTCATTGATCACGGCATCGTTTACATCGGCGAACACGACATCATATCCCGATTTACAGAGCAAGGCTCCGATAAATCCGCGGCCGATGTTCCCCGCACCGAAATGCAGTGCAATCATATCTGGTCACCTTCTTCAAATACCGCCATTAACTCATCTTCATTTTTCGCATTGATGATCCGTTCGACATTGTCCGCTTCTGAGCAGACGATCGCAATCTTTGACAAAATCTCCAAATGCTCATCATTTTTCCCGGCAATGCCAAAGATCACTTTAGCAATATTGCCATCGCCGTATTCGACACCTTCCGGAAGCTGGATAACGGATATTCCGGAATAAAGAACATCCTGCTTGCTATCTTCCGTACCATGCGGAATAGCGATTGCGTTCCCCATGTAAGTGGAAGTGAGGCCTTCCCTCTCCAACATTTTCTCGATATAATCCGCGGTCACATAGCCGGCGTCAACCAGCGCCTTTCCAGCCAGCCTGATCGCTTCTTCCTGCGTTGCGGCAGATTGATTGAGATGAATGTTTTCTTTTGCAAGTACTGGTTTCATTGGGAAATCACTCTCTTTCATACATGTTGGGTGAGCCTGCTTGACAGGCTCACGGGTTCTCAAACTTTATTTTTTAAGCTGATTGATCAGTTCGTCGTATTTTGGACTGTTAAGGAAATTTTCCACCGATATGTGTCTGGCATTAGGAAGCTTCACTTTTGCGCGTTCCGTTAAGTCTTTATGCGTGATGACGATGTCGGCATCTTCCGGCAGATTATTGATCGATGTATTGGATACGTCGATATCGAGTTCCGCTTTTTTGACTTTGTTTTTCAAAATGGATGCCCCCATCGCACTGGAGCCCATTCCGGCATCGCACGCGAAAATGATCTTGCCGACATTTTCATACGGAGCCGCTGTTTCTTCCGCTTGATCAGCCGAAGTCAATTCAGAAACGGCCTGGCTCTTCTTCCCTTTCATTTGCTGCATTTTTTCCGCTGCAGCCGTTAAATCTTCATCGCCGGCTTTAGACGTTTTCAAAATCAAAGAAGCTACAATGAATGAAACGGCTGTTGCGACGAGAACACCAAGGATCACGCCGATATGGTTACCTTTCGGCGTCATCGCCAGCACAGCAATAATGCTTCCCGGTGAAGGAACAGCAGCCAGCCCCGCATTAAAGATGGAGAACGTCAGCACACCGCTCGCTCCGCCCGCTATTGCAGCCAAGATTAACAGCGGTTTCATCAGAATGTAAGGGAAGTAAATTTCGTGAATCCCGCCAAGGAAATGAATCACTGCAGCGCCCGGAGCGGTCTGCTTTGATGTACCTTTTCCGAAAATCATGTAAGCTAAAAGAATCCCGAGACCCGGTCCTGGGTTCGCCTCTAAAAGGAATAAAATCGATTTTCCTGCCTGGGCGGCCTGCTCAATACCGATCGGGCTCAAAATACCGTGGTTAATCGCATTGTTAAGGAAAAGAACTTTCGCAGGCTCTACAAAAATACTTGCGAGTGGAAGCAGATTCGCATTGACGATCACTTCCACGCCGGCCGCCAATGTTTTGTTCAAGCCGAGCACCACCGGACCGATTGCAAGAAAGCCAAGCACTGCCAGAATGAAGCCGAGAATTCCGGCTGTAAAGTTGTTGATCAGCATTTCAAATCCGGATCGGACCTTATCTTTGAAAAGCCTGTCCGTCAGTTTCATCAGGTAGCCGCCCAGCGGCCCCATGATCATCGCGCCGAGGAACATCGGAATGTCCGCGCCGACGATAACGCCGATCGCTGCAGTCGCACCGACGACGCCTCCGCGGTGGTCGTACACCATCTTACCGCCCGTGTATCCGATCAAGAGCGGCAGCAAAAATTTGATCATCGGATCAACCAATGAAGCAAGCGCTTCATTCGGCATCCATCCCGTCGGAATAAACAGGGCGGTAATGATCCCCCATGCGATAAATGCACCGATATTCGGCATGATCATTCCGCTCAAATAGCTTCCGAAACGTTGAATCTTTACTTTGAAATCTGGATTTTGTCTTTCTTCCATTTCATAACCCTCCTTTGTTGTCCTTTCAAGCCTGTGATAAAAAATGATGTCGAATAATGTCGGCTCCTTGTCTCTATATTAAAACGCTTACAGATGACTGCTCAATTGAAAGAAAACGGCACTTTGGCAGGAGCCGTGTGACAAAATTTAATAGTTTCATTTTTTAGTCTGCTTTCGCTGCTGCGGCCGACTTGAGGAAAATAAAGGCTCGCTGACGATGCGCATAAAAAAGACCATTCCTGATTGGAATGGTCTTTCCAGATTGTTGACAAAATCCTAAAACGGTTTTCAGTTTTAGGATTTTGTCACCCTTTCAGCGTGATTGAAAACCCTTGCAGTCTAGGAAGGCCGAGCATCGGAGCGCAGCGAATGTTGGAATTCGTGAGCACCGACGCGCAGGCCTGACAACGAATGCGAGGGTTTCTCGACACGCTGAAAAGACCATTCCTGATTGGAATGGTCTTTCTTCATCATATTCAGCTTTTCATCGGTCCGTAGCCTGCCGCTCTCAGCTTTTCCGCCATCGCTTCATACCCTCTGCTGTTTGGATGCACACGGTCAATTGACAAATATTCTTTTTCGCGTCCTTTAACGACAGCATAAGTATCGATCACCTTGATTTGCGGAGCAGACTCGAGCTGCTTTAAGTGCCTGTTAAAGCCGGAAATCCATTTGTCCGCTAATTCAATTGATGGAAAAGGGTTGTATAAATTGAGAAGACGGACGAGGTAACGCGTATCTTTGTCTCCCTTTATGTCTTTGATTTTCTCAAGCATGCCTGAGTAGTTTTTCTGACAGTGGGAAGAAGCTTCCAAAAAGACGTGTTCATCCTTTTCTTTTTCATAGATCTCCAGCGATTGCAGAAGGTCATTGCCGCAGCCCGTTATCGTGATGACGTCCGCTTTTTTGACCTGTTCCATGATGAACGGCTCGTTCAGCATTGCTAAAATGTCCGACGTCTCAAGACCCGATTTCGCAAATACAAGCAAAGAAACTTCTTCGTTCAAATCCTCTTCGATTTTCCTTTTATAGCGCTGGACAAATCCCGGCTCAAACAAACCTGCACCGACCCCGACGGTTAGAGAATCGCCGAGAGCCGTATATTGAAGCGTCATATCCTTTCCCCCTCCGATATGCCGTTTTTTCGCGGCAGCTACCATATATGTACTCGGCAGAGGCTCGAAAGGATACTTTTCTTTTTTCCTAAAAACCTAATTTTCTCGAGATGTCAAGCGCCGCCTTTTTCACTCTTTCGGTCAAGTAAGGAAGACGGTCTTTCTGAAAGCGGGCTTCAAACCCGGCGATGCTGATCCCGGCCACGACTTCGCGCTTATGATTAAAAATCGGCGCGGCAATCGCGGAGGTGTAGTCTTCGAGCTCCGAATGACTGACCGTGCAGCCGCTCCGGTACGATTCGTCCAAAATGCGGATCAGCTCGGTCTTATCCCGGATCGTGCCGGAAGCGATCGGCACGAGCTCTGTTTTTTTGATATAGGCATCCCGCTCCTCTTCAGGCAAAAACGTCAGAATGCTTCTCGCACAGGCTCCGGCATATAAAGGGGACCGCCTCCCGATCGCTGTATAGAGACGAACGGTCTGCGTGCCCTCAATTTTTTCTATATACATCGCTTCATTCCCCTGCCTTACGATTAAATGGACGGCTTCATCCACGTCATCGCGGAGTTCTTCCATGATAGGCAGAGCGATTTTTCGAATATCAAGCCTTTCTGAAACAAGGTGGCCGTATTGCAAAAACAGCAGTCCTAAAGCATACATCCCGTTCTCATCACGGTCGAGAAACCCCATTTCTTCGAGAGAACAAACCATGCGGTAGACAGATGTTTTCGGCATGCCTGTCAGCTCAATCATGTCGCCCAGTGAGAGCCTTTCTCTCACCAGGAACAGATTGAGCAGGGTCATGGCTTTGACAACTGTTTTGTTTTTATGTTCCATGCCTTCCCCCTCCTGATACACATCACACCTATCATAACATGTATTCAAGCTTCAATCGGGCAGAAAGTTCGCTGATTTTTGTCTCCCGTTCGATGTAAATGCGCTCTGCTTCCCGAAGGCTGACAAGCTGAAACTGCACCTGCTCGCCCGGCATCATCTGCGTGACCTGCGAAAAATCGGCGGATGCGATATGGGCGATTCTCGGATATCCGCCCGCTGTCTGCCTGTCTGCGAGAAGAACGATCGGATTGCCGTCTGGCGGCACCTGAATCGTTCCGAACGATACCGCTTCAGAGATCATTTCCAGAGGCTGAGTGAGTTCGAGCGCTTCTCCTTGAAGACGGTACCCCATCCGGTCGGATTTGGCCGTCACCCGGAATGTATCCGCGAAAAAGCGCTCTTGCGATGATGAGGTGAAGCAAGCGAACTGATCGCCTTTGATGACACGAATGACCGGATTCTTTTTTAACGGGAGAAAATATTTGCGGTCGACAGCCCACTTCGGAGCCGCAAAGCCCCGGCCCTTGCCATGGTCTTCGAGCTTCCTGTGCATCGCTTCCGACAACGGCGTCGGGCAGCCTAGCGATAACACGTCTCCCTTTTGAAGCGCTCTTCCTTGAAACCCGCCGAGCCCTGCTCTGACATATGTGCTTTTGCTTTCCATAACAGGCGGCACATCAATCCCCCCGGCCACCGCCATGTATGCACGGCTTCCACGCTTGCACATGCCGAATGTCAACACGCTGCCTTCTTTGATGAAAACCGGACGCCAAAGCGGGACTTCTTCGTCATTTACCATCAGTGAAAAGTCAGCGCCCGTCACCGCTATAAGAGCCGGTTTTTGAAAGCGGAGAGACGGCCCCGGTCCCATCAGCGTCACTTCAAGCGCAGCTTCGTTCTGGCTGTTCCCCGCAAGCAAATTGGCAATCCGTAAAGAATCGGCATCCATGGCACCGCTGACAAGCACGCCGTATTTTTGAAAACCTGCGCGGCCCAAGTCTTGAACCGTCGTCATCAGACCCGGCTTTAACACTTCTATGCTCAAGATTTTCCCTCCTTCAGCGCGTGATACTCCTCTTCTGTCACGCTGACAAATTTCACGATATCCCCTGCTCTCAGAAGGCTCGGAGGCTGTTCATAAGGCTTGAATAATTCAAGCGGTGTATTGCCGATCAGCTGCCAGCCGCCCGGCGTTGAAAGGGGATAGACGCCTGTTTGCATACCGGCGATTCCCACAGAACCGGCGGGAATCGAAGTCCGCGGAGATGACCGCCGCGGCGCGGCTATCTTTTCAGACATTCCGCCCAGGTAAGGGAAGCCCGGCGCAAAGCCGATCATATAAACGAGGTACTCACCCGAGGTGTGAATATCGATGACTTCCTCTGCAGTCAGTCCGTTGATGTCGGCCACTTCCTCCAAATCAGGGCCGAAACGGCCGCCGTAACATACCGGAATTTCCACCGTACGCCGATTTGTTTCTTCTTCCATTGTGAGCTCTTGGAGATGATGTTCGATGAGGGCTTTTACCTTTTCATACGGAGAATCAACAGCCTTGCCGCTCTCCATCTTGCGGTATACTTCAAATGGCTGATAGAAAACGGTCACACTCGTGAAAGCCGGCACACACTCAATAAAACCGGGAAACGGATCGTTTTCAATCCGCTTTGTCAGCGCGCTGACAACACGGTGCGTCTGTTCGCTTATTCCCTCTCCGAGCTGAATGATAACCGCGGAGTCGCCGAGCGGAGACATTGTCACATTCGATAGATTTTTCAATTCTGTTTCACCTTGCCTTTCATCCCCTTAAATCAAAAATCAATACAGATAAACCGCTCTGTATTGATTTTGAAATCCTATAACACACCAAATTGTTCATCCCGAACGTCGGTAACCAGCATATGGCCGGGCGAATGCGTAATCATCAGCTCCGGCTTTACGTGCATTGCGACAGCCTGAGGGGTGACGCCGCAAGCCCAGAATACCGGAACTTCCCCTTTTTTTATCGTGACCGCATCGCCGAAATCGGGTGATGTGATGTCTGTTATACCGATGGTTTCAGGACTGCCGATATGGACAGGCCCTCCGTGAACGGCGGGAAACCTTGATGTAACCTGAACGGCACGCACCGCCTGCTCTTCCGGAACCGGCCTCATGCTGACGACCATCGGCCCTTGAAAACGGCCTGCCGGGACACAAGGAATATTCGTTTGATACATCGGAACATTTCGCTTTTCTTCAATGTGTCTGACAGGGATTCCGTTATTGATTAACGCTTGTTCAAACGTAAAGCTGCAGCCGATTAAAAACCCGACCATGTCGTCTTCCCATAAAGAAGAGATGTCTGTCACTTCATCCGCCAATTCGCCACGCTTGTATACGCGGTATTTTGGAAAATCGGTGCGGATATCGGCGTCCGGCGCTGTGATGGACGGAACCGGAGATCCGGGATCTGTGACATCGAGAATCGGACACGGCTTTTGATTGCGCTGGCAAAACAGCAAAAACTCAAAAGCGAGCTCTTTTTTCAAAATCACCAGGTTTGCCTGGGTAAAACCCCCGGCCATGCCGGCTGTCGGACCCGTTATTTCCCCTTTTCGAATCAGGGCCCTGACTTCGTCAGGACGCATTTCATTTACATGACGCAACGAGATCATCCCCATAACTTAGGAATTTCATTGATTAACGTATAGCCTCCCATGATAGCCATGACAATAACGACCAGAATACCCGGAATTGTAAGCCAAATCGGATGCCTGTAGTCGCCGATGACATTCTTCTTATGCGCACCGATCAAAAGAGAGCCGAGTGCGATCGGCAAGATTAAACCGTTTAATGCGCCGGCAAGAACGAGAAGGTTGACCGGCTTTCCAATTGTTACAAAACAAAGCGTTGATACAATAATAAAGACAATAATAATGCCGCGCGAATTCTTTTCGATTTTCGGAGAAAACGTTTTAAAGAATGATACGGACGTATAAGCAGCGCCGATTACAGATGTAACGGCAGCGCCCCACATGACGAGGCCGAAGATTTTGTAGCCGATATTTCCCGCAGCAAGCTGGAAGACAGATGCCGGCGGGTTATCCGGATTAATCTGCAGGCCTTTTGAGACGACTCCAAGTACGGCGAGGAAAAGCGCAATCCTCATGACAGATGTAATCAAAATGCCGGAAACAGAGCTTTTCGTTACTTCAGGAATCGCATCCTTCCCTTTAACACCCGCATCAAGCAAACGGTGTCCGCCGGCAAATGTAATGTATCCGCCGACTGTACCGCCGACAAGCGTCACAATTGCAAGAATGTCGATATTATCAGGCATGATCGTCTTCGTTACCGCTTCTCCAACCGGAGGTCCGGTTGTAACCGCGACGTACACCACCAGCAAAATCATGACAAAGCCCGCGATCAGCGTAAACCGGTCCATCGCTTTTCCCGCTTCTTTAATGACGAAGATCAAGACCGCGATGACGGCGCTGATGATGGCTCCCGTCTGCGGTGTAATACCGAATAAAACCTGCAGGCCGAGACCGGCACCTCCGATATTGCCGATGTTGAAAGCAAGCCCGCCCAGAACGACGAGAAAGGCGATGACATAGCCCAGTCCCGGAAAGACGAGGTTGGCGATTTCCTGCCCTCTTTTTTCAGAAACCGCAATGATTCTCCACACATTGGTTTGGACGAAAATATCTAAAATGATGGAAACGAGGATGACAAAGCCGAAGCTTGCAGCCAAGCTCTGTGTAAATACTGTGGTTTGCGTTAAAAATCCCGGCCCGATTGAGGATGTGGCCATTAAAAAAGCGGCGCCCAAAAGCAACGTCCAGTTGCTTGATGACGCTTTTGTTTTTTTATTTTGTTTCAAATGGTATTCCTCCTTTTGTCAACATCATGTAGAAAAAGCTTGTATTTTAATATCTGCTGCTCTGAGTTCACGGCGGATTTTTTTCGCAAACTGAAGCGCGTGTGCACCATCTCCATGAATGCACACCGTATCTGCTTTAAGGCTGACATCCGTTCCTTGCAGGCTGCGGACTTTACCTTCTTTCACCATGCGGATCACCTGACCGACGGCTTCATCATCATCATGAATCAGCGCATCATTCTGCCGGCGGGAAGTCAGCGTTCCGTCTTCCTGATATGTACGGTCGGCGAACACTTCGTGAGCCGTTTTCAAACCGGCTCTTTCACCGGCAAGCACAAGTTCGCTTCCCGCCAAACCGAATAAAATCAGTTCCGGGTCTGTTTGAGAAACTGCACGCGCGATCGCATCCGCCAGTTCCCGGCTTTGCGCCGCCATATTATAAAGTGCGCCATGGGGTTTCACATGCTGCATGGTCACGCCTTCGGCCTTTAGAAACCCTGAAAGTGCACCAATTTGATACACGACAAGATCGTATGCTTCTTCAGGTGTAATCGCCATATTGCGGCGCCCGAATCCCGCTAAATCGGGAAGTCCCGGATGCGCGCCGATTTTCACGCCTTTTTCCGCTGCCATTTTGACGGTTTTGCGCATGACGCCAGGGTCTCCGGCGTGAAATCCGCAAGCGATGTTGGCTGATGTAACAAATTCGAGAATCTCCTCATCCAGCCCGATTTTATAAGCGCCGAAGCTTTCTCCAAGATCGCAGTTTAAATCAACTTGATTCATCAAATCCCCCCTATATATTGATGCACATTCGGTCGAATTTTAGTATACGCCTCGTTTTGTTCCGATTTTCGGAACCTTAATTCCGAATAATCAAACTTGAATTGATTATATCAAGGATTTGCCCGCTTGGCATCATATTGTTAGAAAACCTCACATAAAATAAATCGTTTTACCTAAAAACTTTTAGCTGAAATACCTGATTTCATAAGGGTTTTTCAGCTCATGAATATTTTTTATTTTGCACAAAAAAAAGAGCCGCAAATCGGCTCTTTTTTCGGCTAGGACAATACCCAATGCCTGATCGCTTTTGCGACTCCGTGTTCGATATTGGAATCCGTAACCCAGTCCGCGGTTTCTTTGACGATTTCCTGGGCGTTCCCCATGGCAACGCCTAAACCCGCTTCTTTGATCATGGCGATATCATTTAAACTGTCTCCGACCGCCATCACATGTTCCATCGTAAAGCCGAGGCGCTCGCATACTTTTGCCAAAGCGGCCGCTTTATTGATCCCGATGGCGTTGACTTCAATATTGGTCGGGCTTGAATTGGTGACTTCCAATTCTTTGTTCTTTTTCAGCTCTTCCAGGACCCGGCTTCTGACGTCGTCATCCGGAATGTCAAAGCCGAATTTCAACCATTCATACGCCTGAATATCCTCGGGAAACTCGCCTCTCCACACTTTATCGACGCTGGCGGCCCAGAAGTCGGTGTTGTGCAGATTGCGCAAATCCCACATCATTTGGACATGATCGGGATGAAGCAGCTGGCGCTCGACCAGGTTGAAAGACGAATCCCAGATTTCACTGCCGTTTGCCGTGATCAAAAAAGAAGACAGCTCGAGCGACTCCGCCAACTCCCGGCACGTCATCAGCGTCCGCCCGGTGCTAAGCACGACATAAACCCCTTTTTCTTCGGCTTCTTTAATCGCTTTTCTGTTTTCATCAGAAATGGTCTGTTCGTCATTTAAAAGTGTTCCATCCATATCCAGAGCTACTAGCTTCACATCGATTCGATCTCTTTGACTGACTGTCACGATATTTAAGATACCTCCACTTTTTTTAGGCTTTTATCTATTCTAATATAAAAATCGGCCAGGACAAAGAAAACTTAAACGAGCTGTTCAGCCGCCCGTGCGATGTGTTCTGCGGTCAAACGGTAAGATTTTTTCAAATAATCGATCGTCCCGACCTGGCCGAAGCCTTCATGAACCCCGATTCTTCTAAGCGGCGCGGGATAATGTTCACTCAGCACTTCCGCAACTGCGCTTCCCAATCCGCCTATGACATTATGGTTTTCAGCCGTGACAATCGCATTCGTTTTTTGTGCGTACCGAACCACGGTTTCTTGATCGATCGGCTTGATGCAATACATATCGATCACCGCTGCATCGATTCCTTTTTCTTTTAGCAGTTCAGCCGCCTGCAATGCTTCGGCGACCATGATGCCGCTGGCAAACAGCGCCGCATCGCTGCCATCTTTGAGAACTTTTGCTTTTCCATCTGCAAATGTTTCATGTTCATCATAAAGTCTGACAGCCTTTTTTCTGATCGTCCTGATATAGTGAATGCCGTACTCTGCCGCAGCCTTCTTAATCAAAAATTTGAGCATTGCCGTATCGCTCGCTTCATAAACAAAGGCATTTGGGATTAGCCGGGCGAGTCCTAAATCTTCAAAGGCCATATGGGTTCCGCCGTTATGTTCAGCCGTAATTCCCGAATCTGAACCGAGAATCTTAATGTTTGTTTTGGCATATGCACCTGAAACAAACAGCTGATCAAAACAGCGTCTTGTCGCAAACTGAGCGAACGTGTGAACAAACGGGATTCTTCCGGTTAACGAAAGCCCGGCCGCAATCCCTATCATATTGGCTTCCATGACACCGCAATTGATCACTTGCTCGGGAATGCGCCGTTTGACTTTGTCCATGGAGATCGAGCTCATCAAATCCGCTTCCAAAGCCACGATGTCCGCGTTTTCTTGAGCCAGTTCATAAACGGCTGAGCTGTATGCCTGCCTCATTTCAACAGCATCCTGCTTTACATTTGCTGCTGCCTTATTCATGCCCTCACTTCCTTTTCTTCAAGCGTCAAAATGATCTTTTCGATCATGCGGTTTTGCTCTTCATTTGCTCTAATGTGGTGGCTGTTCTCCATATTTTCAAAATAAGGGATGCCCTTTCCCTTCACCGTATCAAGGATGACGGCAACCGGCCTTTCCCGCTGAGCTTCTCCTCTTTTGACCGCACGATAAATCGCTTCCGGTTCGTGTCCGTTTACCCGTTCGGAATAAAACCCGAAGGCTCTAAATTTGCTGACAAAATCCAGCGGATCGATAATATCTTTCGTCGGGCCGTCCAGCTGTTGTTTATTATCATCCACAAACACATAAAGATTGTGGAGCTTATGGTGTCCCGCAAATTGGATCGCTTCCCAGCATTGACCTTCATTCAGCTCCCCGTCGCCGACAATGACAAAGGTTCGGTTAGTGCGTCCTGAAAGCTTGTGCGACAGCGCGACTCCTGCCGCAGCCGAGATCCCCTGGCCCAGCGACCCGGTCGTCATATCGACTCCCGGGGTTAAATTCCGGTCAGGATGCGACGGAAGAGCCGTGCCGTTTTGGTTTAGCGTATAGAGCACATCTTCTTCAAAATAGCCGGAAAGATGAAGCGCTGCATATAAGGCGGGGCCGCCGTGCCCTTTTGAAAGGATAAAGAAGTCCCGATCTTCCCACGACGGATTGGCAGGATCTATTTTCATCACCTTTCCATACAAAACGGCCAACACATCAGCGATTGACAAGCTGCCACCATAATGTCCAAAACCGAGATGATGAAGCTGTTTCAGTGTCAGCAGCCTGATTTGATTACGAAAACGTTCCATATCGATGTCCCTTACTGCCATCATTGCCCACTCCTTTATGCTTCAGCTTTATGATCGGACTTCTCCGCCTTTCCGCGTTTAAAACCCAGCAAGACCGCACCAGCCAAGACCGCTGCGATTCCAATTACAACTCCTCCAGAGCCCAGCAGTTTCAACGCATGCCCAAGCACGATTCCTGTCGCAGCAAAGTCTGTATCGGAAAATGTCGTATTGGCAAAGCCTAAATCACCCATGACCGGCAGCAGGAACACAGGGAAAAACGTGATAACCAGACCGTTGACAAAAGACCCCAAGACCGCTCCCCGTATCCCCCCTGCAGCGTTTCCGAAGACGCCGGCCGAGGCTCCTGTGAAAAAGTGCGGAACCACTCCGGGAAGAACGATGACAGCTCCGGCTGCTCCGAGAATCAACATGCCGGTGATGCCGCCAATGAAGCTGCAAAAAAAGCCGATTAATACGGCGTTTGGCGCGTATGGAAAAATGATCGGACAATCCAGTGCCGGCTTGGAATCCGGCACAAGTTTGTCAGATATGCCTTTAAAAGCCGGAACGATCTCTGCGAGCACAAGTCTGACTCCTGAAAGAATAATAAATACCCCTGCCGCAAATGTGACTGCTTGAATAACGGAGAAGACAAGGTAATGCTTACCGCCGCTCAACTCGCGCTCCACATAACCCGCCCCTGCAAATAAGGCAATCAAAACGTACAAGATGGTCATGGTGAGCGCAATGCTGACAGAACTGTCCCTTAAAAATCCGAGGCCCTTTGGAAACCGTATTTTTTCAGTTGAGCGCGAGCCCTTGCCTGCTGCTTTGCCGATTAACCCGGACACAGCGTAACCGATTGAAGAAAAATGGCCGAACGCGACCTTATCATTGCCGGTGATCTTTTTCATAAAAGGCTGAACCATCGCCGGAAACAAACTCATTGTCAAGCCGAGTGAAACCGCTCCGACGCCGATCAGAAACGGGCCCTTCAAACCTGCCACCGCCAGTATGACGGCGATTAAACAAGCCATATACAATGTGTGATGCCCCGTCAGAAAAATGTATTTTAATCTGGTAAAACGGGCAATTAAGATGTTGGACAGCATCCCGAAAAACATAATCAGCGCTGTTGCCGTCCCGTATTCATTGAGCGCCATCGCGACAATCGCTTCATTGTTCGGAACAACGCCGTTCACATGAAAGGCCGCCTGAAACATCTTTCCGAACGGCTCAAGCGAACCAACAAGAATACCCGCCCCGGCTGAAATCACGATAAAACCTAAAAACGATTTCGTCGTCCCTTTCACAATTTCATTGGCCGGCTTTTTTTGAAGCAGAAGACCGATAAGAGAAATGGCTGCAATTAATACAGCCGGCTGGCTTAACACATCCATCATCAGCTTTAGTGCTCTTTCACCCATTTGCAGTTCCTCCTATTCTGTGATTAAAGCACTCCTTTTTCCTGCAATGTTTTAACCAGTTTTGTTTTCAGTTCATCCATGTCTATAATGCTTTCAAGCACGACGATATCCTGCAGGTGGGCTGCTCCTTCAGCGATATCTTTGGCAACGACAAACAAATCCGCTTGGTCAGGAGACGCTGAGCTCAAATCCGAATGATCCACCTCGATCTCCACCAATCCCATTTCCTGCAAAATATCCTTAATATTCATTTCAAGCATAAAACTGCTTCCGAGTCCTGATCCACAAACTGCCAATATTCTCATGTTATCCCCTCCTGTTTTTAATTGGATGAATAGGCTTCGATTAAACGTTTGATATGCTCCAACGACTCGGTTTCCTTTAAGGAATCCTGATTTTCTTTATTGCTGAGAAGCCGGGTCAGTTGGGAAAGTGCTTTCAGATGTGTCGTATGGTCAACCGCCGCAATGCAAAACAAAAGCCTTACCGGATACTGTTCATCATCCAAAAAATAGACCGGCTCCTTCAGTTTCAGGAGACTCATTCCCACTTTTCGGACGCCCTTTTCAGGTCTTGCGTGAGGGACGGCAATCTCGGGGCCGATGATCATATAAGGTCCCATCGTTTTGACATTGTCGATCATGGCATCTGTGTATTCCTTCAAGATCACCTCCTTATCAAGCAAAGGCTTTGCCGCTGTTTGAATCGCTTCTTCCCAGCTTTTAATTTGGTCAGCCATTTGAATGGTTTCGTCTGTCAGCAGATCTTTCAGCACTGGTCGTTTCCCCCTTGTTTCCGTCACTTTTTGAACAAACACAATATTTTCTAATGATTCTCTTAGTCCTTTTTCGTCGATGATACTGGCGTGCTTCTCGAGAATGTGAAGAAATTCGTCTGTCAAAAGCTCCCTTTGCTTCACACCGAACATTTCCTGATACACTTCATTGACAAGCCTGCTTTTTTCAGCGGGCGTCATCAGCGGCCTGACCATGTAGTATCGCTTTTTGGTTTTAAGCTCAACAGTGGAAAACACGGCATCATAATGATCAAAGACGTCAGGTGTGAATTCCTGCAAAGGCATCGCCTTCTCAACGACAATCTCTGAAAATAACGATTCAAGCTGGTGCCTGACCATCAAGGATGAGCTGACACCGCTCGGGCAGACGACGACAGCCGTCTTTTTGGATGATCCGGACTGCATCGGCTGCTCAAGCAATGCACCAAAATGAATCGTGATAAAGCCGATTTCTTCCTCTGGAACCGGTTTGTTCAGCAGCGCTTCAAGGTGCCGCATCAGCTTTTGAACGATGGTAAACAGTTCTTTATGCTCTTTCTTAATTTTGCTGAGCAGGGGATTGTGAATCGGAATGCGGTATTTCATTCTGAAATATGCCGGCTTCAAGTGCCGGTAAAGAGATTCCGCCACATCACGCCTCCTTGGAAATGTGATGCATGCCCTTGATTCAAATTCAAACACAAGTTTTTCACACAGCTGATAAAGCGGATCATGTGCCTGCTGTTGTCCGAATGAAAGCCCGAGCAGCTGGATCAAAATGTAGCAAAGTTCGGTTTCATGGACGGGAATCCGAAGTTCATTCACAAGCGTTGCGGCTGCGTTTTTCAGCGGACTTTGCTTTAAAAGCTCCCCCTCCTCCTGGTGAAAACGGACAATTTTTCCTTCGGCTACTCTGATCGAATACATCATCAGAAAGTAGATAAATTCATTAAGCCTTTCTTCAACGAGTTGAAGCCTGTATTCTTTTGAGACAAGTTCAACCGCTCTTTTGATTTCTTGTTGTGTGTCATCGTGCGAGCCGGAAATTTTTAAAATATAATGAAGGATTTCTTTGCCGTAAGGCTTCTGCAGGAAAGAAGAAAGGTGGTGCATGACCGGAACTCTTTTATCAAACTCGCTTCCTATTAAATGATAGCCGCGCTGTCTTGTATATCTGATTGCCACTAAAAACGGAGTCAGCGCCTCATTCGCTTTTTTCACATCATTCATGACCGTATTTTTGCTGACCTGCAATAACTGTGTCAGATGAGCGGATGAAATCGGCTCTCTGCGGACAAACAGAAACATGTACAAGGCTTTGATCCGCTCTTCCTGCGTGAAAATAAACGAGCGGCCGATGTCTGAACAGGCTTCGGAGAACCGCAATTCAAGCAATTTTTCCGGAACGGACAGCCTATTCTTTCTTTTATATTCGATTTCAGGCAGCTGCTTGCCGGTCAGCCAATGATTGATTTTATCCAGGTCATAGCAGATTTGCCGTTTCGATAATTGAAAATGATCAAGCAGCTGATGCATTGTCGCTTCTCTGACACGCAGCAAATATTGGAGCAATTGAGCCGGACGTTTCTCGTTGATCATTTTTGCGCCCCCCTTATTGTCATCATATAATAAAGCGCTTTCATTTTGTCTGCCGATTGGGCACAATTCATGGGACTTCCGATCTTCAAGATTGGTCTGATATCCTTCTTTTTTATCGTATAAGCATGAAAAAACCTCTCAGAAGGTGGTTGAGAGGTTTTTTTCTATCCATCAGCTTTCATGCCAATATATTTTCATCAAATCTTCCGACCACTTCGGCTGTATGATTTGCCCTTTCGGAAGAAACTCTTTCATCACCGGTTTGATATCGATTACAGGTGTCCCGTCAATCGCATCCAACCCTTTCACTACAAGCTTGCTCCCCGATTTTTCAAGGAGAGTGACAACGGTCGCGCCGAGCCTGTTCGGCCTGTTTTTTCCCCTTTGGGCGAAAATGCCTGTCTCCGGATAGTTTTGATTGTTTCTCGGGCGCCGAGCCTGATATTGTATTTGATCCTCTTTTACTTGATGAAAGTAAAAGATAATGTCCAAATGGGAAAATGCTTCGATCCCTTTTAAAGCGTCCGGATGGATGCCTTCAGCCAATTTAACTTCAGAAATCACATCACCCCAATGATCATCCTTCGGCATAGTCCGCAAATTTTTCACAAACGCGACAGGCTTTATTTCTATCAATTTTATCCCCCGCTTTCACTTCGCTTCCATAAAAATCCCGATCTCCGCTTTCGCTGCCGGTTTTCCGTTGACTGAGGCGGTTCCGTTGCCGAATAAAAACCCCCTTTTAAAGCGGGAAACTTCAAAATAAAGATCAAGTTTGTCTCCCACAAAGACCTTGCCGGTATATTCAGCTTTTTTCACCGAAGACAGAAAGCCGATCTCAGCCGGGTCTTTGAGCGCAGTAAATGCAGCGGTCTGAGCCAGCGCTTCAATGATAATGGAAAATGGCATTTCCTTTTGGTTTTCCGTAATAAACCAGTCGTTTTCCGTTATAAATTTATATCCTTTCACCCATTTTCCCGGCTCGCTTTCTACAACACGGTCAATGAATAGAAACGGATATCGATGCGGCAGTACAGTGTTGTTCACGCTGATCATCCTTTTTTACATAATTATACCGCAGTTTCATTTTTTTCTCTTTTTAAATGGCTGCTGAACGATCAGTTGCAAGCTTCACCATGACAAAAAGCCGGGGCCTAAGCTCCGGCTTTGCTTCATCAATTCGATTTCAGATTGTCCGGGAAGACGGTCAGATCCACTCCCCATAAATGCGGAAGAATGTAGAACACAGCTCCGACGATTAAAATCAGTGTGAATATATTAATCATAAAGCCGGTTCGAACCATCTCGCTGATCTTCAATTTGCCCGATGCGAAAATAATCGCATTCGGCGGCGTGCCGACCGGCAGCATAAAGGCGCAGTTTGCCGCCATTGCAGCAGGCACCATTAATGCATACGGGTGAACATTCAGCGCTAAAGCGAGCGAGGCCAGTACAGGCAGGATCATAGTCGCCGTAGCCGTATTCGACGTAATCTCCGTCAAAAACAGCACCAATGCCGCTGAGATAACGACAATAACCACAAAGTTAAATCCATCCAATACCGTAAGCCTTCCGCCGATCCATTCCGCCAGACCGGTTTCTTTAAAGCCGGTCGCGAGCGCCAAGCCTCCTCCGAATAAAAGGAGAATCCCCCACGGCAAGTCCTTCGATACCGACCAGTCCAATACCCTGCCCCCTTTATTGAGCGAAGGGATCAAGAAGAGCAATGAAGCTGCGAATATCGCAATCATTGTATCGTCAATACCCGGTATTTTGTCATCCCATAAAAACGTCCTCGTCACCCACATAAACGCGGCAAACCCAAAGACAAGCAGAACCATTGTTTCTTCAAAGCTCATCTTTCCGAGCTTTCTTTTTTCTTCGAGAATCAATTCTTTTCCGCCCGGAAGCTCCTTCATCTTGATCGGATGGGCCACTTTCGTCAAGTACAACCATACCGCTACAAGCAAAATGACGACGACCGGAACGGCAAAAGCCATCCATCCACCGAAAGACACTTCAACACCGTACAACTTTTTAATATTGGCCGCCAAAATAATGTTCGGCGGCGTGCCGATCAGTGTACCAAGTCCGCCGATTGTCCCCGCATACCCGATGCTGAAGATCAGCGCTTTTGAAAATTTCGCTTCTTCTCCGGCTAAATCTTTTCTTTCAGATTTCATGACGGCTGATACCTGGTGAATGATAGCGGTTCCAATCGGAAGCATCATCATGACCGCGGCCGTATTTGAGACCCACATGGACAAAAACCCTGTGGCCGCCATAAAACCGAGGACGATCCTTGAAGTGCTCGTACCCACTACAGAAATGATATTGAGCGCGATCCGTTTATGAAGATTCCAACGCTCCATCGCAAGTGCAATCAAGAAGCCTCCTAAGAATAAAAAGACGATCGGATCGCCGTAGCTTGACGTGACAGCTGCCCCTTCCAGCGCCCCGGTCAGCGGAAGCAGCACGATCGGCAGCAATGATGCAGCCGGAATCGGAACAGCCTCCGTAATCCACCAAACCGCAACCCACAAAGTGGTCGCCAATACCATTCTTCCTTCATAGCTCAGACCTTCGGGAAAAAAGAACAAAAGGACGGCAAAAAACAATGCAGGACCAAGCAGCAGTCCGATTTTTTGAGGCGTTTTATAGCTCGGCGGCTTCTCTTCCTTCATGGTTTGCTCCGACTTTATCTTTAAACCGGCATCTTTTCCCGCTCTGACAGGCATGGCGAACAAAAGCAGCCTCTTTGCTTCCCGGTGTGATCTCCAAAGCATATCCCATGCTGACACAACGCTTGATTTCATAAAAAATCCCCCTTCCCCTCTATCGATAAAGCGCTTACAATAGTAATCAAAAAGTAAGCTGCCGACTGTCGACAGTTATAACTTAATTATAACGGACAGCTAATGGCAGTCAACACTTTTTTGTCACAAAATACTCAATATTATGGTAATTTTAGGTTGATGGTATTTCTCTCTTTTTGCTAGACTATTAGTGATTTCCGCAGTGAAAAATAAACGAGGTGAACAGCGTGAAGTTTTCGATCCAACGTGCAGTCTCTTATCATGATCAAGTCCATCACTATTTAAAAGATATGATTATTAAAGGAGGATATCAGCCAGGCGAACGGATCTACGAATCCAAAATCGCCAAGGAGCTGCAAGTGAGCCGCAGCCCCGTTAGGGAGGCAGTTCGGACACTTGAACAGGAAGGCCTGTTATTGATAGATGATAAATCAAAAATTACAGTTTATGAACCGACAATCAAAGACCTTGAAGAAATATACCAATGCCGCCAGGCGCTCGAATCCTTAGCCGTTTCATTAGCGACCCGCCTTGCTTCAAATGAAACACTGGAACTCATTTCCGAAACGCTCTCTGAAGCGCATAAGCACCAAGAAAGCCAAGGTCCGGAGTCGGCCAATGCTCTGCTTCGTCTAAATACGCGATTTCATGATGTCATCATCGAAGCGAGCGAAAACGAACGCCTGCAAAAACAGCTGCTTGATTTGCGGTCGCTGACCTTTTTCTACCGGAGCAAAAACCTTGAAAGACCGGAGCGCACCCTTGACATCATCAATCAGCACGAGGAGATTCTGCATCACATGCAGAACAGAGATGATGCAAAAGCTGCCGATTCAATGAGAAAGCATATAGAGGCAGACCTTTGCTACTTAAAAGAGGTGTTGTTCGCACGCTAAAAAAGCAGGGTTTCCCCTGCTTTTTTCAGATCTGACAGACAAATTCGGCTGTTCGGTTGATCCCTTTGATGACATCCGGAAGACGATCGCATTCATTCACGACATGAACGCGCTCAAACCCGACGGCTTCAGCCCTTTTCCCCGCTTCTTCGGTGAGGCAGATCGCCTGAAGACGGGCAGCCGCTTTTTCCGGATTGAGGCCGATTGTCTCCGCCTCGTTTACGAACAGCTCGACGCATGTTCGATTCGAAAACAACACTACATCAACAGGAAATTCATCGATTTCCCGTTTAATGATCGAAGTAAAGCGGCTGTCGATCATCCTGTCATGTGTAATCAATACCTCACACCCGGAGTGCGGTTGATGTTGCACGGCTTCCCGGCTGCCGATCAGCAAACAGCTGCCCGAGATCGGCATTTCCGTTTGTAGAAAAGCGGCAAATCCCCGTTCTTCAAGAGCTGCTTTTACATGCTGATCTGAAGCGTAGAGCCGTCCGCGCATTTCCCTGACATCGATCTTCAAAGCGGCAAGCCGGCTGAAAAATCTGCGCAGTGACGCACTTGAGGTGAACAGCAGGCTGTCAAAAGAAGCAATTCGATCTAAAACTGCATCATCAGGCACCGTTTCGGCTAATTTCCATTTCGGCCATTCAACAACTTCAGCGCCTTGTTCACGAAGCTCCTCCACTGGAATTCGTTCTTCTTCACAGCTTTTGACTGCCATGATGTTTAGCCCGATCAAAGGCTTTTCTTCAAACCAGCTGTTCTGCCTGAATGATACGATGTCGCCGATGACGATGATCGCGGGATTTTTGATCTGATGCTCGGTTATTTTTTCCCTGATATTCTGCAATGTCCCTTTAACGCTCCGCTGCCGGCCCCATGTGCCCCATTGGATGACCATCGCGGGAACAAGGGGGGACTTGCCGTTTTTCATCAGCTGCTCGCATATATAACCAAGGTTTTTGATCCCCATGTAAAAGACGAGGGTTTGGACGCCCTTGGCCAGCCCTTCCCAATTCATCTCCGGCTTGCCCGATTTATCATGTGCGGTGACAACGGCAAAGGATGAAGCGAAATCGCGGTGAGTCACAGGCAGTCCGGCATAAAGAGGCGCGGCGATTCCCGATGTAATGCCGGGCACCATTTCGTACGGGATGCCGTGTTCGCTGACGGCGGCCGCTTCTTCCCCGACTCTGCCGAACACGCTCGGGTCTCCTCCTTTCAGCCGGACCACTTTGAGGCCTTTCAGGCCCTTTTCAATGAGCAGTGCATTGATTTCACTTTGTTTCATATAATGGCGGTCCGGGAGCTTGCCGCAGTAGACAAATTCGCATGCTGCTTTTGCATGCTCAAGCAGCCGGGAATTGACGAGCCTGTCATACAATATGACATCCGCCGCCTCGATCAGCGTTCTTCCTTTTAATGTGATCAATCCTGAATCGCCCGGTCCGGCCCCGACAAAATATACTTTCCCATTCCCCATCAACTGTCATCCTTCCATCTGCCGATCTTTGAACGCGTTTGTTTTTTTAATAAAGAGGGGTCACGTTCAGCGACCCTTAAGGCTTTGAAATATTGCGGGTACGCATTATTTCGCTTGTTGTGCCGTTTAATAAACGATATACAAATCTTCGCCTTCAACGACCGTTTCGTATGTCTGAATACACCCTGTATCAGGCTCTTGAACTTTGCCGTCTTCAAGGCTGATCTTCCAGTCGTGCATCGGACAGAAGACGAATTCGCCGCTTACCATTCCTTCGGCAAGCACGCCCCCTTTGTGGGGGCAGCGGTTTTCAATCGCGCGGACGCTGCCGTTTGAAAGCTTGAATACCGCAATTTCCTTGTCCTCGATAAGCACTGTCTTTCCAAGCTGATTCGGCAAATCCCCGACCTTCGAAACAAACACCTTTGCTAAGTTCTTGTTCACCATGTGAATTCCTCCTCAAGTTGGTTTCTCATTTTAAGAAGTGACAACATTTTCGAATAGCTGTTTTGTTGTCTTTTCATCTTCCAAAAAGTCTTTCCACGGGTCTTTATGGACAGACAGCGCTTGATTGATGCGGTCATTCAGCTCTTTGCGTTTTTCTTTATCATTTAATACGGATTGGACGTGGGATAAGCCGACACGTTCGACCCATGCAGATGTCCGCTCTAAATAGTTGGCTGTTTCACGATAGTATTGGAGATACGCACCTGTGATTTCGATAACTTCTTCGGCCGTTTTGACTTTCATTAACAGATCGCCTGCGCGCAAATGCGTGCCTCCGTTTCCGCCGACGTAAATTTCCCAGCCACCGTCGATGCCGACGACGCCGATATCTTTAATGCCGGACTCAGCACAGTTTCTCGGACAAGCGGAAACCGCCATTTTAATTTTGTGAGGCGTGTAGAGCCCTTCAAATTTTTTCTCAAGGTCAATTCCGAGGGCCATTGAGTCTTGCGTGCCGAAGCGGCAGAACTGTTCGCCTACACACGTTTTTACGGTTCTGAGCGTTTTTCCGTAAGCAAATCCTGAAGGCATGTCAAGATCAGCCCATACTTTCGGAAGATCTTCTTTTTTGACACCGATCAGATCGATCCGCTGGCCGCCGGTCATTTTCACTAGAGGAATTTCATATTTGTCGACGACATCAGCGATGCGCCGCAAATCAGTCGAATTGGTGACCCCGCCGTACATCCGCGGTACGACTGAATATGTGCCGTCTTTTTGAATGTTGGCGTGCATCCGTTCATTGACGAAGCGGGATTCCCTTTCATCTTCGTATTCCTTCGGATTGATCATGCCGAGGTAGTAGTTAAGCGCTGGGCGGCATTTGGAACAGCCTTCCGCCGTTTTCCAGCCGAGCACGTTCATGACTTCTTTCGTATGGGTCAGCCCTTTTTCTCTGATTTCAGCCACGAGTTCGTCTCTTGAAAGGTCCGTACATCCGCAAATCGCTTCTTTTTGTGCTGAAGCATCAAATTCTGAGCCGAGCGTATGCTGGAGAATCTCTGCGACAAGCGGCTTACATCCTCCGCAAGAGCGTGATGCGCCTGTGCAGGCTTTAATTTCATCCGTCGACGTGCATCCCTGCTCTTTAATCGCCTGAATGATCATTCCTTTCGAAACGCCGTTGCAGCCGCACACGATCTCATCGTCGCTCATGGCAGCGGTCAAGCTCATGCCTTCTTCCTGATTCAAAGGCTGCAAGATTGAAACTTTAGAAGTATCAGAAATATCCGCTCCTTTTTGAATCATGGAAAACAGCCTGTTGCCTTCGCTGCTGTCTCCAAACAGTACAGCGCCGATCACCTGATTGCCGCGCAGAACGATTTTTTTGTAGATTCCGTCCTGTTCGTCAAACACTTTGAGCGCTTTTTTGTCTTCTCCGTCATCCTCATTAAAGTCACCGGCGGAAAAGACCTCAACACCGGAAACCTTCAGCTGGGTTGACAAAACAGATCCTTCATACGGAGCCGTTTCAACGCCGCAGATTTTTTTGGCAAGCACTTTTGCCTGTTCATAAAGAGGCGCGACAAGTCCGTAGGCAATGCCTCTATGTTCAGCACATTCTCCGACAGCGTAAATGTTGGGAACTTCGGTTTCCATGTAATCATTGACGACGATTCCTCTGTTTACCGGAAGGCCGCAGTCTTTGCCGAGCTGAACGTTAGGCTTGATTCCGACCGCCATGACGACCAAATCGGCCTCAAGCGTTGAGCCGTCTTTGAATGTTAAGCCTTCGACACGCGTTTCTCCGTAAATTTCTTCTGTCTGCTTTTCAAGTAAAAATTTCATGCCCTGCTTTTCCAGCTCTTTTTGCAAAAGCCGTCCTGCGGTTGCATCAAGCTGACGCTCCATCAAATATGGCGCGAGGTGGATAACGGTAACGTCCATGCCAAGGTTGAGAAGTCCGCGCGCTGCTTCCAGTCCCAGCAACCCGCCGCCGATAACGGCTGCTTTTTTGTACGTTTTGGAAGCTTCGAGCATGATATCCGTATCCTTGATATCACGGAAAGCTGTTACACCTTCTTTATCCGCTCCGGGCAATGGCAGAATAAAAGGGAGAGAACCTGTCGCCAAAATCAGTTCATCATACGGCTGGACTCTTCCCGCATCCGTGATGACAGTTTTGGACTCCGGATCAACTGTAACGACTTCTTCACCTGTATACAGCTGAATCCCGTTTTCTTCATACCAATCCCAATCATTCAGTGTAATGTCCTTAACATCCGTATCTCCTTGAAGCACTTTGGAAAGAAGAATCCGGTTATAGTTTGGGTGCGGTTCGTTTCCGAAAATCGTGATCTGAAACTCTTCGCTTGAAATTTTAAGAATTTCTTCAATGGCCCTGACCCCGGCCATACCGTTCCCTACAAGGACAAGCTGCTTTTTTTTCACTATGATCCTCCCCTTTTTCAAAACAATTCACTATACGCCCTAAACAAGTATTTTATTTACATCTTTAAAACTATCACAAATTATAGTTAATTTTGTAAACTTTTTATGACTTTTTATGACAATTTATTCACATAATTGTCAACTGACGGACGAATTTTTACGGAGCAAACCTTAAATCCCGGCATTCTGCAAGACGGATCTAGCGTTTCTGCTATCAAATCGTTCACATTTTGCGAATCCCCCCAATGCATCGGTACAAATACGGTATCCGGCCTGATGGCTTCCGACCATTTGCTCCTGACAATGATGCTGCCTCTTTTTGATTCCACCCTGACCAGCACCCGGTCGCCAATGTTGTACTTTTCCGCCGTTTTCGGATGGATTTCCATAAATGATTCAAAGTGCCTGGCCTTGAGTGCAGCGCTCCTTCTCGTCTGTACGCCGGTTAAATAGTGGGACATCACCCTTCCGGTCGTCAGAAAAAGGGGGTACTCCTCAGTCGGTTCATCTTTTTTGATGTTTGGTTCGTTCGGGACGACGCACATTTTCGCTTTTTTGTCCGGGTGGGCAAAGGATGATTCAAACAGGCGCTGTGTCCCGGGGTGCCCCTGTTCAGGACAAGGCCATAAAATGCCGCCTTCCTTTCTCAGGCGTTCATAAGTGATGCCCGAATAATCGGCAATTCCGCCGCGGCTCGCTTTTCTCAATTCATTAAAAACATCCTCTGCCGACCGATATGAGAAATAACGGCCTTTTCCAAGCGCTGCAGCGATATCGCAAATTATTTGCCAGTCATGCCTCGCTTCACCGGGGCACGGCTTTGAGCCTTCCCTTAATGTCACTCTGCCTTCCAGATTGGTCATCGTTCCTTCGTCCTCGAGATAAGATGATGCGGGGAGAATGACGTCTGCGAGTCTTGCCGTTTCAGAAAGAAACAAATCAACGGCGGCAAAAAACTTTAATTTTTTCAAAGCAGATTTGACAAAACCGGCGTTCGGGCTGGATACAACAGGGTTTGAGCACATTAAAAACATCCCGGTGATCTCGCCATCATGAACTTTCTCCATCAGTTCATAAGCGGATACACCTTTTCCCGGAAGGTCTTCAGCTTTTATGCCCCAAACATCCGCAATATAGGCGCGGTCAGCTTCGTTTTCAATCGAACGGTACCCGGGCAGCTGATCCGCTTTCTGCCCGTGCTCCCGCGCCCCCTGCCCGTTGCCTTGACCGGTGACGGCACCGTAGCCGCAGGCAAATTTGCCGATTTTCCCCGTTGATATTAGAATATTCAGTAAATTCCTGACAGCAGCTGTTCCGTCCGTCTGCTGCTCAACCCCTCTTGCCGTGAACAGCATTCCCGTCTCCTCGCGGGCGAATTTTACCGCAGCTTTTTTGATCTGCTCGATTTGTATCCCGGTTTTGGCCGATATGTCTTCAAGTGATAAAGACGCCACATGGCGCTTGACCTCTTCAAAACCATCAGCTCTATCTCTGAGAAAAGCTCCGTCTGTCAGCTGTTCTTCAATGATGATTTTCAACATTCCGTTTGCGAGTGCGGCGTCTGTCCCAGGCCTGATTTTCAAATGCAGGTCGGCGATCTTGGCCGTTGCCGTTTCGCGGGGATCGATGACAATGATGTAAGCCCCGTTTTGCTTCGCTTCTTCAAAATACGGCATGATCGTCGGCTGGCACTCTGCAATATTGGTACCTGCGAGGATGATGACCCTTGCATGGGGGATCTCGGAAAGGGCATTTGTCAGCCCCCGGTCCATTCCGAAGGTTTGATTTGCAGCTGTGGCAGCCGCCGACATGCAAAGCCTGCCATTGTAGTCAATATGCCTCGTCTTCAAGGCGACGCGGGCGAACTTCCCGAGCAAATACGCTTCTTCATTTGTAATGGACGCGCTGCCGTATACACTCAAAGCATCGCATCCATCTTCATGCTGGATCGCTGTTACTTGTTCTTTGATGTACTGAAGCGCTTCTTCCCATGACACACGGACGAATTCGCCGTTTATTTTGATCAGCGGATGGGTGATCCTCTCTGAATGAAACGCGTGCTGATGAGCGTTCATCCCTTTCATGCACAGCCGCCCTTTTGTCGTCGGATTGTCTTTTCCGACTGCCGCGTATTTTTTTCTTGTTACAATCGTCTGTTCAATGAGCTGCATTTTACACTGCATGCTGCAAAATGGACATTGGGTGTCATACGTTTTTTCGGATTGCACTTCTTTTTGCTTTGTGCGAAAGTACTTTAACAATCGTTCTGTCAATTCACATCAGCCCTTTTATCGTTTCTTGCTGAGCCAGCCGCTTCTCTTTTTCAAGCCGTTCGATCAGCTGGCCGCGAAGTCCGTTGTCAAATAAAACTTCCCGGATATGAATAATGCCGGCGCGTTCAATCCAATGCCCGACCTTCTCGAGATAATTTGCTGTTTCGCGGTAATATTGAAGCAGGCCTTTCATGAATTCCCCCGCTTCCTCCGCCGAGTCGGCTACTGAAAGCAGCTCTCCCGGGGAAGCATGCTGTCCTCCCTGGCCGCCCGCATAAATCTCCCATCCTCCGTTTACTTTGAGAAGTCCGATGTCATGAACTGAAGCGTACACGCAATCGTCCAAACAGCCCGACACCCCGATTGAGACCTTGGCCGGAATGAGGAGGGATTCTGCTGCTTTTTCCAAGTCTGCTGCCAATGATTGAATATGCGGTGATCCGCACGGGCACGTTTTAATCGCGGCGATCCGCTGCTGCTGCGGGCAATACGGCATGCCGAGTTCTTCTTTCACGCGCCCTATAAGATCCGGCTTAATACCAGCAAGCTTTAATCTCTGATGGTGTGTCATGTACACTTCTTGAATTTGATATTTTTCAATCACTCCGGCAATGCGCTTCAGCTCTTTGGCATTCGTCCGGCCTCCGTACATTTGCGGAATGATGACATCCGTTTCCTCTTCGTGCTCCTCGTAGGTGATGTCCGGACGGATCATTTTTAAATAGTAGTGAATCGCGGGCACGCAAATCTGGCATCCGCTGTTATTTTTCCAGCCGAGCGCCGAGATGATGTCGTGAACGGAAGAAAGATTTCTTATCTGTATTTCGTTCACGACTTCATCTTCCGTGAATGAAGTGCAGGCGCACATCGGTTGTTTCGCCGCAGATACATGATCAACCTGTTCGGCGGTATGGCGCAGCAGTTCCTCGACCATAGGCCTGCAGCCGCCGCATGACCCGGAAGCATTTGTACAGTGTTTGACCTCCTCGGCCGTCTTTAAACCGTGCATCTGTATGGCTTCCATGATCACGCCTTTTGAAACTGCATTGCATTGGCAGATCGTTTCACCAAGCGCCATAGAAGCGACTGAACTGTCTTCTTCCGATTGAAACAGCTCTTTTTTGACAACGGTAATATCCCTTTGTTTGATCATGCTTTCCAACAGCCTTTGGCTGCCGCTGGTGTCTCCGTATAAAATGACGCCGGCCATTTTATCCCCTTGAAAGACCGCTTTTTTATAGACTCCTGCCGCTTCGTCTAAAAGTTTAATAGCCGTCGTCGAGTCGTCCTCTGTGATTTTCCCTGCCGAAAAGACGTCGATGCCGGACATTTTTAAAGCTGCGGACTGGACGGAGCCCTGATAACCGGCACATTCGAGACCGCAAATATGTTTGGCCAGCACTTTCCCCTGTTCATACAATGGCTTGACTAAGCCATAGACCGTCCCGTTATGCTCCGCGCATTCACCGACGGCGTAGACATTTGGAACATTCGTCTCCATATAGTCGCTGACGATGATCGCCCGGTTTGTTGCAATACCGCTCGCCTTGGCCAGTTCGATATTCGGTCTGACACCGGCAGCCATGACGATGAGATCGGCGCTGATCTTCGTCCCGTCTTTAAACCGCACACCCTCGGCGCGGGATCTTCCTGAAATCGCCTCTGTATCTTTATCCAAATGAAAATCGATCCCTTGGCGCTCCAGCTCTTTCTGGAGCATGGCAGATGCCGGCGGATCGAGCTGATTCTGCATGATCCAGGAAGAGTGGTGAATCACATCAACCTTCATCCCGAGGTTTGCCAATCCTCGCGCCGCCTCAAGGCCCAAAATTCCCCCGCCGATGACGGCCGCTTTTTCAAACCGCTTTGATGCCTTTATGAATGCCCGGCAATCGTCTATTGTTCTAAAACCATATACCCCTTCTTTGTCTGCACCATGAACCGGGAGGATAAACGGGGAAGAGCCCGTCGCTATGATCAGTTTGTCATAAGCGATTTCGCGGTTTTGATCTGTCGACACCGTCTGTTTAACCGTATCGATTGCGACAGCCGTTTCCCCTATATAAAGGGTAATCCCGTTTTCTTCATACCAGCTCCGGCTTTTTGTCATCACATCATTCCAATCCGTTTCCCCCTGAAGGACAGAAGACAGCAGAATCCGATTATAACTAAGGTGTAGTTCGCTGCCGATGATGACGATCTCGAACCGGTCCCCGCCGTGTTGTAAAATTTCTTCGGCCGTGCGAACTCCGGCCATGCCGTTTCCTATTAAAACCAGCCTTTGTTTCCCCATTTTCTCCCCTCCCCTCTGCAGCTTTGCTCTGGATTATTATTTCACATTGCTTCGCTAAAGCGTTCAAACCTGTTACATTTCCTGACAAAAAATTTTAGAAACAGGACGGTTTGACCAGTACCCATTAATGACGATTCAACAGCTTTGGCCGCGATGTTAAAGTTCAACATTTCATCACATTTTTTATCACGTTCCGCTTGTTTCTTTTCCTGCAATCTACTAGGCTTATAAGTAAAGAACATAAGGAATGGAGGAGGAGAATGCTACCGATTAAAAGAAGACAGCAGATTTTGGCGTGGATCAAAGAAGAAGAATCTCTGCGCATTTCGGAAATTTCGAAAAGGCTGAACGTCTCTGAAATGACCGTTTACCGCGACATTAAACCGCTCGTTGAAAACGGACAGGTCATCAAGACGGCAGGCGGAATTACGCTAAACAAGCCGAAGCAGCAGCTTGGGCAGCTTTGCGTCGTTTGCGGAAAAGGGGCAGGTTCGAGGCTTTCCGTGCAAATTGTCAAAAACGACAGCCAAATTGAACAATTTTGCTGCGCCCATTGCGCAATGCTCCGCTATGAGAAAGTGAAAGATGATGTATCACAGATGATTTGCAGGGATTTTTTGCTGGATACGACGATCAGTGCCAAAGCTGCCGTCTTTTTGCTGGATACAGATCTTCATTTGAACTGCTGCGAGCCGCAGGCGATCCCTTTCGCTTCTGAAGCGGATGCGCGAAAATTCAAAAAAGGCTTTGGCGGACAGCTGTTATCGTTTGACGATGCCGCGCTTCTGGTCCAGAAAACGATGAAGAACAGCTGCTGCAGCCTGAAGACGTGAAATTTTGTTAAAAGATTGGATGAATGTGATGAAAAGAGCAACACTCTGGGCAGTTCTGGCTGTTCTTTGTACGATTCTGCTGCCAAAAGCCGCTTTTGCTCACGCTTATATCGTAAATTCAACTCCCGCTGAAAATCAGGAGCTGAAAAAAGCGCCTGCAGAAATTAAGATTGAATTCAATGAAGCAATTCAGAAAGGGTTTCATTCGATAACGGTCAGAAATTCGTCAGGTGAGCGCGTCGATTCCGGCAAAACGGAAATCGACCCGCAAAACGCAAAGATCATGACCGTCAAGCTGAAATCGAAGATAAAGGATGATATCTACTCAGCCGAATGGAGAGCCGTATCCGCAGACGGACATCCCGTATCAGGTACGATCCCTTTCAGTATCGGAAACATTCAAGGCGGGCTGCCGAAAGATCAGCAAAATCAAGCGTCAGGCCTGCCGGCAGCCGATACCGTCATTGAACGCGTCCTTTTGTATACCGGTTTTTCCCTGTTCATAGGAGCTGCTCTTTTTCAGCTCGTATGGCACCGACCTGAAAACGGCTGGCCGGGTGACAAACGGCGCCGTCTGAAGAGGATCAAGAATGCGGCGCTCTTATTGACAGGGGCCGCCATCATCATTCAGCTGCCACTGCAAACAAAAGCAAACGCAGGCGTTTCCTGGAGCGGGGCTTTTCAGCCTTCACTTTTACAAGAAACGCTTCTGAATACGACTGGAGGAACGCTGTGGCTGATCAACATCGCCATCATCGCCTTGCTTGTTTTCTCTTCGAATAGAAAAGGCCTGAAGAGCGCGATCTTGAGCCTGTTCCTTTTTGCCGGACTTTTGTTCGTCAAATCGCTCGACGGTCATGCCGCTTCGACGAGCGCCGGCTATATGACGACCGCGATGAACTTCATCCATCTGAATGCCGCTTCCATTTGGACTGGCGGACTCGCGATGTTTGTGCTGTTTTTCGGAAAAGACTGGCTGAAGTCTGACAAAAGTTTGATATGGGAAACCATTCGGCGCTTCTCGCCATGGGCGCTCGTTTCAGCAGGGCTTCTCATATTCTCGGGCCTTTTCAACAGCTTTTTCATCGTTCATACACTGGATAACCTGTTCGGGACGGCTTACGGGAAAGCGCTCCTTGTGAAATCGGCGCTCGTTCTTCTCATGATCGGACTCGGAGCATTTCACTATTTCCGTTTTAGAAAAGCGCCGAAACAGCAGGGCGGCCGTTCGATGAAAGCGGAATGGGCGGTCGGGCTTCTCATTCTGCTGACCACGGCGGTTTTCACCAATATTCCAAGTCCGCCCGCGCCGCTGCCGCAACCTTTCAGTGAGACGAAGGAGCTGACGGAAGGAAATACGCTGTCGCTCCGAATCAGCCCGAACATGCCGGGCTCAAATACGTTTGAAGTCACAGTCAGAAACAGAAAAGGAGACGTCGTCAAAGACATTCAAAAAATCGAATTAACCGTTGAGAAAACCGGGCTTTTCGGGGATGACAAGGAAAGCACGTTCAGCCTCAGCAAAAATAAAGACGGTGTTTTCCAAACGAAAAATTTAAATTTAAACGAAGACGGCATCTGGAAGATCCGCGTTCACGGATTAACTGCGTCATTTGAGGAAATCAGAACGGTCTTCAATGCAAAAATTAATAAAAAGGAGTTTTGATTATGTTTAAAAAAACATTATGGCTGGGTGCAATCCTAGCATCATTTTTGCTTTTCTCCGTGCCGGTCAGCGCACATGTCACAGTAAAACCGACCGAATCAGCAGCAGGCTCATGGGAAACATACACCGTTAAAGTACCGGTTGAAAAAGACAACGCTACAACCAAGGTCGTTCTCAGCATGCCGGACGGTGTTGAATTTCAGCAGTATGAACCGGTGCCGGGCTGGAAAACGAGCACTGAAACCGGCAAAAACGAAAAAGTGACAAGGGTGACGTGGGAAGCCGAAAACGGCGGCATTCAGCCCGGTGAATTCCAGCAGTTTACCTTCACCGCTAAAAACCCTGACAAAGAACAAAAGGCCGCCTGGAACGCTTACCAATATTATAAAGACGGCTCGATTGTCGAGTGGACCGGTGATGAGAACGCCGATACCCCGCATGCGATCACAAGCATTGTCGACGCTGCAAAGCTCGGACACGAAACGGTTGATGCACACGGCGCTTCAACGAAACAAAACACAGCCGCAGAAAATGAGGACGGTCAAGGAGGACAAGGGATTCAAACCGCTTCCCTGATCCTGTCGATCCTCGCCGTGCTTCTTGGGGGTGCTGCGCTGCTCTTGACAGTGCGGAAAAAGAAATCATAAAAAATGAAATGCTGTCGGGAACATCCCGACAGCATTTTTGTTTTATTTCAGTCCGAATCCTGCACGATTTGATAATACATGCCCGTTTTTTGATCGACCACCGGCTCCAAATAAAGCCCGTCATCAGTCTCAAATGTTCCATTCAGGCGAGCGGCAGCCCCTGTATATAACGTGTACTTGCTTCCCTTAGGCGTTGTAAACGGTGAAGAAGCTTCCGCACTCTCCGTTTCCGGGTGATCCGATTTTACAATTACATAACTTAAGTCGCGATACCATTGATATTTGCCGTTTTCCCGTTTGATGTGAGCGAGGCAAATTCCCTCCCCCTCCGAATCGCCGAATCGAAAAATGACGACTTTTTCACCGTTTAAATCGATTTTGTCTAAAATGTCGTCTTTTGTGATGTTTTCGTAACGAATACCGTCCTCCATTGCTTCCTGTTCGCTGTTCACCCATTTGGTTTGTTCATCATTTTCTTGGGCGCTCGCACAACCCGCAAGCAAGATCGCCAAGAAGAATAAAACTGTTCGTTTTTTCATCCGCTTCCTCCAACTTTAATTGTTTTAGGCCATTATATGAATTCGGCCAGCGTTGAACATTTCCTCTTTGCAGGGAAATTTCCGAAGCAGCGATTCAAAAATCAGCCAACTTATCTTACAATAGAAAAAGTTCTGAATGATCGAGTGGGGAGAGATCGGAGTATGAAAATATCGATTCTGTTTGTCTTGCTTGCGGCAATTTTATGGGGAACGACGGGAACAACCCAGGCATTCGCGCCGAAAGAGGCGGCGCCTCTTGTGTTCGGCGCTGTCAGAATGGCGGTCGGCGGCATCACCCTGCTCTTGTTTGCGGCTTTGCGCGGTCAATTGAAACGCAGCGGCTGGCCCGTTAAAACGCTGATCATCGCAGCATTGAGCATGGCATTTTACCAACCTTTCTTTTTTTCAGCCGTCAGCCTGTCAGGGATCGCTGTCGGAACGGTCGTCGCCATCGGCAGCGCTCCGATTATCGCCGGCTGCCTTGAATGGCTCGTGTTCAAAAAAGTTCCGCAGACGAAATGGTGGATCGCAACGGCTGCAGCGATAGCAGGCGTATCCTTATTATTCATCCCCTCCGCCTCATCGGGCGGGAGCTTTCTCGGCATACTGCTCGCACTCGGCGCCGGTCTTTCCTTTGCCGTCTACACGCTGACAAGCAAAAAGCTCCTGCAAAAGCAAAAGCCGGAGGCTGTCACAGGCACCGTGTTCTTTTTAAGCGCTGTATTGCTTGCCCCGTTGTTGTTTCTGTACGATATGAGCTGGATCTTATCGGCTCAGGGAATGGCTGTCAGCCTCTATATCGGCGTCATTGCAACCGGGGCCGCGTACCTGTTATTTACGACAGGATTGGCAAAAGTGCCAGCCTCAACGGCGGTGACGCTGTCGCTGGCTGAACCGCTCACAGCGTCGCTTTTGGGAACCGTGCTTGTCAGAGAATCGCTGCCTCTTGTTTCCTGGGCCGGGATCGCACTGCTTCTTTTAGGCATTTTTTATATTTCCTATCAGCCTAAAAAGGATAAAATGAACGCTGAACAGGTGAAAGCGTAAAAAAACCCGCCCGGGGATATGCGGGCGGGTTTTCATGTTGTCTTATGATTCATCCAAACCGATGGACAAATATTTTGTTTCCAAATACGGCTCGATGCCTTCCTGTCCGCCTTCGCGTCCGATTCCGCTTTCCTTCATGCCGCCGAAAGGCGCCTGAACGGTTGACGGTCCGCCGTCATTCCAGCCGAGAATGCCGTAATCAAGGTGTTCGGATAAATAGATGCCGCGGCGGTAGTTTTCCGTAAAGAAGTATGCCGCTAAACCGTAAGGCGTATCATTGGCGAGCTTGACCGCTTCGTCCAGCGTTTTAAAAGTCGTAATCGGCGCAACGGGACCGAATGTTTCCTCATGCATGATCGTCATTGAAGGATCAACATCCGTCAGCACTGTCGGGTGGACAAAGTAGCATGATTTCTCATCATCGCTTTCGTATTCGGCGCCGATGAGAACGTTTGCCCCTTTATTCACCGCGTCATTGATTTGGTCGACGATTTTTCGGAAGCCGTTTTTATTAATGATCGGACCGATTGATACACCTTCTTCAAGTCCGTTCCCGACTTTCAGCTTGGCGACTTCCGCACGGAGTTTTTCTGCGAATTCATCCTTAACCGATTCATGAACGATCAGACGGTTTGCACAGACACACGTTTGTCCGGCATTCCTGTATTTCGACAGCATCGTCTGTTTAACGGCGAGGTCGATGTTGGCATCTTCATCAACGATCAGCGGGGCATGGCCGCCGAGCTCCATTGACACATGCTTCACCGTCTCGGCGCTGTTTTTCATTAAATGTTTGCCGACAGGCGTTGACCCGGTGAACGTAATCTTGCGGATCAGCGGATGGCTTGTAAAGATAGAGCCGATCTCTTGCCCGTCGCCGATCACACACTGAAGGACGTCTTTCGGAATGCCCGCTTCGTGTCCGAGGCGGACGAGCTCAAGCGCCGTTAAAGGCGTGTCGGGCGCAGGCTTGATGATAAAGGTACAGCCCGCCGCCAAAGCCGGCGCCGCTTTTCGCGTGATCATCGCTGCCGGAAAGTTCCACGGGGTTATCGCCGCAACAGGACCGACTCCCTGGCGCGTGACGATAATGCGCTTGTTCGTCACAGATGCGGGAACTGTTCTTCCGTAGATGCGTTTCGCTTCCTCCGCATACCATTCGATATAACCGGCGCTATATATGACTTCACCCTGTGCTTCGGCGTACGGCTTGCCGTTTTCAAGCGTAATCAATTTTGCCAGCTCGTCCTTCTGCTCCACAATCAAATCAAACCATTTTTTCAGCAAGCCCGCTCGTTCTGAAGCCGATGTTTTCGACCATTTTTGAAATGCTTCATGCGAGCGTACGACAGCCTCTTCGACTTCCTTTGCGGATTGCTGGGGAACCGATTTGATTTTTTCTCCAGTCGCAGGATTATATACTTCTAGCATGCTGGTCATGTTGAATCTCCTCCCCCTTACGTTTTGAACTGCTGTTGTATAAAAGAAAACCGATCAATGTCCATCCCGCCAAGATCAGCCACTCATACGGCCATGTAAGCGCGGCCGGCATGCCTGGCAAATAAAAGGCAAGAAAGATAACACTTAAGAGGATAGCAGATATACCCGTCGTTTTCCACTTATTGATTTTATACGGTCTGTGTAAATCCGGCTCCGTTTTTCTCAGCTTCATGAATGCAATCGAGACGATCAAATATCCGACTATAATACCTGTTCCCCCTGCATTAACGATCCAAACAAGGGCCGGGCGCCCGAGCAGCGGCGCAAAAAACGCCAGTGCCCCCAGAAACAAAATCGCGTTAGTCGGCGTTTTATACTTCGGATGGATGAAGCCGAACCATTTCGGCACCATGCCTTTTTCCGACATCGCAAACAGAATGCGGCTCGCGCCGATGATAAATGCGTTCCAGCTCGTAATGATGCCGGCGACTCCGCCGAGGACAAGCACCGTGCCGAACAGCTGGTTCCCGAGCAGATTGACCATTGCATCCGCGGTCGCCAAAGAAGTCGTTGCAAGCTCGCTTTCTGACAGACCCATCGTCACGCCGAAAACAATCAGCAAATAAAACACGACCGCACTGACAATCGAAATAATCAAAATTTTGCCGATGATTTTTTTCGGGGCATTAATTTCAGCCGCGACCTGTGGGATGACGTCAAATCCGACAAACAGAAACGGAATCATGACGAGGACGGACATCATACCGGAGAACCCGTCTTTAAAAAGGGGCTGTACATGTTCGACATCACCGTTTACCAAGGCTCCGCCCAATAGGAGAAAGCCAGTGGCGATAATCGCGATCGTAAAAACCGACTGAAATATCGCGGCCGGCTTGACGCCGAAGTAATTGAGCGCGGTCAGGACGACCGCACCTCCTGAACCGATCAACACCCAAGTGGCATACACGTCCCAGCCGCTTAGCGACCAGAGAAACCCCTGATGTTCGACAGGCAGGACGTAATCAATGACGGTCGGCAATGCGACCGCCTCAAATGTAATCACCGAAACATAGCCGAAAAGCACACCCCAAGCGGCGACAAAAGCCGTTTTTCGGCCAAACGCCCTGTAGACGAAAATCAAGCCGCCTCCCGTTTCAGGGATGGCAGAAGACAGCTCCGCATACGTTAACCCGATTAAGATGACCAGTATGCCGCCGATGATAAACGCGATGGTGCTGCCCAAAAAGCCGGCTGTCGAAATCCAGTCGCCGGAAAGGACGACCCAGCCCCAGCCGAGCATAGCCCCGATCGCTAAAAATAGCACATCCGTCTGCGACATCGTTTTTTTCATTTGCTGTTTACCCATCAAAATCCGCCCCTTCTTTTAGAAGATGTCAAACTAGAGCTGTTCCAGCGCTTCTTCGATAATGCCGAGTCCTTCCTCAAGCAATTGATCAGTAATGACGAGCGGGGACAGAAAACGGATAATGTTGCCGTTGATCCCTGCCGTCAACAAGAGCAGGCCGTGTTCATTGGCGTACTTGGCAATCTTGGCCGCAGCTGCTTTGTCCGGCTCCCGCGTCTTCTCGTCCCGGACAATTTCAATCGCCAGCATCGCGCCAAGTCTGCGGACTTCCCCAATCTGCGGATATTTCATCTTCCATTCAAGCGCCCGCTCTTCGATGGCTTTGCCGATTTCTTCAGAGCGCGTGTTGAGCTGTTCCGATTCAATGATATCGAGCACTGCCAAAGCAGCTACGCATCCAAGCGGACTTCCGGCGTATGTGCCCCCGAGTTCCCCGGGGTCTGCCGCATCAAGCATTTCCGCCCGGCCGATGACACCGCTGAGCGGAACGCCGGCAGCCAGCGATTTTGACACCGTCACAAGGTCAGGAACGACATCAAAATGCTCAATCGCAAAATATTTTCCTGTTCTGGCAAATCCTGCTTGGATCTCATCAGCGACAAAAACGATGCCGTGTTTTTGACAGAAAGCCGCGACATGCTGCACAAACCGTTTTGAAGGAATAATGAATCCTCCTTCTCCTTGTACCGGCTCCATAACAACGCACGCGACCGTCTCCGGAGCAACAGACGAGACGAAGAAATCGTCAAACGCCTGAATAACCATGTCATCGTAACTTTCATCAGTCATCCCTTCAGGCTTTCTATAGTAGTAAGGAAACGGTGCCTGATATACTTCAGGTGCAAAAGGACCGAATCCGAATTTGTACGGTTTCACCTTGCTCGTCATGCTCATCGTCATGTTTGTGCGCCCGTGGAATCCGCGGGTAAAAGAAACGACGGCTTGACGCTTCGTATATTTTCTGGCGATTTTCACGGCGTTTTCTACGGCTTCCGCACCCGAGTTCAGGAAAATCGCTTTTTTCTCGTGGGCGCCCGGCGCAAGCCGGCAAAGCTTTTCCGCCAATTCGACATAGGCCGGATACATCATGACGTTAAAACCCGGATGGATGAGCTGTTCGGCCTGCTGCTTGACAGCTTCCACAACTTTCGGGTGTGAATGCCCGACATTTAATGTGCCGATCGCCCCGGCAAAATCGATAAAACGGCGTCCGTCAATATCATATAAAACGGCACCTTCCCCTTTAGCGGCCAGATGACGGTTTCCGTTGGAGACACCCCTTGCCACGAATTGATCCCGTTTGGCCTGCCAATCTTCCGTTGTGAATGCTTTTGTATTCAGACTCATAAAAAATCTCTCCCTCACTCTTATTTCTTATAATTCTGAATATTTTTTGGTATGATGAAAAGTACCAATCATTAATTTTTGATGGTACCAGAAGGAGGCGCTATGATTACGATACCGATTGATCGCTCCAAGGATGCGGATTATATTTATCACCAAATCTATCAACGGATTAAAGAAGAAATTTTCAGCCGCAACCTTTTGCCGGGGAAAAAGCTCCCATCCAAGCGCGAGCTCGCCGAAGCATTGAACGTCAGCATCAATTCGGTCAACGCCGCCTACCAGCAACTTCTGGCAGAAGGTTATCTTTATTCGCGTGAAAGAAAAGGCTTTTTTGTAGAGCAGATCGAAACGTTCCACGCCAGCCGCCATCCAGGGCCCCTTCAATTGGAAAAAGAACTGGTTGAAGAGCCCGAAAGCAAAGACGGCTGGATATCGTTTTCCCATATGAGCGTCGATACGGCGCATTTTCCGTTTAAAACATGGCTTCGCTGCGAACAGAAAGCGGTTTCTTCCCATGTAAACGAACTTGGAGAAATGACGCATCCGCAAGGTGTCTACGAAGTGCGCCAGACGATCGCACGCTTTATCGCTTTAACGAGAGGCGTCAAGTGTCACCCCGAACAAATCGTGATCAGCGCAGGCACACAGTCCTTAATTCACACGCTCCAGGATCTTCTCCCCGCCTCAGCCGTCTATGCGATGGAGGAGCCGGGATACAGCCGCATTTACCGACTGCTGAAAAATGAAGGGAAAGAGGTCGCCACGATTCAACTCGACCATAAAGGAATACGGATCAGCGAGATTCACCGTCTGAACCCGGACGTTTTATTTGTCACGCCTTCACACCAGTTTCCAACAGGAATCATTATGCCGGTATCGAGGAGGATTCAGCTTTTAAACTGGGTTTCCGACGGGGAAAACCGCTATATTGTGGAAGACGATTATGACAGCGAATTTAAATATGGAAGCGATACAATTCCCGCCCTGCAAAGCCTTGACCGCTCTGAAAAAGTCATCTACATCGGCACTTTTTCAAAATCGCTTCTTCCGGGCCTGAGAATCAGCTATATGGTACTGCCGCAAAAGCTGCTGAAGCGATACAGAAAAAGGCACCATTTCTCGATTCAATCGAGCAGCGTTTTAACGCAGCTCGCCCTGCAGGAATTGATCGAATCGGGGGAGTACCAAAAGCACATCAAGAAAATGAACCAGATTTACGAAGAAAAGCGGACAAGGCTGATCGGAAGCCTTGTCAAAACCTTTAACGGCCGGGTCAAAATTAAAGGCGAGAGCGCAGGCCTTCACTTTGTGGCCGATTTTGAAACGGATAGAAGTGAAGAAGAGGTTTTATCAAGAGCAAAGGAAAGACGGATCGAGGTTTACGGTATGAACCGGTTTACGTTAAAGAATGAGCAGTTAAAACATGAAGGAACGGTATCGCTCGTGCTTGGATTTGCCAAAATCGCTGCCGATCAGATCGACGAAGGGACTGCCAAGCTTTATGAAGCGGTATGCGGTTAAAAAATACCGGCAGGTTCGCTCCTGCCGGTATCAGCTTGGCTTTAGAAAGCCGACGTCTGCCCGTTTACCACCGTTCCTTTTCTACCTGGAGAACCGCCTCGATCAGTCCCGGAAACTGCTCCTCCAATTCCCGTTTGCAGAGGGAGTAATAATGATGCTTCCCTTCGATGCGGACTTTGAGCAGTCCCGCTTCCCTCAGCACCTTGAAATGGTGGGACAGCGTAGACTTTGCGATATTGAGATTTGTGCACGTACCGCACGTTTTCTCGGCTGTGTCAGCCAATGCTTTGACAATCTCAAGCCTGTAAGGATCACTCAAGGCCTGGAGAACGGCTATTAACTTCATTTCATTTGTTTTCATGGGTTAAATGTATCATAATCCTAGCTTCAAGACAATTCGTTAAGCAGGCAAATGAGTTGCCGGCAAGGCAAGGACATGTTACGATGCAATTGTTCGATGATTTTCGAACAATTGATTCACTGTGTATACAACGTACAAGAAAAGGAATTCTAAATGACATGACGGAGGTTTGATCCAATGATCGTATTGCAAGCCTATATGAAAGTAAAACCAGAAAAACGCGACGCCTTTCTCGAAAGCGTACAACCGCTGCTTAAACATTCAAGAGCTGAAGCCGGAAATGCCCAGTACCAGCTGTTTGAAGATACCGAACATGCCAATACATTTGTCATGCTTGAGCAATGGAAAGATCAAAACGCGCTTGACACCCATAATCAGACAGACCATTTTCAAGCTTTCGTTCAAGCCGCGGGCGACCTTTTATCAGAACCTCTGAATGTGGTTAAAACGCACACAACGGATGAAAGAAAGGATGACGTTTGAATGAATGAAGTATTGAAAACATTGACAGACCATAGATCGATTCGCAGCTATACAGATGAGCCCGTGAGCCCTGAACAGCTGGACAAGATCATTCAAGCCGTTCAAGCCGCGCCGAATTCAATTAACGGCCAGCAGGTCACCGTGATTACGGTTCAGGATAAGGAACGGAAAAAGAAAATTGCCGAACTGGCCGGCGGACAGGTCTGGATCGAGCAGGCCCCCGTTTTCCTTTTGTTCTGCGCGGACTTCAACCGTGCGAAAATCGCCCTTGAGAAAAGCGGCGAAACGCTTGCGATCACAGACGGAATGGAATCCGTGCTTGTCGGAGCTGTCGACGCAGGCATCGCCCTCGGTACGGCCACAGCAGCCGCTGAATCGATGGGACTTGGCACTGTGCCGATCGGCGCGGTCCGCGGCCGTGCAGAAGAGCTGATCGAACTGCTCAATATTCCTGAATACGTCTTCCCTGTCGCAGGACTTGTCGTCGGCCATCCGGCGGACCGCTCCGCGAAAAAACCGCGCCTTCCGGAACAAGCCGTAAGGCACAGCGAAACGTATCAACCAGATTTAAAACCGCTGATCGACGCGTACGATGAAGAAATATCCGAATACATGACAAAACGGACAAACGGACAGGAAACAAGAAACTGGTCGCAGGGCATATCCGCTTATTACAATAAAGTGTACTATCCTCACATCCGTGAAATGCTTGAGAAACAAGGATTTAAACTCGAATAGATACTTTAGGCTATCGGTGATCAATAGCCTTAGATTGTTGATAAAATCCCAAAACGGCTCTTAGTTTTGGGATTTTGTCATCCTTTCAGCGTGATTAAAACCCTTGCAGTCTAGGAAGGCTGAGCATCGGAGCGCAGCGAATGTTGGAATTCGTGAGCACCGACGCGCAGGCCTGACAACGAATGCGAGGGTTTGTCAACACGCTGAGGCTATCGGTGATCGATAGCCTTTTTCATGCGTACCATTCCACATTTCGATGAGCATCGAAGTTCTTTACATATACACTATGTAAAAAAAGGAGTGGAATACATGAAGCCATTTGCAAAGTATAAAGCATTTCTGGATCTCCATCATCAGTCAGGCCCATTCGTTCTGCCGAATGCCTGGGATGCGTCCAGCGCCAAAGCGTTTCAAAACTGCGGTTTTAAAGCAGTCGGCACAACCAGCGCCGGAATTGCCATGTCCCTCGGCTACCCCGACGGCGAACATCTCCCTTTTGAAACATTGCTTTCCGTACTGAAAACCATTACGGATGCCGTCGATATTCCCGTCAGTGCAGATCTTGAAGCGGGTTACGGCCAATCACCGGAAACAGTCGCCGAAAACGTGAAAAAGGCCGCAGCGGCCGGCGTTGTCGGTATTAATATTGAAGACGGAACGAAAGACCCCTGTCGGCCGCTGTGTGATGCAACATTAATGGAAGAAAAAATAACGGCTGTTAAAAAACTGAACCTTCCTGTTTTGATCAATGCCCGTACGGATGTGTACTGGCTCAATGCTGACGACCCCGGCTCCCGTCTTCAAACAGCCGTCCGGCGGGCAAATCGGTACAGACAAGCCGGCGCGGACTGCATTTTTATCCCCGGAGCCGATGATACAGGCACTATTGCCGGGCTGAGAAAAGGTATATCCGGGCCGCTCAATGTGCTGGCCGGCTCAAACACCCCCTCTTTACAGATTCTGTCCGAACTGGGGATCGAAAGGATCAGCTGCGGATCCGCCCCTTTCAGAGCTGCACTGTCACTGGTGAAAAAGATCGGTGAAGACATCATCCACCGCGGCACCTTCAATCATATGACGGACGGCGTGCTTTCATACAGCGAAGCTGCTGATTGGATCAGCCTTCATCGTGACCCAAAACAAAATCGTTGACCGAAACAGTTCGGTCTGTTAATATTTCATTTATGAAAACTCATGGGTTTTTTAGTGACCCATGAGTTTTATCATTGCGAAAGAAGGAGCCGGAATGAACGAAAAAAGAGCAGCAGTCTTAAGGGCCGCCAAAAAGCTGTTTGCCCAAAAAGGCTATCATAACGTTGCAATGCAAGCGATCGCTGAAGAATGCAAAATGTCAAAAGCATCTATTTATAAACTGTTTCAATCTAAAGAAGATCTTCTGCTGGCATTGATCAAGTTCAGAAAGCATGAAATGTTGAACAAAAGCGCCATCATCAATATGGAAACCTCGCTGACGCCAAAAGAAAGATTCGCTAAAAAAATCGCTTTGGAGATTACGGAATTCAGGGAAAACCGCCAATTTATCAATTTCATCTCCAATGAGGGATCATCTCCGGATACCGCGGTATTTAGAAAGCATCTGAAAGAAACAAAAGCGATGATCATCAGCTGGCATAAAGACTCTATCATTCAAGCGTACGGCGAAGAGGTGGAGCCGTTTATATGGGATATCGTCATCATTTTCCACGGGCTGATGAGGGAATTCCTGTTTTTAGTCGGCACTGGAAAAGCGCAACCTGACGTTAAAACGATTCCGCCATTCATTATGTCAGTTCTGGATCTCTTTATAGAGAAAAAGCTGAACGAAGATCAGAATAGTTCATTAAATGAAGACATTATTGCCTCCTATATGAATTTCTCAAGATGCTGGGCACCGCCCCAAAAAGAGGAATTGCTTGAAGACCTTTTGCAAAAACTGAAAACCAAGATTTCCTCCCTGTCACAAGACGACTTTTCCGTGACAGAACTGCTGTCTGCAGCAGATTTGCTGAGCGAGGAGCTTTTCAGCAAAGAGCCGCGCACGTATTTAATCACGGCTCTCCTTGATTACCTTGGAAAAATCGAGGTTCTCCAATACGATGTTTCACAAATACAAACGATTAGTATAAAAGAATAAGAGGGATTGATATGAATACAGAAACAGAACAACAGACATACAACAGAAATATCATCGTAGGTTTGCTCATTGCCGGGGCGTTTATCGCGATCTTGAACCAAACGCTTCTGGTTACCGCACTGCCGCATATTATGGCAGACTTGAACATAGACGCGACAAAAGCTCAATGGCTGACAACGGCGTTCATGCTGACAAACGGGATTCTCATTCCGATTACCGCCTTTTTGATCGAAAAGTTTTCGAGCCGCGCGCTCGTCATCGCCGCGATGAGCATCTTTGCGGCGGGAACGGTCGTCGGTGCGGTTGCGCCTAACTTCCCAGTTCTCCTGGCGGCGCGGATCATCCAGGCTGCAGGCGCCGGAATTATGATGCCGCTCATGCAGACGATCTTTTTAACGATTTTCCCGGTTGAAAAACGCGGGGCTGCAATGGGTATGGTCGGTTTGGTGATCGCCTTTGCACCGGCCATCGGACCGACATTGTCAGGCTGGATCGTCGACAGCTTTACATGGAGATACTTATTTTATATTATTCTACCAATTGCACTGATCGATCTTGTGCTTGTCATCTTGCTGATGAAAAACGTCACAAAATTGAGAGAAACATCAGTGGACATCATATCTATTATCTTGTCCAGCCTGGGTTTCGGCGGTTTATTGTACGGCTTCAGCAACGCCGGTTCAGAAGGCTGGGGAAGCAATACTGTTTTGATTTCCTTTGCAGTCGGTGCTGTCGCCCTGTTCTTCTTTATCTCTAGACAATTAAGAATCAAAAGGCCGATACTCGAGTTTCGCGTTTTCCAATCGTGGACTTTTACGATAACAACGCTCCTCGGTATGATCGTTTTTGCATTAATGATCGGTACCGAAACCATTTTGCCTCTGTATACGCAAAACGTCAGAGACGTGACAGCTTTCGATTCCGGTTTGATGCTGCTGCCGGGCGCGATAGCGATGGGCATCATGTCACCGATCATCGGCCGCATTTTTGACAAGATCGGCGGAAAAGGACTTGCGATTATCGGGTTTGCCGTCTTGCTGCTGACGTCGATCCCGTTTGCGGACCTGCAAATGGATACTTCGCTGACATTTATTATCGTGATTTATACGCTGCGGATGATGGGAACTTCCATGATTATGATGCCTCTCACAACGGCTGGTATCAATGCACTCCCGGCGCACCTCATTCCGCACGGCACAGCAATGAACAATACGATGCGCCAGATCGGCGGTTCGATCGGCACGGCTGTTCTGATTTCCGTCATGAGTAATTCAGCCAAAAACGCTGCGACATCTCATCCGTTAAATGCGCTCATTCACGGCATGAATTCCGCCTTTATCGTGGCCGCTGTCTTGGCGCTGATCGGATTTATCCTTTCGTTTACATTGAAAAAGAAGCCGCAGGCCGACAAACAAGGCCAGCCGGCGCGCTGATCATGTCACGCCAGTTCAATCGAACTGGCGTGTTTTTTATATTCGCTTAACTGAGTCTGGGTCCCTTGCGGCGTTATGACCATGAAATCCCGCTTTGCATCTCTCTGCCCTCTCCTTGAACAGACAAAAAAAGGCTGCCGGATATAACCGGCAGCCTCGCTCTTTTATTTCAATCCATTTTCGACTTCTTTCACCATTTCAGATACGGACTCAAGGCCTCCGCCTGACAGGTACCAGTAGCCTGGATCAAGGTATGTGATATGGCCGTTTTTATAGGCTTTTGTTGATTTTACAATTTCATTTTCGATGACTTCTTTTGCTGTTCCTTTTTCACCGATGGCAGCGCTTCGGTCGATGACAAACAGGTAATCAGGATTCTTTTCAGAAATATATTCGGAAGAGACGCTTTGACCGTGAAGGGAAACCTCGATGTTTTTATCGACAGGTTCAACGCCTAGCACATCGTGGATCAAGCCGAATCTTGAGCCGCTTCCATACGCGCTGATTTGTTTATCGCTCGTTAAGACGACCAGTCCTTTGCCGCCTTTTTCTTTCGCCAGCTTGTTGACTTTCTCTACTTTGTCATCAATTTTCGCAAGGGCTTCTTTGACAGCATCTTCTTTACCAAAGATTTTTCCAATGTTTTCGGTATTTTCTTTAAAACTGTTCATGTAGTTCTTCTGGTCAAGCTCAATATCGATCGTCGGAGCGATCTTTTTAAACTCGTCATACTGTTCAGACTGTCTGCCTTCGATGATGATCAAATCAGGCTCAAGCTCTGCAATTTTTTCAAAATCAGGCTCTTTTAGTCCGCCGACGCTTTCATATTTACTATCTTTATATTTTTTCAAGTAAGACGGAAGGGTTTGTTTCGGAAGGCCGACAACGCGGTCGCTTAAACCAAGCTCATCAAGCGTGTCAAGCATTCCAAAGTTGAAGACAACGACTTTTTTCGGGTCTTTCGGTACTTCTGTTGTATCGCTATTATGTTTAATTGTGACGGTTTCTTTTTTAGAGGAAGATTTTGCATCTGTATCAGCAGCTTTGTTTCCGCAGGCGGCTACGACAAGAACGGTTATCAATGCCATGATCAATAAAGATAGTTTTTTCATTTCAAGTCACCTCATCATTTAAAATATACACAGATTTTTTGGTCTCCGATTTGTTGGATCGGAATGTCCATCTCATAGATGTCTTTCAGCACCGGCGTTTGGATAATGTCTTCCGCCGGCCCCTCTTTTACAATCCGCCCGTTTTTCAGGGCTGCGATTCTGTCGGAATAAACCGAGGCAAAATTAATGTCATGAATGACAATGACGATCGTTTTTCCGCGATTTTCGACAAGGTCTTTCAAGAGCTTCATAATCTCTACTGAGTGTTTCATATCGAGGTTATTCAATGGTTCATCAAGCAATATATAGTCGGTATCCTGAGCGATGACCATCGCGATAAAAGCGCGCTGGCACTGGCCGCCGCTCAACTGATCGAGGTGTTTATGCTCAATGTCTCTCAGCTTCATATAATCAATCGCTTCGTCGACATATGCCCAGTCCTCTTTCGAAAGCCTTCCCTGTGAATAAGGAAACCTGCCGAAGCTGACGAGCTCCCTGACAGTCAGCCTGATGTTGATCTGATTGGACTGCTTTAAAATGCTGATTTTTTTGGCTAAATCATTGCTTTTATAAGCGCTGATTTCCTTCCCGTCAATCAGCACATTTCCGGCGTCCATGCCGATCAGCCTGCTGATGATGGACAAAAGCGTACTTTTCCCCGCTCCGTTCGGTCCGATGAAGGACGTGATCATTCCTTTTTGTATCGTTAAAGTCGTGGGATGAACAACGGTCTGCTCTCCGAATTGTTTCATGATATCTCGTACTTCTATCATCATTTACGCTCCTTCAGCAACAGGTAAATAAAATAAATCCCGCCGATAAAATCAATGATCACAACAAGCGTCACCGTTAAACCAAACAGCTTTTCAACAATGAACTGGCCCCCGACAAGCGCAATGATGCTGAACAAAACCGCTCCGGGAATCAGGACGCTGTGCTTATACGTTTTAAATACTTCCCGCGCCACATTGACGACGAGCAGCCCTAAAAATGTGATCGGCCCCACAAGGGCAGTAGACACGGAAACGAGAACGGCGACAACGATCAGCATTTTCTTTACCGTCCGGTCGTAATCGATTCCGAGGTTGACGGCTTGATCCCTGCCGAGCGAAATGACGTCAAAGTACGAATTATACCGCCAAGCGTAAACGAGTATCGCCAAAATGATGAGCGAAGCAAGCACTAAAATGTCCGTATTCAAATTGTTGAAGCTGGCAAACATCTTGTTTTGAACGACTTGGAACTCGTTCGGATCGATCAGCATCTGCATAAAGGATGACAGGCTTCTGAACAGTGTGCCGAACACGATTCCAACTAGCAATAGCAGGAAGATGTGCCTTCCCCCGCGGCGGAACATCAGGAAAAACAGCACAAATGAAAAGCAGACCATCAAACCGGTTGACAATAGAAAATTGCCGTTTTTGCCGAGGTCAGCGAGTTTGGCTGCACCGAAAAAGTAAATAATTCCGGTTTGCAGCAGAACATAGAGAGAATCGAGTCCGAGGATGCTCGGCGTCAAAATTCTGTTGTTTGTGATCGTTTGGAAAATCATCGACGAATACGCAATCGCTGTACCGACAACGATGATCGCAAAAACTTTGGCAAACCTCCGCGGAAGCGCATATTCCCATACAGACGGCAACCCGTAGAACAGAAACAAACCGATGCAGGCTGCTGCTATCACGATGAGTACAAGCATTTTCTGTTTATGACGCATAGGCTTTTCTCCTTAAAAGTAAGTAAAGAAAAACGCCGCTCCCGATAATGCCGACCATCAAACCAACCGAAATTTCGTACGGGTAAATGACGAGACGTCCCGCTATATCGCAAAACAAGACGAAAACGGCTCCGAGAATCGCCGTGTGAGGCAGGCTGTTTTTCAAATGATCTCCCCTGTAGATGGACACGATGTTCGGGATGATCAATCCCAAAAAGGGAAGCGTGCCAATCGTCAGGATGACGACGGACGAAATAATAGATACGATGATCAGCCCGATATTGACCACCCGCTTATAATTCAATCCAAGATTGATGGAAAAAGACTCCCCCATCCCGGCCAACGTGAACTTATTGGCGAACAGATAGGCAATGATAACGAGCGGTATACTCAGAAATAAGAGCTCATATCTCCCCTTCATGACAAGCGAAAAGTTTCCTTCAAACCATGCATTGACGTTTTGAATGATATTGTACTGATAAGCCATGAAAGTAGAAATGGCGCTGACAACACTTCCGAGCATCATACCGACGAGAGGGATAAAAATTGCATCTTTGAACTTGATTCTGTCCAAAATTTTGACGAACAGAAAGCTGCCAAACAGTGCAAAAACAAAGGCAAACAGTATTTTGACCACAATTCCTGCAGACGAAAAAAGCACGATCGCAATGATCACGCCGAGCCTCGCCCAATCCATTGTTCCAGCAGTGGTCGGTGAAACAAATTTATTGCGCGTCAGCTGCTGCATGATCAGCCCGCAGATGCTCAAGCTCATTCCCGCCAGCACGATGCTGAGCAAGCGCGGGATTCTGCTTATGTAAAGCGTTTGAATTTCGTCCTCATTCAAGCGGAAAAGATCAAGAGGCGAAAGCTCCTTAACGCCGATGAATATCGAGCTGAATGAAAGAATGATGAGCATTAGCAATAAGTATCGTAGTTTCATGCTGCAGTAGCCTCCTTGCACAACAAAGCAAACCCCTCCGCCGACGTTAATGATTATCATTATCAATAAGGGCCTTTATATATCTTACCATTTTTTCTGACATAGTCAATAAGATTAATAGATACAAAGGTTTAAGCCGTGCGATTTCCCTATCCTCAGTCCTCCTCAAAAACACATTTGTTCATTCCTGAAAGAAAAACCTTGATTCTTCTTGTAAAAAGCGCAATAATTAAAATTAAATTTATTTCGAAAATTTAAACTTTAGGAGATGTAACAAATGAAAGTCGTTAAATTTGGGGGCAGCTCGCTCGCTTCAGGAGCTCAGCTAGAGAAAGTATTTCAAATCGTCACTTCCGATCCGGAAAGGAAGGCCGTCGTCGTATCAGCACCCGGAAAACGGCATCCCGAGGATACGAAAGTAACCGACCTGTTAATCGAATGCGCCGAACAGTACTTATTATCGAAAAAAGCGCCCGGCCTGGTTGAGGCGATTGTCGGACGGTATGCCGATATCGCGCTTGAGCTCGGGCTTGCCGATGGCGTGATCAACCGGATCCGGGCAGACCTGCTTCAGCTGCTCGAAGGTGATAAAACAAATCCGGAACGGTTTATCGATGCGATCAAAGCAAGCGGTGAAGATAACAATGCCAAATTGGTAGCGGCATACTTCAGGCACCGGGGAGTTGAAGCACATTATGTCAGTCCAAAAGACGCCGGGCTGTTCGTGACGAGCGAACCCGGCAACGCACAAGTGCTGCCCGAGTCCTATGACAATCTGTTTCAGCTGAGACAGCAAAAGGGCATCATCATCTTTCCCGGCTTCTTCGGATTCAGCCAGGAAGGCGAAGTGATGACGTTTTCGCGAAGCGGCTCTGACATTACGGGCTCCATTTTAGCGAATGGATTGAAAGCCGAGTTGTATGAAAACTTCACTGACGTTGACGCCGTTTATTCTGTCAATCCGGCGATCGTTTCCAACCCGAAAGAAATCCGCGAGCTGACATACCGGGAAATGAGGGAGCTGTCGTATGCCGGCTTTTCCGTCTTTCATGATGAAGCATTGATCCCCGCTTTCCGGGCCCGCATACCGGTTCAGATCAAAAATACAAACAACCCGGACGCGGAGGGGACAAGGGTTGTCGCCACACGCGACAACACGAACGGACCTGTCGTCGGGATCGCCAGCGACAGCGGATTTTGCAGCATTTACATCAGCAAATATTTGATGAACCGCGAAATCGGCTTCGGCCGCCGCGTCCTGCAAATCCTTGAAGATGACGGGCTGACATATGAACACATTCCGTCCGGCATTGACGATATTACGATCATTTTAAGACAGGATCAAATGGATCAAGCAGCAGAAAAGCGGATGATCAAACGGATCAAGCAAGAACTGGATGCCGATGAAGTGACGATCGAACACAATATTGCCCTGATCATGGTCGTCGGCGAAGCCATGCGCCATAACGTCGGAACGACGGCAAGAGCGTCAAAAGCATTGTCTGAAGCCGGCGTCAATATCGAAATGATCAACCAGGGCTCCTCGGAAGTCAGCATGATGTTCGGCGTTAAAGAAGCTCAAGAAAAACAAGCGGTCCGCGCATTATACCAGGAATTTTTCGCAAAAGTTCTCGTTTAAAAAAACCCCTTTTTTTATGGGGTTTTTTTGTTGTCAGAAAATATCCCCTTCCCTTAAATTGCCTGCCTTAAATTGATTCACAAAACCGTTTTGAAAGCCGATATGTAAAGTAAATAAATTGATGGGAGAACACCATATGAATCTGTTGAGAAATATAAAAATCAGAAGCAAACTGTTTGTCATCATTATCATTTCGGCACTGGCTTTGTCGATTGTCGGCATCCAAGGGGTAGGCGGGCTGAGCAAGCTTTCCAAAGGTTCCGAGATGATCTATCAAGATCAATTGATTCCCAACCAGTTGTTTGCAAGATTAAAAGCGAACAACCTTGATATTGATACGTACAAATTCGAGTTAATGGTGACGAAAGACAACGATCGAAATGAAACTTTGCAAAAAAACATTCAGGAAAAAAACAAAGAAAACAGCACCTTAATGGAAAAGATCGATCAGCTGAAATTAATGGACAACGTCTCTGAAAAATACGAGAGCTTCAAAAGCGAATACAAGAAATTGCAAGATATCAGCAGCGACATGCTCAGCTTGGCGGTGATGAACGAAAATGACAAAGCATATGATGTCTATCTAAAAGAGATGGATCCTCAAAGGAAAACGGTCAACCAGCTGATTGAAGACATTCAAACATTAAATGCTGATAACGCCAAAACAATCTATCAGCGGGATTCTAAAGAAGCTGGTTCTATCATCACGCTTCTCATCATTGTCATCGCAGCATCGCTTGTTTTATCCATCTCGATCGGCCTCTTAATGACAAGGCTGATCACAAAACCGATCAAAGACATTCAAGCGCTGTTCACAGAAACAGAGCAAGGCGATTTTACTGTCAAAGGAACATATCAATCGAAAGATGAATTGGGATTGCTGACAGCATCGTTTAACAAAATGGTAGCAGGCGTCCGTTCGATCATTGAAACGGTCGGCGAAACGTCGCACCAAGTTGCTTCATCATCACAAGAATTGAGCGCCAGCGCTGATGAAAGCACAAAGGCGAGCGAGTACATCTCAACGACGATCCAGGAGCTTGCAGTAGGCTCTGATCAGCAGGTGGAAAGCGTTGAAAACAGCAGAACCGTTATTAAGGGAATGACCGAGTTTGCCGGAAGAATTTCTTCCAATGCCGAAAAAGCTGCCGCCACCGCTGACCAAACGGCGCTGATGTCGCTTGAAGGCACGAAAGCCATTGATAAAGTGAGCGCTCAAATGAAGTCTATTAATGAAACGGTCGTCTCTCTCTCAGAAGCATTTAAACATTTAACAGAGCGTTCCAATGAGATCGGGAATATTACCGAAGTGATTACGAGCATCGCTGAACAAACGAACCTGCTTGCTTTAAACGCAGCCATTGAAGCGGCCCGGGCGGGAGAACAAGGAAAAGGCTTTGCCGTCGTCGCGGATGAAGTCAGAAAATTAGCCGAGCAATCGGCCCAGTCAGCAGAACAGATTACAAGATTGATTACGATCATTCAAAACGATACAAAGCAGACGATGAACTCGGTCATTTCAGCAACCGGAGAAGTCAAAGAAGGACTTGTCGTCGTTCATGAAGCCGGAGGCGCTTTCCAAAAAATCGAAAATTCGATAACGGAGGTCGTCACACAGATCAATGACGTGACAAACTTGGTGAAAAACCTGACAGCCGGCACAAGCGAAATCGAAACCGCCATTTCCGGCGTCAAAGAAGTAGCGGAGACTGCAGCGGGAAGCACGCAAACGGTCAGTGCGGCAACCCAGGAGCAGCTTGCTTCAATGGAGGAAATCGCCGCCGCATCACAGATCCTCGCGCAAAACGCCGAAGAGCTGCAGCATCTGATCCAGAAATTCAAAATTAAAGATTAACAAAACCCCGCCAGACGCTGTCTGGCGGGGTTCTATTCATTCATCATCTCTCGCCGTCAGCGGCAGACGGATGATAAATTTTGTTCCTTTGTTTTTCTCGCTTTCAATCTCAACCGTGCCGTTGTGAAGGGAGACGAGCTGTCTGACGATCGACAGCCCCAGCCCGTATTCTCCGTAAGGGGTGTTTGTCCGTGATAAATCTGCTTTATAAAAACGATCCCAAATGTTTTCGATATCCTTTTCATCAATGCCGATTCCAGTATCCTCTACTTCGATCACCGTCTCCTTGTAGTCTTCCCGGCCTCTCAGCCAAACGGTTCCGTTCGTTGTGAATTGAATGCTGTTCTTCGTGATATTGACGAGAATCTGGATGAGCCGGTCATAATCGGCATTGACCATCACATGATCCTCCACATCGAGGATCAGCTGATTCTGTTTCTCCTCCGCCTGAAGCGCCAGCTGCTCTTTAATGATTTCAAACACTTCGATCAGCGGATAATGCAGCTTTTGCAGTGTAATCTGGTTGGAGCGGATTTTTTCATAATCAAGGTTTTCGTTGACGAGACGAATCAGCCTTTTTGTCTCCTCCGTAATCAGTTTCATACATTTATCCTGCTGATCTTCAGGTATCGTCTGGCTGTTCATCCCTTCCACTAATCCGCTGATCGTCGTCAGCGGCGTCTTCAGCTCATGTGAGACGTCAGTGATAAACTGCCTTCTCCGCTTTTCGAGCCGGTCGATTTCTTCGCTTGAGCTTTTTAACTTGCGGGCCATAATGTTAAAGTCGTCCCCCAAATCACCGATTTCATCCTTATTGCGGTTTTCAATATGGATGTTATAATCCCCGGCCGCGACTTTTTTCGTTGCGTCGCGGAGCTTCTGAATGCGGGTGACATGGAATTTGGACGTCAGCCAGCTTAAGAGAATAGCGATTAAGATGACACCCGCCGCTGTAAAGAGCATAAAGCGGTTCATGTCGCTGATCATTTCCTCGGTCCCGCTGATCGGAGCGGTCAGCAGAATGCCTCCCTGAAATTCATTGTTGACGATGTTGGGCAGCGCGACGACCGATACTTCCTCATTAAAACGATTAAAGTCGGTTTTGACGACAACGGCCTTTCCATCTTTAAGCTCTTTCCATTCTTCATCACTGAGCAGCAGTTTTCGCGGCCGCAAATCGGCCGGCGTCATCAAGACCTCTTTCTTTTCATTAAATAGAAAGAAGCTGATCTTCCTGCTTCGCAAAATTTCCTCAAACGGCTTCATAATGGCCGGCGCGCCTTTTGGCCGCATCTCCATTTCGCCCATGATGCGGTAGCCGTAGGAAGACAGCTCATCGACTTTGCTCTCGTACGCAAAGTCTTTGACAAAATGGGAAAACAGCGCCCCCGTGATGAGAAAAGCCAGGATTAATATACTGATGTGACTGGCCAGCAGCTGATAGAGATACTTAATCTTCATCGAACTTATACCCTACTCCCCATACGGTATAAAGAAACGGCCGCGAGTCGCTGCCAAGCTTTTTTCTCAACCGTTTAATATGAACGTCAACGGTCCGCTCGTCTCCGTAGAATTGGTATCCCCAGACCTGCTCAAGCAGCTGTTCCCTTGAAAAAACCTGTTTCGGGCTTTGCACCAGGTAATACAACAAATCGAACTCTTTAGGCGTCAAATTTTGAATTTGAACGCCGTCCAAAAATACTTCTCTCGTTTTTTTATTGATTTTAAAATGTCCCGTTTCAAGCGTGTCTCTGTCAGTGGAATCCTCCAGGCCGGCACTTTGATATCTCCGGCTCACCGCTTTGATTCTCGCCACAAGCGCCAAAGGGCTGAACGGCTTTGTCACATAATCATCAGCTCCGAGCTCAAAACCGAGCACCTGGTCTGATTCCGTATCTTTTGCCGTCAGCATAATAATCGGAACCGTGCTCTCTTCCCTGACCTTTTTGCAGATCGTGACCCCGCCCATGGACGGCAGCATGATATCGATGATCAGCAAATCCCAATCACCCGATTTAAAACGGTTATATCCCTCAAGTCCGTCATGGACGAACTCTGTTTCAAATCCTTCTTTTGCAAAAAACATTTCTGTCATTGTACATACACTTAAATTATCTTCGATCATTAATATTTTCATCGTAAATGTGCCTCCGCCAGACAAAAGTTAGATTCATTTTACACATGGCTCAGCCATTTCTCAATTCCATTCTGAACATTTAAAGGACTGGCAACAGTTTGGTCATAATTTGTTCATAAGTAGCGGCTAAGATGTAATCAAGCATAAGGCAAAAGCCCTACTGCCGTTTGACTTCGCAGCCATAATAAATGAAATAGATACGGAGGAATCACGCGTTATGAATTTTTTCAAACGAGCCTTTTGGAGCATGAAAGCGAAAAAAGGAAAAACACTTTTACAATTGTTTGTTTTCACGATGATTTGCGTGCTCGTGCTGACAGGAATTACGATCCAGTCGGCAGCCGTGAAATCGAGCGAACTGGCAAGGGAACAGCTTGGAGGCAGCGTCACGCTCAAAGTTGACAGGGAAAAAATGATGAAAAAACAGCAGGAATCAGGAGACCGGAAAAGGTTTGAATCGACTCCCGTTTCTGTCAAATCAGCCGAGAAACTTGCGAGCCTTGACCATGTCAAAAGCTATAACTTCATCTCCTCAACATCTGCTTTAGCGGACAATTTCGCTCCGATCGAAAGCGGTGACGAGGATTCAACGAACTCAAACAGCGATCAGCAGGCCGGGCCGGGCGGCAATGAACAGGGCGGCCGGCAAATGATGCAGGCTGACGTATCAATCGAAGGTGTGACAAGCACAGCCCTTGTCAGCGAATTTTCCGACGGAACATCAAAGATCACCGAAGGCCGTGCTTTAACAAAGGATGATGTGAATAAAAAAGTTGCCGTGATTGAAGAAACGCTTGCCGAAGAAAACGATCTGAAGGTCGGTGATACGATCAAAGTCAAAGCGAGCAGCGATGAAGATACAACGATCAATTTAAAAATCGTCGGAATCTATCAAACGACTTCATCCGGAGACAATCAAGCGCAAAACTTCGCCTTTTTAAACCCTTATAACAAAATCTACACACCATATACGGCGGCATCGGTTTTAAAAGGCGACGATTATAAAAACGCGATTGATGAAGCGGTCTACAATATGGACGACGCCTCCAACATCGACGCTTTCATTGCGGCTGCCAAGAAAACAGGCATTGATTTGGATACACTCACATTGGATGCCAATGATCAATTGTACCAGCAGATGGTCGGCCCGATTGAAAATGTCGCGTCCTTCTCGAAAAATGTCGTCTATCTTGTCACGATCGCGGGAGCGGTGATCCTCGGACTGATCGTCATGATGTCAATCAGGGAAAGAAAATACGAAATGGGCGTTCTGATGGCGATCGGTGAAAAACGCTGGAAACTGGTCGGACAGTTTTTGGCCGAAATCTTAATGATCGCAGTGCTTGCCATCGGCATCTCAGCATTAACCGGCAGCCTGATTGCGGGGCAAATCGGGAATCAGCTCTTGAGCCAGCAAATCGAACAAACGTCAGCTAGCCAGTCTGCAGGCGGAATGGTGGGTCCAGGCGGAGGAGGCTTCTTCGGACAAAGTACCGCTCAAGTCTCAGCCATTGATCAGCTCGACATTCAAGTATCCTTCGGGGACTTAATGGCACTCGGCGGCACCGGCCTATTAATCGCGATGTTCGCGACACTCCTTCCGTCAATATCTGTTTTAAGGCTCCATCCGAAAACGATTTTAACAAAACAAGAATAGAAAGAAGTGAAGATCATGGGCAGTATTTTAGAATTTCAGAATGTCGGCTATTGGTATAAAAATCAGGAACAGCCTCTTTTCGAAGATATCAGCATTCAATTCAGCCAAGGACTCTTATATACGATTGTCGGGACTTCCGGTTCAGGCAAAACCACTTTTTTATCGTTGGCAGGCGGACTTGACGTGCCAAAAGAGGGGGACATCCTGTATAAAGGAGAAAATATTTCAAAAATCGGGCTGACCAGCTTCCGCAATCAATATGTATCGATCGTCTTTCAGTCCTATAACCTGCTGCCGTATATGACAGCTCTCCAAAATATCACGTCGGCTATGGAAATTACCGGTTCTCAGGTCCAAAACAAAGAACAATACGCTTTGAAGATGCTCGAAAAAGTCGGCATCCGTGAAAAACAGGCCAGACAGAAAGTATTGACATTAAGCGGCGGCCAGCAGCAGCGTGTCTCCATCATCAGAGCGTTCTGCTGCGACACGGACTTAATCGTCGCCGATGAACCGACAGGCAACTTGGATGAAGATACATCAAAGGACATCGTCCGGCTCTTCCAAAACCTTGCCCACCAAGAAAACAAATGCGTCATCATGGTCACCCATGATGAACAGATCGCGAAAGTATCCGATGTCAACATCCGGCTTTCAAGGGGCGGCTTTACCGTCAAAAACCGCAGATCAGCAGGATAAGAGGAACGGCATGAGCCGTTCCCCCTTCTTTTTATGAAGCAAAAGCTTCTGCAGCCGCCGCCAAATAATACGAGAGGCCTGTTTGCTGATTTTCAAGCATTCCGCGATGAAAATCATCTTCGATAAAGAAGCGTGTCTGCGTCTGAAAATCTTCGGGCGTGATCCCCAAAAACTTGAGGTGCCGTTTAATTGCGGTCTTCACTTGTTCATGGTCGTGTTTGACTCCGTCTCTGAGCGCTTCGGCCATTCCATTCATAAAACGGGCCGCCTCTTCAGCTTTTTCATTCATTTCTTCCGCTATGATCGGTTCCCCTTTCAGCAAATCGACATCATACGTCTCCTTCAAATAGCGGTTCTGTTCAGCGAGTGCATCCTCCCATTCCCCGCTGCTTGAAAACCCTTTAAACATGCTCGATTGATCCATTGCTTCTCCTTTCCCGGCCTGCTGAATCGAGAGATCGATCGTAGAAATAAGCTGTTTTACCCTGTCCAAACGGGCAGTAAAAAGACGTTTTTGCTCAGACAAAATCGTCAGTCGATCAGCTTCACCGTCCAGTATTTGCTTAATTGCCTTGAGCGGAAATTCGAGCTCCCGATAAAACAAGATGTGCTGCAGCCGTTCCAGCTCTTTTACCCCGTAAAGACGATAGCCGGCATCCGTCACCTCTGCGGGGCATAGAAGGCCGATTTTATGGTAGTGGTACAGCGTTTTGATCGTGATATTCGCCAAGCGAGCCACTTCTTTTACCGTATAGAGCATCAAACCTCACCTCGTCTGTCATGTTAAAGGGTGCCCTAAGGGCGGAGTCAATCCATTACATGGCCTTTTTTTTATTTTTTTTCATTTTCACATAAGCGACTATGCAAATAAAAGCGGGAAGGATCACCTGCATCGGCAAATGGACATATAATGGAACAAACTCGATTCCTTCTTTAACATGCTCTGAAATGTTACTGGCAATAGAGACGGACAAAATCAAAATGATAATGCCGATGACATGAACAATTTTGGAGGGATTTTTAAGCTTGAATAAAACGGTCACACCTTCGGTTACGGCATACATGAAAATGCTCATCTTAAAAAAACCGCCAATCACCAACACGAGCATGAAAAATACATCAAGCCTGTCCAAGAATTCGGCTACTTGAATCGTCTGGATCGTACTCAGCAATGGAAAGCGCGACCGCATATTGAGGTCGACGCCGAGCACGCTGATGTTCAATGCGACATTAAAAGCCAGGATGATGCCGCTGATGGCGATTCCCAACAACCCGGCTTTTTTCGCTTGTTTCTTTTCCTTTAAATACGGCAGGATCAATGTAAAGACGATAATTTCTCCAAACGGAAAATAAAGTGTTTGCGTGAACACGGCATGGAGCATCGGACCGGGGCCGTTTCCGAGAATAGGCAAAAGCTCTTTCGGTTTAACCAAGCCTGACGAAACAATCAGGATGAGGCCCGTGACAGCAAGCCAAAACATGATGCCAAACAGCAGCTCGCCTGAACGGGCCAGGACCTCGATTCCTTTCCTCACGGTAAAAATACAAACTGCAATCAACAATCCATTCGCGAAGATAATCGGTGTGTTCGGATAAGCCGATGTCAGCAGCATTTCGCCAAAATCGCGTAAAACCCTTGCCGCAATATAACAATAATAAACAATGTAGATAAAAGAGAGGCCCCAGCCAACCGGTTTTCCAAAAATATTCATCAGCGTTTCATAGGGAGAGGCATCAGGATTCACCTGGTAGAAAAAGTGGTGCATCATAAACAAAGCCAGCCCTCCGACTGTTCCGAACAAGATCGCGATCCAGGCGTCCTGTTCGGCAGATTGTCCAGGAAAAATCAGCAGAGAGCTGCTGAGTTCAAACAGAACAATCAGCACGAACAGCTGTGCAGCACTGATTTTTGCTTTTTCCATTTAAAGCCCTCCTCTCTCTTTCATTCAAGAACGCCCTTCATGATGATTCAAAATGTTCGGGTTGTTCCTTAAACCTGTTCTCCTTACATATGCGTTAACCGTAATGTCGACATCTGTGTCAGGAAAGTACCGGTTGCTCCACTCGCCCTCCATCTTTTTCCACACTTCCGGGTGGGTGCGATAGACAACATCACCGAATTGCAGAACATCCGTCTTGTTTCGCTTAACAACGTCAATCGTATTCTGCAATTCATTTTTCAGTTCCTTTGCCACCTTTCTTTCGATGTCGCTCAGCACTTTTGGATCATCCAGGTGAATCGGCACAGTTGTTTCGCCGATGTCCCCTTCCATGTCGACGTCAACCGAAATCGCCGGCTTGCCGTTTTTCAGGTGAGAGCTGACTTTTGTTTTTTGGCGGATGACGTCAAATGTGACGGCATCTTTCTCGTGATTCACTGGAATTGTCAAATACGTCCTGCTGATTTTATTGCGCAGCCATAAAACGCCTCTCGCGGTTTTGCCTTCAAGCCAATTGACGAGTTTGCCCTCTTTAATGACTGCCAAGCCGTCCGCTTCGACTATTGCCTCAGGAGATGTAGACTGCACGTTTTCCATTTTTTCACCCTTTTCCTTATTTCCGGTTACTTTAAAGGAAGAAATAATCGGGTGCTTTGCCTTCGATGTTAAGCACTTGATGACATCCTGGACGCTCGTTTTCATTTGTTCTCCCAAATGCTTTTCAGTAAATTGCAGCGTTTTGTTTACTTTATTTGACGGGATCTTATCGATCGGCGTCAGCGTCCGGATGAATGTTTTCGCTTTTTGGCCGCGGGAAATAATAATCGTCGCCGTTGAACGAAAATCGGTGTCCCGGTCAAGAACATCAAGAATTTTAATCAAGCCTTCTTCCTTAGCGAGTTTTTCATCAACAACCAACAAGTTGGTGTGAGAGTAATAAATCTCCCGCGACATTTTCGCTGACGCATGCCTGCTCATTTCCGTCAGATTGTTTCCCGTCACAGAATAACTTGAAACCGGCGGCCTGTCTCCTCCCTGTCCGCCTTGAAGGCCTCCTGTCACATTGATCGGATTGACGATCTGATAGCTCAATTCGTAATCTGTATCTTTACCTTTATCAATACCGATAGCAGTGATCAGCAGCAAATCTGTCAGCTCTCTTTTATCCCAGCATCCTTGAAGAAGAACAATGGCGGCCAATAGGAGCACAATTTTAAGGCTTCGTTTCATTTTGATCACCATCTTCTTGTTTTGTCTTCATATCGCCTGACTCCGGCGGCTCGGGTTTCTGGTATTCTCCTTGGCGCACCTTATTGTCATTACCGATCAGTTCAGGCCGCTTCTCATGTGTCCACCAGGGCAAACGAACGATGGAGTCGCCCCAGTTTTTTAAAATAAACGGCGCAAAAGGAGTCATATATGGAACACCGAACGAACGCAGGCCGCATAAATGGACAAACATGATGATCAGTCCAAGAATAATGCCGTAAAAACCAGTCGTCGCCGCGGCTAATATGAAGAAAAACCGAACGAGCCGGGCGGATATCGCCATGGCGAAAGAAGGTGTAGCAAAACTTGAAATCGCTGTGATCGCTACGACGATGACCATCGCCGGCGACACAATCCCCGCCTGAACGGCCGCCTGCCCAATGACGATGGCTCCCACAATCGAAACGGCTGAACCTATCGCTTTCGGAAGCCGGATGCCCGCCTCCCGCAAAATTTCAAACGAAACTTCCATAATCAGAGCTTCCACCACAGCCGGGAACGGAACGATTTCACGCTGCGCGGCAATTACGATCAAAAGCTCCGTCGGGATCATTTCCTGATGAAACGTCGTCGCACCAACGTAGACGGCAGGCGCAATAAGCGAAATAAAAAAGATCAACACGCGTAAAAAGCGGATGAACGTCGCAATGTCAAAGCGTGAATAGTAATCCTCAACAGATTGAAAAAATTGAATAAAAACGGCAGGGACAAGCAGGACAAACGGTGTACCGTCAACAAAAATGGCGATTCTTCCTTCAAGCAGATTCCCTGCGACCATATCCGGCCTTTCAGTATGATATACCGTCGGAAAGGTCGTAAATACGGCGTCTTCGATAAACTGTTCAATATAACCCGATTCAAGGATGCTGTCGATCTCAATGCTTTCCATCCTTTTTTTGACTTCTTTCACCGTTTTCGGATCGCACACCCCGTTGACATACATGATTGCCACATCGGTTTTTGTGACGCTTCCCATCGTCGTTTTTTCAACCCAAAGATTCGGGTTTTTAATGATTCTGCGCACCAAAGAAATATTCGTGTCGAGAGCTTCGATAAATCCTTCACGTGAACCGCGGAATGCCTGCTGATTTTCAGGCTCCTTAATCGAGCGCTTTTCCCCGCCTTTCGTGGTCGTAATAACCGCTGTTTCCGTCCCCTCGGCCAAAATGATCGTATCCCCTGCCATCAAAGATTCAAGCAGTTTGTCCAATCGCTTTTCTTTTTCGACACCGCCCAGTGCAACGGCATCACTTGCAATCGTCTCAAGAACCTCTCTGCTGTACTCCTTTTTCGCCAATTCTTTGGAGTTCATGATCGATTCCAGCAAAAAGTCATGGATCGCTTTCTCATCTGTAATGCCGCCGACATAAATGACGGCTATTTCGATTTTTTCGTCAGCGCCCGTTTTTAATTTACGGATGACGATATCCGCGCTGTTTCCGGTCAATTCTTTAATCATGCTCAGGTTTTCGGCAAGCAAGGGACGCACAAACCCAGACACCTTTACGGTTTCCGGGTTCTTATCTCCGCTCATAAGAGATTCTTGTTTGTTATCTTTTTGATGACGACCTTTAAAAAAGAATGGCATGGCTGTCAGAATCCCCTTTTCGTTTTTCATATTTTTCCTTGCAAAAGCACATTTATACTATTCCCGGGCGAATAGTGCTTTATGAAAGGAGAAAAAATAACGGGGAACGGAGAGTGGTGCAAAGTTGAAATTAATCGGAATCGGGCTTTTATTATTTGCTTCCTTAGAGGCTTTTGCCGTCATCCTCGATGTATTTCAAGGCATGACTTTGCAAAGAGCCATGATAAACTCACTGACGTTTGCCATCTTAGAAGTGGGCGAGTGGATCATAATCCTTTTATTTTTGTTTATCATTTTTCTCGAAGCCTCGGCAAACTTTCGCAAGAAGAAAAAAAGGACATAAAAGGCTCCCTATCAAAAGGGAGCTTAAACTTCGATATTGCCATTGACCGTATCTGTCTGGTGGGAATGGATGATTCCTTTTACAATCGTATTGCCGATGATCAGCGTTTGCCTTGACGTGTTGGTTTGAATTGCTGTCACTCTTGCAGCCGTATTGCTGCGGAGTGTGTTGTTGAGGATCGCTGAGTCCGACGATTGGTCAAGATAAATGAGGATGGCCGGCAAGGACGGCCTGCTGACCGTTATCGTATTACCGATAACTTCGTGTGTTCCGCGAGTGAGATACATCGTGACGACCAGCGGTGAATCTTCAATGTAGTTTCCGATTATTTTTGTATGCTGATTTGTCGAGCAGTATATTGGAAAGTTTCTGAAGTCGGTGATGGTGTTTTGCTGAATGACTGCGGAAGCCGTATTTGTGACGGATACAGCATATGACTCCGGCACCGTTTGAAAGCCGGAAGGCGAAATAAAGTTTCCTTCTATCACAGCATTTCCTTGCGATATCCATATGCCCCTGGAGAATTGCTTAATGACGTTATGCTTCATTACGACGTCGGCCCCTGTGCTCCTGACCGCAAGAACGACATTTGCGATATGGTTGCCGGAAAACGTTACATTGTCCGATTGCGTAATGCTGAGAGCGGTGCCGGACCTTTGTTCAGGGACGTCGTTTTCAATATGATTTCCTTCAATAAAGATTTGCGACGCTTGATAAGCAAGAATTCCGGCATTTACAAAATCACGGATTTGATTCCCCGTAGCAAAAACGCTTTTTCCGCGGATATCGATGCCTGTCGTAAAACCGGAAATCAAATTTCCCTTTATGAGGGCATCGCTTCTTTTTTCCAAAGCCCCTACACCGAGGCCGTTAATTCCGGTGCTCTGTCCGGTGAATTCGGGGTTTTTCTTGATGATATTATTTACAATCGTCGTTCCCGTTCCATAGCCGTATGAAATGGTGCCGTCTGCGACATTGCCTTCGATGATGACAGAAGTGCCGTTGAAATTGGAAATGGCATTGTTGATATTGCCTTTTAAGACGTTGTTTCGGATGATGACATTGACGGGTTCTTCATAGACGATGCTGCCTTCACTATAGCCTTCTATATCAATGCCAAAGCGAGGAGCGGTCCCGTTGCCTGTCCCTGCATCTGTAATTTCGCATCCTTCAACAAGAACATTGTCACACCCTGTGATTGACAAGTTATTTCTTCTGGAGCGCCTAATTTCACAGTTGGTTACCTTAATACGCTCTGACGGCTTATAGCCTTCTCCTCCGTTGCTGATAATGATTCCGTCTCCTGTAAAATCGGCTATTCTCACGTGTTCAATGACGACATTTGACGCCCCTTCGATACAAATTCCGAATCCCCATTCATGAGTCGGCCTCGGGGCCGGTGTATATGTGTGTTCATCTCTTTCCCCAATGATGCTGCCTCCGGATATTTTCACATTGGATGTTCCGCCTATATAAAAAGCAGCGTATCCCCATGAGCTGTTCGGCTTTACCTTAATGACGGCCTCCGCGTCCATCAAAATTTCAATATTCCCCGGAACATTGATGCCAGCGCCGCGAAACGGAACCTGCGGGTCGCCGTTTTTCGTCCCGTCAATCAGGTACGTGCCGTTCGGTATCCATACCGTGTTGTATCCCATCGACTTTGTCCACGCCAAACATTCGTTGATCGCATTTGTGGAGTCTGTTTTGCCGTCGCCGACAGCACCGAACTTTGTCACGTCAACCACTATCATTCTCATTTCATCAGGTTGCTGCTGCACGCTGTTTTCAGCCTCCTTTTGTAAAACGGTTCGCGTTATATATATATGCCAATCTAGTAAACTCCGCTTGTACATGAATAGATAAAATTTTATTAAAAAATCTTTCAATCCAAATTTTCTTCCAAAATTTTTTTCTATCCGCTTGTAAAGCGCTTCACAACTTGTGGCATCATCGATCAAAAATTCAAATCGATTGAAGGTGTATTGACACGAACATTATATAAGAATATGATTTTTATAATAGACATAGAAAGAGAAGGAGTATTGCGAATGTCAAACCATCAAAAAGAAACTTTTCAAAACATTCCGAAAAAGGGGTTTTTTGGACATCCCCGCGGACTCTTCACTTTATTCTTCACTGAATTTTGGGAGCGCTTTTCATACTACGGCATGAGAGCCATCCTTATCTATTATTTGTATACAGAGGTGACAAAAGGCGGCCTCGGGTTTGATCAAACCACAGCGAACTCGATTATGGCCGTATACGGTTCCCTCGTCTATATGTCCGGCATTATCGGAGGCTGGATAGCGGACAGGCTCCTCGGAACTGCAAACACCGTGTTTTACGGCGGTGTGCTCATTATGTTCGGACACATTCTGTTGTCTTTCCCGGGAAGCGTTCCCGCGTTCTTCATCAGCATGTTCCTGATCATCATTGGGACAGGCCTTTTAAAACCAAACGTATCAAGCGTTGTCGGCGATTTATACAGCCCTGAAGACACTCGCCGCGATTCAGGTTTCAGCATCTTCTATATGGGGATCAACCTTGGCGGATTTCTTGCGCCGATTATCGTCGGCACAGTCGGTCAGACATACAACTACCATCTCGGCTTCAGCCTTGCTGCCATCGGCATGTTGTTCGGGCTGCTGACCTATTTAGCAACACGGAAGAAAAACCTCGGATCTGCCGGAAGAACGGTACCGAATCCACTGACACCCGCTGAAAGAAAAATGGTGTTTGGACGGATTGGAATCGGTGTTTTGGTGATCGCTGCCATCTTTGGCTATTCCACCTTTATGGGTTGGATGACAATCGAGCTGTTTACGATGATCGTCAGCTGTCTCGGCATTTTGATCCCGCTGATTTATTTCATCGTCATGTTTAAAAGCTCCAAAACGACGAGTGATGAACGTTCACGTCTCACAGCTTACATTCCGCTGTTTGTCGCATCGATGATGTTTTGGGCGATTCAGGAACAAGGGGCCAATATTTTAGCCACTTATGCAGATAAACGCACTCATTTAGAATTTTTAGGTGTCCAATTGCACTCATCTTGGTTCCAGTCGCTGAATCCGTTGTTCATCGTTATGCTTGCACCGGTTTTCGCATGGATTTGGATGAGGCTCGGAAACCGCCAGCCGTCAACGCCGACGAAGTTTTCACTCGGGTTGATTTTAGCCGGACTATCATTTGTCGTCATGATTTTCCCTGCTTACATCAACGGCACTGAATCGCTTGCCAATCCAATGTGGCTTGTGCTGAGCTTCCTGATCGTCGTTCTCGGGGAATTGTGCTTGTCTCCAGTCGGATTATCCGCAACGTCAAAGCTAGCTCCTGCGGCTTTCTCAGCGCAGACGATGAGTCTATGGTTCCTGTCAAACGCTTCTGCACAGGCCATCAATGCACAGATCGTCAGATTTTACAGCGTTGATACCGAGATCGCCTACTTCGGCATCATCGGCGGTGTATCCATCCTGCTCGGAATCATTCTGATGTTGCTGTCACCGAAAATTCAGAAATTTATGAAGGGTGTCAATTAAAAAGCAACAGGCTGATACTCCTTTTCTCCTGTTTTTTGCAGGATTTGCTTCTTGTCCAGCGAATAACTGATGAATCAATCAGCGCGGTATGGGAGGATAAAATTTGGAGATCAAAAAGACGGCAAAGTCCGAATTTGTTGGTGTTGGCTTTTCACAAACCGTTTCATTCGAAGAAGCCCAGGCAAAAAAGCTCCACGGCGTCATTCAGCAGCTGAAAGACCGGCGCGGAGAAATAGTCGATATTCAAGAAGACAGCGGCATGTGGGCCATATCAGATCATCACGGCGAAGAGGAATTCACTTTTTATATATTAATGGAGACGGAGAACCTTCCTGAATCCCTTCCGGAAGGAATGATCAGCTATCATGTGCCCGCTCTGACTATGCTCATACCAGGCATCCGCAGCATGAGCGGCCTGAAGTGACTTATCAAAAAATATATCAATGGATCAAAAATCAAGGTCTTCGTTTAAACTGTGACGCTTTTACACAACTGGAATTTTACCCGATGGATCAGGATTTAAACGAGCTTGCGTTTGATATATACATTCCGATTCAATGAAAAACAGAGAATACTCGCGCTGTTAAAGGCAACCCCCGGAAAGAATTCCGGGGGTTTTCTTTGCGGATTCGTATTCTAAATATCGGCAACCTCCCTTTTAACAAAATTTTACATTTTCTCAAATGATAATTTTCATTGATTTGCTAGTATAAGTGTTATCAAAAGGAGGTTAAGATATGATCTTTTACAAAACGCTCGCTTTTTCAACACTTGCAGCATCATTATTGTCTCCCTCATGGAGCAGTCTCCCCCATAACGAAGCTGCAGCTCATAAAGACTTCACAGTGACTGCAGATGCAGAAACAGCGCCGGTGGATACCCCTGACGACGCGGCAGATGACCCGGCGATTTGGGTTCACCCGAAGCATCCAGAAAAAAGCCGGCTGATCACAACAAATAAAAAATCGGGCTTAATCGTCTATGATTTGAACGGAAAACAGCTTGCGGCCTATCCGTTTGGCAAATTAAACAATGTCGATCTGCGCTACAATTTTCCGCTCGATGGCAAAAAAATTGATATTGCCGGGGCCTCAAACCGGTCAGACGGCAAAAACACGGTTGAAATTTACGCCTTTGACGGCGAAAAAAACAAGCTGAAGAACATCGGCAATCCTCAAAAACCTATTCAAACCGATATCCAGGAGGTCTATGGTTTCAGCCTGTATCACAGCCAGAAAACCGGCAAGTTCTACGCCATGGTGACCGGAAAGGACGGAGAATTCGAGCAATATGAACTGTTTGACAACGGAAAAGGACAAGTCGAAGGCAAAAAGGTCCGCTCATTCAAAATGAGCTCTCAAACAGAAGGGCTTGCAGCAGATGATGAATACGGCAAAATGTACATCGCCGAAGAAGACGTTGCGATTTGGTCTTTCAGCGCCGAGCCAAACGGCGGAGATAAAGGAAAAATCGTCGATCGCGCTGGCGGACCGCATTTAACCGCTGATATTGAAGGGCTGACGATTTACTACGGGGAGGACGGAGAAGGGTATTTAATCGCGTCCAGTCAGGGCGATAACCGTTATGCCATCTATGACCGGCGCGGGAAAAACGACTATGTCACCGCTTTTTCAATTGAGGACGGTAAAGAAATCGACGGGACAAGCGATACCGATGGAATCGACGTCATCGGCTTCGGCCTCGGCAAAAAATATCCATACGGAATCTTTGTCGCTCAAGACGGCGAAAATACGGAAAATGGACAACAGCTCAATCAAAACTTCAAAATTGTCTCCTGGGAAAAAATTGCCGACGCGCTGGACGACAAGCCTGATATCGATGATCAGGTCAATCCCCGAAAACTGAAAAACCGAGCCAAATAACGACGGATCCGCGGGTATTTCCCGCGGATTTTTCACATCCCTTTATGTTAAGATAACGATTAATGGAGGGATGGTATTGCGTCTAAATCTTTATGCTGTAGTGTTTATCATGTTGGCTGTTTTATCAAATGTGGTGTTTCTCAGCGTTTTTAATCAAGGTGTATTGGCGTACATTTCAGCTGTTATCTTCCTGCTCGCTGCTGCATGTTGCACGAAGCGTCAGCCTGAAAATTGAGGATTCCTAGGCCTTACGGCTTCTCCGTAAAATGCTCGTTCCGTAAGGAGGCAGTTTGAGCGCGCCTTTTTTCCGGGTTCCTTTTAAGACGTCCGTAAAGGCTTCTTCCGGAAGCGTGACACTTCTGTTTTCCGCTGTAAAATTCATCACGAAAATATAATCGTGGCGGCCGTCTGTGCGGAGCTGGGCGGTGACGCCTTTCGGGAGCTCTGTATCGAGCACTTTGACAATCCCGCACTCTTCAATAAGCCTGGATATAAACGTCTCTTGGAACGCCGCCTCATTCCTTGAAGCGATATAGTAGGCCTTCCCGTCTCCGAACAAATTGACCGTCAGCGCCGGCCGGCCTGCGTAAAAATCTTCCCCGTACACAGCGAGCGCTTCGGCCCCTTCTAAATGAATCAGATCGCAAAGCTCGCTTGCTTCATAGCTTCCGCATAACCCGAGCCGGTTATCTGCGTCCATCACAATCGTGTTTTTTTGTCCGTCATGAAGGGCATCGATCTCCTCAGACCAAATGCCGAGCGTTTTTCTTAAGCCGCCAGGAAACCCTCCCTGGAACACAAGATCATTCTCATTAACAATGCCCGACCAATAAGTGGCGACAAATGTACCTCCGTTTTGAACAAACTGTTCAATCCTTTCAGCGATGCCTTCCTTCAGCATGTAGAGCATCGGGGCGACCAAAAGCTTATAGCGGGAGAAATCGGCCTCCATGTGAATCACATCAACCGGTACGCCCTCCCGCCAAAACGGTTCATAAAACGATTTGGCGGTCCGTTCATAATGCATCCCGATATTGCGCGGACCTTGGGCATCTTCCAAAGCCCAGCGATTCTCCCAGTCAAATATAATCGCGGCCTCGGGTTCGACTGTCGTTCCTGCGACATCCTCCAGTTTTTCGAGCTTTTCCCCGAGCGTTTTCACTTCCTGAAAAACGCGCGTATGCTCTGATCCCTCATGATCAACAACTGCCCCGTGAAATTTTTCGCTTGAGCCGCGACTTTTCCGCCATTGAAAATACTGAACAGTGTCCGAACCGTGAGCGACTGCCTGTAATGATGACAATTCATGCATACCGGGGCGTTTCAGCTTGCTGACATCCTGCCAGTTCGTCATGCTCGGCGTGCTTTCCATCAGCATGAACGGCCGGCCGCCTTTAAGAGAACGATTGATATCATGAACAAAAGCAATATCGGCTCCAAGCCGACTGTCTTCCTGCCGGCTGTTGTGCCATGACGGATAAGAATCCCATGAGATGACATCAAGCAAGTCGGCAAACTTCCAATAATTCAATCCGGCGTACGTCCCCATAAAATTCGTCGTCACGGGCAGATCAGGGTTAAAAGAACGGACATGGGCGATTTCATGCCGGCAAAAATCAACCGTCTGATCCGTGACAAAACGTTTCCAGTCCAAATTCAGACCGTGAACGGCATCCTCGCCGTGCGGAGCGGGCGACTCGATCTCGTCCCAACCTGTATAGGTATGGCTCCAAAACGATGTCCACCATGCATGATTAAGGCGGTCCAGCGTTTTGTATTTCGCGAGCAGCCACTCTCTGAACTTGTTTTGGCAAAGTTCACAATGGCATTCTCCGCCGTATTCATTGGAGATATGCCAGCCGATGACAGCAGGGTGATACGCATAGCGCTCCGCAAGCTTTCCGTTTATAATCGCCGTTTTCCTTCGGTAAACAGGCGACGTATAGCAATGATTGTGCCGCTTTCCATGAAGGTTTCTGACCCTGTTGCGCTCCGTTCTCAGCACCTCCGGATACTTTTTGGACATCCAGGCCGGTCTGGCACCGCTCGGTGTAGCCAAGAACGCATAAATTCCGTTTTCCTTGAAAGTATCAAGAACCTGATCGAGCCAATCAAATGTAAACCTTCCTTCTTCAGGCTCGAGCGAAACCCAGGAGAAAATGCCGACAGACATCACATTGCAGCGTGACAGCTTCATCAGGCGGATATCTTCTTTTAAAACGTCTGGATATTTAAGCCATTGATCCGGATTGTAATCGGCTCCATGCAACAGTCGGGGAACTTTCCGGCTGACCGGGGGATACGGTTTGACCATCTTAAAGTTTCATCCTTTCTTCCTCGTTTTCATATGACGCGGAGACGGACATTAAACGCTTTCAAAAACAGGTTGTTAGATTATATACTCTGTTTTCTTCCCTCTTTCCTGCCTGGTGGATGAATTTTCCTGTATGATTGAATTTCTCTTTCTTTATTTGTAAAATATATTCTATCATTAACATTTTTAACTTTATTTCCATACACTTGACTAAATCAACTATTTTATTATAATTGATTAAAGCAACGATTTACAGGAAGAGAGGTTCTGAGATGACGGAAATCAATCATTCTATCACATTAAAATTCAGAAAGTTCAATCGATTCTACACAAATGTGCTCGGTTTTCTGAATGAACATATTTATGACAGCCCCTTTTCATTGACGGAAACCCGGATATTATTCGAAATTCACAATACGGCCGATTGTACAGCCAAACTGCTTCAAGATACGCTCGGCTTGGACAGGGGCTATGTCAGCCGGATCCTGAAGCGGTTTGAAAAGGAAAATATGGTCTATAAAAAGAGAAGCGAGGAGGACAGCCGCAACCACTATATCTATTTAACCAGCTTCGGTGAATCCATTTATAAAAAGCTGGAGGCAAAAGCCAATCAGCAAATCGAATACATGCTGAAGCATATCGACGGCCGCCATCAGGAAAAGCTGACAGAGGCGATGAATACAATTCAATGCATATTGTCGGAACACCTGCCTCCCGAAAAGTCGACCGTTTCCATAAGAGATTACTATATATCGGACGATATCAAACTGATGATCGAAAAACAGCGAGCCTTTTACGGGAAGACACACGGCTGGGACGATTCATTTTTGGATTACCTTCACGAAACATTTGATGCCGATATCGAAAAAATCTGGATCGCGGAGAGCGCCGGAAGGTTTGCGGGATGCGTCGGGCTCGTTAAACACCCCGGCAAAACCGTGCAGCTCAGATGGTATCTGGTCGACGCCGCTTTTCGGCATCAGGGAGTCGGCACGCGCCTTTTGAAGCATCTCATCGATTATTGCAGAGAAAATCAGTTTGAGCGGATTTTTCTATGGACGGTAAGTACGATGGCTGAAGCGCGGCCCTTGTATGAAAAATTCGGATTCAGACTGACGGAAGTGAAAGACGAGACTTTATTATGGGGGCAGCGGCTCCGGGAAGAACGCTGGGATGCCGAGTTAGGCTGACGAAATGGAGGATCTATGAAACGGAAAATACACTACGCCTGGATTATCGTTTTTGTGACGTTTTTGACGCTTTTGGCCGTTCAAGGAGTGCGCCTTTCTTTCGGGGCCTTTATTCAGCCTTGGGAAGAGGAATTTTCAATGGACAGAGGCACGATTTCGCTTATATCCATGCTGAGCTTTATTGTCTACGGCGTATCCCAGCCTGTGATCGGCAGGCTTGTCGACCGATTCGGACCGCGGATCATTTTATCCCTCAGCACGCTTCTGGTCGGCTTGAGCATCTTTTTTACATATCTCGTGACTTCTCCATGGCAGCTGTTTATTTTGTACGGCATCATCGTTTCTCTCGGCGTCGGCGGTGCGTCGAATGTCGCATCGACCGTGATCGTGACCAACTGGTTCAATGAGAAGCGAGGGCTTGCATTCGGCATTATGGAAGCGGGATTCGGTGCGGGACAGATGCTGCTTGTCCCTGGATCGCTCATGATGATCCACTGGTTTAACTGGAAAGTGACTGTCATCGTTCTCGGATTGTTTTTAGCTGTTATCGTATTTCCGATCGTCATCCTGTTATTGCGGAATCATCCTTCGGAAAAGAATGCACAGCCGATCGGCGGCTCTCAGGGCAGCGAGATCAAAGAAGAGCCGGACGCCCAGCCTAAAAAGATTCCATACAAAGCTGTTTTTCTCAAAAGGACGTTTTGGTTCCTCGTCTTGCCGTTTTTCATTTGCGGATTTACAACGACGGGGTTAATGGATACCCATCTTATCCCTTTTTCGCATGACCACGGGTTTTCGACCGAAGTAACAAGCGCCGCTGTCAGCCTGCTGGCCGGGTTTAACATCATCGGCATTTTGATTTCCGGCGTCGTCGCTGACCGCTGGAGCAGCCGAAAAATTTTGTGCTTTTTATATGCCGTAAGGGCGCTGTCGCTTGTCATTCTGTTGTCGAGCCACAACTCGATGCTCCTGCTTTGCTTCGCGGTTTTGTTCGGTTTGGTCGACTTTGCGACCGTCGCCCCGACGCAAATGCTCGCAACCCAGTATTTCAGGCAGTACTCCGTCGGGTTCATTCTCGGCTGGCTGTTCCTCAGCCACCAGCTCGGTTCGGCGCTCGGCGCTTATTTGCCGGGCGTCTGGTACAGCCAAACAGGCAACTATAACCTGTCTTTCTACCTTTCAATCGTTATTTTAGCGGTAGCAAGCATTTTGAACATCCTGCTGCCGGAACCTAAAAAAATAAATCCAACACTGAATCAGGAAGGCCGTTCCGTCCAGCAAAGCTAATGAAGAAAAACCTGTTTTTGAACATCAAAAACAGGTTTTTCTTTATGAATTAAGAAGTTTTATTCTTATTGTAAATATCAAATGCAACGGCAATCAGAAGGACAAGGCCTTTAATCGCTTGCTGCCAGTCGATGCCCAGACCGAGCAGCGACATGCCGTTGTTCATAACCCCCATAACAAGACCGCCGATGATGGCCCCGCCGATCGTGCCGATACCGCCGTAAGCCGAAGCACCGCCGATGAAGCAGGCCGCAATAGCGTCAAGTTCAAACAGGTTTCCTGCTTTCGGAGTGGCCGCATTTAAACGGGCGGCAAAAATCAAGCCGGAAAGGGCGGCTAAGACGCCCATATTGACGAAGACCATAAAGGTGAGCCGTTTTGTTTTGATTCCTGAAAGCTCGGCCGCTTTTTCATTGCCGCCGATCGCGTAGATTCTCCGCCCGATGACGGTTTTTTTCATAACGAATGTGTACCCGGCGATTAAGACGAACAATGTGATCAAAATGAGAGGTATGCCTTCGTACGTCGCGAGAATGTAGGTAAAAAGGTTGATAATGGCGATGATAAAAAACACCTTAACTGCAAACAGACCTTTTCCCTGCAAGTCAAATTGGAATTTCTTCTGCATGTTTCTCTGCTGAAGCTGATACACGAGATAAAGAATCGACACACCCGCTCCGGCGACAATTGTCGTCATATGGAGCGTGCCTCCGTTCAGCCAGTCCGGAATAAAGCCGGACGCCATTTTTTGAAAGGACACAGGAAATGGCGCGATCGATTTCCCCTCAAGCACGATCATCGTGAGTCCTCTGAACAAAAGCATTCCCGCCAGCGTCACGATGAAAGCCGGAATCTTGACATAGGCGATCCAAAACCCCTGCCATGCGCCGATTGCCGCTCCCAGAAGCAACGACAGGACGACCGCCGCGAACAGCGGCATATCGTTTTCGATGATCATCATTGCGGAGACGGCGCCGACAAAAGCGGCGACTGAACCGACTGACAGATCAATGTGTCCCGTGATGATGACGAGCATCATCCCGATGGCTAAAATGAGAATGTAGCTGTTTTGCAAAATCAGGTTCGTAATGTTCAGCGGTCTCAGCAAAATTCCGTCTGTCAGTATTTGAAACAGCAGCATAATAAACACGAGCGCAATGACCATGCTGTATTTCCGGATGTTCTGTTTATACATGTCGCGAAACAGCTGAAAGTAACCGGGCTGAGCGCGGTCTTTATCCGTTTGCACCGGTGTCTGCATACGCCTCTCCCCCTCTCTTCATGCGGATGGTCATATATTTCATCAGCTTCTCCTGATCAGCTTCTTCTTTGGAAAATTCGGCGGTGATTTCCCCTTCACACATCGTATAGACTCTGTCGCACATCCCCAGCAGCTCGGGAAGCTCCGAAGAGATCATGATAACCGCTTTACCTGCTTCGGCAAGCTGATTGATGACGCCGTAGATTTCGTATTTGGCGCCGACATCGATGCCGCGCGTCGGTTCATCCAGAATTAAAACGTCAGGCTCCGCAAAAATCCACTTGCTCAGCATGACCTTCTGCTGATTGCCTCCGCTTAAATTTCCGGTCCGCTGGCTGATATCGGGCGTCTTGATGTTTAATTTCCGGCGAAAATCCTCCGCTTCATGTTTTTCGCGCCGTTCGTCCATCACCAATCGGCTCGACACCTTATCCAATTTGGACAGCGTAATGTTTTCTTTAATGCTGTCCTCCAGAATCAGACCGTTTCCTTTCCTGTCCTCCGTCACATAGACGATGCCGTTTTTAATGGCTTCTTCAGGGTGGCGGATGCAAAGCTCCCGCCCGTCTTTTTCGATTGTGCCGGAGATGTTTTTTCCGTATGACCTTCCAAAAATGCTCATCGCCAGCTCCGTCCTTCCGGAGCCCATTAGTCCGGCAATTCCTGCGATCTCTCCTCTTTTGACGGAAAGGGCCGCCATGTTAACCACTTTGCGATCCTGTTGAAGCGGATGGTGAACTGTCCAATCCTTCACTTTAAAGATGACGTCTCCGATCTTGGCGCTTCTGTCAGGATATCGGTTTTGCAGCTCCCTACCGACCATGCCTCTGATAATCCGGTTTTCGGTCAATTGCCCGCTTTGAACATCAAGCGTTTCGATCGTTTGTCCGTCCCGGAGCACGGTAATCGAATCTGCGACTTTCGTGACCTCATTTAATTTATGGGAAATCATAATTGAAGAGATCCCCTGTTTTTTCAGTTCGAGTAAGAGCTGCAGCAGATTCTCGCTGTCAGCTTCATTTAAAGCCGCCGTCGGTTCATCCAAAATCAAGAGCTGCACCTTTTTTGCCAAAGCTTTGGCGATTTCAACAAGCTGCTGCTTTCCGACGCCGATTTGGGAAACGAGCGTATCCGGAGAGTCATGAAGCCCGACTTTTTTCATTAATTCGAGTGTTTCCAGCTTTGTTTTACGCCAATTGATGACGCCGCGGCTGGCCTGTTCATTGCCCAAAAAAAGATTTTCCGCAATGGAAAGCTGGGGGACGAGCGCCAGCTCCTGGTGAATGATGACGATCCCCGCTCCCTCGCTTTGCTTAATATTTTTGAATTGGCATACTTCCCCTTTATACAATATGTCGCCCGTATACGTACCGTACGGATATACACCGCTCAGCACCTTCATCAAGGTCGACTTGCCCGCCCCGTTTTCCCCGCAGAGGGCATGGATTTCGCCCGCTTTAACGCGGAGGTGGACATTGTCAAGCGCTTTGACGCCGGGAAACTCCTTCGCGATGCCTCTCATCTCCAAAATGCAATCGGACATCGGATCACTTCCCTAATTCCGATTCTTTATAGTAACCGCCGTCAACGAGCAATTTTTTATAGTTCTCTTTATCGACGACGACCGGCTCAAGCAGGTATGACGGAACGACCTTCTCTCCGTTGTCATACGTCTTTGTGTCATTGACTTCCGCTTTTTCGCCTTTTAAGACGGATGTCGCCATATCAACGGCTTTTTTCGCCAGCTCTCTCGTATCTTTGAAAATGGTTGATGTCTGCTCCCCTTTAATGATCGAATTCACGGAAGCAAGCTCTGCATCCTGTCCCGTTATAACCGGCAGCGGCTTCTTGTCCGATCCGTAGCCCGCACCTTTTAAGGATGAAATGATTCCGATGCTGATCCCGTCATACGGTGAAAGCACCGCATCAAGCTTCGCCTTTGTATAATGTGCGCTCAGCAGATTGTCCATCCGGGATTGTGCGGTTGCGCCGTCCCACCTGAGCGTCGCACCTTGCTCAAATGAAGTCTGGCCGCTCAATACCTTTAATTTGCCCGAATCGATATAAGGCTTCAAAACAGACATGGCGCCGTCAAAAAAGAAATGCGCGTTGTTGTCGTCAGGCGATCCCGCGAACAATTCGATGTTGAACGGCCCTTTTTTGTCTTTTAAGCCAAGCTTTTCTTCAATATATTTCCCTTGAAGTTCTCCGACTTTATGATTGTCAAATGTCGCATAATAGTCGACATGTTTGCTGTTCATGAGCAGCCGGTCATAGGAAATGACTTTAATATCCTGCTTGTTTGCTTTTTCAAGGACGTCGGTCAGCGCTTCTCCGTCAATCGAAGCAATAACGAGGACATTGACGCCTTTTGTAATCATGTTTTCGATTTGTGAGACTTGGTTTTCAACGACATCTTCCGCATACTGCAGATCCGTTTTATAACCGAGCTTTTCAAACTCTTTCACCATGTATTTCCCGTCATACACCCAGCGTTCCGATGACTTTGTCGGCATTGAGATTCCGACGTAGCCTTTGTCTCCCCCTCCGCTTGCCTGATTCCCCGAACAGGCGGAAACGATGAGACAGAAAAGCATTGCAGTGATCAACAGCCAGCTTTTTTTCATGCTTGGTATCCCCCTTTTGATTTCTCCCATCATGAATCATGCCAACTGTACCATGTCTTTCGAATGTCCGTCTTTTGAATTAATTAACTATTTTTATAAAAATCAGACTTTTTTAAAGCGCTTACATTACAATTTTCCTCCTGTTTGTTCAATTCCCGACATGCGCCGGTACTGATTGGGGGATACACCCATTGTCTTTTTAAATACAGTGCTGAAATAGTGCTGTGTATCATACCCCGTTTGTTCGGCTATATCGTGAATCGAAAGAGGAGTTGTCTCTAACAGGTGAACCGCTTGGTCTATGCGCATCTCCGTCAAGAGCTGAACAAATGTCATGCCGAGCTCTTTCTTCATCATTCTGCTTAAATAGACGGACGAGACTTGAAGCGCATCCGCCGTCTGTTTTAAAGAAAACTCCCTTTCAGTGAAATGCTTTTGCATATACTCTTTGGCCCTTGTGACAACCGGCGAGATATTGAATGTTTTCGAGACTTGCTGTCTGCAGTGCTGATAGCATTGTGCGGCCGAGCGGCCGTTTTCAGCAAGCTTCGCGAAGCAGACGGCGGCGCTTGCCTGCATTTCGGCTTCGATCATCTCTGCAAGCGCCCGCTGTTCAGCTTCTGTAACAGAACGCCACAGGCAGGCGGCGATCAGGCGGTCTCCGTCGAAAAAAACGGCTTTATCACGCTCATCGATAAAAAAACGTTCTACTTTTTCTTTCAGACTGTTGGCTTCAGACGGCTTGTTCCATACATGCCCGGCCGCGATAACGCCGAGCGTCTCAGGATAGCGGGCCGGAAGACGAAGGCATTCGAGCTGCCGGTAAACATCTTCTTCCTCTGCCCGGCCTTCGATCCAGCTTCTGAAAACATGCTCTTTCAGAAGGCTGAGGTTTTGTTGAATATGCTGCTCAGCAAGCTTTTGCTCGCTCAGCTTCTTTTTTTCAGCTGCCAGAGATACGCTGATCTTTTCGAGCACTTGTTCCAGATGAGCGGGATCGACCGGCTTTAACAAATAATCATCGACATTGAGCCGGATCGCTTCTTGTGCGTATGCAAACTGGTCGTAGCCCGTCACGATGACAAAGCGGCACTGCGGCAGTGCGCCGCGGAGCTTTTTCATCAGCGTGATTCCGTTTACAATCGGCATATTCAAGTCGACAATCAATAAGTCGATGCCGTGTTTGAGAGCGAGCTCAAATGCCTCTTCGCCATTCTCCGCTTCAGCTGACACCGACATTTGATAGCGCTCCCAAGAGACGGCATCCCGTATTCCTTCCCGAATCCATGGTTCATCATCGGCAATCAGTACGCGCCAACATTCACTCAAGGCTTGTTCCCCCTTTTGCTAAGATTGGAAGCCGTATCGTGACAGCGGTTCCGGCTCCTTTTCGACTTTCAATCGTTAAACCATACGGCTCGCCAAATGTAAGAGTAATCCGTTCATGGACGTTGATCATGCCGTAGCCCGCTGTATCGTCCCTGTGTTTGAATTGATCGGTTATTTGTTTTAGCGTCTGTTCATCCATTCCGGCTCCGTCATCCTCGATTTTGATGATCAGCGAGCCATCCTCCTCCATGCCTTTGATCGCAATATGCCCCGGCCCTTTTTTTTCTTTAATTCCGTGATAAATCGCATTTTCGACAATCGGCTGAAGCACGAGCTTTAAAATTAGGCGATCGTCACAAAGCCCGGTGATTTCGATGGAGTAGTTTAATTTATCGCGGTATCTCGCTTTTTGGATTTTCAAATAGTTTTCTACATGTTCAAATTCATCAGACAGCGGGATGATATCTTTCCCTTTGCTCAAGGAGATGCGGAACAGCTTGGATAAAGCCTGCACGAGACCGCTGACCTCTTCAGCTCCTTTTTTCCTCGCCATCCAATTGATTGTATCCAGCGTGTTGTAGAGAAAGTGAGGGTTGATCTGCGCCTGCAGCGCTCTTAATTCGGCTTCTCTTTTTTGGCGTTCTTGTCTTTCTGTAACGGCCATCAACTCGCGGATTCTGAACATCAGGCGATTAAAGCTTTTTCCCAAAAGCCCGATTTCATCTTCCCTATCCTCCTGATAAAAAGTTGAAAAATTCCCGCTCTCCGCCGTTTTCATGACTGCATTCAGCTTCAAAATCGGCCGTGACATGGAATGGGACAAATAATAGGAAGCAGACATTCCGAGAAACGCCGCCGTCAATAAAAACAAAAGCACATACAAGTGGATTTCCTTCACTTCGAATACCGGTTCACCCGCTTTAAAAACGCCGACTGTTGTCCAGTTCGTAAAGGAGGATGTCTCATAAATGAACTGATATTCCTCGCCTTTGATCCGCTCCGAAAAATAACCGGACCGGTCTTGATGGAACCACTTTTTCGGCAGAAACAAATTTGAGGTCTCCGGCGAATAAATATTGCCGCCATTCTCATCCATGATCATCAAATAACCCGTTTTCCCCAAGCGGATATTTTTGGTCGCTTCTGCGAGGACGCGCAACTTCAAATCGATGAGTACAACGCCTTTCACATGCTGTGTCTCAGGATCGATAACAGCTCTGACGGCAGAAACGACCTCGTCTTCCTTGTAGTGCACATGGCTTCTGATATTCCGGTTGACAGGCTTCCCGATCATTTTGAAAATCCCTTCATTATCGACAGCCGCCTGATACCACGGTTCTTTTGTCAAATCTGTCGGCGTGCGTTCATACATCTCATTGCTGATCATCTCACCCTTATCATTGACGACGAGAATGCCCGCAGCTTCAGAATATAAAGAAGTCAGGCCCTGCAAAAACGTCCTTCGCTTATAATCCGCCTCTCCGTCCTCTTTTTCGTGATTAAAAAATGCTTCCATTTCTTCATTCATTGATATCAAATATGTCAGGTTCTGCATGTGGCTGACATACACTTCAGCCGTCTTGTTCACTTCGCCGATCAGCTGCAGTGTTTGGTCGATCACCTGTTTTTCAATAATATTTTCAACGGCCCATCCCGATAAAATGCCCAGGCCGATCGTCGGCAGCATGCTGATTAACAAGAGAAGGCTGATCAGCTTATGACGGATCGGCGCATTGTTGATCAAACGTTTAATCATTCGCATAATAAGCTTCCACATTTTCTTTCGTAATGATGGTAATGCCTGTATCGATCGCTGCCGGAAGCGGACGTTCATGATTCAGATGGCGATTTGAGAAAAACAGCATGTGCAGCGACCAATAGCCCATTTGCCATGTGTCCTGACCCATTGTCGCGGAAATCGATCCGTTTTTGATGCCGTCCAGCGTTTTCTTGTCTTTATCAAAGCCGATGATACATACTTCCCCTTCAAGTCCCGCCGCCTTCACAGCACGGGCTACGCCGCTCGCTCCATTGGCTTCGGTGGTGAAAATTCCTTTGATGGACGGATTCTTTTCCAGAATCTTCGCCGCTTCTTTTTTCGACGTCAGTTCATCGCCTTTTCCGTCCAAAACCGCGGTGACCTTCATGTTTGGGTATTTTTGCTTGATCGTTTGTTCAAAGCCCTTCGTCCTTTCCTGATGATTGTACTGCCGCGGCTGGGTAATGACTGCGGTTTCTCCCTTTCCATTTAAAAACTCGGCCATTCGCCTTGCGGCCTCGGCACCCGCTTCCATATTATTTGTGCCGATATATGTAGAGGCTTTGCTGAGCGGGGCGTCTGAATCGAATAAAACGATCGGAATGCCCTGCTCGTGCGCTTTGTCGATGACAGGGTTTAAAGCTTTGCGATCTATTGCCGAAAGAGCGATTCCCGCCGGCTTTTTTGCAATCACCTGCTCGAGGACGGTCGTTTGCTCATGGACATCATAATGGGCCGCCCCCCGATACTCGACAGAGACGTTGAAAAGCTGCGCGGCATCCTCAAAACCTTTCAGGCCGCTCTTCCAATATTCGATTCCCGATTGAAACGTGACCATCACGTATTTTTCTGACAGACTTCCGGCCGCTGGCCTTCTGCTTGCTTCTGTAGAACCGGTTTTATCGCCCCGGGAGTAGTCGTAGACATACAGAAAAAATAAACAGAGCATCACGGCATAAACAACTAACAGCTTTTTCATCTTTATCCCCCTGTTGGTCAGAGGACAAGACAGCGTTTACAATCTATCATGAAGGATATATTTGACCGCATATTTTTCTAAGAATCCAGCTGAGGCATCCTGACAGAAATCCCGTCCGTCCCCTTTATTCATCACAAACAGACAATTTCTCCCCCCTTGTTCATACGAAATATCTAATCTATTTGACATTCTGTTCGAAAAACCCTGTTTAGTGTTCGACAAGATCGCCTCTTTCTTAAAATTACCTTAAAGTTTGTGAAACAAAAAATAAATACAACAAAAATCCAAGCCTTAAGAACCATGTCTTTAGACCTTGCAGGGAAATGGAGAAAAGTGCAAAATCGCAGTCATATTAAGGAATTCCCTGCATAACCGCTCGATTCAATTCTTTATTCACGGTACATTTTTCCTATTCAACTCATTTATACCATGTTGTAACATTAATAAGGTCCTTTAATGAACGAATCCCAACAGGTCATTTGAATCAAATTTCCGGGAGGTGGCAGTAACATGATCTGGGAAAAAACAGTTTTATACGGGCTGCAAGGTACACTTCTCATCAAAAAACAACAGCTCGAACAACTGAAAAATTGCCAAACTGAATTAGAAGCAGATAAAAAGGAATTTGACGATTCAAAAGACAGCATCAAAAAGCCCGAACTGTCGCCGACAACATGGAAGGGCAGCCTTGCTGATTCTTTTAAAAACGTCAGAAGCGATATGAAAACGGCCTACAATGATATTTGCGGAAAACAATTAAATGAAGTGTTTAAACAATTAAAAGAGAAAATCTCTTCCTTAAATGATGACATTGATTCACTAGGTAAGGATATCAGCTCATTAAAAACGAAAATCGAAAAGCTGGAAAAAGAAGAAAGAGAAGCCCGCCGCTAAAGGAGTGATTACGATGGGTCAAGAAATCAAAGTCAAAACGGGCGAAGTCAAACAGGCGCTCTCAAAACTGAAGCATTCAGCCCAAGCTGTGAAGCCGAACGTGCCGACAGATATCAGCGGCAAAAACAACCTTGACGTCGTCAAAAAAATCGAAAGCATGAACAAAGATTTGAAAAGCCTGACAAAAGCATATGCATCGGCTCTCGCTAAACAAATTGCGCAAACCGAGCAGGCTGTCAACGCCATAAAAGACGCCGACAAAAAGCTGTCGTCATCGATCAAAGCCAAGTAGAAGGAAGGGACTACGCATTGAAAACTCTAGATGTTCAGGCTTTTCAAACCGGCCTAGACAAAACGCTGACCGAATTAAAAAACCAGACTGACGAGATTTCAAAAGTCAAACAAAGCGTCAAAGGCCTCACCTCCCTTGACGACGCCTTAAAAGGCGCGGGCGGTGAAGCGATCCGCTCGTTCTACGAAGAATGCCACACCACTTTTCTTCTTTTTTATGAATCTTTTATTTCCGACTATAAAGGACTTTTAGAAAAGACGAAAAGCGCGCTTCATTCCCTTGAACCGAACCAAAACGGCTTTATCTCGCAAAGTTTTCTTGAGAACGAACTCCATGACGGCGTCAGCCAAGCTGAATCGCTGACTGGCAGATTGACGTCAAAAGCCAATCAGACGATGGCCACTGTCAGCCACATCGTCGACCTGCCCGACCTTGACGATTCAGCCGTCAACGAGAACGCCAAAAAAGCGCAAAGACAAATCAGCGAGACGCTCGAAAAGCTTCACACCTTTGACCGCGAACAGACAAATGCACTGAAAGCGGCGAAGGAAGACCTTGACACGATGAAGCAGTACATCCAGCAGCTGGAGAAAATGTATACGGGTCCGAAGATTGAAATATCGGAGTATAAAAGCGGTTCAATTTTAAAACCGCAAAATGACTCAACAATCAGCCAAGCTCCCGGCAGCCTGCAAAGCGACCTGCAAAACCCCGGCGAAACGCCGATGGAGAAGATGCTAGGGCGGTTTAGCGAAAAAGACGAAAAAGGCAAAATCGATGACACAACAAAAGAAGAACTTCCATTTGAGATCGATTGGATGTATCCTGTATCGAGTGCGGGAAGTTTGTATGGGACGACTACTGCTGCGACGGATTTTGGGAAGAGTGTGAAGTATGTTGTTAAAGATGGGGTTAAAATTGAAAAAGGCATAGAAACCAATAGCGGAAGGAAGATAAGCGGATACAAGGTACAAAACGGCCAAGCAATAGGAATCAAAGGCAAAAATTATCCAGAAACATGGACTAAATCACAGTTAAAAGCCGGAAACACTCCTAAAATTGCTGAATATACAAAAGCTTCGTCTGCAGTAAAAGGGGCAATGAAAAGCAAATTGGGTTGGGCAGGTGTTGCCATCACAACTGGAGAAGATTTAGTGAAAAATATAAATGACCCTAATGTCTCAACAGAAAAAACTGTTGGTGATGTTGCAGTAGATGTAGGAGTTGGTGCTGCTACCTTAGGAGTCAGTGCTGTTGTTGGTGCGGCAGTTATTGGAGCTGGTGCTCCAATTATCGCAGCTGCTGCTGTAGGTTTTGTTGCATCAGTAGGGGTTTCTATGGCGTTAGGTGGGATAAAATTAGGTAAAGATAAAAAAAGCGTAACTGATATAGCAAAAGATACAGTGGAGTCTGGGTTAAAGACAGTCGCAGGCTGGTTTAAATAACCTAAAGGAGACGAGCATAATTGCTGAAATTAAATGAAAAAGTTATATTCAGAAGATTACCTGAAGAAACTAGGCATCATTTAATCATTTTAGTTGACCGAGACGAAAAAGTGAGTATGTGCATATTAAATATAATTATGTTAGATGCATTACTTTTATTTCTGCTGCTTGCAAACGGAATAAAACCGTTTACTATAGTAGCTTTACCACCTCTTATACTCGTTAATTTATGGATGTTTATTTTATTCTTCAAAGACATGGAATTACATAGAAACAATCTTGAATTTGTACTTTATAAAGGTTTTTCATTCAGTACTATGTCCTATTGCTGGTTTATTCTATCCCAGAAAATGTATTATTCCATCCTAGGACTTAATTGGTTGTTTATAATTTTTTCTGTCCTATTTCTTGTTATTGTGGCTCTAGGTTCATTTCGCTACTACTTGATAAAGTTTTCTATTCACAAACAAAAAAAAAGAGCAGTCCCTACTTGGGCAGTCTACTTATTAGCGGCTGGGCCAGCCGCTGGCTATATGATTTCTCAAATTACACTTCATTTTTCAGAATCTGTAATAAATATATTTATGAGCATTGTTTCTCTACTTGCAGCCTGCCTATTTTCTTTTATAGGTGCTAAATTTATACACCAATTTCTTTTTGTTAAAACAAATCAAAACATCATTAAAAATATAGGGAAGGGGAGAAAGTAATGGGTGAAAATAACCTACTGCCTTCCGGCTCCATCGTCCTCCTCGAAGGCGGAACAAAAAAATTAATGATTTACGGAAGAAAACAGATCGTCGTGAGCGAAGATCCACAGATGTTTGACTATATCGGCGTTTTTTACCCCGAGGGCTACATTAATCAAGAATACACTTTTGCTTTTAACCATTCAGATATTGAGAAAGTGATTTTCGAAGGCTATCAAGACGAAGAAGAAATTGAGTTTCAGCAAGTTTTGGCTGAAGCCGCGATCGATTAAACCTCTAAGCATCTCACAACGGGATGCTTTCTCTTATTCCAGTTTCCTGAATTATTGTTTCAAAAAGATAGACGAGATATGAAAAAAACACAGAGCCAAACGTTGCCGATGCAGAAAACACTCATCAAGAAAAAGGGGCTCAATATGAAAAACGAAAAAATTTTTCTATATAAAAAAATAAACGAAGCAATGATCATCTTCACGATTTTATTCCCTGTGGTTGGTATCTTTTTTGTCATCATGACGATATTGGGTTTATTGGAACAAGCCCCTTCAGAAATTCCCTTATTTGTTTCGGTTATCAGCTTATTTTTTTTCGTTCCTCCGCTCCTATTGCATATCTACAGAAAAAAAGTCTGGCTAAAAAAACACATGGAGAATTATAAAAATTCAGAGGGATAAGCGGAGGAATACAAGCTTTGCTGAGACTAAAAGAAACGGTTACATACAAAGATTCACCTTACAATATTCAATCTCATTTGACAGCTTCCGTCAGCCGGGAAACGAAATGGGGAATGGCGTGTTTTATCGTGTTGATGCTGGATATTCTCTGCATACTACCTGTGCTGGCGAGCAAAGTCGAATTTTTCACTTTTGCCGCCGTCCCTGTCGCTATTCTGATCAATATATGGATGATCATCATGAATAGCAGAAATATGACCGAATATCTTCATCACCTTCAATATGTTCGGTTTATGGGCGTATCATTCAGCGGTATGTCATATTGCCAGCTGATCACGGCGCAAAAAATGATGTTTACTGCTATCGGTTTCCATTTAACGTTGATCAGTCTGTCACTATTCATATATGCCGCCTCTATCTTCCTCGTTATTCGATATTACTTGGTTGTATTCCCTGATTCTAAAGGCAAAAGGGAGACAGCAGCTCCGACATGGGTGCTCCTCGCGACTGTTCCGGCAGCCGGTTTTATGATAAGTCATGCCGTTTTGCGAGTTTCCGAGTCTGCCGTCTATTTTTTGATGAGTACCGTCTATCTGCTTATGGCTTGTTTATTTTCTATGATGGGGGTCTACAAATACTTCTTCATCAAAGCGAATCAAGATATCATCAGACAGCATAGGATTGAAGGCACAAGGAGAGGTCATGTTTGAAAGGCAGAAATAAAATCATTCTCTTAGTTTATTCCCTATATGCAATAACCATCATTTTGGAAGCTCTTGTAAGACCTGCGATCAACTGGAGGGAAAAAATTTCCGTCATCGGCTTTATGTTCGTTTCAATTTCTTTATTCGCACTCATTATTTATGTGTTCATAAATAAGCCGAAGAAAGATCAAAGCGCGCCCCGATGCAACATCGTCGCGAAAATCTTTTGGAAGAAATACAGAAAGCCGTTCACGCTCTCTTTCTACTTCATCGGCATCCTGATTGTGGGGATATCCGTGTTTTTCATGCCCGAACTCTCACTCGCTTGGAAATCCGGCGTGTTTGCGATTTTGTTTGCCGTGATATCTGGCGGCTTTTTTGCTGTTTATCAAACGGCGAATCAAATGCTGAACCGGTCTTGTTTGGAAAGAATGCCTGACGAAGAATGAGAAGCTTTTTTTAGCAGAAAAAAAGTTTTGTTAAAAAACGCTGGAGTCCGCCATTCATAAAGGAGTTATGATGTCACCAGAAACTTTTGTTGTATATACCGAATACTTAATCGCCGGTATGTTGGCCGCCCATTTCGCTTACAGTTTGGGTTTTTTAATCATAGCGGGCCACATGATCATTGAATATGAAAAAATGGTCTTTTTAAAACCTGAGAAATGGTCCCATAAAATTACGAATACATTCGTTTTTCTTCTTGTCGGCACCGGTTACTTTATTTACAAACGGCTATTAAAATACAACTGGTTCCTGAGAAAACCGTATTTCGCCTTTTATCTTGCGGGCAGAGGCATTTTAAGCATCATCATCTTTTATATTTTTTCCTTTCTGCTCCATCTCTTTTTCAGCGTTTAAATCATTTACGATTGGAGAGATCCGAATGTCTAATTTTCTACAAAAACCAAGAAACAAAGCCATCTTATCCGTCTACCTGTTTTTCGTTTGCGGCTCCGTTCTCAGCTCTGTTCTGAATCCGGTGATGAGCCTGGGCGAAAAGCTGTTTATCCTCTGTTTTAATATTTTCTCGGCAACTTTATTCGCATTTCTCATTTATGTGCTGCTAAATAAACTGATGAAAGATGAAGACCACAAACACCCGGCAGCCCCCGAAAAAAACGGGATTAATCAAGTAATTTGGAAAAAATACAAAAAGCCGCTGATCCTGTTTGTTTATTTTGGCGGCGTGTTTTCCGTCTGCGCTGTTATTATTCCCATGCCGATATATACCGTTGCTGAAAAGCTCGTGATCCTTTCGATCGCCATTATTTTTATTACAATTGGCTGTATCTTGGCTTATAAAGTGACGAATAAGATGCTATCGAAATAAAACTTGGATTTGAGATAATTGCTGCAATTTATTGAAGAATCATCATGACATAATCAACAAGCCAGAATGCGATGATTCGGGTAATCAATGGGGGTAAAAGTTCCAGATGTTGAAATTGAATCAAAACGTGAAATATAGAAATCTACCTTCTGAGATTAAAACACATTTATCAACTCCTTTTAATAATCGCGAAAAATTCACCATTGTTATTTTCATTCTTTTCTTTCTCGATGTTACTTGCTTAGTGCCATTGTTGGCTAACGAAGTCAGGATTTTCACATTTTTCGCGATGCCCTTTATCATTGTCATCCATATATGGTCGTTCATTACGTTATTCATAAAACTGGATCGGTATAAAAAGAAACTCGCTTTTTTAATCTATACTGGCTGTTCATTCGCGGTAGTTTCATATTGCGCTTTTATCGTGACTTTGAAACGGACCTATTATGTGTTCGGTTTTAATTGGCTCATTGCCGGGACTGCGGGGCTGACCTACTTACTGTTTACCATTAAAATGATTCGTTATTTCTTAATTGAATTCCCCGTTTTCAAAAGAAAGAAAAAATCATCTCCTACCTGGATAGGACAAGTATTTACAGCGGCTCCTGCCGTAGGATTTATAACAGGTCATTTTCTGTTTCGCTCCTCCGAAGCTGTCATTAATACTGCAATGAGTGTCATTTCATTACTGACTGCTTGCACTTTTTCTTATATGGCTGTCAAATTTTTTCACCAGTTCTTTTTTATAAAAGCCAATCAAGATATTATTAATCAAAGATTGAAACAATACCCCGGAAAAAAAGCAAGAAAAAGAGCCGCTCGTATGCAGCAGCAAAATGAACGATAAATGTCGAGACGTAAACTAGTTATATTTGAAGCCTATTCCTCAAGAAACAGCAGTATAAAATCCAAAAAGACAAGCCAAAGCATGACTTGTCTTTCTCTACTATTTCCTCAGCTCCCCCAGCGTCTCTTCCCACCGCCGCAAAACCGCCGCTTCATCCTTCAGCTCAATCTGAACGCCGGAGATGATATCGGCGTATTTTGCGATATCTTCCCGGGCCGCTTCGACCGTACCGGCGAAGCGCGCTCTCGGGTGTTTGGCGTCTTTTAATTCGGGCAGTTTCTTTAAAGACAGCCGCACATAATGTGCTTTGCCTTTCCAGCATGCGACGAAGAGCGCCCGGCCTGTTCTCGCGATATTTGCGGTTGTCGTTGTGCCTTGCCAGAGAGCCAGGCGGATGTCGGTTTTGTTCCGGGCGAGGATTTCGCCGGCGCTGATCATCGCCGTGTGCGGCCAGCCGTCTTCTGTGACGGTCTGGAGCATCATCGCTTCATGCCGCTTTCCGGCGAGTTTCTCTCCGTTTAAAAGCTGAAATAATTCGTTTGATAGCTGAGCCATGCCGGATGCCTCCCTTTAGATTTTCCGGTCTGGAATCGCCGGCACTTGTACGGCTGTTTCAACTTCCGAAGGGTCGATTTTAAAGGCCGGATTGTATTTTTCGGGATTTGTGATCGTCTCCGGCTCTGATGACCTCCAAGTGAAAAAGCAGTGCTGGCATTGATAAACTTCCCAGGCTCCTTCAACGGGTGACTGGCTGACGGTTTCCGCTTTTTTTAATTCGCAGCGCGGACATGTATGCATGATGAAACACTCTCCTCTTTTATTGATTTAGCAGATTCATTAATTTCGCTTCCCACTCTTCCGTTCCTATAGGGGAATCGAGCGGCTGTGAATAGTGTCCTCTTGTTTCCGGAGCAACGGGCGTTGTCGCGTCCAAGATCATTTTGTGGGTGATTCCCGCCGGTTCAGAACCTGGATCTAGCGCCAGAACGGATAAATCCGGGATGATGACTGCATCGTGTTTTGGATGCATTTTCGTTGAAATTGCCCACATCACTTGCGGGAGGTTAAACGGATCGACGTCTTCGTCAACGAGGATCACCATTTTGCAGTAGCCGAGGCCGTGCGGAGTGGTCAGCGCGCGCATGCCGACGGCTTTGGCGAATCCGCCGTAGCGGCTTTTCGTTGATACAATGGCGATCAAGCCGTGCGTATACATCGCGTTTACTGCGACAATTTCATTCGGATATGCCTCTTTTAGCTGCTGGTAAAGCGGCACACATGTATTAATGCCGACCATGTAGTCAACCTCAGTCCAAGGCATGCCTAAATAGAGGTGTTCAAAAATCGGGTTGTTGCGGTGGCAGACGCGCTTGATTTTGATGATCGGCATGCTTCGTCCGCCTGAATAGTGGCCGGTAAACTCGCCGAACGGACCTTCATACTCGCGTTCGCCCGCCAGAATTTCACCTTCGAGAACCACTTCCGCGCCCCATGGGATATCTAAGTTAGACAGTTTTGATTTGACGATTTTATAAGGTTCGCCTTGCAAGGCCCCTGCCATCTCGTATTCTGACTGATCGTATAAAAGCGGTGTGGATGCCGCCGTTGCAATGACCGGTTCACAGCCGAGCGCAATCGTGACAGGCAGGTTTTCGCCGCGCTCTTCAGCCTGGCGCAGGTGGATCGCAATGTCATGCTGCGGGACGGGCTGAATGCCGAGGCGGTCTTTTCCTTTTACCTGCAGTCTGTACATGCCGACATTTTGTTTGCCGAAGTGTTCCGGATCCTCGACATCTCTGGAAATGACGCATGCCTTGTCTAAATAAAAGCCGCCGTCGCCCTGATTGATGCGGAAGAGCGGCAGAATGTCAAACAGGTTGATGTCTTCTGTGATGTCGTTTTCGTGAAACGGCGCTGTCTCCTCTCTTTGCACTTTTACAGGAAACTGATCATAACGGCGCGCGAACTCAAAGAATTGTTCTTTGACAGGCGTGTCTTTCGGAAGGCCGAGCATTAACGCATGATTCGGCCAGGAGCCGATGACATTCAGCGCGATTTGGGCATTGTTATAGCCGTAAATGTTGTTGAATAAAAGAGCGGGTGATTTGTCTCCGAGGTTGTTGGCGGCGCGTGCAGCGGCTCCCAGATCGGGTTCCGGCTTCACCTCTTCCTGAACTTCAAGAAGCTGTCCTTCTTTTTTCAGCGTATTTAAAAAGTCTCTAAAATCTTGATAAGCCATTCTGTTATCCTCCTTATTTCTCCTGTTTCATTCCTTCCCAGCGCTTCGCTTCAGACAGATGGATTCCAAATTGGTCCAGCGTCCGGAATACGATATGGTCGACCATTTCGTTCAGATTTTGGGGATGATTATAAAAAGCCGGCATCGGCGGAAGGATTACCGCGCCCATTTTTGTCAGCTCAAGCATGTTTTCAAGATGAATCTGGTTCAGCGGCGTCTCCCTTGTTAACAGAACAAGCTTTTTTCGTTCCTTCAGCATGACGTCCGCCGAACGGGTCAACAAGTTATCCGCCATACCGGTGCGGATGCCCGCCAACGTCTTCATGCTGCACGGTGCGACAATCATTCCGTCCGTTTGAAAGGAACCGCTTGATATGCGGGCTGCCTGGTCTTTGTGGGAATATGTAAAAGATGCGAGCTTTTCCACGTCTTTCATCGTATATCCCGTTTCGTGCAGGATGGTTGCCGCTGCCCACGGAGAGATGACAAGGTGTGTCTCTGCGTCGGTTTTCTTCAGCCACTCCAGCATCCGCACGCCAAATATCGCGCCGGTCGCGCCCGTGATTCCGACGATGATGTTCATATGCGCCCCCCTTTCCCTCTTGGTGCTTCAGTTAAAATGATACGCCTCTATTTACCATATTGAAAATATCTGTTAAATCTATATATAATACTTTAAAGGTATAAAAAGGAGTGCCGAGAAAATGGATATTCGCCAGTTAAAGTACTTCGTTACGATCGCACAGGAAGGAAAGATTACAACGGCGGCGAAGCGGCTCCATATCGCACAGCCGCCGCTCTCCAGACAGTTGAAGCAGATGGAAGAGGAGCTCGGGGTCGTTTTATTTGACCGGAACAAAAAGAAAAACCTGACGCTGACCTATGAAGGAGAAGTGTTTTTGAAAAGAGCAAAAGAAATCCTGCACAAGCTTGAGGATTCCATCTTGGAGGTTCGGGAGCTGCGTGAAGAAGTCAACGGAACCCTCGCCGTCGGCTCAACGATTTACTGCGCGGCCCTGCTGCTCGCAAAAGTCTCGAAGATCAGAGACATGTATCCGAATTTAATGTTTAACATTTGGGAAGGTGAGCCTTCACGGCTGAGCGAGCTCCTGGAAAGCCGGCAGATCGATGCGGCGGTCACGACAACGCCTTTTCACAGCAAAAATATCAAATCAAAAAGCCTGCCGGAGGTTCCATGCAAGCTCGTTCTTCCGGGGAATCAGTCGTATGGCTTAAAAGGGGAAGCCGGAATGAAAGAAATTGCCGGCCTGCCGCTGATTCTCCTCAGGCCGTCGCACGGAAAAGGGATTTACGACGAGGTCGTCCATCACTTTCAATCATCAGACCTTGAACCGAGGGTCGTCTGTGAGTGCCATGATTCTACAACACTGCTCAGCCTCGTCACTTCGGGATTCGGAGCGACGATTTTGCCGCTGTCCATGCTGCCGGCGCATTTCGCACGGCATGTTCAGACGTTGGAGATTCAAGACAATCCATTCATTCTGCAGCCGTCTGTCGTTTGGCGGGCCGGCAGTTTTTTGCCGAAGCCCGTGAGAGAATTTTTGGCTTTATTTTGATAAGCGGCCGGGAACCCGTCAATAAAAAAGAGAAGGCATCATGCCGATGCCTTCTCCTTTGCGTTAGTTACAGCAGCTTCTTCCCTAACAACGATTCGATCAGTTCGACGGCCGCCTCACCGGTTTTATTTTTGTGATCCAGTATCGGGTTGACTTCAACAAACTCGGCAGATGTAATGATATCTGCATCATAAAGCATTTCCATCGCCAAATGGCTTTCCCTGTAGCTGATGCCTCCGACGACAGGGGTGCCGACTCCCGGAGCGTCGCTCGGATCAAGACCGTCCAGATCAAGGCTCAGATGGATGCCGTCGCAATTTGCTGAGAGATACTCGATCGTTTCCTCTATCACCTTTGTCATGCCGAGTCTGTCGATTTCATGCATGGTGTAGACTTTCATGCCGGTTTCACGGATATATTTGCGCTCTCCTTCATCAAGCGAGCGCGCACCGATGATGACGACATGCTCCGGCTTGATTTTCGGCGCATAGCCGTGAAGGTTGACCAGCTTTTCGTGGCCGACACCGAGACTTACCGCCAGCGGCATACCGTGGATGTTGCCTGACGGCGATGTCTCCAGCGTATTTAAGTCGCCGTGTGCGTCATACCAAATCACGCCGAGCTGTTGATAATGCTTGGCAACCCCCGCCAATGTCCCGATGGCAATGCTGTGGTCTCCGCCCAGCACGAGCGGGAAGCGGCGCTGCTCGACGACATTGTCAACGATGTCAGCCAGCTTGCGGTTTCCTTCGAGTACGGAAACTAAATTTTTCAGCCCTTCGTCTCCTTTTGGCTGATCGCGGTTGATCGGCACATCGCCCAGATCATCGATATCATAGCCCAACTCGTTTAAGCGCTCCACGATATGAGCGTAGCGAATCGCGCTCGGTCCCATATCCACACCGCGCCGCGCCTGTCCCAAGTCCATCGGCATTCCAATCAAAGAAATTTGTTTATTCATCAATAACCACCTCATCGTTCGTTTTGTTTTGATAGATCATTGCTTCTTGTCGCTCTAGAGCCTGGCGTTTTTTCACAAACACGTGATAAACAAAGTAGCAGGCCGACATGAACAAAATCCCGCAGTACAATGCCATCCTCTGCTCTGAATCAAAGGCAAGGCTCACAAGGACCGCACTGTTTAAAATAAAGCCCGCCAGCGGCAAATAAGGATAAAGAGGCGTTTTAAATTTCAAGTCTTCAACCTTTCCGCCTTCTTTGACATATCGTCTGCGAAATAGCAGCTGTGATACCGTAATCGTGATCCAGCCGACTTGCGCGCTTAAACCGGCAAGAGACAAAAGCCAGATGTAGAGCGTTTCTGCGGCGACTACGCTTGAAACGAGGGACAAACCCGCAAAACCGAGCGTGATCCACAGCGCATTCATCGGAATTCCTCTTTTATTGACACGGCTTAAAGCCTGAGCAGCCATTCCTTCTTTCGCCAGGGAGTAAAGCATCCTCGTCGATGCGTACAAGCCAGAATTCGCCACCGATAACAAAGCAATTAAAATGACAAAGTTCATCAGATCAGCGGCATACGGAATGCCAATTTGTTCAAATACGACAACGAACGGGCTTTCAACAACCCCCGCTTTTTCCCATGGAATCAACCCCGCCAGCACAAATACGGACAGGCCGAAAAACACGAGTGTCCGCCAGACCGTCTGTTTGATGGAGCGGGGCACCGTTTTTTCCGGATTTTCGCTTTCCCCCGCCGCGATCCCGATCAGCTCTGTCCCCTGAAAGGCAAAGTTGACGGTGATCATCGTGATAAAGATCGCGCCGAATCCGTTTGGAAAAATTCCGTCTCCAATCAGATTGGAAAAGAACGGTGCAGCCTGTCCGTCTTTCATATCAATGAGTCCGAACATCGCGCCTCCGCCGAGAATAATAAACAGAAGAATGACGATAATTTTGATGCCGGACAGCCAAAATTCCGATTCCCCGAAGGCCTTTGCCGATAGCGCATTGAGTGAAAAAAGCAGCAGTCCGAAAATCAAGCACCATATCCAGACGCCGACATCGGGAAACCATCTTTTCATCAGCTGCCCCGCTGACAGAAATTCCAAAGCGACCGTAACCGACCAGCCGAGCCAATAGATCCAGCCGACGGCAAACCCTGTAGCAGGCCCGATAAATTTTGTCGCGTACGTCTGAAAAGAGCCTGAAACCGGCATTGCCACTGCGAGCTCCCCGAGGCAAAGCATCGTAAAATACATGATCATTCCGCCCGCTAAATAGGAAAGAATCGCGCCGATCGGTCCGGCTTCATTAATCGTATATCCTGTTCCGAGAAAAAAGCCGGTTCCGATGACGCCGCCAAGCGAGATCATAAACAAATGGCGGGATTTCATCGTTCGTTTCAGTGTATATTGTTCACGGTTTTCATGATTCAAACCGCCTTCACCCCTTCCGTTTCCATTCTCCCTAATGTCAGCTCCCCCTATGACATATAGACTATTTTTTAAATCTTCTGAACATTTTCCTGATATTTCAATTTTTGACAAACTTCGCACAGCCGGCGAAAAAACGGGCTGAACAATCCCCTCATTGTTCAGCCGTTCGCTTTACTTCGACAAAACACGGGTAATCTTTTCAATCGCCCAATCCAGATCCTCATTTGAGATGACAAGAGGAGGTGCAAAGCGAATGACCGTCTCATGCGTTTCTTTGCAGAGCAGCCCTTCTTCTTTCAGGCGCTCGCAATACGGACGCGCCGCCTCGGTCAGCTCTACCCCGATGAACAGCCCTCTGCCGCGCACTTCTTTAATTTTAGGATTATCGATTTGTGAGAGCTTTTCTTTAAAATATTCCCCAAGCTCCAGCGACCGTTCAGCGAGCCGCTCGTCTTCCAGCACTTCAAGAGCGGCGATCGATACGGCGCATGCAAGCGGGTTCCCTCCGAAGGTCGATCCGTGCGAGCCCGGATTGAACACGCCAAGCACATCCCGGTTTGCAGCAATGCACGATATCGGGAACACGCCGCCTCCGAGCGCTTTTCCTAAAATGTACATGTCCGGTGTGACATCCTCCCAATCAGAGGCGAACATTTTGCCTGTTCGTGCAAGCCCTGACTGTATTTCGTCGGCGATAAACAAGACATTGCGTTCTTTGCAGGCTTCTGCTGCCTGTTTCAAAAAGCCTTCCGGCGGAATGACAATGCCCGCTTCACCCTGAATCGGCTCAATTAAGAAAGCGGCTGTATTCGGTGTGATCGCCTGTTTCAGCGCCTCCAGATCCCCGTATGGAATCAGCTTGATGCCGGGAAGCATCGGTCCGAAACCGCGTTTATACTCTTCTTCTGAAGAAAGCGACACAGCCAGCATCGTCCGGCCGTGGAAATTCCCTTCACATGCGATAATTTCTGCCTGATTGTCCGGAACGCCTTTTACATCATAAGCCCAGCGCCGGGCTGCTTTAATCGCGGACTCAACCGCCTCCGCCCCGGTGTTCATCGGCAGAACCATATCTTTCCCTGTTAATGAAGCGACCTTTTCATAGAAAGGACCAAGCTGGTCATTGTGAAAAGCTCTCGAAGTCAGGGTAATTTTGTCGGCCTGATCTTTTAACGCCTGGATGATTTTCGGGTGCCTGTGCCCTTGATTCACTGCGGAATAAGCGCTCAGCATATCCATGTAGCGATTGCCTTCCGGATCTTTCACCCACGCGCCTTCCGCTTCAGAAATCACGATCGGCAGAGGATGATAGTTATTCGCGCCAAAATGTGCGGTTTGCTTCATAATTTTCTCGGACTTTGATAGAACCGTCATTCTGATTCCTCCTTCTTATTTTTGGACATACATGCCAGATGTCGTATTTTGTTTCACTCTATCTTATATGCAAGTATTGTGCCAATCCTTAAAACCGCAAATTTTCAGAACATTGCATGTATAATTCGCAAAAATTTTTGCGGTTTTTATTCAAAGGTGCAAAAATAAATGCATATTTTTTTGCACCTTTATCAAGTCTTCACTTAAAATGGAGACAGAGACGAACAAAGGGGGATGTCACTTGCTGAAGGATTACGATTTACTGAAGCTTATTTTTCAAAGAATTATAGATGAAATCGATATCGGCTTGCATGTCGTCGATGAAAACGGCACATCTGTTGTCTATAACAAAAAAATGAGCCAGATTGAAGGGATGGATGTCGGCGATGTGCTCGGCAAAAACGTGCTGGACGTGTTTACGTTTGCCAGCCAGCATGACAGCACTCTCCTGCAGGCGCTGCATCACGGGAAAACGAACAAAAACGTCAAGCAGACTTACTTCAATAACAAAGGCCAGGAAATTACGACCGTCAATCATACGTTTCCCATTATGGAAAACGGGAATACGAAAGGAGCGGTCGAGATTGCCAAAGATGTCACAAAGCTTGAACGCCTGATCAGAGAAAATATGAACAAAACAGAAAACACAAAGTATACGTTTGACAGTCTGATCGGCGTCAGTCCGGCGTTCAAGGAAGTCATTGAACATGCAAAACGGGCGACCCGGACCTCTTCATCCATTCTGATCGTTGGCGACACCGGAACCGGAAAAGAACTGTTCGCCCAAAGTATACATAACGGAAGCCAGCGCTCGACGGGCCCATTCATCTCGCAAAACTGCGCAGCCCTCCCGGGAAGCCTTGTCGAAGGCCTTTTATTCGGCACGGTCAAAGGCGCATTCACGGGAGCCGTCGATCGCCCGGGTCTTTTCGAACAAGCAGACGGCGGCACACTGCTCCTTGACGAAATCAATTCTTTGGACTTCAGTTTGCAGGCAAAGCTTTTGCGCGCGATTCAAGAAAAAACGATCAGGCGGATCGGCGCTTCGAAGGATACTCCGATCGACGTCAGGATCATCGCGACGATGAACGAAGATCCAGTCGACGCGGTCAGCGGCCAGAGGCTGCGAAAAGATTTGTATTACAGGCTGAGCGTCGTCACCTTGTTCATTCCTCCATTAAAAGAACGAAAGGAAGATATCATGCCGCTCACGCAGCATTTTATCGACAAATACAACGCATTGTTCCAAATGGAGGTCAAGGGTTTTGAAGAAGATGTGCGGCGGTTTCTGCTTTCTTACGATTGGCCGGGAAACGTCAGGGAGCTTGAACATTTAATTGAAGGCGCCATGAATTTGATGTCCTACGAAGACAAAATGGAGCTGACACACCTTCCATTGCAATACAGGACGAAACCAGCGGCAAAGGAGCAGCTGCCGCAGCAGGGATATGATCTGTTCGCCCCGCTTCCTTCCGCCTCAGCCGCTTCTTTAAAGGAACAAATCGAGAATGCCGAAAAGTATTATATTCAAAAAACCGTTAAAAAATGCAATTACAATGTGTCACAAGCGGCTCGGGTTCTGGGGATCAGCAGGCAGAGCCTGCAATACAGGCTTAAAAAATGGAAGATCCGCTTTGATCAGGAGCCAGAATGATCTTCTCTCCCTTTCATCACTAAAAACGTATTTCTTGACTCATACTAAAAAAGGTTTATGCTTTACTTTTGTAAGAGCCTTAAGTAAAATCATATCAACTAAATCCAATCAGAAAAGTGGGGAATAAAATGAAGAAAGCCATATTCGCTGTATTATTGACGCTGTTGATCACCGTGATGGCAGCATGCGGCGCGTCAGGGGACAATTCCAAAGATAAAAACGCAGCCGGCGACAGCCTCTGGTCTTCAATTAAAGATAAAGGCGTATTGACCGTCGGTACTGAAGGAACGTACGAACCATTTACATTCCACGATAAAAAAACAGATAAATTAACAGGTTATGATGTCGAAGTGATGCAGGAAGTCGCCAAGCGCCTCAACCTGAAAGTTGAATTTAAAGAAACGCAGTGGGACAGCATGTTTGCCGGACTCAACTCCAAGCGTTTTGACGTCGTTGCCAACCAAGTCGGGAAAAAAGACCGTGAAGATCAGTACGATTTTTCTGATTCATATACAACTTCCCAAGCCGTCGTTGTCACAAAAGCGGACAACAACGATGTAAAGTCTGAAGGGGATGTCAAAGGAAAAAAAGCTGCACAGTCTTTGACAAGCAACTATAATGACCTTGCGAAAAACGCCGGCGGTGAAATCGAAGGCGTGGAAGGAATGGCTCAGGCGTTTCAGCTGATTCAGCAGGGCCGTGTCGACCTTACCTTTAACGATAAACTGGCGGTGCTGAACTATTTGAAGACATCAGGAAACAAAAACCTGAAAGTCGCTTTTGAAACAGGCGAGCCGCAAACTACCCATTTTGCTTTCCGCAAAGGAAGCGGCGAGTTGGTTGACAAGGTCAACTCCGCGCTGAAAGACATGAAAGAGGATGGCACACTCGCGAAAATAGCGAAGAAATGGTTTGGCGAAGATGTTTCTAAGTAATATACAAGCGGCGGCCATCGGCGCGGCGATCCCCTGGGATCTTGTGCGTGAGTCATTTTGGCCGATCTTTTTGAGGGGAATCTATTACTCGATTCCCCTTGCCATTCTCTCTTTTATATTCGGTATGATCATCGCATTGATCACGGCGCTGGCGAGAATGTCCAAATCCCGCATTTTAAGAGCGGTTTTCGGCATTTATGTCTCAGCGATCCGCGGAACGCCGCTGCTCGTTCAGCTGTTCATCATTTTTTACTTGTTTCCTGCGTTTCAAATCACGATTGACCCGTTTCCGAGCGCAATCATTGCCTTTTCATTAAATGTCGGCGCTTATGCGTCGGAAATCATCAGGGCTTCCATCCTTTCCGTTCCGAAAGGACAATGGGAAGCGGCTTATTCGATTGGAATGACTCAAAAAACGGCGCTTACCAGGGTCATCCTGCCGCAGGCTGTACGCGTGTCGATCCCGCCATTATCCAATACATTCATCAGCTTGGTTAAAGACACATCGCTTGCGTCACAGATTCTTGTTGCTGAATTATTCCGGAAAGCCCAGGAAATCGGGGCCAGCAACCTTGACCAAATTTTAATCATTTATATGGAAGCCGCATTCATCTATTGGATCATCTGCTTTGTTCTCGCGCTTGTTCAGCAGCAGATTGAACGGCGGTTGGACCGGTATGTGGCCAAGTAAGGAGGGAAATAGACCATGCTTGTGATCAAAGGGCTGAATAAATCCTTCGGCGAAAATGAAATCTTAAAAAAAATCGATCTGAACATCGAAAAAGGAAAAGTGATCGCCATTTTAGGGCCGTCCGGTTCCGGCAAGACGACGCTGCTTCGCTGCCTGAACGCTTTGGAAACTCCAAACCGCGGCATTCTTTCTTTTGACGATTTCACCATCGACTTTTCCAAGAAAAATAAACCGGCTGACCTCCTCCGCCTGCGGAGAAAGTCAGGAATGGTATTCCAGGCCTATCACCTGTTCCCGCACCGAACCGTGCTCGAAAATGTGATGGAAGGGCCTGTAAAAGTGCAAAAGCGCAATAAACAGGAAGTCAAAAAGGAAGCTGTTCAGCTGCTGCAAAAGGTCGGCCTTGAAGACAAAATGGACCTCTATCCATTCCAGCTTTCCGGGGGACAGCAGCAGCGCGTCGGCATCGCCCGCGCCCTGGCCATCAAGCCTGAACTGATGCTTTTTGACGAGCCTACATCGGCGCTTGATCCCGAGCTGGTCGGTGAAGTGCTGAAAGTCATGAAAGACCTTGCGAATGAGGGCTGGACGATGGTTGTCGTCACCCACGAAATCAAATTCGCGCAGGATGTCGCAGACGAAGTCGTCTTTATCGACGGCGGCGTCATCGTCGAACAGGGTCCGCCTGAACAAATTTTCTCAGCCCCTAAGGAAGAACGAACAAAACAGTTTTTAAACCGGATTTTGAATCCTGTATAAACAAAACAGCCTGATCTCTCTGGATCAGGCTGTTCTTTTTATTCAGCGGCCAGTTTAAACTTGGATGCCGCTTGATTCAATTCTTCAGACAAAGCGGAGAGCTGCTGAATGGCCGATGCGATTTCCTGCATGCCTGCGCTTTGCTGCTCCGCTGCAGCCGCGACTTCTTCAGAACCTGCCGCCTGCTCTTCGGTAACGGAGGAAATCTGCTCCATCGCAGACGAAATGTTTTGATACGATTTTTCGACTTTTAACAAAGACTGCAGCAATTGATCGGTGCGTTCGGCAAATTGAGAGATCCCTTTAAAAATCCCTGAAAAATTCTCGTATGTGCCATTGATTAAAATCTGCCCTTTGTCAACCGCTTCGTTTCCTTCCTGAATGCGTTCCATGACAAGCCGGCTGCTCTCCTGCGTGCCCGCGACAAGCTGGGAAACGGATAAAGCGGCATCTGCCGAGCGTTCAGAAAGCTTTCTGACTTCTCCCGCAACAACTGCAAAGCCCTGACCTTCTTCACCGACCCGGGCGGCTTCAATGGAAGCATTGAGCGCCAGCAAATTCGTCTGTTCGGCAATAGAGGAAATCATACCGATGACTTTTTCAATTTCTTCAGTATGGTTTTGCATCTCTGCTGCCGCTTGTTTGGACTCTTCCATCACGTTTTTAATCGTCTGGGTCTGCCGCAATGTTTCTTCGACAAGCTCCTGCCCGGTCTTGGAATCCTTGCTTACGCCTTCGGCAACGTTCTTCATCTCGTTTACTTCTTCTGTGACATGTGAAAGCTGATGATCGATTTCGGCAGCCGATGTATGGCAATCCGAAACGGAAGAGACAACTTCGTTGATTCCCTCGCTCATGCTGTTCATCGATTCAGCCACCTGGACCGCGCTTTCGCTCGATTCAGACGATACATTTTTCAGCTGGAGGCTCGTCTTGGATACCTCTTCAGAGGAGGCTGAAATATGTCCGATCAATTGGTGTAAATTTTCGCTCATCCGCTTGAACGATTCGGCGAGTTTTCCCGCTTCATCACGGCTCTTGACGGAAATGTCAGCCGATAGATCGCCGTCGGCAATTTTTTCTGAAGCCTTCATCAGCTGCCTGATCGGCTTCGCGATGTAAGAACCGAGCAAATAGGCCATGACCATGCCAAGCAGCAAAACAAATGCTGAGATCGCAATTGTATACCATTTCGCTTTTGCCGCTGTCGCCGGAATCACGGAAGCATCAAGGTCGATCCCCAAAATTCCGACCTTTTCGCCTGAGCCGTTCTCAAGCGGCAGAAAAATTGACTGGTGGATGCCGTATTCGTCCTCATACACATCGCTTACCGTCTCTTTGTTTGTCGACAAAGCTTCTTTCATTTCGGGAGAAAAGCTGTAATCCGTGCCGAAATCATCGGACGTATCCGACAGCACGAGAATCCGCTCCTTCCCGCCCTCATTGGAAAGGATATAGATATTCTCAAGTTTGTTTTTCTTTTTCAGGCTGTCCACAGCCATTTTTGTCTGCTTGTAAAGCGGGTTATCTGCGGAATCGATCTCAAGCGGATTCCCGTCCAGACGTTTGATTTGGTTTTCAGCAAGATGAATATCGGTATAAAGGCGGTTTTGGAACTGCTGTTTCAGCTGCTCTGACAAGTCTTTACTGATAAAAGTAAACACAGCTGAAAATGATGCGATCGTGATCAAAAGCACTAAAGCGACGCCAATCATAATTTTGACTGAAATGTGTTCTGTTAGCTTTTTCTTCAACGTTTTCATCGTCTATATCCCCTTTAATTTGTCATGAGAGATCCATGCTCCCGGCAGACTTCCTTAATATTTTCTTTTAAATAATCGATAATTCCCGGGACATGTTCAGGCATGGTATACGGAGAAATGACGAAAAATTTGCTGACGCAAAGCGGTATCTCAGTCCCTTCACAGGACTTCACAAGCAAGTGTTTTTTCGTATCGCCAAAAAACATCTTGTCCCTTTTTGTTCCGAGCTTCTCAAATAATTTTTCAGTGAGTGCATTGTTTCTTTCCAGCTCTTGAATGGTGCATGCTCCCGATAATTCGTCTTCAAATCTCGGCGCACCTTCAGGATAAATGCGAAACAGCGTAGACATGCCGCAGTTGTCCGGGTTCACAATATCGGCTTCCGGAATCTGCTGAGACAGCTGTTCCCTAAAATGCAGGTTGACTTCAAGGAACTGGGCGAGCAGCTTTTGATAGCCTTCATAGCCAAATGCCATCAGCGCGCTGTACATACTGATCGAACTGGCCATGCGCGAACATTCCAGCGTGTAGCCCGTATGGTAGTCCCCATAGCCGCGGTGGCCGACATACGGCGTCTCATCAGGATCCAGATCGATCCGTTTTAAGTCATTGCGATCCTTCACAAGAAACAGGCTTGTCACATAAGGCGTCTGCCCGAGCTTCTGAAAATCAAAGCAAAGCGAATCGGCTGCATGCAGATGTCTCATTTTTTCCTGAATCGGTTTGATCATGCTGAGGACGCCGGGACTGAAGGATAAAGCGTTCTCATTCAGATCGTACTCATTAAAAAAGGCAAAAAATCCTCCCAAGGCGGAATCGGCGTGGATATGCGGAACCGGCAGCCCGAAGCTCTTCGCCGTTTCTTCAGCCGCACGGCGGACAGCGCTCACATCATCGATGCCGATCGCATCTGTTGTTCCTGTCGTAGCCACGATATAAACGGGAATGCCCCCGGCTTCGCAGACTTGTCTAAGCTTCGCTCGTAAATCTTCGGTATCCATGGAATGGTCGAGATTTGTTTTGACTTTAATTAAATGATCGCTCCCGAGTCCTGCAGCTTCCATCGACTTATACAAGCTGTAATGAGCCGCTTCAGAACAAAACGCATAGAAATTGCCGGGAACTCCTTCTTTTAGGGATGACGGCGCCATTTTTGCAATTGCAATTCTGAGGCCGCTGTATACCGCACCTTGTCCTCCCCACGTCGTATATCCTCCGCTTGTTTCGGCATCATACCCCGCAAGCTTTGACATCATCGCCGTAACTTTCACTTCCGCCTCCGCTCCGGCTGGACCGTACACATCCCACAGGTTGTTGCCATTGACCATAAACGCCGTTAGCATGCCTAATATCCCCGGGATGCTGGCCATCGGCAGAATGTTCGTGAAAAAGTATTTGGTGTGATACGGATGGCCGTGCAACAGCTTCAACAGCTCTTCGTTAACCTCTTTCATCGGCGCACCTTCATGTGGAATCCGACTCTCTGCAACCAGCTTTTCATAAAAGAAGCCCTCACGGTTCTTCTCGCCGTCAAGGTTGACCTGATCCGGATTTTTCAGCTTGTCCACTCCCTCGATCAGCTGCTCGATCAATGATAGGAATTCGTTTCTTTTCGCTTCATTTCCGTCTTCGCTCGGAAACCATCTCTGTACATCCGGTGTATTGCGTTGCTGCATGATTTTCTCTCCTGCCTTGTCTTTTATATTTCAGAAAAAGATTTCACTTGCCATATCGGTATAATATTCCTATATTTTTAGGCTTTCGCTCAAAAAGTTCATGAAATTGTTTTATCTTTTACATTTTCTTTCAAATAAAAAAACTTCTTAACAATAGATTAAGAAGTTTTTGAATCATTTGAGCGCTATTTCCGTACAATAGAATGATAAATTCATATTGGAAAGGATTTCTTAAAATGAAACACGAAAAAGGGAAAAAGACATTCAGTATGAGAATGGTGCTCAATCTGGCCGGTCTATTCGCCTTTATCAGCATGACAGTCGGCGCATATACCCAGGCTTATTACTTGGATGAACATCTCGAACTCCGCCGCTTCACATACATGACGGCATTAGAGTGGAAAGAATTTTTATTGTTTGTGTCCGGGACGGCCGTCATCTATTTCGTTTTGGCAAACGTTCTTTTATACAAGAAAAAACGCTGAAGAAAGGATTAGTGCTTTCGCCTTCGCCATTCCTTCATTTCCTCTATAAAGGCAAGATACAGACAGACGATTAAGGCAATGATCAAAGCGATCCAAACGGGCATCGCCAGAAAAGGTGCATAGTTCAATATAAACAACAGCGCCAGACAGGCTAAAAAAGCAAGACAGATCAGCCTAACTAAAAAAATCAACGCCATTCCCCTCCTTTTTTCATAAAATCTGCTGTTTTTCCGCTGCATACTGCTGAATCGCAATGAACAAAGAGCCAGCATACAAGAACGTCCCAAACTCCCGGTTCGCCCATCGGCTCTGTCAAATAGGACTGGCCGATGATACTTCCGTCGACAGAAACAAAAATGTCCCGGACCACTATCGACTGTAAAGGCTCTGAATTACTCTCCTCCATGATGGAAAATGCATCCCACAGCTATCATACATCATTTTCATCAATTGGAATATAATCATAATTATGTAAATTGAAGAGGCACATGCCGAAATCCACATTTATCCGTTCTGAAGAATGTGATACAATGACAATCGATTGTTTTTTTGAAAAGAGGGGAATCCATTGAAGCGGGAACTTGTTTTGCGCTGGCTTTTTTATTTTGTCGGATTGATTGTTTTGTCTTTCGGGGTTTCTCTTACGATTGAAGGGAAAGTGCTCGGCATCGGTCCTTGGGATGCGTTTCACTACGCGCTGTATATGCTTTTGGGCCTTACGGTCGGCCAATGGGCAATTATTGTCGGGGCGGTCATCGTAGGTTTAACGTCCTTATTTACAAAAGCATGGCCGAAAATCGGCGCCGTGCTTAATATGCTGTTAATCGGTATTTTTATAGATTTCTTTACTTATATTCTTCCAGACCCGGAAACGTATATTTCAAGCACTGTCGTATTCGTGATCGGCGTCATTTTTATCGGTTACGGAGTCGGCATTTATGTGTCGGCCGATCTCGGTGCGGGTCCGCGTGACTCCCTGATGCTTTTGATTTCCGAGAAAACGGGCTGGAACGTTCAGTGGGTCCGCAACGGAATGGAGCTGACGATTTTATTGATCGGCTGGCTGCTCGGCGGACCGATCGGCATCGGCACTGTTTTAACTGCTATTTTAACAGGCCTGATTTTGCGGTTTTCTTTGCCGCAGTCCAAACAGCTTTTAAAAGCAGCAATGACAGGAAGGCGTATCAGAGCTGCCAAGCCTGTACATATGTCGCTGAAAAAAAACGGATGAGCGTTTCATCCGTTTTTCTTATTTATATTTTCTTCTTGACTACCGGTATCCAAATCTCGGTGATGTGGTCTTGCGCCATAATATCCCCGTCTTTCGGATAGGCTTCATATTGCGGCGCGTTCACCAGTTCATAGCCCGTCGCCGGAAACCATTCTGAGAAGATCCTTTCCCATGTGGCTTGAACAGCCGGATTGACGGGACCGATGGCCTCAAATACGGCCCAAGTTGCGGCGGGAATCGGTTTTTCGACACAGCCGGCAGGCGTGTCGGCGGTTGTTTTTTCGACCCCGATGACATAATTGAACGTATCGGCTTGATCGTTAAAATCCATGCAGACGCCAAGGAAGCCGAGCGGACCGATATAATAATGAAATTTCGAACAGTATGCGATTTTGGCGATTTCTTCGTGTTTCAGCGGCTGATCGAAGTGCTTTTCAATATAATCGATGCTTTCAGCCAAACGATTCAGAATTTCCATTGCTTCCACTCCTCTCGTTTACAACGATACTTCATGCCAATCAGAAATTCCTGTCATTCCGTGCGCTGTTGTGACAGGAGCCGAACAGCCATTTGACGGCTTCCGGAAAACGCTTCGCAAACCTCTCAAGCCGATGTGAGCCTCCTTCATCAATGACAAATTTCAGTTCTTTTTCAGAGACGGCGCTTTCGGTTAGCAGGCTGAAGGCTTCCTTCGTCCTCGGTATCATCTCCTTCTGCAGATTATCCCTGTCTGCCCCTTCCGTACTTCCGACATCCATATAAATGCGCAGATGCTCATTTTCAAAGCGGTTATTCTTCATAAACTCGGTCATTCCTTCAAACCAGAAAGACCCTGACAAAGATCCGATTTTCCCAAAGGTCTCCGATGCTAAATAAGCCGTGTAAACCGAGATCAATCCGCCGAACGACTTTCCGATAATTCCTGTATGTTCACGGCTTGGATTCGTTCGGTAGTACCGGTCGATATAGGGCTTGAGCCGATTTGCCAAAAAAGCGGCATATTCGTTTCCCTTCCCGCCGTACTCCCGTTTATTCGGCAGCAAATGCGGTTTGGGAAAAGGCGTGTATTCGCTTTCCCTGTCTTGTGGAGCCACTCCGACCAGCAGCAATTCCGGCACTTCCTGATTCGAAAACAGCTTTTCGATTGAGCGCAAACTGTTGCTGAAGGCCGGATCGAATAAATCTCCCAGGTCGTGTACGTATAGAACGGGATAGCGGTTTTCACCGCTCCCGTATGAAGGAGGAAGATAGATCAAAAGCTCCCTCCCGAAGCATGTATCTTTTATCAATGTTCCGTCTATCATGTTCATTATTCCATTCTGCACAAGTATCATGCCTATCTTTCCTGCTGTCTGTTTGCTAAAATGAAAGCAGAAAAATATCATGTGAAGAGGTTGCGTTTGATGAAGATTTACGCCGTTTATATGGATCAGCTGCCGGAAGCCGGTCAATTTAACCGAATGATGGCCATGGTGTCTGAAGAAAAGCGAAAAAAAGTGGGCAGATACAGATATCCCGAAGATGCCAGCCGGACGCTGATCGGGGAAGTGCTGGCGAGGCACATCATCAGCGAAACGTTTCATTTGCCGAATGATCAGATCCGTTTTACGGAAGGAAGGTACGGCAAACCGGCTGCTGAAGGCCTGAACGACTTTCATTTCAACATTTCCCACTCCGGAAAATGGATCGTGTGCGGAGCCGGCACGCATCCGATCGGAGTGGATGTCGAAACGATCAAGCCGATCAATTTCGACATTGCCAAGCGGTTTTTTTCACCTTCCGAGCACCATGATCTCATGGAAAAGGACGAATCAGAACGCCTGTCGTATTTCTATCATTTGTGGACGATGAAAGAAAGCTTTATCAAACAGGCGGGAAAAGGCTTGTCTCTGCCGCTTGATTCCTTCTCCGTCAAGCTGAACGAGCAGGGGCGCGCTTCGGTGAAAACTCCCCCGGGCTATCCGTCTTGCTATATACAAGCCTATGAAATTGACCCCGGCTATAAGATGGCGGTGTGTTCCGCCGCGCCTGAATTTCCCGACCGCATTGTGATGAAAAGCTGCGCTGAACTGTCAATGCTTTAAAAAGTCCCGGCCTAAAAATAAGCGGTTTCCACCGCTTGCCGCAATCGCTCGATCCCGCGGCGGATGTCAACTTCCTTCACATTGGACGTATTAATTTTTAATAGATTTCTTTTTGGAAAAGTTGACATATAATGAGCGTTGACCGGTTCGAGCAGGACGTCCCGTTTTTGTAAGCTTTTGATTAGACGGGAAGCCGGGATCGTCCGGTCCAATTCGATATGGGTGTGGATGGCCGGATGTGCGGGAGGATGGAATTCAAGCACATCCCCTAGTGACGCGGCACATTCTTTTAGCAGATCATGCAGAAGGCATGATCTTTTTTTATAGGAAGAACGGATCTTTTGCTTATGCTTTTCAAACATCCCGCTCTTCAAATAGATCTCCAAAGCGGCCTGAGACAGCATGGAACTGTCAATGTCGAGCAGCTGTTTGTACCGGTTGAACACATTTGTCAGAGAATCGGGAAGCACGGCGGCTCCAACCCGCAACCCCGGAAAAATAATCTTGGAGAAACTTTTCAAATAAATCACGCATGAAGAAACGTCATAATAATGTAACGGATCCGCCTTTTTGTGATTCTCCAAATCTCCTAAAAAATCATCCTCGGCGATATAGACGTCATATTTCTCCGCCAGCTTGACGATGGCCATTTTTTCCTTTTCCGTATAGGAGGTCCCGAGCGGATTGTGGAATCTCGGCATCGTATAAAAGAATTTGATGTCTTCGGTTTGAAAGATGCGCTCCAGCTCGTCCATATCGATGCCTTCAGCAGTTCTCTCGATGCCGATTGCGGGGATGCCGTGAACATCAAGGTATTGAATCAGTAAGTGATAGCTCGGCTGTTCGATCAGAATTTTCCGCTTTCCGTTAGGAAAAGGCATTGAAGCGAGCAAAGCGAGAGCCTGCTGGACGCCTGATGTAATAAAAATGTGTTCCTCTTTTGCAAATACCTGGCTGTTGGCAAGCTCTTTTTGAACGGCCTCGATTAATGACGGAAGACCTTTCGGTGTCCCATAGATAAACAGATCGTTTTTGTATGTGTCGATGGCTTTATTGATGCAGTGCTGAAAATCGATGTATGGAAAAACATCCGGATCAGGAGCGGATGCTGCGAAATCGATCACGGCCTTTCCGGGGTCTGGCCGCTGATTCGTTTTTTTCACGACGTAATAGCCGCTTTTCGGCACTGAATAGATGAGGTGCCGTCTTTCCAGCTCGTTAAACGCCCTGATGACCGTGCTTTTGCTTATATTGAAGCGTACGGACAGTGCGCGGATGGAAGGCAGCCTGTCCCCTTCCTGAAAGGATTTGTCTTCGATCATATCCTCCAATTCGTTCATCAATGCGACATATTTGTGCATGTTCGTCTCCTTCGCCAATCTGTAACGGTACAGATTCCGTTTTTTTGTATTGTAGCAGATTTCGCTTCCGTATAAGATGACAGAAGCCGGTAAAATATCTGTATTGCATGCATACTTTAACGGAGATGATCGACTTTGAACAAATCTGCTTATGCGGCAGCTTTGCTCTATGCTTTTATCATTGGGTTTTCCTTTTTCTTTGTCAAATTGGCTCTCACTGCAGCGAGTCCGGTCGACATTCTGGCCCATCGTTTTACGATCGCTTTTTTGGCCGCGCTCTTTCCCCTTCTGCTCGGACGGGTGAAGATCGCCATCAGCATAAAAGACGCACTGAAGGTGCTGCCTTTAGCATTATTTTATCCTGTCATGTTTTTTGCTTTTCAAGTTTTCGGGCTCGTCTACACGTCTTCGTCTGAAGCCGGTATCATTCAAGCGGCGATCCCGATCTTTACAATGATCTTCGCCGCTTATTTTTTAAATGAGCGGTTTACGAAACGGCAATTCTTTTTCACCGTCTTGTCTGCGGCGGGGGTGGCCTGCATCTTTATGATGAAAAGTGCAGGCAACGGAAGTTCCGATTTGCGAGGGACGGCGCTGATTTTGCTTTCGGCGCTTTCATCGGCGGGCTACAGTGTGCTCGCCAGAAAGATGACGCGCACCTTCAGCTCGCTTGAATTAACATATGTGACAACGGGTGCGGGATTTCTCTTTTTCAACGGCATCGCCGGGATCAGCCATATGTCAGACGGCACGCTGAGCGGATTTTTTGCCCCCTTCACTGATCCGGTGTTTGTTCTTTCGGTTTTGTATTTAGGTGTGTTGTCATCGTTTGCGACATCATTTTTATCAAATTATGCACTGTCAAAAATAGAAGCTGCGAAAATCAGCATGTTTAATCATCTGGCGACACTGGTGACGATTTTAGCGGGGATCATATGGCTGGGAGAATCTCTCGAATGGTTTCACATCGCAGGAACGGGGATGATCATTGCCGGAATGATTGGAGCGACGATGGTTCGGCGGGAAAATCGGCTGAAAAAAAGCTGAAAAAACGGAAAATCGGCAGCTGCAACACACCGATTTTCCGTTTTCTTTACATTGTCGGTCTAGCCTCCCTGCGGCTGGCCGCGGCAATCGTTTTCAACTTGGCGGCTACTTGTTCCGTTTCTGATAAAAGATACATATGTCCGCCTTTGAAATAGTGGAAATCGATCGTACGCGCCCACTTTTTCCAGCCAAGCGCATCCTTCATGCATTTCTCATCACGATCTCCGTTCAGAATATGAACAGGCGATCTGAGCGGCGTATGATCGGTATGGCCGAACGTCTCAAGCGCTCTGTAGTCCGCTCTGAATGACGGCAGGAAAAAGTTCATGATTTCCCTGTGCTCTGCCAGTTCTTGAGGTATTCCGCCAAGCTGGATGAGATGGTCGAGAAATGCGTCATCCTTTTTGTGAGACACCTTTTGCCGCTGAATATGAGGCGGCTGAATGGCTGAAATCACCGCGGCTGCCGGAAAGATCCCTTCTTGTTCAAGCTTTTGCGCCAACCTGTAAACAACCATGCCGCCCATGCTGTGGCCGAACAGCACGAATTGGGAGGAAAGCCTCGGCTTGAGCGCTGCTATATACAGATCGACGAGCTTTTCCAAATTATCGACAAGCGCCATTCGATTTGTTCCGTGTCCAGGCGGTTCGATCGCCAGCATATCAAAATCTGCTTTTAAATGTTCATAAAGCGTTCTGAATGATGCCGAATATCCCCCGGCAAACGGGAAACAGATCAACTGCATGCCGCTTGCCGGCGCTCCAAACTGCTTAATGACCTCGTTCATTCATCATGCACCTCCGATTACAGCGGCACGTTCGCCCAAAATCTGTCTGATCAGATCTGCATTGGTTTTGACAAAGCCGTCTGCAAGCATTTCATCATGTCTTCCAGCACCTTGATATTCATCATAAGAAGACTCCGTTCCTTCCTTCCACGACGAAAGCCATGCCGGGAGCGGTTTCGCCTGCTCTGATTTGATCAAGTGAATCTCGGAGCTGACCGTTCCGTGATGGACAAGATTGACAAAGTAAGAATAATAGGCTGTCATCTTTTTGGCGATACCATCGGCAACCGCCTTGATTTTCATATATTCATTGTCCTTGTTGGCTTCCATCAGGGCAGCCGTATCGGTTTCAATTGACCGCCCTTCTAAATCGCTGACATCGTTCTTCATATATGAGTCGATCAGCAGCAGCTTTTCGACTTTCCGTCCGTTCTTTTCGAGCGCTTGCGCCACTTCAAAGGCAAGTCCGCAGCCGGCTGAATAGCCGATCAATGTCAGCGGCCCTTCAGGCTGAAGGCCGGAGATGGCTTCTGCATAGCGCACGGCGCGGTCATCGCTTTCTATAAAGTCAAACGCATGAATCTTGTATTCCGGCATTTGTTCGGCCAGTTTGCCGTACATGATGCCATATCCGAGGACGGGCGGGAAGGCGAACAAATGGCGGGTGCTTTCCTGATTGAAGACGGTTTTTTTCACGTCATCCGCATGTCCGCCTTGGGCGATATAAACCGCGAGACCCTCGATTGTAGGCATTTCAAACAACACATTCACCGGAACATCGATGGCGAGATCTTTCAATATCCGGGAGGTGACGGCCATGGCTGTCAATGAATGTCCGCCGATTTCAAAAAAGTTCTCGTCTATTCCGATCTGCTGTCTGCCGAGAACCTCAGACCAAATCACCGCAAGCTTTTCTTCTGTAACATTGCGGGGTGCACGGCGCTCTGTTGAATTCGGCCGGCCATCGGCTTCGGGAAGAAGGCGGCGGTTGACTTTTCCGTTTGCGGTGAGCGGCAGCTCTTCAAGCATGATATATGCATCCGGCACCATGTAAGCCGGAAGCTTCCGAGCCAATTGGCGGCGAACCTCCTCGCTTGCAACCTCAGCTCCCTTTACAGGGACGACATAAGCAGTGAGCGCCGCATCCCCGTTCCCGCTTTTCTTGGCGGTTACCACCGCTTCCTTTACACCTTGACAGCGCAGCAGTGCCTCTTCGATTTCACCGAGCTCAATCCGGTGTCCGCGGATTTTCACTTGGTCATCGATCCGTCCGATGAAGTCGATATTGCCGTCAGGCAGCCAGCGGGCCAGATCCCCCGTCCTGTACATCGTTTCACCGCTGTTAAACGGATGAGGCGCGAATTTTTCCGCAGTCAATTCCGGCCTGTTCAAATAGCCGCGCGATACCCCAGTACCGCTCAGACACAATTCACCCACCGCTCCAATCGGCTGAAGCCGGTTATTTTCCGTCAGGATGTATGCATTCGTTTCGTTTATCGGCTTGCCGATCGGAATGGAAGCCGCGCTGTCCTCCATGCGGTTGACCGGATAGAACGTCGCGAAGACGGTCGTTTCCGTCGGCCCGTATACATGGATGATTTTGTCCGGTCCCATGGCAGCAAATGCTTTCTCGACATGGCTGACAGATGAGCGCTCTCCGCCGAACAGGACTTTGCGAATCCCTTTCATCCACTCTGTTCCCGCATCGACCAACAGGTTGAACAGCGCCGTTGTCACAAACATGACTGTGATGTTTTCCTTCTGAATCGTTTCTGTCAGCTTGCCGATATGGAGAATCGTCGCCTGATCGGCCACCACCAGCTTTGCTCCGTTTAACAGCGCGCCGTACACATCAAATGTGAATCCGTCAAACGCATAGTTTGAAAGGGACAGCAAGGTGTCTTTCTCGGAAAGGCTGATGTAGTTTGTTTCTTTTACAACCCTTGTAATATTGGCATGTGTCGTCAGATTGCCTTTCGGTTTTCCCGTTGTGCCTGACGTATACATGATATAAGCAAGGTCGTCCGGCTCGGCAGTGATTTCAAGGTTCCGCCCGCTTTCAGCAGACACCGCCGGATCTTCGATCAAGATCGTATTCTGATGAAAAGAAAGCGACGCCGCCCGTCCGGCAAGCTCCTCTTGTGTCAGCATGCAAACAGCCCCGCTGTCTTCCAGCATATACTGAATCCGCGCTTCAGGATATTCCGGGTCAACCGGCAGATAGGCGCCCCCTGCTTTTAAGACGGCGAGTAGTGCGATAACCATTTCCGGCGAACGGCGGAACAAAAGAGCGACGGGTTCGCCGCGGCCGACATTCTTTTTGCGCAAAAGATGCGCGACTTTGTTCGCCTTTTCGTTCAGTTCCCGATATGTCAGCGTCCGTCCGGCCGCTGATACCGCGGGCTGTTCCGGGAAGGCTTCAGCATATTGCTCAAACCATTGCGGGATCGTCAGTCCGGTTTGCTTCTGTTGGACTTGACCGTTAAATTCATGGAGAAGGCGCTCTTTTTCCTTTGTGGACACGACACAAATCTCGGCAAGCGGCTGCTCCGGATTTCTGATGATTTCGCGAATGGCTGTCAAAAGCTGTTCTTTTAACTGCAAGATGAAAGATGGCTCAAAGATATTCCGATTGTATGCAAGTTTCAGCAGCATTTCTTCCCCCGGTGAGGCGAGCAAATTCAGATCATAATTCGATTTTTCAAAAACGCTGATCTCGTCCATTGTGAAACCGAGATTTTTTTCTTCCTGCTGTTTGTTGGCTTCTTGCAGCGGATAGTTTTCAAAAACGATAATGTGGTCGATTAAGTTCGGCGCTGCTATATGACTTTGAATATCATAGAGCGGCACATACTGATGCGGCTCAGCTTCGAGCGCCTGCTTCTGCAAATTAGCGACAAGTTCCGTAAAGGTCGTGTCCGCGTCAAAGGTCACGCGTTTCGGCACGACATTGATAAACAAACCGACCATATGCTCGACACCTTGAATGTCAGCGGGGCGGCCTGACACAACTGTACCAAAGATTAGATCGCGGGATCGCTGATAGCGGCTGAGCAACACTGACCACACCGCCTGAAGTGCCGTGCTCAACGTGGTATGATGCGCCTTTGCAAGCTGTGTGAACGCTTCTGTATCTTCTTTTGGAAGGGTAAACAGCAGTTCTTCCGGCTGATTGCCGGCTTGCTCCGGTTTTTTCCGCTGTTCGCTGAACGTCGTCTGCCCTTCGAATCCGGCTATATGTTGTTCCCAGTAGGCCAGCGATTTTTGTTTGTCCTGACTTTCGAGCCATTTAATATATTCTTTGTAAGGTCTGACGGGCCCGAGGCTGTATGGCCTGTTTTCGCGGAGCGCTTGGTACACTTCGAACAGTTCATGTACGACAATGCCGAAGCACCATCCGTCAAGAAGAATATGATGATAGCTCCACACCCATTCGTAACGATCCTGTCCCTTCTTAAAAACCGCGGTTCTCATCGGAATGTCTTTTGAGAGGTTAAACCCTTTTTCTTTATCTTTTCGTTTATAATCTTCGATTCTCTCGTTTTGTTCAGCTTCTGAAAGTCCTGATAGATCAATTTCTTCTGCCTGAAATGACCTTTCCTTTAAAACGACTTGAAGCGGACGTTTCATTTTTTCATGAACGAAAACGGTTCGGAATATATCATACCTGCCGATGATGACATTCATGCTTTTTTCCAATACATCTTTTTGAAAAGAGCCTTTTACCTGCATGCTGATTTGTTCAATATAAAAGCCTTGCCCCGGATGCAGCAGCGTATGAAACAGCATCCCTTCCTGCATCGGCGACAAATAGTATATGTCCTTGACATGTTCTTTTTTAAACTGGCTCAAGATCGTTCCCCCTTTCATAGGCTCACCCGCTTGGCAAGCGGGCAAGTCCTCAGTGGTTAATTCAAGTTTTCTTCAAGAACATCAAACAGGTCGCCCATTTCTTCCATCTCAAGATCGCCGGCAGAAAAGTCACTCGGTGTAAATTCGCGCTCTTCTTTAGCTGTACAATGGTCGATCAATGCCGTTAGGAATGCTTTGAACCTGTCCATAAGCTCCTGTATGGTCTGCCTGTCATATTCCTCTGTATTGAATGAACATGACAAGATGAACTTTTCCATGCTGATGATGCCGCTGAAGCTCAGCGCATAGAGTGCTTCAGAGCTTTCAGATACCTGTCTTCCCATATCATAAGGAGAAGGCCCGAAGAAGTCGGTCTGCACCTCCCTGTCGATCTGCCCCAGGTAGTTAAAGCTGATGTCAGGCTTGATCGAGAAATCGGCACCGGCTTTTTTCCGGTCTGTCAAGTAGCGAAGGATGCCGTAGCCGATTCCTTTGTCAGGAATGCGCCGAAGGGTTTCTTTGACGTTTTTAATGGTCTCAGGCAATCCTGCCGCTGCTTCGCTTTTTAAAATAACCGGATATTGTGCGGTAAACCACCCCGCCGTTCTCGAAATATTCATCCCTGGAATGATTTCCTCCCTGCCGTGCCCTTCCATATTGATGCAAATATTGGAGTCGTTCGTCCATTCCCTGATCGTCAGGCTGAGTGCGGAAAGCAGGATGTCATTGATATCCGTTCCATACGGCTCATGCACTTTCGTCAGCAGCAGACGCGTCTCCGCTTCGTTTAATTCAACCTTAACAGCAGAGGTGTTTTCCGCTTTTCTTTCTGCGGCAGCGCGATCTTTCGGCAGCTCACAAATGCGCTCTTGTTCAAGTCTGCGCCAATAATCGGCCGTTTTAAGGAAGCGTTCGGTTTGCGCATAAGCCTCAAGCGCTTCAGCCCAGTCTTTAAACGAATTGGTTTTGTCAGGGAAGACAATGTCATGCTGCTGTGCTGCTAGTGAATAGCCTGATGCAAAGTCTTCCAGCAGAATCCGCCATGACACGCCGTCGATCACCAAATGGTGAATGACGATCAGCAAATGGTCGCCTTCCGCAGTCTGATACTGTTCAGCCTTTACAAGCGGCCCGCTTTCGAGATCAAGGCTTGCCTGGAGACGGTTTGCCTGGGCGGCGATTTCCGTTTCAATGTCTGTGACATAGCGAAGGTCAACCACTCGAAAGGCGAATGAACGGTCCCCCGGCCCGCGGTTATATTGAATGAGGCGGCCGTTATTTTTTTGATACACCATGCGCAGGGCATCATGATGCTCTGTCAATGCCGCCAATGTCTGTTCGACGATCTCCGGGTCAAACCTTGAAGGGGCGTGAAGCATAACCGACTGATTCCAGTGATGCTCGTTCGTAAATTTGCGCTCAAAGAACCAGCGCTGGATCGGCGTCAGTGTGACTTCGCCTTCGACTGGGCCTTGATCGATCGGTTTAGCGTCTGCCCATTCAATATACGAACTGATCTCTCCGATCGTCGGATGC
>NZ_MRBL01000014.1 GCF_001969855.1 Bacillus haynesii
CTTTATTTCTCTGTAATTATTATAATTATATACAAATTATCAAATAATAAATATTTTTTGTCAAGGGGAAAGACCTTTAATTTTTTGTTAAGTATTTCAGCTAAAGAAAAGAGTTGGAGTTTCATAACTTTGAAATAGTATGATTGGCACAAAAGATAGAGTGGTGAGAATGAAGAGACCTAATTGAAAACGAAAAGCCGTCGGAAGGACGGCTTTTCTGGCTAAACTCCTTTATACGCGGAACGGTAAATCTCAGCCAGCTCTGAAACGAGCGGCAGCTTCGGATTGGCTGTCGTGCACTGGTCTTCAAAGGCGCGTTCGGCCATGAGATCCACTTTGCTTTCGAATGCAGCGGCATCCACGCCGTTTTGTTTAATGCTCATCGGAATTTTAAGCTCTTTGGCGAGCGAGATGATCTCCTGGACCAGGCTTTCAACACCTTCTGCAGTTGTTTTTGCAGGCAGGCCGAGCGTTCTGGCAATCTCCGCATAGCGCTGGTCGGCAACGAAGTGGCTGTATTTAGGAAATGCCGTGAACTTTTTCGGCTTCGCTGCATTATAGCGGATCACGTGCGGCAGAAGGATGGCGTTTGCCCGTCCGTGAGCGATGTGAAACTCCGCACCAAGCTTATGGGCTAAGCTGTGGTTGATGCCGAGGAAGGCATTGGAAAATGCCATTCCGGCAATCGTTGATGCATTATGCACTTTTTCGCGGGCCAGCTCGTCACTGCCGTTTTTGTATGCTCTTGGCAGGTATTCGAAGATCAGCTGGATGGCCTTCATGGCCAAGCCGTCTGTATAGTCGTTAGCCATGCACGATACGTATGATTCAATTGCGTGTGTTAATACGTCCATTCCTGTGTCAGCCGTAATATGTTTCGGCACGGTCATGACAAATTGCGGGTCAATGATGGCGACATCCGGTGTTAATTCATAGTCGGCCAGCGGATACTTCGTATTCGTTTCTTTGTCTGTAATAACAGAAAATGACGTGACTTCAGAGCCTGTGCCCGATGTCGTCGGGATCGCGACAAATTTTGCTTTTTCGCCCAGTTTCGGGTATTTGACAATGCGCTTGCGGATGTCCAGGAATTTTTGCTTTAAGCCAAAGAATTCAGCATCCGGGTGCTCATAGAACAACCACATTCCTTTTGCGGCATCCATTGCAGAACCTCCGCCGAGGGCGATGATGACATCCGGCTGGAATTTGGCCATCATGTCGACGCCGTTCATCACTGTTTCGATTGAAGGATCAGGCTCGACATCAGAAAAAATTTCACAATGAACGTAATCCGGACGCCTTCTTAAGTAGTGAAGGACGCGGTCTACATATCCGAGTTTCACCATTCCCGGATCGGTCACAATCAACGCTTTTGAGATGTCAGGCATTTTCGCTAAATATTGAGTTGCGTGTTTTTCAAAATAGATTTTTGGAGGCACTTTAAACCACTGCATATTGACATTCCTTTTCGCCACTTTTTTCGTGTTGATTAAATGAACAGCTCCTACATTTGACGAGACGGAGTTCCCGCCATATGTGCCGCAGCCGAGTGTTAAGGAAGGCATATAGGCGTTGTAAATGTCGCCGATCGCCCCTTGTGACGACGGTGCATTGACGATGATCCGCCCGGCTTTCATCCTTAATCCGAATTCTTTAACGGCTTCTTGATCGTTCGTATGAATCACCGCCGAGTGGCCGGTTCCGCCGAACGCCAGCATGTCTTCGGCGCGTTTTAACCCTTCTTGAATCCCGCTGACTTTGTAGCACGCTAAAACAGGGCTCAGTTTTTCTCTGGACAGCGGGTAATCCGGACCTACGCCTTCTAATTCGGCGATGAGGATTTTTGTATCTTGAGGCACTTTTATACCGGCCATTTCAGCGATTTTGAATGCCGGCATGCCGACGATATCAGCGTTTACCGCGCAAGTATTTTCATTGATGACCAATTTCTCGACCTTTGATTTTTCGGTTTCATTTAAGAAATAGCAGTTGTTTCTTGTCATTTCAGCTTTGACGTCTGAGTAGATGTCTTTGTCTATGATGACGGCCTGCTCAGATGCACAAATCATGCCGTTGTCAAATGTTTTGGATAAGATCAGATCATTGACGGCTTGCTTCAGGTTGGCAGACCTCTCGATGTAGCATGGAACGTTTCCAGGTCCGACGCCAAGAGCCGGTTTTCCGGAGCTGTAAGCGGATTTCACCATGCCTGCGCCTCCTGTTGCGAGGATCAGGGAAACGTTCGGGTGGGTCATTAAGGCTTGAGTTGCATCCAGAGAAGGCGTTTCGATCCATTGGATGCAATTGTCGGGTGCTCCTGCCTTGACGGCTGCATCCCGAAGGATTCTTGCCGCTTCACGGCTGCATTTTTGGGCGGATGGGTGGAAAGCAAACACGATTGGATTTCTTGTTTTGATCGCTATCAGGGACTTGAACATGGTAGTGGAAGTAGGGTTGGTCACCGGCGTCACACCGGCGATGACACCGACAGGCTCCGCGATCTCAATGACTCCGTCGTGTTCGTTTTCATTGATGATGCCCACTGTTTTATCGTATTTGATATGATGGTAGACATACTCTGTGGAAAACATGTTTTTAATGATTTTATCTTCATAAACGCCGCGCTTCGTTTCTTCGACGGCAAGTTTGGCGAGAGGCATGTGCTGATCAAGGCCGGCAAGCGCCATCTGTTTGACGATCTCATCAATCTGCTCCTGATCAAAGCTGCGGAATTCTTCCAATGCCTTTAGGCCTTTTTCGACTAGCTGATCAATCATGTTTGAGGCATTTTGCTTTTGTTTCATGTCTTTTTCTTCGATTGCCATTGTAAACCCTCCAGTGAATGAATAGGAATTTGATTACAACAGGATATCCAGGGATGAATGATGTCGGCATAGTTTGTGAAACATTTCACAATATAGATTAAAAATTTTTATCCCTGAAGTGAATCTGATGCTGATTATCTGGTTTATTTTGGCATCAGTCCTCCTTTTCTGTGGCTGAATTTATCATATCACGAATTTGAAGTATGAGTTTGTGAAATGTTGAACAAAGTATGAAATTCATTCTTGAGTAAAATAAGAATGCACCCCGAGATCCGGGGTGCAGCTTTTAATGCCAGTCCGTATGAAACACGCCTTCCATATCCGTCCGCTCATACGTGTGAGCGCCGAAATAATCGCGCTGCGCCTGCAGGAGGTTCGCGTTTGAGCGGCCCGTGCGGTAGCTGTCGTAATAGGAAAGAGCTGTGCTTAAGCATGGGAATGAGATGCCTGAGCTGATGCCTTCGCAGACGACCTTTCGCAAGCCGGACTGGTATTCTTTTAGTTTTTCAGCAAAGTCTGGTGCGACCAGCAGGTTGGACAGGTCCGGCTGTTTGTCGAACGCTTCGCTGATAAGATTTAAAAATTGTGCGCGGATGATGCAGCCGCCGCGGAAGATGAGAGCGATGTCCTTTAACGGCAGGTTCCATCCGTTCAGGTCAGATGTCATTTTGTATTGAGCGAAGCCTTGTGCATAGGCGCAGACTTTCCCCATGTATAATGCCTGTCTGACGCGGTCGATCCACACGTTTTGATCCAGGTGCCGTTCTTCTGTTTCAGGTCCGGCCAATACTTTTTCCGCAGCTGTCCGTTCGTCTTTTAATGATGACAGGTAACGGGCAAACAGGGATTCCGTGATAATCGATGATGGAATGCCGTTGTCGACGGCTTGCAGGCTCGTCCATTTGCCCGTGCCTTTTTGGCCGGTTTTGTCGAGGATGACGTCGATGAGCGGAGCGCCCGTGCGCTCATCCTTTTTCCGCAGGATCTCCGCCGTGATTTCGATTAAATAGCTTTTCAGCTCTCCTTGATTCCACGTGTCGAAAATGTCAGCGATTTCATCTATCGGCAAGAGAAGCTTTTCTCTTAAAAACGTATACGCTTCGGCGATGAGCTGCATGTCTGCGTATTCGATGCCGTTGTGCACCATTTTGACAAAATGACCCGCGCCTTTCGGACCGATATAGACACAGCATGGATCTCCTCCCACTTGGGCGGCGATTTTTGTGAGAATCGGGGCTGCTTTTTCATAGACGTCCCGATCTCCGCCGGGCATAATGGATGGGCCTTTTAAAGCCCCGACTTCGCCGCCGGAAATGCCGATTCCCAAGTAGCCGATTCCTTTTGCTTTCAAACTGTCATATCTTCGTTCTGTATCTTCGTAGTGGGAGTTGCCGCCGTCCATGATGACGTCCCCTTCTTCAAGTAGAGGAACGAGCGAGTCGATGACAGAATCGACCGGTTTGCCTGCTGTGACCATAAGAAAGATTTTTCTCGGTTTTTCTAAAGACTGTACGAAATCTTCAAGCTCATAGTACGGTTTGACTGTTTGGCCTCCCGTTTTTTGGACGAGTTGATCGGTTAAATCCCTTGTGTAGTTATAGACGGCGACTTGTTCGCCTTTGCTTGCCATGTTCAGGGCGATATTGCTCCCCATGACCCCCAAACCTATGACACCGATTGTATTGCGCATGTGGTACCTGCTCCTTCATTAAAACTTTTTTATACAAATAGACTTAACAATAAAGTAAATCCTAATCCGGCCACCGCGATAATTGTTTCAAGCAGTGTCCAGGTGGCAAATGTTTCTTTCATGCTTAGGCCGAAATATTCTTTGAACATCCAGAAGCCCGCGTCATTGACATGGGAAGCGATTACACTTCCGGCCCCTGTTGCAAGCACGACCAGCGCAAGATTGACATCGCTTTGTCCGAGCATCGGGAGAACGAGTCCGGTTGTGCTTAATGCAGCAACTGTTGCGGAACCTAAAGAGATGCGCAGAATCGCGGCGATGACCCAGGCGAGCAAGATCGGCGACATGGCTGTTCCTTTGAATAATTCAGCTACATAGTCGCCTACTCCGCCGTTGATCAAGACTTGTTTGAAGGCGCCGCCGCCCCCGATGATCAAGAGCATCATTCCGATTTGTGTAATGGCAGTTGAACAGGAATCCATCACTTGTTTGATCGGGATCTTTCTGGCGATACCCATCGTATAGATCGCCACCAACAGGGAGATGACCATCGAAGTCGAGGCATTCCCGATTAAGCGAACCGCTGCCAGCAGGCTGTTGTCTGCAAGTCCCATCGTTTCTTGAATGAGCGTAATAACAGTCGAAATCGACATGATAATGACCGGAAGCATAGCTGTGAAGACGCTGATGCCAAAGGCTGGCGTCTCTTCAAGCTTGAACGTTTTCTGCTCACCGAGCGAAGCGATGCTGCCCATTTTCTCAAATGATTGCGGGACGATTTTTTTCGCCAGTTTTGTAAATAAAGGTCCGGCCAAAAGAACGGTTGGAATGGCAACAATGATACCGTAGAGCAGCACTTCCCCGATATTGGCGCCGAGCTCTCCCGCGATAGCCGTCGGTCCCGGATGCGGAGGCAGGAAGCCGTGTGTGACGGATAAGGCCGCCGTCATCGGAATTCCAAGGTATAAAATAGAAATCTTCAATTCTCTTGAAATGGCGAATACAATAGGAATTAATAAAACCAATCCGACTTCGAAGAATAATGCAACCCCGATGATAAAGGAGGCGATGACGACCGCCCATTGGATATTTTTCTCCCCGAATTTGTTGACGAGGGTCATCGCAATGCGCTGAGCGCCCCCTGAATCCGCGATCAGCTTACCCAGCATGGCGCCGAGCCCGAAGATCAATGCGATATGGCCGAGCGTTCCGCCAAGGCCTTGTTCAATCGTTTTGACGATGTCGTCAAGCGGCATTCCAAGTGCCAATGCAACACCGAACGATACGATAATCAAGGAAACAAACGTATTCAGTTTTAACCCCATAATCAAAAGCAATAATGCGACAATCCCGATTGCTACGATCAATAATGGCATGATAACGCCTCCAATTCTTCCCCTATTGTTTGCTGGTTAAGCTTCTTTGATAATTTGCAATTTGTGTATACTCGTTTTCCAGTGCTCGAGATAAGTTGATAAATATCGGCATTAATTTTCTGTATTCTTTGGCCGATTCTTCTTTCGGTGCGTGTCTGTGCGTGCTTCCGACCATGTCGGAGACGACATCGAACGAATCGATTTTTCCTGTCGCGTACAGCCCCAAAATGCAGGCGCCGAGACAAGAGCTTTCATAGCTTTCCGGCACGACGACTTCCGATTCGAAAATATCGGCCATCATTTGCCTCCACACATCAGATCTTGCGAAACCTCCGGTCGCTTGAATTCGGGCAACTGGACCGTCCATGCATTCTGTCAACGCCAGGAAGACGGTGTACAGATTGTAAATAACCCCTTCCAATGCCGCGCGAATCATGTGTTCCTTTTTATGCGACATGGTGAGGCCGAAGAATGAACCGCGCACATCCGGATTCCAGAGCGGCGCCCGTTCGCCCGCGAGGTATGGATGGAACAGCAGTCCGTCGGCACCCGGCCTGACGCGTTCGGCAATTTTGGTCAAGACATCGTACGGATCAATGCCGAGGCGTTTTGCCGTTTCGATTTCTGATGAAGCAAATTCATCTCTGATCCAGCGAAGGACGATCCCGCCGTTGTTGACTGGCCCGCCGATGACCCAATGGTTCTCAGTTAAGGCATAGCAAAAGATTCTGCCTTTTTCATCGGTCTGCGGCTCATCGATAATCGTGCGAATCGCACCGCTTGTCCCGATGGTGACGGCGATTTCGCCTTTTTTAATCGCGTTGACGCCGAGGTTGGACAACACGCCGTCGCTGGCACCGATGACAAACGGCGTTTGCGGATCGATTCCCATCATCGCCGCCAGTTCTGGATCGCAATTATGGAAAATGGCTGTTGTCGGAACGAGCTTTGATAAGTGGTCGGGCGTGATGCCGGCAATGGTCAGCGCTTCTTCGTCCCAGTTCAATGTTTTGAGATTCATCATTCCCATCGCCGAAGCTAATGAGTGATCGACGACATATTGATCAAATAGTTTTTTGAAAATATATTCTTTGATTCCGATATATTTTTTCGCTTTGGCAGCGGTTTCAGGATGTTCGTTCACAATCCACGTGATTTTGTTTAGCGGCGTCATTGGATGAATCGGCGTTCCCGTCCGTTTGTAGATATTGTGCCCGTTCATTTCTTCTTTGATTTTATGAGCCCAGCCTTCGCTTCTGTTATCTGCCCAAGTGATGCAGGAGGTGAGCGGCTTGTCGTTTTCGTCCATCGCAATCACGCTGTGCATCGCGCTGCTGAATGAAATGAATGACGGCTGTTTGTCAGGATGCTGCTGCATGATTTTCGCCGTTGACTGGATGACGGCCTGAAAGATTTCATCCGGGTTTTGTTCAGCGGTCGAGATGTCCGGTGTGTGAAGCGGGTAGCCGATGCTTTCCTTTTGGATCACGGCCCCTTTTTCACTGAATAAAACCGCTTTCGTGCTTGTCGTACCGATATCTATGCCTAACATATAACTAGTCATTTTCTTGTTCGGCCCCTTTCGTCAGCATTTGTTGCGACAGCCATAGATCTTCAACTTTACCTTGTACGTCATCGAAATTTTGATGTAGGGATTTAAGCATCAGATCCCTGTCTTTCGTTTTGATCGCTTGGATATAAAGTTCATGGTTATCGAGAATTCGTTCAAAGTCTTCGTATTTTTCTTTTAAGCGGGCCCTCATGGATAAAAGAATAAAGCTTTCCATCACAGGTTTGAGATTGTTCCATATCATCAAAATGTAAGAATGATTGATGGAGCGGACAATCGTTTCGTGAAATAAGACGTCTTGAAATGAGAACTCGTCGGCATCTTTGTATTTGATGGAGACTTTCATCATCTCCAATATTTTGCTGAGGTCTGTTACCAGTTCGTCGACATTGGCCCGTCCAAGCCGTTCGAATACGAATGTTTCCATCACCAGACGCACATCATAAATTTCTCCAATTTCTTTTTCAGTTAAACCGATGACAACGGCGCCCATCCGTTCCAAACGAATGATTTTTTCCGATGCCAGTATTTTTAAAGCCTCGCGGATGGGAGACCGGCTCACCGAGAATTCCGCAGCCAATTTATTTTCAGATAAAATGGTACCGCTTTCAATCAAGCCGGAAATAATGCGCATTCTCAGCTCGCATGCGACGCGAACACCTGTTGAAGCTCTTGAAAGCCACTTCTCCGGATATAAAAGGCCTTTAGATCCGCTCATACGCTCACCTTCCTAGTTATACGAGTATACTTGTATACAAGTATGATAACGCGATTATTTTGATTATGCAAACACTTTCATTTTAAATTTTTCGAAAAATTTTTTCCAGTTGCTTTGAATGCCCCGCTAAAGCAAAAAAATAAAGGGAGCAGGTGCCCTTTATTTTTTGACCATTTGTTTAACGATGAGTTTGAAGTCATGTTCGCTAATTTCTATGTGCCCAAATCGAAAGGAATAACCCCAGTGCCGTTTGTTTTTGATGAAAGAGAGGTTAGGAATGAATGGTTGGATCGGCGTTTCCCGGCATTTTAAAAAGTTGATCTTCCTTCTGTAAGGTGAGAATCCTTCTCCCGCATGAACCTTGTAAACTCTGTTATCACTCACTTCCCCTACAGCTGTAAACTTTTGATAGGGCGCATGATCTTTGAGATTTTGTTTTGGCGAGTAATAAAAGATCCAATCGCCAGGATTCATTCTTTTTAAAGGCGCCTCTTTTCCGTGGCAAAGTTGGGCGAAGCCTCCGGATACACCTTTCAAGACGTGATCGCGCGAAGCTACGCCGATCCAATACCTTCTTTTCATTCCATTCAGCATCCGCAAGCATCCTTGTCAGTATCCCCTTCGGTGCATGCTGACACAGGAAAATTCATTTCTCTCCATGCCGCAATCCCTCCGGTCAGCTCTTTCACTTGATAGCCTTTTTCTAATAAAAATTTAGCTGCTTTAGCTGCCGTATTGCACCAGACATCCCAGCAGTACACAATGATTTCTTTATCTTTCGGGATATCCTTTAATCGATGAGGGAGCTCCTGTTCAGGTATTACTTGAGCACCTTTTATTGTCAAGCTCCTGACTTCGCTTGGCCCGTTTCTTACATCCATTAAAAAATATTTTTCAGGGTTGTCCTTTGATGATCTTAAATAATCCATCGGACTAATGGTGGCTTCTAAACGTGCATTGAAAAAATCAATTGAATTCATGGGACACGCCTCCTAGTTTTTATACTTTTTCCATACTTTTAAAAGCAAATCTTTAAATAATTTCTTTTCATTGTCTGTCAGAGGGGATAAAACCTCGTATTCTGTCTGTACTAAAATCTGTTTGCACGATGACAGTACATCGCTGCCTTTTTCAGTAAGGATTAGGCTGTATGCCCTGCGATCACTTGCGTTTTTTGTCCTTTCCACAAAGCCTGATGCTTCTAAATGGTCGACATGGCTCACCATTGTCGTACGGTCGATCTGCAGTTGTTCAGAAATCAGTTTTTGAGAAGAAAAAGGGTTTTCTTCAATAAATACAAGTACTCCGAATTGCCTGGCATTCAAGCTATATGGAGCGAGAACATCAGCAAATTGATCCTCCATTTGCTGAAGAACCTTTCCTAGCAAAAATCCGTAGAATTGACTTAATTGTTCCAAAAATCATCACCACCTAAAATAATCACCAAACAATATAGTCAGTATAACTGATTATATTGTTAAACGCAAGCTTTCTTGTTTTCGTTTGTTAATTTAATTAATTAACCGTGGTACAATAAAACCTACGATATGGTGTAAATGGAGGATTTCACATGCAGCGCGGTACATTTCAATTAATGAAATCGGTGAACAAATCGATCATTCTTAATAAAATCAGAACTTCAGAGCCGATTTCGAGAGCCGAGATCGCCAAGGAAACAAAGATTACCCCTCCCACGGTTTCAAGCATTGTCAAAGAGCTGATCGGACAAGGGCTCGTGAAAGAAAGCACGCTCGGTCATTCGAGCGGCGGAAGGAAGCCGACCATGCTGCACATCAATACAAGTGCCTTTTATGTCATTGGCATTGATGCCGGGCCTGAGACGGTGGAGTGCATCTTAACCGATTTAGCCGGAGGGGTTTTGCAGCGGACAGCTAGCCTGTTGAAAAAACCGCTGACAAACGAGATGTTTATTGATGTTTTAAAAGAAAATATCTATGCGATTTTGGGACGAGCCGATGTCGATCAAGAAAAGATCATCGGGATCGGCATCGCAATGCACGGGGTTGTCGATGCTGAAACGGGAATGTCGCGCATTGCACCGATTTTAAACTTAACCAATATTCCCATCAAAGATGTGCTGGAACAAGAATTCAACTTAACCGTAAGAGTTGAAAACGATGCCAGGGCGATGGCGCTTGGCGAATCGTGGTTCGGCGGCCGCGGTAACGCAGGCAGCATGGCTGCCGTGAATATCGGCCGCGGCGTCGGTGCGGGGATCGTCATCAATGGAAAACTGTACCATGGAGCTGAAGGAATCGCGGGTGAACTGGGCCATATGATCATTGATATCAATGGAGAAAAGTGCGAGTGCGGCAACCGCGGCTGCCTGCAGACGATTGTGAGCGGAAAAGCAATTGCCGAACGGGGGAAAAAGCGGTTGAAAGAAAGTCCAGACTGCCTGACGGCCAAAGATTTGTTTGAAATGGCCGAGAACGGCTGCCAAACGTGTATCGAACTCTTTCGGGAAACCGGTGTGATCATCGGAATCGGGCTGACCAACTTCATTCATCTTGTCAATCCGGGCAAAATCGTGCTGGGCGGCGGAGTGATGAAAGGCGGGAAATTCATATTGCCGGCGATACGAGAAACGATACAGCAGAAAGCTTTAACAGCCGAAGCGAGGCAGACAGAGGTGACGATAACGAAGCTCGGTGATGAGGCAACGCTTTACGGAGCCGTTTCATTGCTGCTGGCGGAGCTGTTTGATCCGGTGTTAAAATAAGCCGTTTTTTCGCCTATTTTAACACCGGTGAAGCCTTACCCCTGATGATTGACCGTGCGGATAAAGCGCATGAAAGCTTCGCGGTCTTTGAATACCCCGGCATCCTCAAGGGCTTTAACAAACTTCCGGCCAAGTTCTTTTCGTACAATTGATTCAGCCTGCTCGGGCTCGGACAGCTCTCCGTATTCGGCTTTGAGCTGTTCGGCCCATTCCCGGTGATGCGCTTCAACGGCATCTGACTGACCGAGCAGGAATTCTTTTACTCCCGCCAGTTCGGTCTTTAAGCGGGGAGGAAGGACGGCCAGGCCCATCACTTCGATTAAGCCGATATTCTCTTTCTTAATATGGTGAACGTCAGCATGCGGATGGAATATGCCGTATGGGTGCTCGGCAGATGTCCGATTGTTTCTGAGCACAAGGTCGATTTCAAAAACGCCGCTCACGTTTCTTGCGATAGGCGTAATCGTGTTATGAGGTGTGCCATCTGTAAAAGCCGTGATATCCGCTTGTTGATCCGAGTAGTTTTTCCAAGTCTGAAAAATATGGTCCGCCGCATCAACAAGGCTGTTGATCGCAGTTCCTCTCAGGCGGATGACGGACATCGGCCATTTTAAAACGAAAGCTTCGATGTCAGGATGCTGTTTGATTTGAAAGGAGAACGCATCTTCAGCGCGCGTCATCGCAAACTCATATCGTCCGGCCTGATAATGGTCATGGCTTAAAATAGACCCGCCGACGATCGGCAAATCGGCATTCGATCCGATAAAATAATGCGGAAACAGCTCTGTAAAAGCAAGCAGTCTGTGAAAGGCAAGCTTATCAATTTTCATCGGCCGATGCTGCTCAGAAAATAAAATGCTGTGTTCGTTATAGTAAGCATATGGAGAATATTGAAAATACCAATTTTCTCCGGCGAGCGGGACTTTAATAATCCTGTGGTTCGCCCGGGCAGGATACCCGATTCGCCCCGCATACCCCTCGTTTTCTTTGCACAGCAGGCATGTCGGATAGCTGCGTGATTGTTTTGCTGCCGCGCGTTCCCGCTTGATTTGCTCAGGGTCTTTTTCCGGTTTTGACAAATTGATCGTAATATCCATTGTGCCGTAAGGGGTGTCCATCTGATACGAAATATTTTTTTCAATTCGTTTTGTCTGGATGTAGTTGCTGTTTTTGCTGAGCTGATAAAAATATTCGGTGGCCTCCAGCGGCGATTGCTCGTATTTTTGCTGAAACACAGTATTGATGACAGAAGGTCTTGCAACAAAGCAGTTCATCACATTTGCCGCCAGCATATCTTTCGCGTCTAGATCGTCGGTTATCACGCCGTGTTCGACTGCATAGGCGGCGAGTTTTTCCAAAAGGTCTGGGATGGAGTCGCCGGAAGCCGCAGGGACTTCCTCAGGAAACGATTCCAAGCCCAGCAGATTCATCACTTGGTTTCGTGCATAGTTCACGTCAGCCGGTTCGATTAACCCTGTTTCAAGCGCTTTTTGAATGAGTCCGGCTATGTCTTGTTCAATCATGTTGACACTTCCTTCCTGTACCCGTTTGGATGTGAGGAATGCCACTTCCAGGCGTCTTCAATGATCTTTGCTACAGAAGTGCGCGAAGGCCTCCAGCCCAGAACTTGCTTTGCCTTGTCAGAGCCGGCAATCAGGATGCTCGGGTCGCCGGCTCTGCGCTTGCCGATCTCTGCGGGAATATCTTTCCTGGTTACCTTTCTAGCCGCATCAATCATTTCTTTTACCGAAAATCCTTCGCTGCTGCCGAGATTGAATATATCGCTTTTGCCGCCTTTTCTTAAATAGTCTAATGCCGACAGATGAGCATCAATCAGGTCTTCAACATGAACATAGTCACGAATGCAAGTGCCGTCGGGTGTATCATAGTCATCACCGAAAATCGTAATATGCGGTCTTTGTCCGAGAGCGGTTTGCAGGATGATGGGGACAAGGTGTGTTTCCGGACGGTGGTCTTCTCCGATCTCTCCGGTTTCCCTTGCTCCCGCAACATTGAAGTACCTGAGAGATACAAAGCTGATCCCATGGGCTTCTTCAGTCCGCTTCATGAGCTTCTCCATGATCAGTTTCGTTTCCCCGTAAGTGCTTGTCGGCTGCGTCGGCATGTCTTCTGTGATCGGCACCGATGCAGGCTCTCCGTAGACGGCCGCCGTCGAGGAGAATACGATTTTTTTCACATCGTGATCGAGCATCGTCTGAAGCAAAACCTGTGTTCCGGATACATTGTTGTCATAATATTTGAGCGGAACTTTCATCGATTCGCCGACAAGTGAACTGGCGGCGAAATGGATCACTTCTTCAATACGTTCCTTTTCGAAAACCGTGCGGAGGAAATCACTATCACGCACATCCCCTTCATAAAAGATCGCATCAGGATGTACCGCCTGCCTTTGGCCGGTCTCGAGATTGTCAACGACAACGACGGTTTCACCCCTGTCTATTAATTGGTACACGGCGTGTGAACCGATATAGCCGGCACCGCCCAAAACCAACACACTCATATCTATTCCCCTTTCTATATTTCTTTGGCGCCGTCGCCTATTGCAGCAGTATAAAAAGCGGCATCATAGCCAACCGTTTCGCGGTAGACGGCATTCACGCGTTCATTAAAGCTTTCTGTCCGGTCTTTTTCTACAATCGCAATCGCGCAGCCGCCGAACCCGGCGCCGGTCATGCGGGCACCCAGGACACCGTCTTGTTCCCAGGCTGCCTGGACAATGGTATCAAGCTCCAGCCCTGTCACTTCATAATCATCCCTTAATGACACATGAGATTCATTCATCAGCTTGCCGAACCCGGCGAGGTCGCCCTCGCGAAGTTTTTCCAGCGCTTTCAGCGTCCGGGCATTTTCGTACACAGCATGCTTGGCGCGTTTTTGATTGGTTTCATTTCGGATGAGGTGCTGATGGGCTTCAAATACTTCCGCCGTCAATTCGCCCAGGCTTGCAATCGATAACTCCTCCTGTAGGTCGGCGAGCGCTTCTTCGCATTGAGCGCGCCTTTCATTATATTTAGACCCGGCCAGCGTCCGCTGTTTGTTTGTATTGATGATGATCACATCGTGTTCCTTCAACACGAAGGGCGCGTATGTGTAATCAAGTGTATGGCAGTCTAACAGAATCGCGTGATCCTTTTTCCCCATGCCGATCGCGAATTGATCCATAATGCCGCTCCCCACGCCGATGTATTCGTTTTCGACTTTTTGTCCGAGCTTCACCATGGAGATTGTGTCTGTCTGCAAATCATAAAGCCCTTTTAACAAAACGCCTGTCGCAAGCTCAATCGATGCGGAAGAAGAGAGGCCCGCCCCGTGCGGAATATTTCCGTAATACAAAATATCGGCGCCGTGAACGATTTGATGGCCTGCCGCTTTCATCAAAAGGAACATTCCTTTCGGATAGTTGGCCCAACCGTCAGACTTGTCAAAGGCTAAATCGCTCAAGCTGCATTCAATGATTCCTTTGTCAGGGAAGTTCTTTGAATAGAAACGGATCATTTGATCATCGCGCTTCACGCCAAGGGCATAGGTGCCAAATGAAATCGAGGCGGGGAAAACATGCCCTCCATTATAATCCGTGTGTTCTCCGATTAAGTTGATTCTTCCCGGAGCAAAAAAGGTTCGCGGTGTCTTTTCTGTCTTAAAAATAGAACGAAAGTCGTTTGATAAAGCGGCTGCAGTATTCATATATCCTCCCATTCGTATGACGTACAGACTTAATAAATTAATTTAATTAAGTTTAACATCAGTTTACTACGGGTTTTCAATTGGTGCAATAAAAAGTGTTTTTTCAAATGAAGCGTTTTCATGTAAAATCCTTATTGGCAGGGATAGGGCAATCAGCACTTGACTTTTACGCAAATCAACGTTAAATTAGTAAAATATTTTACTAAAAACCTTGAAATTTAAAATACATGGAGGTTTTACAATCGTGGCGACGATAAAAGATGTTGCAGAAAAGGCGGGGTATTCCATTTCAACTGTTTCCCGCGTATTGAATAATGACGAAAGCCTTTCCGTACCTGATGAGACAAGGGAAAAAATATTTGAAGTGGCGGAAAGCCTGAACTACCGCAAAAAAACGATCAGGACACTGGTAAAAAACATCGCGTTTCTGTACTGGCTGACGGATAAGGAAGAGCTCGAAGACGTGTATTTTAAAACGATGAGGCTGGAAATCGAGAAGCTAGCAAAGCAATTCAACGTCGAGCTGACAACGTATAAAATTTCGGGCGGCATTGACGCCATTCCCGAAAACATAGAAGGATTCATTGCGGTCGGCTCATTTTCAGATGATGAATTAATCCGCTTAAGACAGATGACGCCTCACGGAGTATTCATCGATTCGACGCCTGATCCGAATCATTTTGATTCAGTGAGGCCGGACTTAAAGCAGATGACGAGGAAAACGGTAGACTTTCTCATTGAAAAAGGACATGAAAAGATCGGCTTTATCGGAGGTACGTACCACAATCCCAATACTGATGAAGACGAAATGGACGTAAGGGAACGAACGTTTCGCGATGATATGAGAGAAAAAGGGCTCTTGGAGGAAAACTATATTTTTTGCCGCAGGGGATTTTCGGTGGAAAACGGCTACCATCTGATGGAAAAAGCGGTTGAAACATTGGGCGAAAAGCTGCCGACGGCCTTTTTTACAGCGGCGGACCCGATTGCCGTAGGCTGCCTTCAGGCATTAAATGAAAAAGGGATCGCCATCCCGGGCAGGGTGAGCATCATCAGCATCAATAACATCAGTGTGGCGAAATACGTATCTCCACCGCTGACGACATTCCATATCGATATTAAAGAACTTTGTAAAAACGCCATTGAATTGCTTCTGGAACAAATACTTGAAAAAAGAAAAGCTGTAAAAACACTATATATCGGTGCTGAACTGGTGGTCAGGAAAAGCACCAATTAAAAAAGGCGCGGGCTGCTGTTTCACAGGCTGCGCCTTTTTTCGTAAAATATTTTACTATAGTCAGTAAAATAATTGTTTACACTTTTCCTAAGTCATGCTATATTGTTTTTGTAAAACGCTTTCACTCCAATAAAAGGAATGAGACAAATGATGAATATGAAAAAATATGTGGGAATCAGCAGTGTCATCGCTCTCAGTTTGTCTTTAACTGCCTGCGGGCCTAAAGAGAGCAGCAATGAAGCATCAGGCTCGAAGCAAAAGGAACTCGTGGTCTGGGAAGATAAAGAGAAAAGCGAAGGCATTAAAGATGCCGTCGCCCAGTTTGAAAAAGAGCACGGCGTATCTGTCAAAGTTGTTGAAAAGCCTTACGCAAAGCAGATCGAAGACTTGCGGATGGATGGACCGGCAGGAACGGGGCCGGATGTGTTAACGATGCCTGGAGATCAAATCGGAACAGCGGTTACGGAAGGTTTGATCAAGGAATTAAAGGTGGACAAAGAGATCCAATCGATCTATACGGAACCTGCGATGAGATCCCAGGTGACTAACGGCAAGGTCTACGGCCTGCCGAAAGCGGTCGAAACGACGATGCTCTACTATAATAAAGATTTGATTTCTGAAAAAGAACTGCCGAAAACGCTGGATGAGTGGTATGAGTATTCCAAAAAAACGGCTGACGGCAAAAAATTCGGCTTCCTGGCGCTGTTTGACCAGATTTATTATGCGCAGAGCGTCATGGGTGGAAACGGCGGCTACATTTTTAAAAGCGATGCAGACGGCACTTATAATCCGGCCGATCTCGGCTTGAATAACAAAGGCGCAGTCGAAGGCGCCGAGTACATTCAGAAGTTTTATCAAGAAGGGCTGTTCCCTGCCGGAATTATTGGAGAGCAGGGCATCAACGTGCTGGAATCGCTGTTTACGGAAGGAAAAGCAGCAGCGATCATTTCAGGCCCGTGGAATCTGGAACCGTTCAAAAAAGCGGGCGTCAACTACGGGGTTGCCAAGCTGCCTAAGCTGTCCAACGGCAAACATATGAGTTCTTTTGTCGGCGTGAAGAGCTACAATGTAAGCGCTTATTCAAAGAATGCCGATCTAGCGGAAGAATTAGCCGTTTTCCTCGCTAATAAAGAAAACTCAAAGAAGAGATATGAGATCACAAAAGAAGTTCCCGCTGTCAAAGAACTGGCGGATGATCCTGCCGTCACAAAAAGCGAAGCGGCTCAAGCTGTTGCCGAACAATCTCAGTACTCAGAGTTGACACCGAATATTCCTGAGATGAATGAAGTATGGACGCCGGCGGATGCGGCTCTGCAAACAATCGCGACCGGAAAAGCCGAACCGAAAAAAGCGCTTGATCAAGCCGCCGAAACGATACAAGGACAGATCAAAGCGAAGCACAGCGGCAGCAAATAAGCCGCAGCAGTGGTGTCAAACTTGTCTTAAGTTTGGCGCCATTTATTATCAGGACGTCCATATAAAGAGGTGAAAGAGAAGGTGCAGCATCGCAAAAAAGCTTTACTATTATCGATTATTCCCGGTCTGGGCCAATTCTACAATAAACAATGGATAAAGGGTCTGTTATTCCTTCTTTTAGGCGTCTCGTTCTTCGCGGTTTTTGGCGATTTGCTGAATATGGGGCTGTGGGGCCTGTTTACGCTTGGAACAGAAGTGCCGCGCGACAACTCGATTTTTCTATTGGCAGAAGGCATCATTGCCGTGATTGTCACCTGTTTTGGGCTGGCTGTCTATTACGCCAATTTGCGGGACGCCTACCAAAACGGAAAACGGCGAGATGAACAAAAGGAGCTCAGTTCACTCAAGGAGCAATATCAAAATTTAATGGCGCAAGGATATCCGTATCTCATCAGCGGGCCATCGCTGTTCATCCTGATTTTTGCCGTTGTTTTTCCGATTTTGTTCAGCTTTGCATTAGCTTTTACAAACTATAACCTCTACCATTCTCCGCCTGCCCACCTTGTTGATTGGGTAGGGCTTAAAACGTTTTCCGACATTTTCACCGTTGATATTTGGCGGTCGACTTTTTTGGATGTTTTAGCTTGGACTATCGTCTGGACGCTTGTTGCTTCCACGCTCCAAGTCGGATTGGGAATTTTGTTGGCGGTTGTCGTCAATCAGAAGGAAGTCCGCTTCAAAAAATTTTTCCGGACGATTCTGGTCTTGCCTTGGGCCGTGCCCGGCTTTGTTACCATTCTCGTGTTTGCCGGCCTTTTTAATGACAGCTTCGGGGCTTTCAATCATCAAATCCTCGCCGCATTCGGCATCGATCCGATTCCTTGGATGACGAATGCCAATTGGACGAAGCTGGCGCTTATCCTCATGCAGGGATGGCTCGGTTTTCCTTATGTGTTCATTGTGACGACCGGTGTTCTGCAGTCGATTCCGGACGACCTTTATGAAGCGGCGACCATTGACGGCGCCTCCGCGTTTTCGAAATTCAGGCATATCACATTGCCGCTGATTTTAATCGCGATGGCGCCGATTATCATTACGCAATTCACTTTTAATTTTAATAACTTCAATATTATCTATCTATTCAATGGGGGCGGTCCGGCTGTTCCCGGCTCAACAGCGGGAGGAACCGACATCCTGGTGTCCTGGATTTACAAATTAACAATGCAGTCGAGCCAGTACTCTTTAGCTGCTGCATTGACGATCCTGCTGTCGGTCTTTGTCATCTCGATCGCACTGTGGCAGTTCAGACGGACAAATTCTTTCAAAGAGGGGGCTTAACATATGAAGAAAAGAAGATTCTTTCGGCTCCTTCTGACCTATTCTCTGTTGGTTTTTATGACAGCCGTTATCATATACCCTCTGCTTTGGACGGTGGGAGCCAGCTTTAATCCCGGCAACAGTTTGGTCAGTACTTCTATCATTCCGGCAAATCCGACATTGGATCACTATAGAGAATTATTCGCCGGAAAAGAGAGCCTTCAATACGGGAAATGGTATGTAAACTCGCTGAAAATCAGCATCTTTACGATGATCGGGTCGGTCATCAGCGTTTCTTTTACAGCTTATGCTTTTTCACGGTTTCGTTTTAAAGGAAGAAAAAACGCCTTAGTTTTATTCATGCTGCTGCAAATGATTCCTCAATTTTCAGCTTTGGTTGCGCTCTTCGTTTTAGCGCAGATGCTGGGAATGATGAACAGCCATTGGCTGCTGATTTTGCTGTACATCGGCGGACTCATACCGATGAACACGTATTTGATGAAAGGGTATATGGACTCGATTCCCATCGATTTGGATGAGAGCGCTAAGATTGACGGCGCAAGCAATACAAGGATTTTTCTGCAGATTATCATGCCGCTATCCAAACCGATGATCGCGGTCGTCGCCATGAACGGATTCACCGGACCGCTCGGGGATTTCGTTTTATCTTCGACGATATTGCGGACACCGGAGTCGTATACATTGCCGATCGGTTTATACAATTTAGTCAATGAAGTGATGGGAGCCAGCTATACGACGTTTGCCGCCGGCGCCATTTTGATCAGCATTCCGGTAGCCGTCATCTTTATCATGCTGCAAAAGAACTTTGTGTCAGGATTGACGGCAGGCGGAACGAAAGGGTAGTCCGAAGGAGAATATGGTCTAAAAAAGGAGAGTAATATGCCAAAAATTTATACGACACAAGCAAAATACATGCTTCACGGGGGAGACTACAATCCGGATCAGTGGCTTGACCGTCCGGATCTTCTTGCAGATGACATCAAGCTGATGAAGCTTGCCCATACGAATACATTTTCAGTGGGGATTTTTTCATGGAGCGCTCTTGAGCCGGAGGAAGGCGTCTATACGTTTGAATGGCTGGATGATATGTTTGAGAGCATTCACCGGAACGGCGGCCGGATTATATTAGCGACACCGAGCGGCGCCCGTCCTGCTTGGCTGTCGCAAAAGTATCCGGAAGTGCTGCGCGTGAATGCGGAACGTGTCAAACAGCTTCATGGCGGAAGGCATAACCATTGCTTCACTTCAGACGTATACCGTGAAAAAACGAGAGAGATCAACCGCTTGCTGGCAGAAAGGTACGGCAGCCATCCTGCCCTTTTGATGTGGCATGTTTCCAACGAATACGGAGGAGAATGCCATTGTGATCAATGTCAGCACGCCTTCAGAGACTGGCTGAAAAAGAAGTACAACCATGATCTTAAATCTTTAAATGACGCATGGTGGACGCCTTTTTGGAGCCACACCTTTAACGATTGGTCACAGATTGAATCGCCGTCTCCGATCGGGGAAAATGCGGTGCACGGCTTGAATTTAGACTGGCGCCGCTTCGTCACTGACCAGACGATCTCTTTCTTTCGAAATGAAATCGTTCCGTTAAAGGAAATCACGCCGAATATTCCGATTACGACCAACTTTATGGCGGACACGCATGATCTCATTCCGTTTCAAGGGCTGGACTACAGCAAGTTTGCCAAGCACCTGGACGTGATCAGCTGGGACGCGTATCCCGCCTGGCACAATGATTGGGAAAGCACAGCTGATTTGGCCATGAAAGTCGGCTTTATCAATGATTTGTACCGCAGCCTGAAACAGCAGCCGTTTCTCTTAATGGAATCGACGCCGAGCGCTGTCAATTGGCACGATTTTAATAAAGCGAAACGGCCGGGCATGCACCTCCTGTCATCTGTGCAGATGATCGCCCACGGATCTGACAGCATCCTCTATTTTCAATGGCGGAAATCTCGTGGCTCATCGGAAAAATTTCACGGTGCTGTTGTAGGCCATGACAATTGTTCCGAGAACCGCGTGTTTAAAGAAGTGGCAAAAGTAGGGCAAACCCTTGAAGAGCTGTCAGAAGTCACCGGAACGACCCGGCCTGCGGATGTCGCGATTCTCTATGATTGGGAAAACCATTGGGCGCTCCAAGATGCACAAGGATTCGGGATGAAGACCAAGCGGTATCCCCAAACCCTGCACGAGCACTACCGCGCGTTTTGGGAGCGTGATATTCCAGTCGACGTGATGACGAAGGAACAGGATTTTTCGTCGTACCGGCTGCTGATCGTTCCGATGCTTTACTTAGCAAGCGAAGAAACGGTCGCGCGTTTAAAGGCATTTGCTGCTAACGGGGGCACATTGGTGATGACCTATATTAGCGGAATCGTCGATGAATCTGATCTGACCTATTTAGGCGGATGGCCACAAGATCTGCAAGAGATGTTTGGCATTGTGCCAGCTGAAACCGATACGCTCTATCCGGGCGACAAAAATACGGTCCGTTATCAAAACCGGTCGTATGAGCTGAAAGATTACGCAACCGTGCTGAAGCTGAATACGGCAGATCCAGAGGGATTCTATGAGGACGATTTTTATGCGGACACGCCGGCTGTTACAAGCCATTCGTACAAACAGGGGAAAACATATTATATCGGTGCGCGTTTAAGCAGCCAATTTCATCGGGATTTTTATAAAAACTTGATCAGAGAGCTATCGATTCAACCGGCTTTTGACGTGAAACACCAGCCTGGCGTCTCCATTCAAGTCAGACAGGATGAAGAAAATGATTATATTTTCATTATGAATTTCACGGAAAAACGTCAGTCCGTCGTGTTGGAGTCGGCCGTTAAAGATATGCTGACCGGAGAAACGCTGGCCGGCGAAGTCACATTGGAAAAATATGAGGCCAGAATAGCGGTAAAAGCAAAAACATAAGCCCGGGGGACATCCGCTTTAAAGGTGGATGTTTCTCTTGCCGAAACAATGAAAGCGTTTTCTTGTTTAGTGTGTGTCAATCATGAAAGGGGAGAAGCGAGATTCATGAAGAACGTGCTGGCTGTTTTTGTGGTGTTAATTTTTGTTTTGGGCGCATTTGGAACCAGCGGTCCGGCGGAAGCCGCCAGAGATTCAGGGACGGCAGAAAGCGGCCTTTTTGTCGAAAAGGTTTCAGGGCTTCACAAGGATTTTATAAAAGGGGTTGATGTTTCGAGCATCATCGCTTTGGAAGAGAGCGGCGTTACCTTTTACAATGAATCCGGAAAGAAACAGGATATATTCAAAACGCTGAAGGAAGCAGGTGTCAATTATGTCCGGGTGCGCATATGGAATGACCCCTATGATGCCAACGGCAATGGCTATGGAGGGGGCAACAATGATCTGGAAAAAGCGATTCAGATTGGAAAACGGGCCACTGCCAACGGAATGAAGCTGCTGGCGGATTTCCACTATTCCGATTTCTGGGCGGACCCGGCGAAACAGAAAGCGCCGAAAGCATGGGCGAACCTAAGCTTCGAAGACAAAAAAACGGCGTTTTACCAATTTACAAAACAAAGCCTTGATGCGATGAAAGCAGCAGGCATTGACGTCGGCATGGTGCAGGTCGGAAACGAAACAAACGGGGGCCTTGCCGGTGAAACGGATTGGGCGAAGATGAGCCAATTATTCAACGCGGGGAGTCAAGCGATCCGGGAGACGGATTCGAATATTTTAGTCGCCTTGCATTTTACCAATCCGGAGACGTCCGGCAGGTACACTTGGATTGCCGAGACGCTTCACCGGCATCACGTAGACTACGATGTGTTTGCAAGCTCATATTATCCGTTTTGGCATGGCACGCTGAAGAACTTAACATCCGTCCTGACATCAGTCGCAGATACGTACGGCAAAAAGGTTATGGTTGCCGAGACATCTTATACGTATACGGCTGAAGACGGAGACGGACACGAAAATACAGCTCCTAAAAACGGTCAAACACTCAATTATCCGGTGACCGTTCAAGGGCAGGCGAACGCGGTCCGTGATGTGATTCAAGCGGTCAGCGATGTAGGCGAAGCCGGAATCGGCGTTTTCTATTGGGAACCGGCATGGATTCCGGTAGGACCGGCACACCAGCTCGAGAAAAATCAAGCGCTTTGGGAGACATACGGATCAGGCTGGGCCACAAGCTATGCCGCTGAATATGACCCGGAAGACGCAGGAAAGTGGTTTGGCGGCAACGCCGTAGACAATCAGGCTTTGTTTGATTTTAAAGGACATCCATTGCCGTCTTTGAATGTATTTAAATATGTGGATACGGGAACACCATTCAAAAATTGACTGTAGCCGATTTCTCGGATGAAGGCGAACGCCGTTTGCCGGAAAGCGGCCGTCAATGTTTAAAGCAGAATGAAAAAGGGCCGGATGATATCCGGCCTTTTTTCGTGAAAGGACAGTCAGAAAGAGTTATTAAAATGTTCTCAAGAGATAAAATCCGTTTAACCAGCGGTTACCGTTTGAAATGCATCTTCTACAGATACGTATTCATATCCAAGATCGCGTGCGACGGCCTTGTAGGTGATGCTTCCGTTTGCAACGTTGACGCCGAGAGCGAGCGCCTGATTTTCGGCGACTGCTTGTTCAACGCCTTTATTTGCGATTTGCAAAGCGTAAGGCATGGTGACGTTTGTTAAGCCGATCGTCGATGTACGCGGAACGGCTCCCGGCATATTGGCGACGGCATAATGGACAACGCCGTGCTTCGTGTAAGTTGGATCATCATGCGTGGTGATTTTATCAACCGTTTCAATAATGCCGCCCTGATCAATCGCCACGTCTACAACAACTGAGCCTGGCGACATCGACTGAATCATCTCTTCTGTGACAAGCTTCGGCGCTTTAGCACCAGGAATTAAGACGGCGCCGATGACAAGGTCTGAGTCTTTTACGGCTTCTGCAATGTTGAGCGGGTTGGACATAAGCGTTTGTATGTCTTTGCCAAACTGATCATCGAGCTGACGGAGGCGCTCAGCGCTCAAGTCGATCAAAGTGACGTCAGCACCAAGTCCGACAGCGATTTTGGCAGCGTTCGTACCGACCACTCCGCCGCCGATGATCGTAACTTTGCCGCGTTTTACACCAGGTACGCCCGATAACAGGATGCCTTTGCCGCCTTTTGATTTCTCAAGAAATTGCGCGCCGATCTGCGATGCCATGCGTCCGGCGACTTCACTCATTGGAGTCAGGAGCGGAAGCGTCCGGTTCACTTCGACCGTTTCGTAAGCGATGGCTGTGACGCCGCTGTCCACAAGCGCTTTCGCAAGCTTAGGTTCAGCTGCTAAGTGCAGATACGTAAATAAAACAAGTCCTTTTCGGAAATAGCCGTATTCAGAGCTGATCGGCTCTTTCACCTTCATGACCATATCCGCTTTTCCCCACACATCTTTCGCTTCAGCCAAAATCTCTGCTCCGGCGGCTTTGTAGTCGGCGTCCTCAAAGCCGCTTCCAAGTCCGGCCCCCTGTTCGATGAAAACTTGATGACCGCTTTTTTTTAGTGCGACTACTCCGGCCGGAGTAATGGCTACACGGTTTTCGTTGTTTTTAATTTCTTTAGGAATTCCAATGATCATGATGTCGTCCCCCTCAAATGAAATATGATTCTATCGCTAGTATAAATCTCTGAATCGGGAAGAACATCGTGTGTAAAATTAAAAATGTAAGCGCTTTTTTGTGAAATTTAACAAATTGGTGAACGTTGAATGAGGTGAAAGGCTTGATGCAAGGAGTTATCTATTAAGTTTTTTTTCTGTAAAAAATAGTTTTGTTAAAAAAACAAATGTAAGCGATTACATTTTGTGTCGTTTCACAAACATAACCATTTTCCGTTGTGATAGAATATCTCATGCAGCTATGAAAGCGTTATCTTTGTCAGGAGTGAGTCATATGGATATCTTAGAAATACTAGGCAAGATTAATAAGGTACTATGGGGGCCGCCCAGTTTAATTTTATTATTTGGGACAGGCTTATTTTTAACGATTGTTTTAAAGGGACTGCAATTTCGCCGCCTGATCTATGCGTTTAAGATCGGGTTTGGTAAAGAAGACAGCAAAGACGCGGCTGCCGAAGGGGATGTGAGCCATTTTAAAGCTTTAATGACAGCGCTCGCCGCCACGATCGGAAACGGAAATATCGCAGGTGTCGCGACGGCATTGACACTCGGCGGGCCGGGTTCGATCTTTTGGATGTGGGTTGTCGGGCTGTTGGGCATGGCAACGAAATACGCGGAAGCCTTGCTCGCTGTTAAATTCCGTGTGAAAAATGAAAAAGGGGAATATTCAAGCGGGCCGATGTATTATATCGAACGCGGACTCGGCCGCAGATTTAAAGGACTCGCCATCGCCTTTGCACTGTTTGGAGCTTTTGCCGCTTTGGGGATAGGCAACAGTGTCCAATCCAATACGATCGCTGATATTACGAAGAACAGTTTCGGCATCGAAAACTGGGTGACAGGGCTGATTCTGGTCATTCTCGTCAGCGTCATCATCTTCGGCGGCATCCAGCGGATCAGTACGGTTGCCAGCTTCTTTGTGCCGATCATGGCTTTTCTTTACATGGGCGGGGCAATTTTGATTCTGATTTTGAATTATGACAAGATTATTCCGGCTTTTGAGCTGATTTTCTATTATGCTTTTCACCCTGTGGCTGCAGCCGGCGGCTTCCTTGGAATTGCCGTATCTGAAGCCGTTCGGAACGGGGTATCCCGCGGTATTTTTTCAAACGAAGCAGGTCTTGGGACGGCCGCGCTAATCGCCGGAAATGCGCGTGCAGACCATCCGGTAAAACAGGCGCTCGTCGCAATGACCGGGACATTTATCGTTACGATCGTGGTGTGTACGATGACCGGTTTAACCCTTATCATTACCGGTTTCTGGGACCCGTCTGGCGGCTTGATATCAGGCGTGTCCCATAATGCCAGCCTGGAAGGCGGGGCATTGACGAGCGCGGCTTTTGCCTCAGTACTCGGCGCGGCAGGCGAATACATTGTATCGCTGTCGGTGATTTTCTTTGGGTTTTCTACAATTGTCGGCTGGTATGTTTACGGAGAAAAGTGCTTCGAGTATTTGGCCGGTTCCAAAGGAATTGCGGGCTACAGGCTTGTCTACATCCTCGCTTGCGGCATCGGGACGATTGCCAACCTCGTCACCGTCTGGGCGTTTGCCGATATGGCGAATGCGCTGATGATGATTCCAAACCTGATCGCCATCCTGCTGCTTTGGAAAGTCATCAAAGCAGAGACAAATGATTATTTTCACCACTTCTATGAACATACCAAATCGGCGGGTCCGCCTAGTAAACCAATTCATTAAAAGCTCTGCCTTCCCGGCAGAGCTTTTTCTTCGGCTTATATTCTGCACCTTCTCAAATTTTGACGAAATATGTCGATACTATGAAATGAAGAAGATATTTAATTTGAAAACTGTTTTTCATCATTGATGACATAAAGGAGAAAGGATCACCATAATGAAAGTAAAAACAAAACTGCTGGGAATCATATCAATTCTAGTCGTTTCAATCCTCGGAATCGGAATTTCCTCTGTTTTTATGATTTCTTCTACAGTGAAAAAGAATGAAGAACTTAAGGACAAGATGGAATTTCAAAAAGAGATTAAGCATATCCAATACCGTCTGACCGGCTTGTCGAATGACGAGAGAGCCCTTATTATGACCGGAGACAATGAATACAGTGAAGGAATGAAGGACAAGGCCGACGATGTTTTAAAGAGTCTTGACCGGGCCGGGAAACTGATCCGGGAAGAAACATACAAAGCGAACGTCGAAGAAATTAAAGAAAATTTCAAGGCTTTTTGGGATTTAAATCAACAAGTCATGCAGACTTACGCTTCAAGCCCTAAAAAAGCCGAATCGATCCATTTCGGAGAGGAAAGAACATTAAGAAAAGATGTCCTCGATCCGTCTGTCAATCAGCTGGTCGAAAGCCTGGAACAAGAGGTGGAAGATCTGAAAGCAGAGATCAGCGCCAATGGGACGATGAGCGAATGGGTCATCATCATTGTCACAGGAGTATCAGTGATATTGGGAATTGTTTTGAGCCTGCTGCTCTTGAAGTCTATTCTGGTACCGTTGAGAAGCCTGAATCAGCAGCTTGAGGACATCGCCCACGGAGAGGCGGATTTAACTAAAAAAGTGATCGTCAAAAATAAAGACGAGTTCGGCCAGCTTGCAAATTCTTTCAATGCTTTTGTTCAGTCGCTGACGGAAATTGTGAGGCAGATCAGCAGCTCGTCTGAACAAGTCGCCGCATCCTCTGAACAGTTGTCGGCAAGCGCGGAGGAATCGAAATCGACTTCCGAACTGATTTCCGAAGAGATGCAGGCGATTGCCGACAGCAATATGACGCAAAGCGAAATGACAGAAAAAAGCTCTGAATCGATTCATGAATTGCTGGACCGTTTATCATCCGTTGCCTCCAATACAGGCAGCATAGCGGATCTGTCGTCTTCGATGAGAGACAAAGCCGAAATCGGCTCCGAGTCCGTTCATAAAATGCTCGAACAAATGAATTTCATTGATAAATCGGTCGACTCAGCCGGCACCGGCCTGCAGGCGCTCGTGTCAAGCACGGCGGAAATCAGCAACATTTCTTCGCTCATCACCGATATTTCGGAGCAGACAAATTTGCTGGCACTGAACGCGGCAATTGAAGCAGCAAGAGCGGGAGAACAAGGAAAAGGGTTTGCCGTCGTAGCGGAAGAGGTCCGAAAATTGGCGGACGAAACGAATAAGTCCGCGAACCACATTCAATCATTGGTCACAACGATCCAAAATGAATCGGTAGAAACGGTAAATAATATTAAAGTCGTTCAAGAAAATGTCAGCTCCGGAATAGCCCTGTCCCAGGAGACGACCGGTAATTTCAACGAAATTTTGAACTTGGTGGAACAGGTTGCTTCTCAAATCCAAGAAGTCGCAGCTTCTACTCAGCAGCTGACATCAGGTGTCGAAATGGTCCAAAACACCATTCAAACATTGGCATCCGGATCACAGGAAACGTCGGCTAGCACAAAAGCGGTTGCTTCCTCAACCCAGGAGCAGCTGGCTTCGATGGAAGAAATCTCTTATGCAGCAGAATCGCTGTCCCAATTGGCTGAAGAACTACAAACCGTCATCAATCGATTTAAATATTAAGCAGAAAACCCCATCCGGCGATGGGGTTTTAATTGGTTTTCATGGCGGCCAAAGCGCCCTCGGGAATTTCTTCTTCGTGTACTTCAGTCAAGCTTTTTGCTTTCGTTCCGTACGCCCATACTTTGATGAAAGCGCCGGGACGCAGTTTTTCGTCCGCCTCTGCGTTAATCTGCTGTTTGTGTCCGCTCGCGTCATATCCGGTGAATGTGTAGTTGTACTTTCCGTTATTCAGCTTTTCTGCATGATCTTCAGCTTTGAGATAATAAGCCTCAGGCTTTCCCTGACCTTGTATGAAATCATCGGCCAGCGGTACAAGGCCCCCTGTCGCTTTCTGCAGAATAAAAACGCCGGCAATGGCGATCAGAACCGCGGCAATCAGGCCGCCCGCCCGTGTCTTCATATACCTTCTCCTCTTTCATTCAGTTTGTGGATGGTATTATTTTATAAAAAAGGCGCAGGGAGAAGATATTGATTGATATTACAGTACACTTACATGATTGTAAGGTAGGACGGATTGCGGCGGCTTTTGTTTATCAGACCGCTTCGTGTCATAATATATCCAAACAAAAGGAGAGACCGAGATGCAAAAAGTGATGATTGTAGAAGACGACCCGAAGATTGCCGATCTGTTAAAATCGCATATTGTCAAATACGGATATAACGTTCATGTAGTGAAAGACTTTGACCGTGTCATGGATGAGTTCAGAAGCACGGCGCCTGATCTTGTTCTGCTTGATATTAATCTGCCGAGCTTTGACGGCTATTACTGGTGCCGGCAAATCCGCCAGGAATCGATTTGCCCCGTCTTGTTTATTTCGGCGCGGACTGGCGAAATGGATCAGGTGATGGCATTGGAAAACGGCGGAGATGACTTTATCACCAAGCCGTTTCACGCCGAGATCGTCATGGCAAAAATACGCAGCCAGCTTCGCAGGGCTTACGGGGAGTATGCGGCAAAGGCGGAGGAACGGCTTTTGGAAAAAGAAGGGCTGCGGCTGTATCCGGAAAGACTTGAACTGACATTTGCCGGTCAAACGGCTGCTTTGACGAAAAAAGAAGCTGATATTATCGAAAGCTTAATGGAACGCCACCCGAGGATTTCCGGCCGGGAAGATTTGCTGGCTAAGCTGTGGGATGATCAGGCATATGTGGATGAAAACACGCTTAATGTCAACATTACACGCGTCAGAAAAAAATTTCAGGAGCTCGGTATTGAAGATGCAGTGGAAACAGTGCGGGGTGCGGGCTACCGCTTGAATGTATCCTGGGTGAAGGCGGGAGAGGAATGAAGCTTTTTTTCAAAGAACACTATCTGTTGATTGCTGTGCAGGTACTGCAGTTTATCACGATGCTGTCGGTGTATTGGCTTGATGGGTATCAGCACATCAGGCCGGCTTTTTATGCCGTTTTTCTCGGCTTTTTCTTTCTTGGCTGCTATCTTTTCTACCATTACTATACGCGCCGGAAGTTTTACAAGCGGATGACGAGCGGGCTGGAATCATTGGATGACACCTTCAGGCAATCGCATCAGCCTCAATCCCCTCTTTCAGAAGCGCTTGAACAGCTGCTGAAAAGCCAGTACAGGCAATACCGCCAAGAATTAAAGAAGCTGGAGCTTGGACAAAAAGAGCATTTGACTTTCATGGATCAATGGGTGCACCAAATGAAGACGCCGCTTTCGGTCATCGAACTGACGGCCCAAAATTTGGATGAACCGGAATCATCCAGCATCCGCGAGGAGACCGAGCGGATGAAAACGGGCCTCAATACGATTCTCTATATGGCCAGACTGCGGACGATCGAGCAGGATTTCCGTATAAAACCGGTTGCATTGGCGGATATCGTTCACGAGGTCAATCGCGAAAACAAGCGCTTTTACATTCGCAGTCAAGTTTATCCTAAGTTCAAGGAAGTCAAAAAAGGCATCACCGTCGAAACAGATGAAAAGTGGCTGTTTTTCATCATTTCCCAATTTGTCAACAATGCGGTCAAATATTCGGCGGGAAAAAGCAATACGGTTATTATTTCTATTGGTGAAAACGATTCGGAAGCGGTATTGGAAGTGACAGATTTCGGCGCCGGCATCCCGGATACAGATCAAAAGCGGGTATTCGACCCGTTTTTCACAGGAGAAAACGGACGCCGTTTCAGAGAATCGACCGGAATGGGTCTTTACTTGGCAAAAGCGGCGGCTGACCAGCTCGGCCACCGGATCGAACTTGAATCGCAAGAAGGGAAAGGCACGACAATCCGGCTGATTTTCACGGCTACGCAAAACCTTACATCGATGTAATGAAAGTGAAAGAAGAATCGATAGTTCATCAACAAGAGATTCAGGTAAACTGGTCACAGATCGAAAGTTAAAGGTGAAAGGAGATCTTGTGATGCTTCAGGTCAAACAAGCCAGTAAGATTTACGAAGGAAAAATTGCGTATCGCGCGTTAACGGATATTAACCTAACAATTGATAAAGGTGAATTCGTCGGCATTATGGGGCCGTCGGGAAGCGGAAAAACGACCCTATTAAATATGATTGCAACGATCGATGAACCGACGACGGGCGAAATATTGATCAACGGCCAAAACCCGCATGTTCTCAAAAAAGATAAATTGGCGAAATTTCGCCGCAGAGAGCTGGGATTTGTGTTTCAGGACTTTAACCTTCTGCCGACATTAACGGTTGAAGAAAATATCGTACTTCCTTTGACGCTTGACGGCGAAAAGGTCAGGGAAATGAAGCGGAAGGCAAACGATTTAGCCGAAAAGCTCGGGATTACCCAGATCATGAAAAAGCGCACATTTGAAATATCGGGCGGTCAGGCCCAGCGTGCGGCTGTAGCGAGAGCGATGATTCATTCGCCGAAGCTTCTGCTTGCCGATGAACCGACGGGCAACCTTGATTCAAAGTCATCCAAAGATGTGATGGAAATGCTTGAGTCGATCAACCGCAGCGAAAAAGCGACCATGATGCTTGTCACGCATGACCCTCAGGCGGCAAGCTATTGCAATCGGGTCGTCTTTATTAAGGACGGAAAGCTGTATTCGGAGATCAACCGCGGCGATAACCGCCAAGCGTTTTTCCAAAAGATTCTCGATACACTGTCCTTGTTGGGAGGGGATGCAAATGACCTTTCGTCAGTTCGCGTTTAACAACGTCATTCGCAACAAAAGGCTGTATGCCGCTTATTTTCTCAGCAGCATGTTTACGGTGATGGTTTTTTTCGCATTTGCGATTTTTGCTTTCCACCCGGTGATGACCAGTGATTCTTTAACCTCCGGCATCGGGCAGCATGCTTCCGTTGGCCTGTTAGTCTCCGGCGGCATTATTTTTGTCTTTTCTTTCTTCTTTGTGCTGTACTCAATGAGTTCGTTTCTTCAATCGAGAAAAAAGGAATTCGGCGTTTTAATGATCCAGGGAATGTCGATGCGCCAAATTCGCATGATGGTATTTCTTGAAAATATGCTGATTGGATTTTTTGCGACAATCGGCGGAATTGTGCTCGGACTTGTATTCGCCAAATTGATACTGCTCACAGCGGAAAATGTGCTGATTATTGATAACAAGCTCGATTTTTACTTCCCGTTGATGGCGATGATTGTGACGTTTATTTCTTTTAACGGCCTGTTCTTATTTATCTCTTTTCTTGTGTCGTTTGTGCTCAGGAGCGAGAAGCTGATTGTTCTGCTAAAAGGGAACAAAATCTCCAAAGGGGAGCCGAAAGCATCTGCCTTACTTACACTGATTGCAGCTGTGCTGCTTGCCGGAGGCTATTACACCGCTTTGGTTGTCAAAGGAATAGGCGTTCTTGCGGCGATGGTGCCGGTGACAATTGTTGTTATTATCGGCACATATCTGCTGTTTACGCAGCTGAGTGTTTATGTGATCCGCAGGCTCAAAAAACGGGAAAGCCTGTTTTGGCGGAAAACGAATATGATTTTGTTTTCTGATCTGTCTTACCGGATGAAAGACAATGCGCGGACGTTTTTTATGGTGGCCATTATCTCTACTGTCGCATTCAGCGCGATCGGGACGCTGTACGGTTTCCAAACTCTGCTGACAAACGGAATTAAAGAGATGAACCCGAATACGTTCTCATATAAAACGCCGGAAACAAATAAACACATCGAAAAAGACGTGGATTTCATCAACGACACGCTGAATGAACGAAATATCAAAACAGACAAAGCTTCAGCTGTCCTTCAATATTTCGATGTCGACGGCAATGACATGCTGATTGTGAAAGAATCTGACTATAACAAGTTTGCCGATCTCGTCGGGGCTGACCGCATCAAGCTGGAAGACGGGAAAGCGGCGGCTGCCGAGTATGAGGTCAAGATCGGCTTAGAGGGAGATGACGACCAGCAGCACCCTTCGTCAATCCCTCTTGCAAACGGAAAGCAGCTGAAGGCTGATCAAACGATCCGTTCAAAAGCGTTATCTGAACCCAGCTATTATATTGTGACAGACGATGATTTCGCACAGCTGAAAAAACCGAAAAGCGAAAACCGGTTCTATGCATGGCAGGCAAAAGAATCTGACGGCATGGCTTTAGTGAAAGCCGGGGAGGTTTTGCAAAAGAAACTGGATCACATGTATTTCGCGGCTGTAGATTATGAGGTATATAATATAAGCAAAGGGTATGGCCCGATATTATTTGTCGGACTGTTTATCGGAATCGTCTTCTTCGTTTCAGCAGGAAGCTTCCTCTATTTCCGGTTGTACACTGATTTGGACGATGATAAGCAGAAATTCAAATCGATTGCCAAAATGGGCTTAACAGACCGCGAACTGCATAAAGTGCTGAACAGGCAGATCGGCATTCTGTTCTTCGCGCCTATCGCTGTTGCCCTTGTCCATGGAGCTGTAGCGCTGACCGCTTTATCGCATGCCTTTCAGTACAACCTGTTCAAGGAATCTGCAATGGTGCTCGGCGTGTTCTTCGCCATACAGGTCATATATTACTTCATTGTCCGCTTCTACTATACAAAACAGATAAAAGCGGCGATTTAAAAAAGATTAGACTACGTGTCTAATCTTTTTTTTATACTTGCAGCCGGCAAATTTGGGATAAACATACCTATGTATTTTGCCTCTTCCTTCATTTGGATGATTATGTTAATTTGATATTATTTCAATTTTGAAGAAGGAGTGATCGATTTGCAAGTAAAAGAAATTTTTGTCATTCGCTGCATCTCCTGTTTAAGCGTTGTTTTGCTTCATGCGATATCGATGGTGCTCATGGTGCGGGCGGACATGCTCGGAGAGGCAGCTTTCCGGGTTGTTGAATCTTTCAGAACGCTACTGATGTTCAGTACGCCGGCGTTTATTTTCATTTCCGAATTTTTGCTCGCGCATGCCTATCCTGGCGGTGTTCCGGAAGGGTTTTTAAAAAAGCGGTTTAAAACAATTTTCATCCCTTTTCTATTTATCGCTGTTTTGGATGCTTTTATGACCGCAGGTCTGATGATGCAGCAATTTCATGCATCGGTCATTATTAAAAAACTGTTGGCGAATATATTCTTGGGGAATTTCATCGGTTACTTCATTCTCGTCATTTTTCAATTTTACTTGCTGCACATGTGCTTCCATTCATTTTTGCAAAAGGCTTCGCCTAAATGGGTGCTTTCGATTTCTTTTGCGGTCACAGCGGCTTATTTGAGCTATTTCACGTTCATTCAACCTCCGGTCGTTCAGGAGGAGGCGCCGTTTCCTTTTTCGTGGGTGCCGTTTCCCGGCTGGCTCTTTTACTTTTGTTTGGCCTATTATTGCGGCAAGAATTACGAGCGCTTTTTGGCATTGCTGGAACGGTACAGGCATGCGGTGTATGCGGCGGCTGCTGTGACCGGATGTTTCATTGTAGCGGTTTCCTACTTCGGACAAGACATCGGGGTGACGTCAAAGCGTCCGGATATCCTGCTTTATTCGACAAGCATCATTTTCTTATGCTTTCACCTGTTTTCAAAACTGAAGTCGGTGCCGAAGCTGATCATGATGATCAGCAACTATTCTTTTTCTATTTATCTATTGCACGCTTTTATCCTGATTTTCGGATTGGTCATCTTAACCACCCTTGACAGCATCGGTACGGTTTCGGCTGTTTTGCTTTTGTTTTTCATTTCTACAGGGGCTGCGGTTTTCATATCCTGGGCCGTCAATAAATTGAAGTACGGCTATATGTTTGTCGGAAAAATTTATGTGCCGAAAAAGAAGAGAATGGAGCAAAAAGTGCACCATCATGCCGGTTAACGACATAGCTTGATAGAGCGAAAAGCCAGAACGGCAGATTGTATCGCCGGGGTTTTTCGCTTTTTTATATTCCCGCAAAAATGTTCCGGTTTTGACACATCTCCTTTTAAATGGAAGGTGACTTATTGCCTATAATCATATTATGATAACGATTATCATTTTCAGAATGTGGAGGCCTCAACGATGGTTTTAGCTGAATTAAAGCAAAAAGAGAGAGCAAGAATCATAGATTTTTCAGAAGTGAATGAGCTTGTTCAGCGCAGGCTCATACAGCTCGGGATGAAAGAGGAAGCAGAAATTTGCGTGAAGCGCAAATTGCCGTTTGGCGGTCCGTTCATGTTCGAGTCAGGCGGACAGTGTCTCGGCATACGGCTTGAAGAAGCAAAAAAGATCAGGATTGAAAAGCTATGAACAGCCGGCAGATTGCCCTTTTCGGAAATCCGAATACGGGGAAGACGTCATTGTTTAATGCGCTGACAGGCTCCTATGAGTATGTCGGAAACTGGAGCGGGGTGACCGTTGAGAAAAAGGTGGGACAGCTCCGCCATAAACAAGGAATGATGGTCGATCTCCCCGGCGTTTATACATTGAGTCCGCTGTCCCGCGATGAAGGGGTCGTCACTGACTTCCTGCTCAATGAATCATTTTCAGACATATTGAATATTGTCGATGCATCACAGTTAAAGCGGAATTTGCACTTAACCGTGCAGCTCCTGGAATTTGGTCATCCGCTCACAATCGGTTTAAATATGATCGATGTTGCAGGACAGCGCGGCGTCTTCATTGATCATCAAAAAATGTCTGAAGCGCTAGGTGTTCCGGTGATTCCTGTGATTGCCCGCAGCGGCAAAGGGTGTGATGAACTGAGCCGGCATTTGCTTCTTGAAAAGGAAAAGAGAGCGGAGCCGCTCGTTATCAATTACGGAAGCGCAGTGGAAGAAGCGATTGGCCGGATCGAATCGATCATACCGGAGCCCCCCGGCGTTTTAAAGCGCTGGATGGCCCTTCAATATTTGGAAGGCAACTCGAAAATGAAAGAACAGTTAGAAGATGCAGCCGACAGCGAAAGATTAAAGGAAATTTACGAGGAGACCGAAAAACGCCTTCTTCAGGAACATTCCGTAAAATCGCTGCATCAGCATATTTACAATGAGAGAGAGAGGTGGATTGACCGCATCATGTCATCCTCTGTGCAATCTTCGTCAGACCGAAAACTGACGCTGACTGAACGCGTGGATCAGATTGTAACGCATCAGGTGCTGGGCATCCCGATTTTTTTGTTGTTCATGTATCTCATGTTTATGCTGACGTTTGATTGGCTTGGTGTTCCATTGTCTGATGCACTGGACGGTTTCATCGGCGGACCGCTGACGGAATGGACGGCCTCGGCGCTGGCGGCAATGGGAGCCAGTCCGTTTATTGAGGCGCTCATTCTCGATGGGATTATTGCCGGTGTCGGCGGTGTGCTCGTTTTCGTCCCGCAGATCTTTATCCTGTTTTTCTTCATTTCGGTGCTTGAAGATTCCGGATATATGGCGCGTGTGGCCATGGTGATGGACCGGCTGATGGAGGCGATCGGTTTAAACGGCAAAGCCTTTATTCCGCTGATCATCGGCTTCGGCTGCAATGTTCCCGGCGTCATGGCTGCGCGAACTGTAGAGCAGCCGAAGGAAAGACTCTTGACGATTATGCTGACGCCATTTATGTCCTGTTCGGCAAGACTGCCGGTTTATGCTCTGTTTGCAGGGGCTTTTTTCGCGGCACATCAGGCTTTCGTCGTCCTTTCCTTGTATGTGCTGGGCATTGCTGCGGCGCTGGTGCTGGCGAAGTTTTTATCCTCGTCCAAGCTCAAAGAAGAAAAGTCGTTCTTCGTGATTGAACTGCCGCCGTACCGTTTGCCTCAAGCGCGCACATTGTGGCGGGCAACATGGGAGAAGGGCAAAGGCTTCGTCCGCAAAGCCGGGACTTACATTTTTGGCGGGTCTGTCCTCATTTGGCTTTTATCGTATACGGGACCAGGCGGAACGGGTGTTGAGATGGATGACAGCTTTTTAGCGATGATCGGCGGAGTGCTGGCACCGTTATTGCTGCCGCTGGGATTCGGCACATGGCAGGCAGCGGCATCACTATTAACAGGTTTTCTCGCGAAGGAAGTTGTCGTTGCTTCGATGAGCATCATCTATTTCGTACCCGAAGCCCAGCTGCAAGGCATGATGGCTGAGCAATTTACACCGTTGGCCGCTTACGGATTTATGGCTTTCGTGCTTTTATACGTACCATGTCTCGCGACAGTAGCGGTGATTAAAAAAGAAACAAACTCGAAAAAGTGGATGTTCCTGTCCATTGTTTACGGACTGGCCATTGCATATGCGATCGCGTTCTTGATTTATCAGGGCGGACGACTGCTTGGGTTATCATAGGAAGGATGTGACAGCATGCTGTTTAATATCACGATCGGAGCGATCATCTTCGGTTATGCGGCATGGACGCTTATAAAATTTGTCAAACGAAGCCGGAAAGGAAAATGCGCCGCCTGTGAATTAAATCGAACGTGTCAATCGGCTTGTGATGATGTGAAAATGAAAAACAGCTGAGGGATCAGCTGTTTTCGCTTTTTATATGTTCACTTCACTCATCAAAGCGAGGGTATTTCCTTCGGTATCTTCAAAGAAGGCCATCCAGGTTTCCGTTTGCTCAATTTTCGCCACCACATGCGGCTCTATCGGAAAAGAAACGCCTTTTGTTGCAATTTCATCATATACTGCCGGCAAATCTTCAACTTGAAAATAAATGACGGAGCTTGCATGAGCAAATTCATCTTTTTCCGGGAGGCTGAGAAGAAGCCGCAGTCCGCCGCACTCAAAGAAAGCCATGCGATCTGTCCGAAATAAAAGGGACAGGCCCAATACATCCTGATAAAATGCCGCAGCCCGCTCCAAGTCTTGAACCGGCACCCCGATTTGTCCAACCTTTTCAATTCCCATTATGATCTCTCCCTTTTTTGTCATTATTTTCATTTTGCGCAATTGATACCAAAATATCTATTTTTCGCTGCATTTTTTGTTTCACGTGAAACAGGGGTGATGTGCTGAAGCGGCGGCGTTCGTGTTAAATCATTGTTTTCATGTATGTTTATTGTTAACATGACTCACGTTGGTTTAAATGGAAAACAGTAGAAAGGAGGCGAACGAGATGAGTGAAAATAAAAAGGCTGATCAGGAAAGAAAAATGGGAATGGAAGGGTTTGTGCTCCTTCTTTCACTGATCTTTATTTCCATCTTCATTGCTACAGCATACGAGATACCGAGCAATCTGTTGCTGATCATTTTATTTTTCATCGGCAGCGGCTATTATTCGATTAGGCTCGTGAGCAAAGGTCTATTGAGAAAAAAGAAGGGACTTGGCTTTAAAGCTGCGTTTTCTGCCTTTGTCATTTGGATGGCATTATCTTTTTTGTTTCATGACATTTCATATCCATTTAGTTTGAAAGAGTTATGATTTCAAATCATGATGTTTTTACTTTTCTACATTCCTTTCTATTTTATCTTTCAATTTGCTTTTAAGTTTTCAAGCATTCAAGAAAGAAAACAATAAAAAAAGCTGGAAATTCCAGCTTTTATTACTTATTCTCCTTTTCGCGCTTCACCAGCATCTCCGTAATCAAATCAACCTGTTTGCTGACAGAGATCGGATCGTACGGGTAGAACGTGTCAAAGTCGTTGATAAAGACACGGTTGTTTTTGACGGCGTCAAGGTTTTTCCAAATGGAAGACTGCTTCAGCTTGTTCAGCGTTTTGCTGTAGCCGTTCGGGTTATAGTCTGTCACGAACATGTAGTCGGCTGCATATTCAGGTACGACTTCCAAGGAAAGTTCTTTGATGTCGCCTTTTTTGAAGATGTCTTTTTGAATCTTTTCAGGCGCTTTTAAGCCGAGCGCGTTGTACACGGCTTGGCCTCCGCGGCCGCCGTTGTCATTGAATACCCAGAATTGGCCTTTTTCTGTGTTTTCATAAATACCGAAAGTAGCATTTTTGTCGACGACTTGAGCGATTTTTTTCCTCGCTGCTTTCGATTTCTGTTCGAAATCGGCAAGGAATTGTTCAGCTTCTTCTTTAGCGCCTGCAATGTCGCCGAACATCTTAATGGTTTCCTGAACATTTTTCGCTGTGTTATAAGGAATCACAACGGTCGGTGCGATTTTGGACAGTTTGTCGTAATTTTCATCGTTCATCACGACAATTAAATCAGGCTTCAGTTTCATGACTTTTTCCACATTAATCGGGTCGCCTAAATCCGTCACATCTTTCATGCGGTCCTTTAAAAATGGATTGGAGAAAGACCACGAGCCGGAGCCGACAACATTAGCGTCGACCGTGAACAGCTCACCGGCATAAAAGTCTGTCACGATGCGCTTTGGATGTGTTGGAATATCCACGTTTCCACGCGTTGATTGATACGTTCTTGTCGTTTCTTCAGACGCTTTTTCTTTGTTACCGTTTGAAGAATTGCCGCTTCCGCAGGCGCTGACCACTATACACAACAGCATAACTAAACCGATTATCAATAAGTTCTTTTTCACTTGACCCTCCTGTTGATATGAAGCATATGAAATTCTCTAAGTGATAATGATTCGCATTATCAATGTAAATATAGCAGATCCATCCCTCTTTCGTCTATCACTTTTTTGCTAAGTATGATTAGTGCTGTTTTGGTTAATTTGTTACTATAAACAGAAAAGGATTGATGAGAGATGGCAGAAACGAACCCGGTGATCAAAAAATTGCAGTTCAAGGATAATGGACAGCCTGTACTGATCGTGAATCCGCCTGAGGCATACAGCGGCATCATGGCTGAATTTCAAGGCCGTGTTCATCATCAGGCCGAAGCTGACCAATATGATTTTGTTCAGGTATTCGCAGCGACGAACGCAAAGTTGCAGGCTTTAGCCAAGGAGGCTGAGGGTCATCTGGCGGAAGACGGCCTGTTTTGGCTTTGCTACCCGAAAAAATCATCGAAAGTTTACAAAGGATCAGACTGCAGCCGCGAGACAGTAGCCGGGCTGCTTGCGGACCAGGGCTATGAACCGGTTCGGCAAATTGCAATAGATGAAGACTGGTCTGCGCTCAGGTTTCGCAAGGCGGAAAACATTAAAACGATGAAGCGCAAATTTGCCGTAACAGAAAAAGGTAAACAGCGTACAGATCAAGAATGATCATATATGCCTCTTTTCAGGGAGGCAGAATATTCAGCTTGTGAACGAAAGTACACAAAAAAGAAATAATATTATGTTCAATGATTCACAAACTTTTTGTATAATGAATCTAATCTTTTAAAATACCATAGAAAAGAGGTATGCAGCATGAAGAAATGGGCATTTGTATCTGACTTTGATGGGACGATTTCCAAACAGGATTTTTACTGGATGGTCATTGATAAATATTTTCCGGAAGGCCGTGAATTGTTCAAAAAGTGGAAGTCCGGGGAATTAAAAGATATCGAATTTTTGGGAACCGTTTTTGCTTCGATTAATCAAAGTGAACAAAAAATCATTGATGACATCCATTCCATACCGATTGATGAATATGTGCCAGACTTCATTCAGCATGTCCAGAAAAACGGCGGCGACTTCTACATTTTAAGCGCCGGCACGGATTATTACATTCATTATATTTTAAAGAAATACGGGATTACAGACGTTGAGGTCTATTCAAATAAAGGCTTTTTTAAAGAAGATAATGTTCATATGGAAATTGATGAGAATCATTGGCATTACTCTGAGCGTTATGGAATTGATAAATCAAAGGTCATTCAAAAGCTGAAAGAAAAGTATGAGACGATTTATTTTGCAGGCGACAGTGAACCGGATTCGCACCCGGCTAAATTTGCGGATGTTACGTTTGCAAAAGATGCGCTCCAGGATTTGCTGCATCAGCAGGAGGTGCCATTTGTAGCCGTTGAAACATTTGAAGACATTGAACAATATCTTAAAGAAAAAGGGCGGATCGTCTAATGCCGCGCCAGGTTACCAGCATAGCCATCCCCGCGGTTTTGGATATTAGTGAAGGCGTGCTTGGCCGGTTGGATGAGATATTGAGAAAACATCAGTTTGACAAGGCGATCATGTTTTTTGACGATTTTTCCTATCAGCAGTATGAGCATTCATTAAAAGACGCCTTTCAACATGTTAAAGTTGAAGCTGTTCTGCTGCCGTCCAGCCTCGACATACAGGAACTTTTGAAGCAGGCATTTTCAATTGGGAATTACGATGTCATCATCGCCATGGGTGGCGGTTATGTTGTCGATTGCGGAAAATACATCGCCTTTTCCAAGCGGACCCCGTTCATCAGCATTCCGACGTCGGCATCCAATGACGGGTTTGCGAGCAGCAATTGCTCGCTTCAGGTCGAAGGGAAAAAAACAACCGTACCGGCAAGGGTTCCCTACGGAATCATAGCTGATTTGAGTATCATTCAAAAAGCGCCGGATTATTTTATTTTGGCGGGGATCGGCGATTTAATGTCCAATATTACAGCTCTTTATGATTGGGAGTTTGAAGAGCGGCACGGGATCAGCGATGTAAATGCGTTTGCGTCGATGCTCAGCAAGAAAGCGGTCAACAGCTTTGTCCGTACGCCGATGCAGGATATTAAACAGCCGATCTTTTTAAAAGAGCTTGTCAGTTCTTTGACAATGGGCGGCATCGCCACGGAAATCAGCGGAAACAGCGCACCGATCAGCGGTTCTGAGCACCTGATTTCCCATGCCCTGGACAAAATTTCGGAAAAACCGCAGATGCACGGCATTCAAGTCGGGGTAGCCACCTACATCATGGCCCATGTACAGGATCACCGGGCTGAGCGGATTGAAAAGGTATTTACGAGAACGGGCTTTTTTCAATATGTCAAAACGCTGAATCTGAACAAGGATGAGTTTCGCGAGGCTGTCAATTTGTCGCACACCGTCAAGCCCAACCGCTATACGTACTTGCATGAAGCCGGCTATCGCGAAAAAGCGCTTCGCATCCTTGATGAAGATCCGATTCTCCAGGAAATATTTTAAGCACAGGCCAAGCGGCCCGAAAAACGCCTTATTTGCTGTAAGGCGTTTTTTCCGTGGGCACCAGATGAAAATGATGGGGAAAAGCTGTGATACAATAAAGAAGGTATGGGTCATAAGTACGACGTTAGGGCTCGATTCTGATCAGGGAGAGTGTAAAATGTACAAACTAATCGCGATAGATATGGATGGAACATTGTTGAATGATCTTCATGAAGTAACAGAGGAAGTACGGAATGCCCTGCATGCTGCAAAAAAGCAAGGCGTCAAAATCGTTCTCTGCACGGGCCGTCCCCTCGGCGGTGTAAGCCGCTACCTGGAAGAACTGAATCTAAATGAAGACGGCGATTATGTCATCGCCTATAACGGAGCGCTCGTTCAAAATACGCATACTCAGGAAGTCGTGTCAGAGCTGACACTGGGCTATGGTGATGTGAAATCGTTATATGAGCTCAGCCAAAAGCTTGACACTCCGATGCACTTTTTTGATTCTGCTTATTTGTATACGCCAAACCGGGAAATCAGCCCGTATACCGTTTACGAATCATACGTCACCAAAGTGCCGCTGCGGTTCCGGACGATCGAAGAAATCCCGAAAGACCTTTTGGCGCCAAAGGCGATGTATATTGATGAGCCGGAAAAGCTGGACCAGACGATCGCCGCAATACCGGAAGATGTCAAGGAACGTTATACAATGGTGAAAAGTTCGCCGTTCTTTTATGAAATTCTTCACCCAGCGGCAAGTAAAGGAAATGCCGTTCAGCAGCTTGCCGACATATTAGGCATTGCACAGGAAGAAGTGATTTGTATTGGAGACAACGGAAACGACATGTCCATGATCGAATGGGCGGGATGCGGAGTTGCCATGGGGAATGCGATCCCTGAGGTAAAAGCTTCGGCCGATTATGAGACGCGTACAAATAATGAGAACGGCGTTGCCCACGCCATTCATGAGCTTGTATTGTCCAAATAAAAAAGCCGGCCCATAGAAAGGCCGGCTTTTACTTATTTAACGGCGCCATTCTTCAATCTGCCAGATATGAGTCACCCAGTCTTCATAAAAAGCCGGTTCATGGGAAACGAGCAAAATCGTTCCCTTATAGTCGCAGAGCGCTTGCTTTAACGCATGCTTTGCCAATGCGTCAAGGTGGTTTGTCGGTTCATCAAGAACAAGCAGATTGCTGTTTGAAAGCATCAGCTCAGCCAGCCGGACCTTTGCCTGTTCACCGCCGCTGAGCGTAGTAAGGGGCTGGTTGATATGCTTTGGCGTCAAACCGGATGTCGCGAGCGTCTGCCTGATGTCTTTTTCCGATAGATCAGGAAAGAACGCCCGCAATTTTTCAAGCGGTGTATCATGAGAAGCCGGACTTTCCTGCCTGAAATAGGCAGCCTGTAAATGCTGTCCTGCTGTGACGATGCCGCTTAGAGGCTTGAGATCACCGAGCAGCGTTTTGATGAGCGTTGATTTTCCGGCGCCGTTTTCTCCGATAATGGCGATTTTATCGCCCCGTTTTACGGTTAGGGAAAGAGGCTTAAATAATGGAACTGTGTAGCCGGCCTCAAGATTTTCCGTTTTGAGTACACTCATCGCCGGATTTCGCCCCGTTTTAAATGCAAAGCTGGGGACATAAGAATCTGTCGGTTTTTCGATTCGTTTGATTTTGCTTAATGCTTTCTCCCTGCTTTTGGCCTGCTTCGCCTTTCGGACCCTGTTCCGGTCGATAAACGCTTCTAATTTTTTGATTTCCCTGTTCTGTTTTGCGTATGCGGCTTCTGTCTGTGCCCTGCTTTGCGCATATTCCTTCAGAAAATATTGATAGTTGCCGGAATACCGTTTGATCACATGATGCTCCAGATGGAATGTAACCGTCGTGATTTCATTTAAGAAGCGTTCGTCATGAGAGATGACGAGAAATGCGTGCTCATAGTTTTTCAAGTACCCAGTGAGCCACTCAATGTGTGCGGCATCCAAATAGTTGGTCGGCTCATCCAACAGCAGCACATCAGGTTCTTCAAGCAGCAGCTTGGCCAGCAGCAGCTTTGTACGCTGCCCCCCGCTTAAAGCCGTGACATCCTGATCAAGCCCGATTTCCGCCAAGCCGAGGCCTTGGGCGGCATCCTCAATTTTCGTTCCGATTTGGTAAAATCCTGAAGCTTCCAGTTCGGCTTGGAGCTCTCCGTATCTTTTCAGGACGGCCTCCAGATTGTCTCCGGCAACGGCCATTTTTTCGGCAAGCCTATTCATTTGCTTTTCGATTTCAAACAGCCGGCCGTATGCTTTCTCCATGTACTGAAGGATGGTTGTGCCTTCCGTCAGCTTGGCATGCTGTTCAAGAAAGCCGGCCCGAATATTTGGCTGCCATTCAATGTTTCCTTGATCGGGTAGAAGGCTGCCCGTCAAGATGCGCAGCAATGTCGACTTTCCGGCTCCGTTCGCACCGACAAGGCCGGCATGTTCGCCTTTCAGCAGGTGGAACCCGGCGTCTTGAAAGATCATGCGGTCTCCATATATATGGGTCAGATTTGTGACATGAACAATACTCATGATGATTCTCTCCTTCAGGCTTAATTTTGAAAAAACAAGCCATCTAAAGAGAACAGCGTGAAGCCTCGCTATCCTGTCCGGCAAAAAAAACGGGTAAGGCAAACTACACCTTACCCGCTACATATTTAAATACAGCAAGAAAGGAGTCAAATCGTATCAAACTGTTCCCGAGATGGCTTGTTAAAAAAGGGCAGACTTCTCCCGTCTTTAAGCCAATTCTCTTTTAAGAACAGTTGATAAGATTTTCATTCCTTTCCACCTCATTTTGGTCAAATTTACCTTCACAACACATTATATGAAGCGGAGTGCCGGTTGTCAAACCGCTGCCTTATGAATTGACATCGTACAGGCAGTGTGTTATTTAATTTGTGAACAGAATCGAACGATATATGTATATCATATGAGCAAAAGGGGAGAGGGCTAGATGGCTAAAAAAGAATTCAAAGCAGAATCCAAGAGATTGCTGGACATCATGATCAACTCGATTTATTCCCAAAAGGAAGTCTTTTTAAGGGAGCTGATATCCAATGCGAGCGATGCCATCGATAAAATCTACTATAAAGCGCTGACAGATGATTCACTGACGTTCAACAAAGACGACTACTACATAAAAATCTCCGCAGATAAAGAAAACAGAACGCTGACCATTGCGGACACAGGGATCGGCATGACGAAAGAGGAGCTTGAAGAACATCTTGGAACAATTGCCAAGAGCGGCTCGCTTGCGTTTAAACAAGAAAACGAATTAAAAGACGGGCACGATATTATCGGCCAGTTCGGCGTCGGTTTCTACGCCGCATTTATGGTTGCGGAGACCGTCACCGTCATGACAAAAGCCCATGGCAGCGATGAAGCGTATCGATGGGAATCAGCCGGGGCCGACGGCTATACGATCGAACCGGCTGCGAAAGAATCAGCCGGAACCGATGTCATATTGAAGCTGAAAGAGAATACAGACGACGAAAACTATGATGAATACTTGGATGTCCATCGCTTAAAAGCGATCATCAAAACATACTCTGATTTCATCCGCTATCCGATCAAGATGGATGTCACGGTCAACAAGCCGAAAGAAGGCGCCGAAAATGAATTTGAAGAAGTCCAGGAAGAACAGACGGTCAACAGCATGGTGCCGATTTGGCGAAAAAACAAAAGCGAACTGAAAGATGAAGATTATGAGGCGTTTTATAAGGAAAAGCATTACGGTTTTGACAAGCCTCTCGCACACGTCCATACAAGCGTGGACGGCGCAGTGAGATACCATGCGATTTTATTCATTCCTGAAAACATTCCGTTCAACTACTACACGAAGGAATTCGAGAAGGGTCTGGAGCTGTACTCGAACGGTGTGCTGATCATGGAAAAGTGTCCGGACCTGCTGCCTGACCACTTCAGCTTTGTCAAAGGAATGGTCGATTCAGAAGATTTATCGCTCAACATTTCGAGGGAGATGCTTCAGCATGACAGGCAGCTGAAGCTGATTGCCAAAAACATCAGCAAAAAAATCAAGAATGAGCTGAAGAGCTTGTTGAAAAATGACAGAGAAAAGTACGAGTCTTTTTATCAATCGTTTGGCAGACAGCTTAAATTCGGGGTATACAATGATTTTGGAGCCCATAAAGATCTGCTGAAAGACCTGCTGCTTTTCTATTCATCAAAAGAGAAAAAGCTGGTCACCCTTGATGAATATGTATCCAGAATGCCTGAGAATCAAAAATACATTTATTATGCATCAGGCGACTCGTATGACCGAATTGAAAAGCTTCCTCAAACAGAGCTCGTTTCGGAAAAAGGGTATGAAATCCTTTATTTCACCGAGGATATCGATGAGTTCGCCATCAAAATGCTGGCGAATTATCAAGAAAAAGAATTCAAGTCAGTATCCAGCGGTGACCTCGGAATCGAAAACGATGATGAGCAAAACCAATCAGACGGGGACGACAGCCAATACAAAGACTTGTTTGAAGAGATGAAAAAGACTCTTGATGGAAAAGTGAAAAGCGTGAGGGCGTCAAAACGGCTGAAGACTCACTCTGTATGCCTTGCCGCTGACGGAGAAGTCACCATCGAGATGGAGAAAATTTTAAACGCAATGCCTGACAATCAGCATGTAAAGGCTGATAAAGCATTGGAAATCAATACAAACCACGAAGTCTTCAAAACATTGCAGGATGCTTTTGAAAACGACAAAGACAAATTCAAGCTGTACACCGGCCTCCTGTACAACCAGGCGCTGCTGATAGAAGGCTTGCCGATCGAAGACCCCGTCGAATTTACGAACGATATATGCAAAGTGATGGCATAAAAATAAAAAAGATACATCTCAGCTTCGTCCGAGATGTATCTTTTTTTGATGTTAATGCTTCACAACTTCCTGTCCCCGCACATTCCAAGTCATCGCAAAGATGAGTGCTGCGATTGCACATGAAGCGGTTAAGAGCGTAAAGCCCGCATTCCAGCCGGATGCATCGACGATAACACCCATCAGCGCATTCGCCGTCAAGGTTCCGCCCAGGTAACCGAACAGACCCGTCAATCCTGCAGCCGTACCGGCCGCTTTTTTCGGAACAAAGTCAAGCGCCTGAAGACCGATCAGCATGACGGGACCGTAAATGAGGAACCCGATCGCGATCAATGACGCCATGTCGATCATCGGATTGCCGGCTGGATTGAACCAGTACACAAGCACTGCGATCAAAACACCTACCATAAAGACAAAGCCTGCCGGTCCGCGGCGCCCTTTAAACCATTTGTCAGAGATCCAGCCGCAAAGCAATGTCCCCGGAATCCCCGCCCATTCATACAGAAAATAAGCGACGCTTGATTTGCTCATGTCAAAGCCTTTTTCTTCGCTTAAATAGGTTGGAGCCCAATCCAGAACACCGTAGCGGACGAAATACACGAAAATGTTGGCAAGTGCGATTGCCCACACCCATTTATTGTTTAATACATATTTGAAAAGGATTTCTTTCGTTGATAATTCTTTTTCAAATGTTTTCTTCGATTTGCTTGAAAAATCGTTGCGGTATTCCTCGATTGGAGGCAGTCCGACAGACTGCGGCGTATCCCGGATCAGCCAGTAAGAAATGACGGCTACTGCGATGGCGACCAAGGCGGGTAAAATAAATACACCTTCATAGCCTGTAGCAGATCCCGTCATGCCTGAGAAGATGGCGACACCGGCAACGGCAATCGGCGCCATCAGTCCCCCGCCGACATTGTGGGCGACATTCCATATGGCGGTTTTATTGCCCCTTTCGCTGACGCTGAACCAGTGGACAAGGACACGCCCTGACGGCGGCCATCCCATGCCCTGGAACCAGCCGTTTAAGAACAGCATGATAAACATAATGGCGATCGATGAGGTGAAAAAAGGAACAAACCCCATCAAGAGGCTGATGACAGCGGAAAGGATCAAACCGGCGGGCAGGAACATCCTCGGATTGCTCCGGTCTGATATCGTGGCCATCACGAACTTGCTCAGCCCGTAAGAGATGGATAGAGCGGATAAGGCAAAGCCGAGCGCCGACTTTGAAAAGCCCTCTTCGATCAAATAAGGCATGGCAAGCGAGAAATTTTTGCGAATTAAATAGTATGCCGCATAACCGATGAAGATGCCGAGAAAAACTTGCAGTCTGAGTTTCTTATATTCCGAATCAATTTGATCTTCCGGCAGCCGCTCAATCGGCGGTGCTGGCTTAAACAGTTTTAACATGGTATACCCCTTCTTTATTCATTTACTTCTTTTCACGCAAAACATCGCGCAGCCGGTCCGGAAAGTTGGTGAACATTCCGGTCGCTCCCCAATCGAGCAGCCGCTTCATATCTTCTTTTTCATTCACGGTATAAGGATGGACCAGCATGCCGGTGCTTCGAATCTTTTGCACGTATGCCCGGTCAATGCGGTCAAAGTTCATGCCGAGTCCGACGCTGTAAGATTGATATTGTTTTAACTCGGCGTCAGAAATGGCAGCCGGTTTGTCGTACCATAATAATTGCACTAGCGGAATGTTTGGATTAGCGTTATGAATGATTTTTAAGCTATCAGGACTAAAAGATTGAATGATGACTTTGCTTGAATGAATGTCTGCTCCGGTCAGTTTGTATTGCTTCAGAATGTCCAGGAGCTTTTCTTCCATATGATCATAGTCTTCCGGTGATTTTGTTTCGATATAGTAGCGCGCGCTTCTCCCGAATGTTTGGATGATTTCTTCAAGGGTAGGCACTTTCAGCCCGGCGTACTCCGTTTTTGCCCGCTCAGGATATGCTTCGTTAAACCAGGAGCCTGCATCAAGCTCTTTGATTTCTTTCAGCGTATAGTCTTTGACAAAACCTGTACCATTGGTCGTGCGATCCAATGTCTCATCGTGCATGGCGACCAAATGGCCGTCTTTTGTCATTTGAAGATCGATTTCTATGTAATCACCTTTCATTTTTTGTCCAAGCTTATAAGCCAAAAGCGTGTGTTCGGGAGCATGCCCTGATGCGCCGCGGTGCGCGACATTTAATAGCTTGTTCGGGTTGAGCTGCGGCTGGGAATGGCTTGCGGCCTTCGCATGCCCGCTGAATCCAAAACCAAAAGTAGCGATTGCAGCCGTTATAAAGAAGATGCTGCGGACAAGTCTTTTCATAACATGATCTCTCCTTTCAAGCGGTTATGCAGAATAAAGGTGTCGGCAATTCATTACGATTTCTTTCGCCCCCTCTTATATGACGAAGAAAAAGAGATCCACAAAAAAACCCCTGGCACAAGAGGGTCTTATTGTGAATCTCCAATTCTCCGTCACTTGTATTAACTTCTTTCCTATCATATCAAAATTGGAAGCGCTGTCAACATAATTTTATAAATCAAGAAACCTATCTTTTAAGATAGGTTTCCTGATCATTTAGCGGGCAAACAGCCGGTCGATGAAATCAATGTCCTCTTGAGACAGATTGACTTCTGCCGTTTTGAGGTTGTCGATCAGCTGATCAGCGCGTTTGGCGCCCGGGATCAACACGTCGATTTCAGGTCGTGCCAAGTACCAGGCCAAGACGATATGGGCGATGTCAACATTGTGTTTTTCCGCAATCGGCGCAAGCTGGTTCACTTTTCTAATGTTTTCTTTGAAGCGTTCGCCTTGGAAGTTTTCCATTTCTCTTCTCAGGTCGCCTTCCGGGAATGTTGTATCTTCGCTGTATTTTCCGGCGAGCAATCCGGAGACGAGCGGGAAGTAAGGAACAAATGAGATGTTATGCTCCTGTGTATACGGGAAGAATGTCGTCTCAGCTTCCCTGTTCAGCAGATTGTATTCGCCTTGGAGCACATCCACCAATCCGTCTTTGTTCGCTTCTTTCAGCTGCTCAAGCGAAAAGTTGGATACCCCGATCGCTCTGATTTTGCCTTCCTGCTTCAGTTCATGGAGCGCCTGAACCGCTTCGTCTTTCGGCGTGTTTTCATCAGGGAAATGGATATAGAAAAGATCGATGTAGTCAGTTTGCAGCCGCTTCAGGCTTTCTTCGACGGACTTTTTCAAAAATGCAGGGGAGTTGTCAAAGACAAAATCGTCTCCTTCTTTCTTATGGGCGGCTTTTGTTGCAATCACGACATCCTCGCGGTTGAATTCTTTGAGGACTTCGCCGATTAATTCTTCGGAACGGCCGATGCCGTATATGTAGGCGGTATCTAAAAAAGTGACGCCGTTTCTTATTGCTTCCCGCACCAATTCTTTTCCTGTTTCTTCATTGAGATTCGGATAAAGGTTATGTCCTCCGACAGCATTGGTTCCCAAACCAATTGGAAATACGTGCAAGTCTGATTTGCCAACTTTCACTTTTTTCATTGAATTCCCCTCCTGAAATGATGTGTTGATAAATAAACTTGGCCGGCCGCTTGGAAACAGCCGGTCAAGGATGTCCACTTCAACTATACATGTTTTGCCAAATGGATTTCAATTTTGCGGTCTTCACAGTACTCGTGATATTCCTCATCAAGCGCCTGAGATGTGACGATTGCGTGCAATTTGTCAAACGGCGCGTACGTCAGCAAGGTCGACTTCCCGAATTTGGAATGGTCGGCCAGCAAGTATACTTGTTTTGCTTTTTCGGATATTTTCTTTTTGATTTCATATTCAAGCAGATCGGAGTTTGTCAGTCCATGGGTAAGTGTTGCTCCTGTTGCCGACATGAAAGCTTTATTAATATTATATTTATCCAATGTTCCCGGATCATCCATGCCGACGAAGGACTGCGTTTTCCGTTTGTAGTTGCTGCCGATGATGATCAAGTTTATATTTTGCATCGCTGCAGCAGCGTTGATAATGTCGAGACTGTTCGTTAAAACGGTTACATTTTTATTTGGATCAAGAGTTTCCAATATGGATTGAGTCGTTGTGCCGGAATCGATAAAGATCAGGTCATGGTCTTCAATAAAGCGTGAAGCATAGTGCGCGATTTTCGTCTTGGCATCCTTGTTTTGAATCGTTCTGTTTTCAAAAGGGATCAAGGCCGTTTTTTCAATCGCCGTTACGCCGCCGTAGACTTTTTTTATGACTCCTTTCTCGGTCAGCTTGTTAATGTCGCGTCTAACCGTGTTTTTGGAAACATTAAAGACCTGGCAAAGCTCATCAAGCGAAACGGTGCCATTGGTCAAAATGTATTCTTCCATTTCTTTGATCCGCATTAACTTCATACCAAGTATCTCCTTCTAGTATATTTGGATATATATATGATAAACCCAAAAGTTAACCAATAATTGCTTAAAAAATGATAACATTGGTGATAATTTTTTGCAAGATTTGCCCTGTTTCTTTTTATTATACAATGTTTCCTTAAATCATTTTAAGGTTTTCTGCAAATCTTACAAAAGAAAAATTTAATGATTTTGATTGACTTATGGGTAAGACCCGATTAAAATATAACCAAGAAGTGACCAAAACGTGATAATATTGAGAAATTTCTGAGTGTAAACGTTTTATTACGTCGCGGTTCTTTTGATAAAATCATTGTTCTATTCATTAATTTCTTTTGTAAGCGTTTAATTCCTGTTTTTTGCGAAAATCCGTTATGCATTGAAGAGCTGTTCGGCGTTCATACATAATGGTTGGAACCTGCCCCATCTGTACCAGGAGATGTTTAATATTCAAGGAGGTTATAAGAATGGCAGAAATCAGAAAGTTAAGAAACTATCTTAATGGAGAATGGGTTGAAAGCAAAACCGACAAATATGAAGATGTAATCAATCCTGCGACGAAAGAAGTGCTGTGCCAGGTGCCGATTTCGACGCGCGAGGATATCGAATACGCAGCGCAAACAGCGGCTGAAGCGTTTAAAACATGGTCAAAAGTGGCCGTTCCGCGCCGGGCAAGAATTCTATTTAACTTTCAGCAGCTTTTAACTCAGCATAAAGAGGAGCTTGCCCACCTCATCACGATTGAAAACGGAAAAAACACGAAAGAAGCGTTGGGCGAAGTTGGACGCGGCATCGAGAATGTCGAGTTTGCAGCTGGAGCGCCTTCACTGATGATGGGAGATTCACTCGCTACAATTGCAACCGATGTTGAAGCGGCGAACTACCGTTACCCGATTGGAGTCGTCGGCGGAATTGCCCCATTTAACTTCCCGATGATGGTACCGTGCTGGATGTTCCCAATGGCCATTGCGTTAGGAAACACATTTATTCTGAAGCCTTCCGAGCGGACGCCGCTCTTGACGGAAAAGCTTGTTGAACTGTTTGAAAAAGCCGGACTTCCTAAAGGGGTCTTCAATGTGGTATACGGTGCGCATGATGTAGTAAACGGTATTCTCGAACACCCGGAAATTAAAGCGATTTCATTCGTCGGTTCAAAACCGGTCGGAGAATATGTCTATAAAAAAGGAAGCGAAAACCTGAAACGCGTTCAATCGCTGACAGGCGCTAAAAACCACACCATCGTTCTGAACGATGCCAATCTTGAAGACACGGTAACAAATATTATCGGCGCTGCTTTCGGATCTGCCGGCGAACGCTGCATGGCATGTGCAGTAGTAACGGTTGAAGAAGGAATCGCAGATGAATTCATGGAGAAATTGGTTCAGAAAGCATCTGAAGTCAAAATCGGAAACGGACTTGACGACGGTGTATTCCTCGGGCCTGTCATTCGCGAAGACAACAAGAAACGCACGCTCGGCTATATACAAAAAGGAGTTGAAGAGGGTGCGGAACTTGTCTGTGACGGACGCGAAAATGTAACAGATGAAGGCTATTTCGTTGGCCCGACAATCTTTGACAATGTCACAACTGATATGACGATCTGGAAAGACGAAATTTTTGCTCCTGTACTGTCAGTCATCCGTGTGAAGAACTTGAAAGAAGCGGTTGACATCGCCAACCAATCCGAATTTGCAAACGGCGCATGTTTGTTCACATCGAATTCGAATGCGATCCGCTATTTCCGTGAAAACATTGATGCGGGAATGCTCGGCATCAACCTGGGTGTACCGGCTCCGATGGCATTCTTCCCGTTCTCCGGATGGAAGTCTTCGTTCTTCGGTACATTGCATGCCAACGGAAAAGACAGCGTCGATTTCTATACGCGCAAAAAGGTCGTCACTGCAAGATATCCGGCGCCTGACTTCAATTAATTGTGAAAAAACCGGGCGGCGCGGTTCCCGCGCTGTTCGGATCATGTTTCAAGTTTGAAAAGGAGGCTTTATCCATGAGTCATTTGTTGCGCAAGCCGCAGGCGAATGAGCTGTCACAAGGCGTGAAGCTTGTACACGAAGTGAAAAAATCGAATTCGGATCTCAGCTATGTCGAGTTTAAAGTCCTTGATCTTGCACCGGGATCCAGCTATGAAGAATCGCTGAGCAAACAAGAATGCTGCATCGTCGCGCTTACCGGAAAGATTACTGTAACCGATCACGAACAGACATTTGAAAATATCGGCACGAGAGAAAGGGTTTTCGAAAGAAAGCCGACCGACAGCGTATATGTGTCAAATGACCGCAAGTTCGGCATTACCGCGGTTACAGAGGCAAGAGTTGCCCTGTGCTATTCCCCTTCTGAGAACCAGCTGCCGACGAAGCTGATCAAAGCTGAAGACAACGGTATTGAGAACCGGGGGAAATTCAGCAATAAACGAACCGTTCATAACATACTTCCGGATTCAGATCCTTCAGCGAACAGTCTTTTAGTCGTCGAAGTCTACACTGAAAGCGGAAACTGGTCCAGCTATCCTCCGCACAAGCATGATCAAGACAACTTGCCTGAAGAGTCCTTTTTAGAAGAAACATACTACCATGAACTTGACCCGCAGCAAGGCTTTGTATTTCAGCGCGTATACACGGATGACCGTTCCATCGACGAGACGATGACTGTTGAAAATGGAAACGTTGTCATCGTGCCCGCCGGATATCATCCTGTCGGGGTGCCTGACGGATACACATCTTATTATTTAAACGTGATGGCAGGGCCGACGCGTAAATGGAAGTTTCATAACGACCCTGACCATGAATGGATTTTGGAACGCTAACAATAAGGCAAGGAGAGGCTGTTGAAGATGAAGTATACGTTTAATGAAGAGAAAGAATTTGACATTGTAGCGATCGGCCGCGCATGCATCGATTTAAACGCAGTCGAATACAACAGACCGATGGAGCAGACGATGACATTTTCAAAATATGTCGGCGGCTCCCCGGCTAATATTGCAATCGGCAGTTCCAAATTAGGATTAAAGACCGGCTTTATCGGCAAGATTCCGGATGACCAGCACGGCAGATTCATCGAAACCTATATGAGAAATACGGGTGTCGATACGTCACAAATGGCGGTCGATAAAGACGGACATAAAGCGGGGCTTGCTTTTACAGAAATTTTAAGCCCTGAAGAATGCAGCATTTTAATGTACAGGGATGATGTTGCAGATCTTTACCTTGCCCCTTCTGAAGTGAACGAAGACTATATTGCAAAAGCGAAGATGCTTCTTGTGTCAGGTACGGCGCTGGCTAAAAGCCCTTCCCGCGAAGCGGTGCTGAAAGCCGTGCAGCTGGCGAAAAAGCATCAAGTGAAAGTGGTCTTTGAGCTTGACTATCGTCCATATACGTGGGCATCTGCAGAGGAAACGGCCGTTTACTATACGCTCGTTGCCGAACAATCAGACATTGTCATCGGAACGCGTGATGAGTTTGATGTAATGGAAAATAAGAGCGGCGGCAGCAATGAAGAATCTGTTCAGCATTTGTTTGCACATTCTGCAGATCTTGTCGTTATCAAGCACGGTGTCGAAGGTTCATATGCATACAGCAAATCCGGGGACGTCTTCCGGGCGAAAGCATACAAAACGAAGGTCTTGAAAACGTTTGGAGCAGGCGATTCATACGCTTCCGCTTTCCTCTACGGACTCGTTACAGGCAAAGATATTGAAACCGCGCTGAAATACGGAAGCGCTTCCGCATCAATTGTTGTTTCCAAGCACAGCTCATCTGAAGCAATGCCGACAGTCGCCGAGATTGAAGAGCTTATCGCGGCTCAGTCTTAAATGAAGAATATGAATAAAGGTGGGATCGTTTGTGGGCAAGAAAATACGTTTAACCACAGCACAAGCGTTAATTAAATTCTTAAATCAGCAGTACATCCATGTAGATGGTGAAGAAACACCGTTTGTCGAGGGGATCTTTACGATTTTCGGCCATGGGAACGTCGTTGGAATCGGCCAGGCGCTTGAACAGGATGCGGGTCATTTAAAGGTGTTTCAAGGCAAGAATGAGCAGGGAATGGCGCATGCAGCAATGGCTTACAGCAAGCAGATGCTGAGAAGGAAGATCTATGCCGTGTCGACATCAGTCGGACCGGGAGCAGCTAACCTTGTGGCCGCCGCTGGCACGGCGCTTGCGAACAACATCCCAGTCCTCTTGATTCCAGCCGATACATTTGCCACGAGACAGCCTGATCCTGTTCTTCAGCAAGTAGAACAGGAATACAGTGCGGCGATTACGACGAACGATGCATTGAAGCCTGTTTCGAGGTATTGGGATCGCATTACGCGCCCTGAACAGTTGATGAGCAGTCTGATTCGCGCTTTTGAAGTGATGACAGATCCTGCAAAAGCTGGTCCTGCAACGGTTTGCATTTCTCAAGATGTTGAAGGCGAGGCCTATGATTTTGATGAAAGCTTTTTTGAGAAACGCGTTCACTATATTGACCGCAAAGAGCCGAGCGAGCGTGAACTGAAGGGAGCGGCAGAACTGATCAAGTCGAGCAAAAAACCGCTCATCTTGGTCGGCGGCGGAGCGAAATATTCCGGAGCGCGCGACGAACTGATCGCCATGTCTGAAGCCTACAATATTCCGCTGGTGGAAACCCAGGCCGGGAAATCCACAGTGGAAGCTGATTTTGCCAACAACTTGGGCGGAATGGGCATCACCGGTACGCTGGCGGCAAACAAAGCGGCTCGCGGGGCTGATCTGATCATCGGAATCGGCACGCGTTATACCGATTTTGCGACATCATCAAAAACCGCTTTTGACTTTGACAACGCAAAATTTTTAAACATCAATGTCAGCAGAATGCAGGCTTATAAACTGGATGCTTTCCAAGTCGTTGCCGATGCAAAAGTAACGCTCGGCAAACTGCACGGCTTATTGGAAGGCTATAAGAGCGAGTTCGGTTCATCCATCAAGGAGCTGAAAGACGAATGGCTTGCTGAACGCGACCGCTTGAGCAAGGTAACATTTAAGCGCGAAAACTTCACTCCTGAAATTAAAGATCACTTTTCTCAAGAAATACTTAACGAATACGCGGATGTGCTGCAAACCGAACTGCCGCAAACAACGGCATTGCTCGCCATCAATGAAACAGTTGATCCGGACAGCGTCGTCATTTGTTCAGCAGGCTCTTTGCCGGGGGATCTGCAGCGGTTGTGGCATTCAAACGAACCGAATACGTACCACCTGGAATACGGATACTCCTGCATGGGATATGAAGTATCGGGAACGCTCGGCTTGAAATTGGCTCATCCTGATAGAGAAGTTTATTCACTAGTCGGAGACGGAAGCTTCCTGATGCTCCACTCAGAGCTCATTACAGCAATCCAATATAATAAAAAAATTAACGTACTGCTCTTTGACAACTCGGGATTCGGCTGTATCAACAACCTGCAAATGGACCACGGAAGCGGCAGCTACTACTGTGAATTCCGAACAGCAGACAATCAGATTCTCAACGTCGACTACGCGAAAGTGGCCGAAGGCTATGGAGCAAAAACCTACAAAGCGAACACGATTGAAGAATTAAAAGCGGCGCTTGAAGATGCCAAAAAACAAGATGTCTCAACATTGATCGAAATGAAGGTTTTGCCGAAAACGATGACGGACGGCTATGACAGCTGGTGGCACGTAGGTGTTGCAGAGGTTTCTGAACAGGAAAGCGTGCAAAAGGCGTATGAAGCAAAAGAAAAAATGCTGGAATCTGCAAAGCAGTATTAAAGGAGGCACCAGGATGGGCAAGACACAAATTCTATGGGGCATCGCCCCCATAGGATGGCGGAACGATGATATTCCGGAAATCGGCGCGGGAAACACACTTCAGCATTTGTTGAGCGACATTGTTGTTGCGGGCTTTCAAGGCACCGAAGTGGGCGGCTTTTTTCCGGAACCGGCCATTCTCAATAAAGAGCTCGAGCTGAGGAATCTAAGGATTGCCGGCAAGTGGTTCAGCAGCTATATCATTCGGGACGGGATTGAAGAAGCAGCCAAGGAATTTGCGGCTCACTGCCAGTACTTGAAAGACGTCCATGCCGATGTTGCGGTCGTATCAGAACAGACGTACAGTGTGCAGGGCTTGGATAAAAACGTGTTTAAAGAAAAGCCTTATTTCACCGATGAAGAATGGCAGCGGCTATTTGCAGGTTTAAATCACCTCGGGGAAATCGCCGGCCGGTACGGCCTGAAGCTTGTCTACCATCATCACCTCGGCACAGGCGTGCAGACAGAGGAAGAGGTGGACCGTCTCATGGCGGGAACTGACCCGGCACTCGTGCACCTTCTGTATGATACTGGGCATGCCTACATTTCAGATGGAAATTATATGAACATTTTAGAGAAGCATATGGACCGTATTGGACACGTTCATTTTAAAGACGCGCGCCTTAAGATCATGGAGAAATGCAAGCAGGAAGGAAAATCGTTTCAACAGGCGTTTTTGCAAGGGATGTTCACAGTTCCAGGCGACGGCTGCATCGATTTTAAAGAAGTCTATCAAACGCTTCTAAAGCACGGCTATTCCGGCTGGATCGTAGTGGAAGCCGAGCAGGATCCCGATGTTGCCAACCCGCTTGAATACGCATTGATCGCCAGAAAGTACATCGATCGACACTTGTTAAATGTCCCGGCAACCAATTAAGGGGGCTCTAAATTGAGCTATGGAAGTGCAGCAGTCTCACCATTCAATAAACGAACCGTCGCAGCAGCTTTGGCAAATTACATTGATGCAGGCTCCATTGTCGCAGGATCGGCAGGATTATCTTTATGGGTCAGTTACCTGAAGCTTTCTGATACACAGATCGGATTGCTCGGCGCATTTAGCGCCAACGCCATCTCAGCCGCAATCGGAGCGCTGCTCGGAGGCTTTTTGGCTGACAAGATTGGCCGAAAGGCTGTCTATACAAACAGTATGCTGGTGTATGCACTGGGGATTTGTTTAGTATTGTTCGGCACCAGCTTTCCCTTTTTGTTAAGCGGTTACATTATTATCGGTTTATCGGTAGGAGCTGATATTACGGCTTCCTGGACGATCATCGCAGAGAACGCACCTAAGAAAAACAGGGCGCGTCATTGCGGGGTTGCGCAAGTCGCATGGGCTGCGGGAGCGGTTGTGGTTCTGCTGCTGTCGGTCCTGCTTGGTGATTTAGGTTTATTGGGCAATAAAATCGTGTTTGGGCATTTGCTCGTTATCGCATTGATCACCTATGTTCTGCGGAAAAGGCTGCCGGAATCCGATGCCTGGCAGGATCAATCCGAATCGGCTCAAGCCGTCAGGAAGCCGAAGACGTCTTATCTCGATTTGCTTCAGCCTAAGTATTTGAAAAGCATCTTATTCTTAATGGGCGTGTACTTGGTTTGGAATCTGGCTGCAGGTGTCATGGGGTTTTTTATGCCTTACATTTATCAGCAGGTCGGCGATGTGTCAGCGACCATGGCAAACATTTTGCAGATGGGGCTGTTTATTTTCACCGGGCTTGGCGTCGCTTTTATTTTCATGCCGTTTGCAGACAAATACAGGAAGACAGTGTTTGGGATCTCCGCATTTGCGGCGGTGATCGGCTGGTCATTGTTTCTGCTTCCGGCAGAGGGCATGCCGATTCTCATCCTCTTTATCGTGATGATCGGCATAAACAATGGGGCCGGGCAACAGGCCAATTACCAATTATGGGCGAGTGAAATTTTCCCGACGGAATATCGCGCATCTGCACAAGGATTCATGTTCTTCCTCGTTCGTATCTCAATCGGGGCTTGGAGCCTTTTCGTTCCAATGATCATCTCGAATTTTGGAATTGCATTTATGGCGGCCATTCTCCTTGGATGTGTAACGGCCAGCATGCTCATCGGGCTCTTTTTTGCACCGAATACATCCGGTAAGTCGCTTGAACAAATTCAGGAAGAGCTGTACGGGACTCCTCCGGCTCAAGCTGGGCAAGTAAAAACAAGAAAAATTATCTAACTACATTTGAAGGAGTGGCTATCAATGAAACTACGCATTGGTGTTATTGGTACAGGAGCAATCGGAAAAGAGCACATCAACCGCATCACAAATAAATTAGCCGGCGGCGAAATTGTCGCGGTCACCGATGTAAACCAGGAGGCAGCTCAGCAAGTTGTAACGGACTACAGCCTGAATGCCAAGGTCTATCCGGATGACGACAGTCTGATCTCAGCCGAAAATGTAGACGCAGTCTTAGTCACAAGCTGGGGACCGGCACATGAATCAAGCGTTTTGAAAGCGATTAAAGCAAACAAATTCGTATTTTGCGAAAAGCCTCTGGCGACGACTGCGGAAGGATGCATGCGGATCGTCAATGAAGAAATCAAAGCGGACAAACGTCTCGTTCAAGTCGGCTTTATGCGCCGTTATGACAGCGGTTACGTACAGCTGAAAGAAGCGATCGACAACCGGGTCATCGGCGAGCCCCTCATGATTCACTGTGCGCACCGAAACCCGGTTGTAGGCGACAACTATACAACAGATATGGCTGTTGTCGATACACTTGTCCATGAAATCGACGCCCTGCACTGGCTGATCAATGATGACTACGAATCCGTTCAGGTCATTTATCCGAAAAAATCGAAAAACGCGCTTCCTCATTTGCGTGATCCGCAAATCGTCATCATCGAAACAAAAGGCGGAGTCGTGATCAATGCGGAAATCTATGTCAACTGCAAATACGGCTACGATATCCAGTGTGAAATCGTCGGCGAAGACGGAATCGTGAAGCTTCCTGAACCGTCAAGCATCTCTCTCAGAAAAGACGGCAAATTCTCAACAGATATCCTCATGGATTGGCAGCGCCGCTTTGTAGACGCTTACGATGTAGAAATCCAAGATTTCATTGACTCGATCCAACAGAAAGGCGAGGTCAGCGGGCCGACTGCATGGGACGGCTATATCGCCGCTGTAACGACGGACGCCTGTGTAAAAGCTCAGGAATCCGGACAGAAAGAACCTGTGGCGCTTCAAGAGAAACCGGAATTCTATCAAACGTTTACAACTGTTGAAAAATAAAAATTTCCCGAGGAGTGAAAAGTATGAAATTAGCATTGGATCCATCGATGTATCGTGATGATTTAACTTTGGAGGAAACGGTCTATAAAACGGCGGAGCTTGGCTACGAATATATCGAACTATCGCCGCGCGAAGATTTTTGTCCATTCTATAAATATCCGAAAGTCGATTCAGCTAAAATCAAACAATTAAAGCGGCTTTTAAGAGATACCGGTGTTAAGCTTTCATCGCTCCTTCCGCTTTACCACTGGGCAGGTCCTGATGAAGATCGCCGTCAGGCAGCTGTGCGCAATTGGAAAAGGGCGATCGAAATTGCGGTTGAGCTTGAAGTCGATTTGATGAACAGCGAATTCAGCGGTTCAAAATACGATCCTTTAACAAGTGAAGAAAAATTTATCAAATCTATGGATGAGCTGCTGCCAGTCTTTGAAAAAGAAGGCATTAAACTCAATCTTCAAGCCCATCCATACGATTTTATCGAAACACACAAAGGTGCGATGGATATGATCCGTGCGCTTGACAAGGATTGGATTAATCTTGTCTACTCGACTGCCCATACATTCTTCTATGATGACGGCAAAGGCGATATCGAGACAATGTTTGACGAAGCGGGCGACCGCCTCACACATGTTTTATTTGCAGATACTTATAATCATAAAGCGGCTCATGGCCTTCGCTACATCGTCAATCCGCCTGACGCAAAAGTAACGGTTCACCAGCATTTGGACATTGGTCAAGGCGAGGTCGATTTTGATACGATTTTCAGAAAGCTGAGAGAGATGAAGTTCGACGGAATTGCGACGAATGCCGTTTTTGCTTGGGTCGACGAAAGAGCTGATGAATCAAGCAGATTCATGCTTGAAAAATTGAAACAGGAACTATTAGGATAAGCCCCTGAGTTCGGCGCCCTGCCGAACTCTCTCTTCACAAAGATATGAGAGAAGGAGAATCTAATATGAAGCTATGCTTTAATGAAGCAACAACATTGGAAAATTCAAACCTTACAAAGGATCTCGAATACTGTGAGAAGCATGGATACGATTATATCGAAATCCGGACGGTGGATAAGCTGCCTGAGTATTTAAAAGACCATTCTCTATCAGAATTGGCCGAGTATTTTCAAACACATCATATTAAGCCGCTGGCCTTGAATGCCCTTGTCTTTTTCAACAACCGCGATGAAAAAGGGCACCGTGAAATCATCGAAGAATTTAAAGGCATGATGGAAACGTGCAAAACGCTTGGTGTGAAATACGTGGTCGCGGTACCGCTTGTCACCGAACAAAAAATCTTAAAAGAAGATATTAAAGCAAGTTCCGTCGAAGTGCTGACAGAGCTGTCAGACATCGCGGAGCCGTACGGCGTAAAGATCGCTGTCGAGTTTGTCGGTCACCCGGAGTGCACAGTCAACACGTTCAGCCAGGCCTATGATATCGTCATGACCGTGAACCGCGATAATGTCGGCCTTGTTTTTGACAGCTTCCACTTCCATGCAATGGGCTCAAGTCTTGAGGATTTGAAAAAGGCGGACGGTAAGAAAATCTTCATTTATCATATCGATGATACGGAAGACTTTCCAATCGGCTTCTTAAGAGATGAAGACCGTGTTTGGCCGGGACAGGGGGCCATCGACTTGGATGCCCACTTATCAACTTTGAAAGACATCGGTTTTTCGGATGTCGTATCAGTTGAATTGTTCAGACCTGAATACTATAAGCTGAGCGCGGAAGAAACGATTCGAACGGCCAAAGAAACAACAGTTGAAGTTGTTTCAAAATACTTCAAGATTTAATACGGGATAGGAGGGGTGAACGTGGCTTTCGTTTCCATGAAAGAACTTCTTCAAGAAGCAAAGGAACATCATTATGCAATCGGTCAATTTAATATTAACGGCCTTCAATGGACAAAAGCGATTCTAGAGGCAGCGGAAGAAGAACGGTCACCTGTTATCGCAGCCGCCTCAGACCGGCTCATCGATTATTTGGGCGGATTTAAGACGGTTTCCGCAATGGTTGCGGCTTTGATTGAGGAAATGTCGATCTCCGTTCCCGTCGTGCTTCACCTTGACCATGGCAAAAATCCGGAGCGCTGCAAGCAAGCGATAGACGCGGGTTTTAGCTCAGTCATGATCGACGGCTCGCATTCACCAATCGATGAAAATATCGCCATGACAAAAGAGGTCGTGTCATATGCCAGGGCCCGCAATGTTTCGGTTGAAGCAGAGGTTGGCACCGTAGGGGGCATGGAAGACGGGCTCATCGGCGGGGTGCAGTATGCCGACATCGGTGAATGCGAACGGATTGTCAAAGAAACCGGTATCGATGCTTTGGCAGCCGCACTCGGCTCTGTTCATGGAAAATATCAAGGCGAGCCTAATTTGGGATTTAAGGAAATGGAAGAAATCTCACGGGTAACGGACATTCCGCTTGTTCTTCATGGAGCTTCGGGCATCCCGGCTGATCAAATCGCAAGAACGATCCGTCTGGGCCATGCGAAAATCAACATTAATACCGAATGCATGGTGGCCTGGACTGAGAAAACGCGCAGCGCGTTTAAAGACAATCCCGATTTATATGAACCCCGCGCCTATATGACGCCAGGGATCAGTGCAGTCAAAGAAACGGTCAAATATAAAATGAGGGAATTCGGGTCATCCGGAAAAGCGGTATGCACCCAAAAGATCGAAATATAAGTTAAACTGATGTCACCTCACTCACTTATCGAAGTGAGTGTTTTTTTGTTCACAGTATTTGTAAAGATATTCTAAAGGTTCAAAAGTATGATTGACTGTAATTGATATAATAGTTATAATTTCCCTCATAATCCATTTTGATCAGAAAAGACTTTATTTTCTGAAAATAAATGACAGCAAGACAATAACAAAATCAGGTGAATGCTATATGCTGACAAACGTTTTGAAGTATCGGGTTCATATTTTATTTATCGTGTTATGTTTGATCGGCGGGACGACATGGGCTTTTCAAAAAGCCGGGTTGAGTGACAGCCTTCCATTTTGGTCCGCCGGCATGCGGTTTATGATCGCAAGCATTTTGATTGCGGCGTTTCTTTTGATACGGAGGCAGTTTGTTCTGTCAAAGGAACTGCTGGTGCTGTCGTTTTTGAACGGCATCATGTATTTTTCCGTTCCATTCGGATCTGTTTATTGGGCTTCTCTTTATTTGCCGAGCGGGTTGGTGTCTATATTAGCGGCAAGCATTTCAGTCTTTGCCTTGATGATCAACCGCCTCGTTAAGGGGACACCGGCGACGAAATTGCAAAAATGGGGGATATGCCTTGCTTTGCTCGGTATTACAATCGTGTTTGGCAATCAGCTGTTGATCAAAGTCGATGTTATTGAAATTGTCGCAATGATTGTGATTTTGTGTGCGATGTTTGGCTCGGCTTTTATTCAAATCAAAGTGCAGCAGAGAATACGTTCGCTTCCGATTTTAAGCTTTAACTCCCTTTCGATGCTGAGCGGCGGAGCGGTTTTGCTCATCAGCAGCCTCATCTTTGAAAGCGGGACAAGAACGTTTTCCGGCGTGAGCCTTTATGCGCTGCTTTATTTAGCGGTTGTCGGCTCGATATTAGGTTTTTGGATCAACATTTATCTGCTTAAAAAATGGCACATCTCAAAAGCGACTTCCCACTTGTTTATCTCCCCTGTCATTGCGCTTTATATCGGATTTCTGTTTCTGGATGAAAAACTGAATGCGAACATTTATTTAGGAACGCTGTTTGTCATATTCGGTGTGATGTTCATCAACTTAAAAAAAGAAGAGAGGATCGCGAAAATTGACGAAACGAAACAAAAACTTGGCCATCATTTGTCAAAATAAGCACTTGCCATTTATTTTTGAAGAAGCTGAGCGTTTAGGATTGAGGGTCACGTTCTTTTACCATTCAGCCGAAGATTTCCCGGGCAATCTTCCGTCTGTGGAACGCTGTGTGCCGCTGCCGTTATTTGAAGATGAGGAAGCGGCGATGGCTATCATCAAACAGACATTTGTCGAATTTCCGTTTGCCGGCATTATGACACTGTTTGAGCCGGCATTGCCTTTCACGGCAAAAGCCGCTGAAGCTTTGAATCTGCCGGGGCTCCCTTTCACAACAATGGAAAACTGCCGCAATAAAAATAAAACCCGCAGCATCCTTCAGCAAAACGGCTTGAATACGCCGGTTTTCCACGAGTTCCATACGCTCGCTGACCTGGAAGACAGGAAACTCACTTATCCATTAGTCGTCAAGCCGGTCAACGGCTTCTCAAGCCAGGGCGTCGTCCGTGTTGATGATCGAAAGGAGCTTGAGGAGGCCATCCGGAAAGTCGAGGCCGTCAACCAGAGGGACCTCAATCGATTCGTGCAGGGCAAAACGGGCATCGTAGCCGAGCAATTTATCGATGGACCGGAATTTGCGATTGAAACGCTGTCGATTCAAGGAAACGTACATGTTCTTTCGATTGGATACAAGGGGAACAGCAAAGGGCCGTTTTTTGAAGAAGGCGTCTATATTGCTCCGGCTCAATTGAAAGAAGAGACGTGCCTTGCGATTGTCAAGGAAGTGACGGGCGCCGTTTCAGCGCTGGGCATTCACCAGGGGCCGGCTCATACAGAGCTGAGGCTGGACAAGGATGGAACACCTTATGTTATCGAGGTGGGCGCCAGAATCGGCGGTTCAGGGGTTTCCCATTACATCGTCAAAGAGAGCACGGGCATCAACTTTATGCAGCTTGTCTTGCAAAATGCATTAAAGCCGCTGGAGAGCAGCGAGTTTAAAGACGAGATCCGGCCTGTAAGGACGGCCGGCAATTATATCATTCCTGTACAGGGCTCCGGCATTTTTGAAAAAATCGACGGCCTGGAAGAAGTCAAACAGAGGCCGGAGGTGAAGCGGGTGCTTCAATTTATCAGAAGAGGCGCCAAAATCCTCCCGTACCCGCACTTTTCCGGTTATCCAGGGTTTATATTAACAAGCCATCATTCTTATGAAGAATGTGCAGCTTTCTACCGGGAGCTGGATGATGAACTTCATATCATATATCAAAATAATCTGACGGGTACAATAGGAGGTTAAGATGATCTCGACTAAAGTGCAGGAAGAGCAAGCCGTGATGATTGTCCATACGCTCGGTCCCAAAGGCACGAACTGCGAAAAAGCCGGCCTGCTTTGGCTCAAAAACAAAGGAGTCCGCGGGGAAGTCAGGCTTTATGAAACATTGGAAGAAGCGCTGCTCCATGTTAAATCGACAGAAAATTCAGTCCTCTTAGGCTGCGCTGTTTACCCATTTTTGCATCAAATCGTATTTGAGAATCTAGCGGACTTAAAGATCATAGACAGTTTTGTGATGCCTACATACAACATGGTTTTTGCCGCAAAACAGCACATGATGGCAGCGGATATTCAAACCGTCGCTTCACACCCTGCTCCGGCTCATCTGGCAAAGCTGTTCAGCAGTCAAGTCCAATTGGTCACCAGCAATGCACAAGCGGCCCTGGCCTGCGCTTCAAACGCGGCTGACGCCTGCATCACAACGATTAAAGCGGCTGATGAACACCGTTTGAAAGTCATTAAAGATTTTGGGGAAGTGCCGATGTGCTTTACAATCCACGGGCTTAAATCAATCGAAGGAGGAAGCCGATGACGACATTGACAGGGGACATTGTAAACATGGTCCACGAGCAGATTGTACCGAACATTCATGAATTGCAGACATACCAAAATGATAAAGGACAGATTACAGAGCATCACGAAAGGGCGGAACAGCTTCTGCTGCAATTGATAGAAGACGCAGGAACCATTTATGAGGCGGTTCACTTAACGGCTGCAAAAGAGGCGTTTAAACAGGACGTTTTGGACTGGATCGGACGCGGATTAGGAGAGACGCCGTATTTTGACCGGTTATTGACGGCTTACAGGGCTCCGAATGATCAGGAGACGACCTTTTTTGCGGCGCCAATCGTGACGCCGAATGGGCCTCATGCGAAAGGCTGCTATTTTGAAGCCTTTTTAGCCGTTCGTGAAGAACCAGCTTTGATGAGGCCGATAGAAGAGGAGCTGCCTCATCCTGAAAACGGCTGTCAATCCCTCAAGCTTCTCGCCGGAACAAAGGGGTTTACGGAAGAAAAGTGCATCGTATTCTTCCCGGAAAATGTGAAAACAAAAGAGAACATCACATCACAGACATTCGCGATTTTCTATTTTAATAAGTTTTATCACATTTACCATGAAGACACACTCAGAAGAGCGAGGGCCATTTTTGAACATGCGCCTTTCAAGTCGGCTCAGCTTTCCCCTGACCGCACATATGAAGCAAGGGTGTTGTGGGGCTACCTTCACGACTATTTTCATCATTGCGGAAAAAAACCTTTTCATTTGCATATTCAGGCGAAAATGAATTTTTTCGCAGGCATTTTAGAAGAAGTCAAGGTCGATTGCCAAGCGATCCTGACCTTGTGGGAGCGGCGATATGACGGCTGGGAGGAAATTATTGAATTTGTTTTGTATGAGCGGCTGCTGCGCTATCCGAGTCAGCATAATGCAACGCGGAATTTTGATTCCGGGACAGGCTATTTTCTGTTCAGCTGGATCATTGAAAACGGCTGTTCCATTCAAAGAGGAGAAGAGAAGCCCGTGTCTCTTGATCTTTCACAATGCATGGACGATTTAAAAAAGCTTGTGGCCGAAATCGAACAGCTGGAAGAGATCGAGGATGACTCGGCATACAAAGAGGCGGCGGAACGCTATGTAAGACAATACCTGCCTACCGGACAGGAAGGCGAGCGGTTCAGCGTCCCGGAACAATATTTCATTGACGAGATCAATAAGAAAATCGAAACCGCCCGTCTTCGGTTTGAACGGGAGAGACTGGAAGCGTGAAGCCGGCATTAAGCAAAATCGGAGAAAAAATGAATGAGAAGACAGGGGTCAGGGCTGTGATGAGCGATATTCAGGAAGTCCTGGCCGGCGGAGAGCGGTCATACATTAATTTAAGTGCAGGCAATCCAATGATTTTGCCCGGCGTGTCAGCCATGTGGAAGTTGGCTCTTGCCAATCTGCTTGACGATGACAGGTTTTCTTCGGTGATCGGCCAATACGGATCGAGCTATGGAACCGATGAACTGATTACAAGTGTCGTCCGCTTCTTTTCAGAGCGGTATCGCGCTGATATTCGAAAAGAGAATGTGCTGATTACAGCCGGAAGCCAGCAGCTGTTTTTTCTGGCGATCAATTCATTTTGTGGAATGGGAAGCGGGTCTGTGATGAAAAAAGCCTTGATCCCGATGCTTCCCGACTATTCGGGATACAGCGGAGCCGCACTGGAGCGGGAGATGATTGAGGGAATTCCTCCGCTCATTTCGGCATTGGATGATCATACGTTTCGATATGAGCTCGACCGTGAGGCGTTTTTAGAGAGGATGCGGACCGATCCGTGCATCGGCGCTGTCTTGCTTTCTCGCCCGAACAATCCTTGCGGTAACATTTTGCCTGAAGAAGACGTAGCATTCATTTCAGACGCCTGCCGAGCAGCGAATGTTCCGCTTTTCATTGATTCCGCATATGCTCCGCCTTTTCCGGCGATTCATTTTATCGATATGGAACCGATTTTCAACGATCAGATCATTCACTGTATGAGCCTTTCAAAAGCAGGCCTGCCTGGGGAAAGAATCGGAATCGCCATCGGGCCGTCCCGTTATATTCGGGCAATGGAAGCTTTTCAGTCTAATGCGGCGATCCATTCTTCAAGGCTGGGGCAGTATATGGCAGCATCTGTATTGAATGACGGGCGCCTCGCTGACGTGTCGCTAAATGAAGTCAGGCCATACTACCGCAATAAATTCATGCTGCTCAAGGAAACGCTGTTATGCAAGATGCCTGAAGACATCAAATGGTATCTCCATCAAGGGGAAGGATCGCTTTTCGGGTGGCTGTGGTTTGAAGACCTGCCGGTGACTGATGCGGCACTGTATGAGTATATGAAAGCGGACGGAGTCATCATCGTTCCCGGCTCATCTTTCTTTCACCATCAATCCCGGCACATGGCGCATTCACACCAGTGTATACGAATCAGCCTAACCGCGGCGGATGAAGATATCATAAGGGGAATCGATGTTTTAGCTAAAATTGTGAAGGGTGTATATGAGAAACAAGCTGAATACTTATAAAAAAACAGGGGCTAAAAGCAAGCCCCTGTTTTATTCGTCAATCCCTTTTGCCGGCATGGGCCTTTCTTTTTCTGCGCCTTGCCGTTGTCAAAATCAAAATAACCGCTGCCGCTATGATCACGATCAGGATGACAATGTACAGCATATGCTGCGGATTGCTTTCCTTTTGATCATCCGTTTTAGTTTCAGTGGATTTTGCTGTCAGCTGTTGATGGTTTGTAAACAGCTGATGGCTGTCTGTTTCATTCACAACGGTTGCTGCGAATTCATTGCTGTTCAAAAAGTTGATCATTTCTTTTGTGACTGCTGTGCCTTGCCCTTTAAACGGTGCGAAAACAGCCATCGAGTAATTTGAATCCCACAGCGATGTTTGAGTAAACGCGACTTGTTTTGTCGTTTCATTCAGCATTTGAAAAGATGACACATCGAATGTCCCGTTTTTTGCCGTCGGAACAGCCAATTCGGCTGTTTTTTCCTTCAGCAGAGAGAATTGACCGATACTTCCGATGAAGATTACGTTTCTTCCTTTCACGTCATCCGGTTTGACTTCAGAGGATGTTTTCACTGTGAATGCCTGCCGGGCTTCACTGCCGAAGGAGCTGACCACAAGCGAAAGCTCATCAAGCTTTGACTGATCCGCGTTGTCGGGCAGGATCATCAGCGTTTTGTTGTCCTGATCTCCGGCGTAGGGAAGCGGCCACGCTTGAAAATCGGCTGAAGCTGATGTGTCGCTGACATGGTAAGACAATGCACTCTGTTTATCGATAAAAATCCATTTGTCTTCGTTCGTCGCGTAGCAAGGGTTGTTCTCTTTCAAGCCTGAAGAGGAAAATTGAATATCGATGTAACGGTTTTTTTGCAAAAGTTTCGGATCGACTTTTAAAGAAACATGGTAAAAGCCGTTTTTGTCTTCTTTTCCCAAATCGTCAAGTCCGACGGAATGCGGCTGACCATTAATCACGACCTTCAGTTCCGCCTGTTCCGCAGATAAGTCGTTTTGGCCGGCCTGCTTTTGAATCGTTTCCGATTTTTTCATCGTAAGCGAAAGCTTTGCAGGTTGATTCTTGTCTAATAGAGCCGGTGCAGGATAATAAAAATGCTCCGAAGATGTCTGCCCGGACCCGATTGTCAAATCCCCTGCCCCGAAATCCTCGAGTGTCAGCTTGCTGCCATCCCGTTTGCTATGCTGCTGAAGTTTGCCGATTGCCAGCGTGTCGCCGCTGAGCTGGGCGGCATACGTTTTGTCGGTGATGACGCTGATTTTTTCAGAAAGCACATCATCAGATGCTGCGGCTGCAAACAATACAGGCTGCTGCTTATCCTTTGCTTTGAGCATCCGTTCCGCAAGCAATAGCTTGTCTCCTTTTGCTTCGAGATTCGCTTCTTTCAACAGCTTTTTCACTTTGCCGCTCCAATGTTGTTGGACGCCGATCACAATCGTCGGCCTGTCGATCTTCGCCAGGTCAGATTCGCCCAAGATCTTCGTGCTGATGCTATTGTCAACCGTTTTCAGGTAGGCTTCTGTTTTAACGGCAGCTTCGATTTCAGCCGAACTTGGATGGTCCGGAATGACGATTGCCGTTTTTTCCACGGAGCTGCCGGACTGGGCGAATGGATAAGGATAATGTTCGAGCGCCACTCCTTTAGATTCATGCTTTTCCCCGATATTCAGACGGCTGTCCGGATAAATTTTGATCCAGTTCCCTGAGGAGTCCTGTCTGACGCAGACGCCTTCATGAACGACTCCGTAGAACTTCAGTGATAAGCTGTGAAACCCTGGAGACGACTGGCTTTTGTTTAGCGCGAACTTCAGTGTTTTCTTTCCGGCATTCCCTGCAAGCTTGACCGTTTTGACCGGCTCACCATCAATCTCGGCTGTTAAAGAAGACGGTGAAATTAAAAGGTCTGAAGCCTCGTATTCAAGTGTGAGCTGCTGATGGGCAGCGGAGGCGCCCGCAGGGATTTGATACGTCAGCTCGGCGCTGTCTTTTGCCCCGTACAAGGTCAATAGATCGTTTGTGAGCACTTGCTGTTTGGCTTGTTCCCGGCTGTTTTCCCCAAGGATTGAGCCGTCTACTGTAACGTCTTTGGCCGCCGCAGCTTGTCCCGTCGCCGTGATCAGCATGAAGCTTGCCAGACATATCATGATATATTTCAAAAAAGTCACCCGCTTTTCTTTTGATTGTATCGTTCAGTTTTGTACCATTTAACCTCTTGCTTGAACAGGCGGTGCTTGATTTCGACGAATAACGAATAAATCACGAGCACAATCCAAGCCTGCGAGTATGTAAAGTACATCAGAAAAACGATGAAAAAGTTTTGCCTGTTCATTTCTGTTTTTTCGATGCTCAGTGTAATCATGACCTCCGTCATAAATAGAAAGAAAGCCAAAATCCATAAGATGATAGACAAAAAACCGAATGAAAGATGCAGATTATAAAATAAATTGATCACAAAAAGCGCATTTGACATGATGACGCCAAAGAAAAACAAAAAATACGTAAAAAAGAAATAAAACAAATCAAAAATAATCCGTTTTCTCTTCAGTTTGAAAAACTGAGCCAAAAATTTCAGGACGACATACTGGTTGCCGCGCGCCCATCTTGTCCGTTGCTGCCACCAGACTTTCCACGTTTCCGGCTCCTGTTCCCAAGTGACGGCCGCCGGGAAGAAGCGGATGTGATAGCCGAGGTTGTAGACCCGGATTGTAAGCTCGGTATCTTCGGCCAGCGCCTTATCATCCCAGCCGCCCAGCTCTTCAATAATGCTTCTTCTGATGGCAAAATTGGTGCCGGGGATCGTGGCGATTTTGAACCATTTCCATCTCCCGCCCTGTGCCATCCATTGGAAACAAATTGTTTCGATGTTGATAAATTTTGTGAGCAATGTTTTCGCCGCATTGATGACGCGGAATTTCCCCACCACTGCTCCGGCTTTCTGATCATTCATGAGCCCGAGGACAAGGTAATAAACAGCCATTTTTTCAGGCGTGTTGTCGGCGTCATATACACAAATGACGTCCCCGCTTGATTCGGCAAAACCGCAATTGAGCGCCGACGATTTACCTTTTCCGGCATGCGGGGGTTTGGTCACGACCATTTTAATAAAGTCGTATTGTCTGGAAAATTCGCCTACGATGTCACCCGTCCGGTCGGACGAATTGTCGTTGATGACGATAATCTCCAGCCGGTCTTTCGGATAATAGAGGTTGACCATCGCCTTCAGCGTCTGCCGAATGACGACCTCTTCGTTATGCGCCGGAATTAGTACGCTGACCTTCGGGAGATCCTTCATGTTCTCTTTCCACTTCGGAATGTTCCGTTCGAAGGTCATATAGTGGCGGAATCCGCCCTGCATCAGAAACATGTGATACAGAAGCATGACCCATATTAAGCTTAACGAGACTAAGAACAGAACATTACCCACGGCTTCTTCTCTCCTTAAAGATTCGTTTTTTTAATGTGGCTCTCAAGTAAAGGGTGTAGCTCACAAACATGACAACAAACAAGAGCACAATAAGAGAGAGAATCCAAAGCGCCTTTTCCAGCGGACTTTGCTGGTGATGATCGAAAAACGTCTCTATGGCGCTGACTTTGCTTTTGACTTGAATCGTTCCATCTCCGCTTGTGTGAATTTCTACTTTATCGGTTTTAACGGTTTGCTTTGTTTTTTTTACATCGAGCCATTGGCTGTTTGGAATGCGTTCCATTTGATCAACCAGTTCAGGGAGATATTTCATTCCAAGATAAGGATGATAAAATGCGCCGGCTACTCCGCCTTCAAAATCGATCATTTGAGAGATGCGCTCCTCGACTTTGCCGAGCGGATTTTGATCCGATTGATCGACATAGCCGATCGTCTCAGGATAGAGCGTCATCCCATGGAGCATAGCCGGATTCGTAACAAAAGGCCCGGCGCCTGACGTTTTCCATGTTGTATCGCTAAGCTGAACCTGGCCGAACAAGCTTGTGAAATACTGTGAGGCGATTTGATAGCCGTGCTCTGACATCGTATAGTGCGGCGCTTCAAACGCGAGCGGATACAGCCCTTCCGCGGCGAGATCCTCAATAGCGTTCGTCAGCTTCTGCCGCGTGTACGTTTCTTCATTTTTTCTGAACGGCTTCAAATAGTTTTGATATGCTTCTTCATTCGGAAAGTTCTGTTCCTTTTGCAAAAGGGTCGCGGGCTCTTCCGCATTTTGCGATGTGATCGGCTGATCGGCTTTGGCATCCCAAAACTCGAATCCTTCACCGGTTTCGCTGTAGCGGTATGTATGGGTATACCCGTGAACAATTACACTTCCGCCCATATCCTGCAGCTTCCTCAGTACTTTGACCAGCTTCGGTTTTTCAGACATATAGACTTTGTCGCCCGTTTCAGGATTGACATATACCGGAATCACAGAAAGGATAAAAGGAATATTTCGTTTATGCAGATAAGACCCGGCTTGGAGCAACAGTTTTTCATCCGACATCGGGCTGATATCCTCAAGCCGCAAATATAAAAGCGTGCTGTCCGCCGTTTCACCAAATGCCTGTCTGAGCTGCTTAGCGGCGAGGAGGTTGTTGTTTAGCAAATCGGTTAAACCGATGTACACGTTTCCTTTGCCGGTTTTCCATACAAAAGGGTGCGCTTTTCCGTCGTCAGCTTTGTATGTGTACAATGCTTTTCCCTTCAATCCTGATACATGGAGGACACGAACTCCGCTTTCTAAAGAGGTATCGCTTTCTTCATTTGTGCTGCGAATCTGATACACATTGTCTTTGCTTTTGAGCGAAAGACCTGAGAATTGGCCGAACTGCCCGGCATTAAAGCCGATCGCTATCACACGTTTTCGGGAGGAGCTGATCAGCTGCGCGAGCTCCTTGCTCAGCTTTCTTTTCGTTTGTCCGTAATAGATGACGCGGTCTTTTCCTGCGAGATCCGATGCTTTGACATCCGCGTCTTTTACAACGGTCACATGGGATGTAAAATGGCCGGCGATAAGGTCGAGCATTTTTACATCGGCTGATTTTTTGCCATCCAGTGTTGAATAGACGATGAGAATGCTGTGCTCCTGCTGCTTTGCCTCGGCGGTGTCCGGAACATAAAAAGCCGCAGACAGGATAAGTACAGCCGCGTATAGAAGTAATATCCGCTTACAGTTCATTCATCATCATCTCGTTTTCTAGTTCTTCTAAAAACTGCTCAGCAGTTTTTAAATTGTTTTGATATGATAAGTGGCACACGTGGAAAGTCAAGGTGACATACTTGCCGTTTTTCAGCTGGTACGTGTCCAGCTGTTTCTTCAGTTTTTCAAGGACGGCGGGCATATGTTCAGCAGGCGTGTGTGTCAGCAGGATGCCGAACCGCTCCTCGGAAGGACGGAATTTTTTATCCGTTTCCCGGACACATGATCTGATTTGACTGCTGACAAATTGAAAGAGACGATCGGTTTCTTTTTCTCCGTACAGAGATTTGAACTCTTTGAAATAATGCATTTGAAGAAGCAAAAAAACAAACGAGTTGCCGTACCGCTCCGCCCGCTTGATTTCTTCTGACAGCTCCAGTTTCATCCTCTGTTTATTATCAAAGCCTGTCACCCTGTCAATCGCAACAAAGCTTTTGATTTCGTCCTGAAGGTGTTTGACAGAGCGGTGAAGTCCGATCGCAATGTCATGAATTCTCCCTGACATAAAGGAAAACAGCAAAAGCGCCACTCCCCAGATGACGAGCATTTGCAGTCCCGTTTCAGACGAAGCGGCTCCTCCTTGGCCTGTGTGAAAAAACATCATCAAAGTTCCGAGAACAAACAGGACGATGATGGTCCCGGCCAGTGCGTAAATCGATCCTAGCCATATTCCCGCTGAGATGATGGCAAGTGTGATGCAAATGATGAGAATGGGTTCGGACTGCTGGGCAGAGACATACTGGATGAACAACGCAAGAGCTGCTGCAAGCCCCGTCATATAAGCGAACATTTTTTGTGATTCATTGAATGATATTTTCATTTAAAAGCTTCCTTTCGGCTAATAGGGGCAGCAGATTATCAAAAGAATGCGTATCATTGCCGCTCATATATCCCCCATAATACGTCTCGGACGAATCAAGAATTTCAAAATCATTCATTCGATCATACAGCGCTTTGACGACGGCTTTATCTTCGTTTTGGTTGATGAAGAATAAAATCGCCAACGCGTAGACGGATGGAGACTCGTATTGAACCGCCGGCTTCTTTGTATCGATCGAGTACCGGCCATACAGTTTTCCGCCGGTTTGAAACGTCTGTTTGAGCCAATCCGCTAATACAACGGCTTTTTGATCCTTTGGCGGTAAATGCCAAGCTGTGTAAAGCTGATCAATGAGATTGACTTCATGGTCATAGGTGTATGCTTTCGTTTCTGTACTGTACGCTTTCGGGAGAAAACCGTTTTTCAAAGGAGCGCGATAAAGAATGTTGGCATTCCGCCTTTCGGTTTCCTTATCGATCACTCCGTTTTTTTTCAAGACGGATAGCACATCTGGCATGATATAGGAAAGCGTGATATCCTTTGATGCGGATTGAGAGGCGGAGTCGTAAAAGTCCGTCAATATCCCGTTGTTCATGTTGTATTTTTTTAATGCGGCACCGATGTTCAGAGCGGTTTGTTTATACTCGCTGTTTCCCCATAGAGCTGCCGCTTGATCGAGGTTCACCATGATTCTGAGATCATCGATCAGGGCGTTCACCCCGCTTGGCTGGCCATTTTGGATTTGCCATGACACCAGGTTGTTTTTCATAAGGAAGAATTCGGTCAGGTGCTGATATTGCTCATGGAAATGCTCGCCGTCTTTTTTGCTGATCAAAAACTCCATCCACAAGCCAAGCGATTCCGACAAGTAAACAGGCTGGTCAGAAAAGCTGGTTTTGATCAGCCCCTGATCGCTCATTAAATGATGGTAAACGAATTGTTCGGCAGGCTGCAGCGCTGCATCATTTTTGTCATCACCTGACTGATCTTCAGCTTTGATACAACCGACGGCCAGACTGACGGATAAAAAGCACAGGATCATACCAATCCATATATACCTCACGGGTGCTTTCACGATAGATCACCCCGAATTTTTTTAGAATGATTTTGACTTATTTATTATAAATGAAAAAATGGAGATTGCTAGATTTTTTTGATCTTTTTGGACTATCCAAAAAGAGGACGTAAGTCCAATAATAAAATGTTTTTCCATTAATAGCAGGATTTTTGTATTGCTTTTATAAGGAAAAATACTAAAAGAAATAAACGGAGGACGTGAATGGACATCCTGTGTGGGCCCAGAGCGACCAGAAAAGGGCGCGATCTTGGTGAGGTATTGATTCAGCTATAAGAAGAAGCCGTGTTTTACCTGCGGACAGGCGGATCAGGCCTTTAACGACCAGCTGAAGCGCGCTTGCTTTTTACACTCGGATGACGCCTATATGCTGAAGAACTGACAGCCGCAAAAGATGCATATATAACGGATAAAAAATATGACATGGACATATGCGGTGTCGCATGATTCGGCATACGGAACGTATTTTTGCAATTCAGCTGGATGAGAAGGAGCATGAACCTATATAATATGGGTTAAAGCGTTACTAAAGGGGAGGAACGTGATGGACAAGGAAAAACAGCAATTGAGCATTGAAGCTGCGAGGCTCTACTATCAGTCTGACTACAGCCAGCAGCAAATCGCCGAACAGCTGCAGATTTCAAGACCGACGGTATCAAGGCTGCTGCAGTTCGCCAAGGAAAAGGGGTATGTTCAAATCCGCGTCATGGACCCGTTTGAAGATATGGATGCGCTCGGTGCCATGCTTAGGGAAAAATACGGGCTTCTTGAAGCGCATGTTGTCTTTTCACCGACCGCGGATTATACGACCATCACGCATTATCTCAGCCGCTTCGGGGCCGAATACATGCACGGCGCAGTCAAGGACGGCGACATTGTCGGCGTCAGCTGGGGAACGACGATGTACCAGATCGCCCAAAATATGCAGCCCAAACAGGTGAAGGGCGCAGAGGTCGTACAACTGAAAGGCGGAATCAGCCATTCCAGCGTCAACACTTATTCGTCTGAAACGATTCAGCTGTTTGCCGAAGCTTTTCAAACGATGCCGAGGTATTTGCCGCTTCCGGTCGTGTTTGACAATCCGGAAGTCAAACAGATGGTGGAACAGGACAGGCACATTAAGCGGATCATAGAAATGGGCAAACAGGCGAACATTGCGATATTTACAGTCGGCACGGTACGCGATGAAGCCCTTCTGTTCAGGCTGGGGTATTTTCATGAAGAGGAAAAAGCTCTTCTGAAAGAACGTGGAGTCGGCGATATTTGTTCGCGCTTTTTTGATGCGGAGGGGAACATTTGCAGCGATGCTATCGATTCGCGGACGATCGGCATTGAATTGGCTGACTTGAGAGAAAAAGAACGGTCGATTCTCGTAGCGGGCGGCAGCCGGAAAAAAGCAGCTATTCATGGTGCGCTCAAAGGCAAGTATGCCAATGTGCTGATTATTGATCAGCATACGGCGAAAGAACTGCTTGATGATTGAAGTGTCCAGGAAAAACAGCCTGGATTTTACTTTATTTTCTATTGAACAAAATTTCATATGATAATTTACATTTGTTCAAAAATCGGTTATGCTGAAACTATCTTATACAAAGGAAGTGCTAGTATATGACGATTGCAAATCTCATTGATCATACAGCATTGAAACCGCATACACAAAAATCCGAGATTAAGAAATTAATAGAAGAAGCGAAAACATACCAATTCGCTTCAGTCTGCGTCAACCCGACATGGGTTGAATTTGCCGCCAAAGAGCTGAAGGGAACGGAAATCGACGTTTGCACGGTCATCGGTTTTCCGCTGGGCGCCAACACGACAGAGACAAAAGCGTTTGAAACAAAAGACGCTATCGCAAAAGGCGCGACAGAGGTGGACATGGTCATCAACATCGCCGCTTTAAAAGACGGCGACGATGACTTTGTCGAGGCGGACATCCGCGCGGTCGTTGAAGCCGCAAAAGGTAAAGCGCTTGTTAAAGTCATCATTGAAACGTGTCTGTTGACAGACGAGGAAAAAGAGCGGGCCTGCCGCTTGTCTGTTGCTGCCGGTGCCGACTTTGTCAAAACCTCAACCGGGTTCTCAACCGGCGGAGCGACAGCGGAAGATATCGCCCTCATGCGGAAAACCGTCGGACCAGACATCGGTGTCAAAGCATCCGGAGGGATTCGAACAAAAGAGGACGTTGAAACCATGATCTCAGCAGGAGCGACCCGGATCGGTGCAAGCGCAGGCGTTTCCATCGTCAGCGGAGCAGAAGGAAAAAATGAAGATAACTACTAAGATCCAGTGCGGCGGGAAGCGGAAGCTTCCTGCGCACAGACACAAAAATGTAAGCGAATACATCACCAGGAGGATCAAAACATGAAATATCTCATCGGGCTCATTGGTTTATTTGTCGTCTTAGGGCTTGCATGGCTGGTCAGCAGCGGAAAGAAAAGAGTGAAGTACCGTCCGGTAATCGTCATGATCGTGCTGCAATTCGCATTGGGATATATATTGCTGAACACGGGTGTCGGAAACTATCTTGTCGGCGGTTTTGCCAAAGGCTTCGGCTATTTGCTTGAATATGCCGCAGAAGGTGTGAATTTTGTCTTTGGCGGACTGGTGAATGTGAATGAATCCACATTCTTCATCAGCGTGCTTCTCCCGATTGTTTTTATTTCTGCTTTAATCGGTATTCTGCAATATTGGAGAATCCTTCCGTTTATTATAAAATATATTGGTCTTGCGCTCAGCAAAATCAACGGAATGGGCAAACTGGAGTCATACAATGCCGTTGCCTCGGCGATACTGGGGCAATCTGAAGTATTCATTTCGTTAAAAAAGCAGCTGGGCCTGCTGCCTAAGCACAGACTTTATACGCTGTGCGCTTCGGCGATGTCAACCGTCTCGATGTCTATCGTCGGCGCCTATATGACGATGCTGAAGCCCGAATACGTTGTCACCGCGCTCGTCTTGAACTTATTCGGCGGATTTATTATCGCATCGATTATCAATCCTTATGAAGTCGATCGAGAACATGATATGGTAGAGGTACAGGAAGAGGAAAAACAATCCTTCTTTGAAATGCTGGGCGAATATATTATGGACGGCTTTAAAGTCGCCGTCGTCGTGGCCGCCATGCTGATCGGATTTGTCGCGATCATTGCAATGATTAACGGCATTTTCAGCGCCGCATTAGGGATATCATTCCAGGAACTGCTCGGATTTATTTTTGCGCCGTTTGCCTTCCTGATGGGTATCCCATGGCATGAAGCGGTGAATGCTGGAAGTATCATGGCAACCAAAATGGTCTCAAATGAATTTGTCGCGATGCAGTCTCTCGCACAAGGCAGCTTCCATTTCAGCGGCCGCACCGAAGCGATTGTTTCCGTCTTCCTCGTCTCATTTGCCAATTTCTCATCGATCGGTATTATCGCCGGTGCGGTTAAAGGACTGAATGAGAAACAAGGAAACGTCGTCGCACGCTTCGGCTTGAAATTGCTGTACGGTGCAACGCTCGTCAGTTTCCTGACAGCGACCGTTGTAGGATTGATCTATTGATAAACATTGAAAAAAGGACTGGTGATCACAATGAGAATGGTGGATATCATCACAAAAAAACAAAATGGAGAAGAATTGACAACAGAAGAAATTCAATTTTTCATTAAAGGCTACACCGACGGCAGCATTCCTGACTATCAGGCGAGCGCTCTGGCGATGGCCATCTATTTCCAGGATATGACGGACAGAGAGCGGGCCGATCTTACGATGGCGATGGTCAACTCAGGCGAAACGATCGATCTTTCCGCGATTGAAGGCATCAAGGTCGACAAACACTCAACAGGAGGCGTCGGCGACACGACAACGCTCGTACTTGCACCGCTTGTCGCGGCTCTCGACGTCCCGGTCGCCAAAATGTCGGGACGCGGCCTCGGACACACAGGGGGAACTATTGACAAGCTCGAAGCCATCAAAGGGTTTCACGTGGAACTTTCTAAAGACGAATTCATCAAGCTCGTCAACCGCGACAAGGTCGCCGTTATCGGTCAAAGCGGAAACTTGACGCCTGCTGACAAAAAACTTTATGCCCTCCGCGATGTAACAGGAACGGTCAATTCAATCCCGCTGATTGCCAGTTCAATCATGAGCAAGAAAATCGCCGCTGGGGCGGACGCGATTGTCCTTGACGTCAAAACAGGCGCCGGCGCTTTTATGAAAACTGATGAAGATGCCGTCAACCTTGCAAAAGCGATGGTTCGCATCGGAAACAATGTCGGCCGCCAAACGATGGCCGTCATCTCCGACATGTCCCAGCCGCTGGGGTTTGCCATCGGAAATGCACTTGAAGTGAAAGAGGCGATTGATACATTAAAAGGCGAAGGCCCTGAAGACTTGACTGAACTTGTCTTAACACTGGGCAGCCAAATGGTCGTTCTCGCCAAAAAAGCGGAGACCCTTGCCGAAGCAAGAGAGAAACTGATCGACGTGATGAAAAACGGAAAAGCGCTGCAAAAATTCAAAGACTTCCTGCAAAACCAAGGCGGCGACAGCTCTGTCGCGGATAACCCCGAAAAGCTGCCTCAGGCTGCCTATAAAATCGACGTTCCTGCCAAAGAAGCGGGCGTCGTGTCTGAAATCGTCGCCGATCAAATCGGCGTCGCGGCCATGCTGCTGGGCGCCGGCCGTGCAACAAAAGAAGACAAAATCGACCTTGCCGTCGGCATCATGCTCCGCAAAAAAGTCGGCGACCGGGTTGAAAAAGGCGAACCATTGGTTACCCTATACGCAAACCGTGAAAATGTCGATGACGTCATCGCAAAAGTCTACGACAACATCCAAATCGCAGAAAAAGCCGAAGCACCGAAGCTTGTGCATACGGTGATTACGGAATAGAAGAACATGCAGAAACAGCACATACCCTTGGGTGTGTGCTGTTTTTTTGATGCCGCGAGAGTTGAGAAGGTCATTTGAACTAATCCCCTGACACTATTTCAAAGAACATCGTGCGCAGCTTGAATTGCTCAATTCAAGAAAATCCAAGAAAACCAAGTCTATTATCCTATTTACCTATTTTGGATGATATTGTAATATGAAAAAGGTCTGATTTATAAGAACGTTAGATTCAACCGGAAAGCAACAATATACCTAACTGAAATACAGTGGAATAAGCGAATAGTAACGTGCGGATTTTTTATTTTCTGAAAAACGAGGTGAACCCGATATGTCTAACCATGCTGCTAAAATCGCTTCTTTGGAAAAAGATATTTCTTCTTTATCTCACAATATAAAGGATACACAAAGCAAAATCGCTGAACTGAAAAAAGCAAAAACAGCTATTACCGGTGAACTTCACACCCTTTCAAACAATGCCACTCTCATCAATCAGCCAGATATCACATCACATATATGGAATGGCAGACATACAAATCAATTTATCAATATTAGATCAAACATTGCACACAGCTATCAAAACATACAGAGAGAAACAGATGGTCTGATTTCGCATATTGAGAAAGAGATTGAAAATCTTGAAATGCAAATCTCTAATATGGAGATGTTTCTAAGTATACAAAAACAACAGCTTACAGATATAAAAAAACAAGTCAATCATTGAGGTGAAAGAATGGCAGAAATAAAGGTAAAAGCAGAAGAAGTCAAAACGGCGTTTTCAAGCCTTCAGACAAAAATCAGCGCACTTTCGATATCAGGTTCAAAAGCCGATATCGCTAATTCTTCAATGGATGTAGTGAAAAAAATAAAAAAAATCGAAAAGGAATACGAGCAGCTACTAAAAAAATACAAGGAGGCGCTATCTTCAGTTGAAAAGGACGCATGGTCAAACATTAATGTCCTGATTGATACTGATAAAAACATCTCTCAAAAAATGAAATAAGGAGGGCTGGTTTTCTCTTGAAAGTTTTAGATGTTTCTGAAGTCATTGACGCGATTGACCAATTGATTAAGGAAAAAAAGCAAGAGGAAAAAGAAATCAACGCCATAAGGGAAAGTGTACAAAAAATTGCAGAGCTTGATGATGCATTAAAAGGAGAAGGCGGAAATGCGATCAAAGAACACTTTTCTGTTCTTCATCTTCCCGTGCTGCTTTATTTTCAGCACTTTATAGATCAATACATACAGAATTTAAAAGACATTAAAGCAAAAATCAGAACTTATGAATCAACAGAGGGTTTTGTAAAGGAAGAGTTTCTGACGCATGACGTCAAAAAGGGCTTAACAGAACTGAAACGTCAAACGAATGATACAGTTGATTCGATTAATGACGAAATTGATAAAATCAGCCACTTGATTGGGGGCGGATCTATCTCTTTGGCATCATTTAATGAGCATATTTCCGAAGCAAAAAAACATGTGAACAACACGGTGTCTGATTTAAAAGAGCTTGATCGTGATGCTAATTCTATATTAAAACAATCGTCAAATTCGATCGCTCAGCTATCCAAGCTCACTGAAAAGGTGAACACTTGGTCACAGGGAGGCGCGATCTTATCTAAAAAAACGATTAAAGAGGTTGAAAACTACTTTTCTGAAACAGATGTCGTTAAACAAATGATTGACGAAGCCGTTGATTTAGCAGAAAAACAAGACGATCCGACAATGATGGGCAGAATCGCTGAATGGCTCGATTTAATCGGAACAGGAAACGGCGCGTTGGCTGTAACAAAAGGCGTCATAGCCGTGAATGTACTGGCGACGAAAATGATTGTGCTTGAAAAAGACGGAAAAGGGAACTTCCGTGTGAAAGCCTCTCCAAAATGGACGCAGGGAGCTAACGGAAAATACGATTCCAAGGTGGCTCAGTTTGTTTACAACATCCTGAAAAAAGGCGATCCAAACTCAAGCAAACCAATCAAAAAATGGCTTGGCAAATTTCAAAATAAACCAAGCGGCCTTTTAAGAAAAATTGTTGGATTGGGGCCTAACACAACAAGGATCTCCTACAAGAAAATTTTGGAGAGCCAAAGTTTTTTTGAACATAAGCCGGAAGAGTTAAAGAATTATAAAGCAAAGGTTGATGTAAAAGGAACTGTTGGTAAATTTAAGGATGAAGCTAATATAAATAAACTCGTAAAAAGAATACCATATGCAGGAATAATTTTTTCTTTTGCAACGAATGGTGCGGAATTTATAAGCGATGATAATGAAGGAAAATCCAATTATGAAAAGTTTGGACGTTTCTCAGCTGGGATTGGAATGGATGTTGGAGTAGGGGGATTAACAGCAGGCGGAGCAGCGATTGGCTCTCTTATTTGTCCAGGACCGGGAACCCTTATTGGTGGAGCTATTGGAGCCGGAGTCGGTATTACTGGCTCTATAATAGCAGGAGATACTGTAAAACAGTGGGGAGAAGATGCTGGTGAATGGGTTGAAGACAAATGGAACGATTTGCAGGATTGGTCTGAGAAACAAATATCTAGCATTTCAGAGTCAGTATCAGATGGTTTTTCAAAAGCAAAGGATTTCGTGACTGGCTGGTTCCGATAAAAGGAGGATTATAGTGTCTAAAATTATTTTAACAACAAATGAACTGGTGAGTGCATTATTATTATGCCGATATGAAAAAGCTGCTGAAGATATTATCAATGAACAACAGTTGATTCAAGATGAAGAAGATATTGAACTTTTTTCAACTCAGGCCGAAAATCTTTTAAAACAAAGAGGATATTGGGCTGATGACACAGAATCTAATTTGCAAAAAGGGTTAGAAAACCTGATTCACTTACTTATTCAATCGAAGAGAAAAGTTCGCTGCATCCATCGGAAAAGAGTGCTGATTGTACACCATGTTCAAAAAGATGAACTAATTGTGCAGGAGATAGAAAATCAAAATCATAGTTTTTCGATTTTAAGAAGCAGAGACTCTTTTCTTGAAATATTAAAAGCATTTTATCATTCACAAAGTGATAAAAAACCAGAGTGTGAAATTTTCCAAATGAGTGAAGAATCATTTGATGAGTTCCATGAAGTGGAAGCTGAAGTCATTAAACTAATGGCTGAAGATCCGAAAACACATCCGTCTATTAGCCAGTTTTCTTTTGATTTTTTGGCAAATGATCAAGAGCTTGATAATATTTCTTTTATTGAAAGTGACTATATTCAAAACCAAACAAGATTGGATCAAGTTGTGTTTTTATTAAGAAGTGATAGTTTCATTTGGCATTTAGATTATGAGAATATTAAAAAAGATGGTTCAATATATCTTCAACCGGTGGCAATCAACGAATACTTTGAAAAAATAGTAGATACAATGAACGAATTTTTTGATCTATAGAAGAAAGGATTCCTGTTTATGTACTCTTTTAGAAAAAGTCAATTATTTTGGTTGAGAAGCAATGTGGTGCTTTTACTTTTTTCGTCGCTTCTACTAATTAATAAACCATATTGGAATAACAATGGAAGTGGAACTTCGTTTTTCTTATTTGTTTTTATAGCAGAATGTTTCTTGATTATACTTGCATTGGTTTATGGTTTTCAAACAAAAAAGGGAAATGCACGTCAAAGCCTTAAAACAACATTATTAAAATCAAATATTATCGTAGGAGTATTTGTTTTTTCTGTTTTTAGTTTGTTTTTCGGTTTTATATTATCAAGTAGTATTCCGTATCCGAGTTCAATTCTTATAGTATATTTAATTGTGAATATGATTTTTGCCTTCGCTTCTTTACTCTTTCCTACAGTAGTTATTAAGCTATATGAATCAAATGTTTATGATGAAACAAAGGGTTTAATACCTGATTTTTTTAGATATGTAGCTATCTTGGTATCTTCTTTAAATTATGAAGTTCAAAAAGTTTTGGCACGTCTTCCGTTTATACTGCAGCGGATATTAGGAATAGTTTTTATTCTAGTGCTAATCTGTTCTATAGCTGGAGCATTATCAGTGTTTGAAAACTAAAGGAAAAGTAATATGTTTTCTATTAAAAAAAGTTGTTATTTTTGGATTAGAAGCAATGCAGTTCTTTTGCTGATTGCGGCTCTTCTACTGACCAATTTATCATGTTGGAATAAATATGAGAATGGCATTTCACTATTCTTGTTTGAATTATTTTCTGAATGCTTTTTAATTCTACTTTCTTTGGTGTATGGTACTAAAACAAAAAAGCTATTTAACAGCCCACGAAAAAGAATACTTAAGAAGTCAAATGTGATACAAGGTATTTTAGTATTTCTTTTCATAAGTATCTTTTTTAGTTATGCATTAAATGATATGGTACCTTTTCCAAGTTCATTGCTTTATATTTCATTAACTGTCAACTTAATAATGGCTATATATTCTTTAATTGCTCCTTCATGGGTAATAAAAATATATGAATACAATATATATGAAGTGCCGAATGGGTGGATAAGCGATTTGCTCCGGTTTTTTTTGGTTTTCGCATGGTCGGTTAACTATGAGGTTCAAGTTGTTTTATACCGGCTCCCATTTCTGTTGCAACGGTTAATGGGTATTATTTTTATATTTGTTTTGCTCATAAATATATTTTTGATTTCTTCAATGTTTTAAAAGGGAAATTGAATGTTTAAAAACAATCGTTTCTTTATCATTCTTTTGTGTTAACAGCTTTATAAGTAAATTAGGATGTTTCTTAGGGCTGCACATATTGCAGCCTCTTTTTCATGTCTTTTTGAAATCAGTCATGATTAGCGTATAATCACATTCATAACACCATCATTCACTGGAAATCATATGACCAAAAGGAGTCCATTCATGAGCAAAGCCAATTTTAGAGACTATGCAATAAGCGGGGATATTACGAAAGCGCTCGATCATTTAGGGTATAAGCAGCCGACTGCGGTGCAGAGCGAAGTGATTCCCGTGGCGCTTAAAAAGCGGGATGTTGTGGTGAGATCGCGGACGGGGAGCGGGAAGACGGCCGCGTTCGGAATTCCGCTTTGCGAGCTGACCGAATGGGAAGAGAACAAACCGCAAGCCTTGATTTTGACACCGACGCGCGAGCTTGCTGCTCAGGTTAAAGAGGATTTGACGAACATCGGCCGCTATAAAAGAATAAAAGCAGCGGCTGTTTACGGGAAGTCATCCTTTGAACGGCAAAAAACGGAGCTTAATCAAAAATGCCATATCGTTGTCGGGACGCCGGGCCGCGTATTGGATCACATTGAAAAAGGAACCCTTCCATTAGAAAAACTGAAATACCTTGTCATCGATGAGGCCGATGAAATGCTGAATATGGGATTTATCGATCAAGTGGGAGCGATCATCCGCCATTTGCCTGATGAACGGCTGACGATGCTGTTTTCAGCAACTTTTCCGGAGGATGTGGAGCATCTATCCCTTCAATATATGAAAGACCCTTTGAAAATTGAGATTAAAGCAGGCGGTACGACAACCGCAGACATCGAGCATCAACTGATCATTGTAAATGAAAATGATCCATTTTCGCTTTTAGTGGATCTGTTCATTGTTGAGAACCCGGACAGCTGCATCGTCTTTTGCCGCACACAGGAGCAAGTGAATGAGTTGCAGCGGCGCTTAGCCGGTTTGGGTTATCCGTGCGCGAAAATTCACGGCGGTATGCCTCAGGAGGATCGTTTTGCCGTGATGAACCGCTTTAGACGGGGAGCGTTCCGCTATTTAATCGCGACAGATGTGGCGGCAAGAGGCATCGACATTGAGAACATCACACATGTCATTAACTATGAGCTGCCATTAGATCAAGAAAGCTATGTGCATCGTACCGGCAGAACAGGCCGAGCCGGCAGCCAGGGAAAAGCGATTACTCTTGCCAGTCCGCGTGAAAAGAGGATGATCGCTGATATTGAAGACTATATCGGTTTTCCCATTCCTATTATTGAGACGCCGTCAAAAGAAGAAATTGCACGAGCAAAAGCGGCTTTTCTAAAGAAAATCAATACGAAACCGGAGCTTAAACAGGACAAGAGCGAACCGTTAAATAAAGAAATCATGAGGCTCTACTTTAACGGGGGAAAAAAGAAGAAACTGAGAGCCGTTGATTTCGTCGGAACGATTGCTAAAATTGACGGCGTCTCGGCTGAGGATATCGGGATTATCACGATCCAGGAGCAAGGTTCATTCGTTGAAATTTTAAACGGCAAAGGTCCGCTCGTCTTAGAGGCGATGAAAAACACGACTGTGAAAGGGAAATTGCTGAAAGTGCATAAAGCGAGGTAATAAACTCAGGCTGCCGACTTTGTCGGGAGCTTTTTTGTTCGTAATAAACCTTGGATAAGCAGCATATGATGGACTGTCAAAAAATGAAAGTGTTTCAAAAGAAAGGAGAACAAGTGAATATGAAAAAGTGTTTCATCCAAGTCCTTGCACTGCTTTTCATCATGGCTGCCTGTTTCACTCCAAACCAAGCTTCCGCACAAACTCAAAAACCTGTATTTTCAGAAGTGACGGTTCATGATCCATCGATTATTAAAGCGAATGGCACATACTATGTCTTCGGCTCCCATTTAGCTTCGGCCAAATCGACGGACCTCATGAAATGGACGCAAATTTCCTCGAGTGTCCATAACGGGAATCCTTTGATTCCGAACGTATATGAAGAATTAAAAGAAACCTTTGAATGGGCTGAATCTGATACGTTGTGGGCGCCTGATGTCACCCAGCTTGAGGACGGCAAGTTTTATATGTATTACAATGCCTGCCGCGGGGATTCTCCGAGATCTGCCCTCGGGCTTGCTGTCGCAGACGACATTGAAGGACCGTACAAAAATAAAGGCATTTTCCTGAAGTCGGGAATGGACGGGATCAGCAATGACGGGACGCCTTATGACGCGACAAAGCACCCAAATGTCGTCGATCCCCACACATTCTTTGATCAAAACGGAAAGCTGTGGATGGTGTATGGCTCCTATTCCGGGGGAATTTTTATTTTAGAAATGGACAAGAAAACCGGATTTCCGCTTCCGGGACAGGGGTACGGCAAAAAGCTGATCGGCGGCAACCACAGCCGGATTGAAGGTGCATACATTCTCTATAATCCTGAAACACAGTATTACTACCTGTACATGTCCTTCGGGGGGCTTGCCGCTGACGGCGGGTACAACATTCGCGTCGCCCGCTCAAAAAACCCTGACGGCCCTTATTATGATGCAGAAGGCCACGCGATGATTGACGTCCGCGGCAAAGAAGGAACGATTTTTGACGATCGTTCAATCGAACCGTACGGTGTCAAACTGATGGGAAATTACTCATTTAACAATCAAAACGGCTATGTGTCGCCGGGCCATAACTCTGCCTTTTACGATGAAAAAAGCGGCAAATCGTATTTAATCTTCCACACCCGCTTCCCGGGAAGGGGTGAGGAACACGAAGTCCGCGTCCACCAATTGCTGATGAACAAACAAGGCTGGCCGGTTGTCGCCCCTCACCGCTACGCCGGAGAGAAGCTCGAAAAGGTGAAAAAGTCAGATGTGATGGGTGCCTACGAATTGGTGCAGCACGGCAAAGACATCTCCGCAGATATTAAAGAATCGAAAGAAATCCGCTTAAATCAAAATGGCAAAATAACAGGCGCAGTAGCCGGAACGTGGAAGAAAACGGGACATAACAAAATAGAACTCAAGATCGACGGAAAAATATATGACGGTGTATTTTTACGCCAGTGGGATGCGGTTTCTGAGCGGAAGGTGATGACGTTTAGTGCGTTGTCCCGTGAAGGAGATGCGGTTTGGGGGAGTAAATGATGTGATTAAAAATGACCTCTGTTCTGGAGGTCATTTTTATCATAACCCCTTTCATTTTGACGAATCTTTTCCAATTCGATAACATAAAAATAGTTCACGAAGTGTAATATCAAACGAAAAGGATGGAGCGCCATGTGTACAAGTATCACGTTGACGACTGCGGGTCGGGAGCATTTATTGGCGAGGACAATGGATTTTGATTTTGAGCTTAACGGGGAAGTGCTGTTGCATCCGCGTCGTTACAAATGGAAAAGTGAAGCGGACGGCAGCGAGCATGCCGGCCGGTATGCGTTTATCGGAATGGGCAGAAGGCTCAAGAATGCTCTGTTTGCCGATGGTGTGAATGAAAAAGGATTGTCTTGCGCGGCGCTTTATTTCCCGGATTATGCTGTGTATGAAAGCGAGACGAAAGAGCAATGCCGCAATCTTGCGCCGCACGAATTTGTGACATGGGTGCTGTCGGAATGCTGTGATTTGGAGGATGTGAAAAAAGCGGCTGTTTCCTTAAACATTGTTGAGAGAGAGGTCAGTTTGCTGAGCACGGTAACGCCGCTTCATTGGCTATTAACGGACCGCTCCGGTGCGAGCATCGTTGTTGAACCGGTGGCCGGAGGCATTCAAATTCATGATAATCCGGTCGGCGTGCTGACGAACAGTCCGGATTTTCCTTGGCATTTGACCAATTTGCGCAATTATATCGGTCTTCAGCCGGGACAGTTTGCCGCGAAAAAGGTGGGAGACCTGACGCTGTCGGCTTTTGGCCAAGGTTCCGGGCTGTCCGGATTGCCGGGAGACTTTACGCCGCCATCCCGTTTTGTCAGGGCTGCAGTTTTGAAAGAGCACATGAAGCCTCTGTCCGATGAAACAGAAGGCGTCTCTGCCGCGTTTCATATTCTCTCCAATATGAATATTCCCAAAGGGGTTGTCATGACTGACAATGGCGAAGACGATTACACCCAATATACGGCGGTGATGTGCAGCGAGACGTGCAGCTACTATTTTCACCATTATCAAAACAGGCAGATTCAAAAGGTTTGCTTACTAAAAGAAGATCTGAATGGGAAGGAATTAAAATCGTTCCAGGCCAATCAAGAAGAAGCGATTCATTATCTTAAATTATGACAGAAAGAAGGATATTTTAGAAAAAAGATGAAATTTTTTTAAAAATAACCGATTGTATATATAGATATTCTTATTTGAAAGTGATACATTTTTTATACATGGAAACTCAAATGAATCGCAAGTGGAAGATTGGTTCCTATGCAAAGACGGGGGGATTAGATGGCAGCCAACTTATTTTTGAAAGATGAGGAAATAAAAGAAATTTTTCGTACACACCTTAAAATCGAGTCTAAGGTAATGTCAATTGAAACTTTATTTGGTAATGAAAGACGAACTAGAAATACGGTGTATGATCCTTATTATCAAAGAAATTACGTTTGGGACAAAGATAAAGCATCTTATTTTATTGAGAGTATATTACTTGGTACGGAAATACCTCCTCTAGTTTTTTTTAACACCGGGAAAAATATAGAAGTAATAGATGGGAGACAGAGATTTGAAACAATTAAAAGATTTAAAGAGAATAAATTTCATTTAACAAAAAAAGGATTAAGTATTTTTTCAGAATTGAAAAAGAAAAGTTTTGACGATTTTGATTTGGAATTAGAGAATGTATTCTGGGATACGAACCTTAGAATAATAGAATTTAGTGTGATTAATGAGCCTAAGTTAGATGAACGAAAAGAGGACCAGATTAAAAAAGAAATCTTCAGAAGATATAACTCAGGTATTACTCCATTAAAAAATGCTGAAATTGAAAAAGCTATCTATATTAATAATGATACCACCAAGTACTTTAAAAAACAATTTAGAGAAAATGAACTGGATTATATTAATTTTTTAGACCTTTTCTTTTTAGAAAGGGATATGGAACTAAAAAACAAAAGTATTACCCTTGAAAAAGCTATGCAAAAAGTTAGGTTGTTTTTAGTTTTGCACAATCTACCTATAAATTATTACAGTACTTTAAAAGGAAGAAAGGAAGTTATTCAGAGGCTTTTTGAAAACTTGAGTAATAATACTAGTGATGTAGAAAATCTTTTCATTAATTTTAATAAAAAGGTGGTATTACTTAAAGATTTAAAAAAACGTCTAGAACAAAATCATATTCCACATAATAAATTAGTTTTTGAATGTTTATTTTGGGCCCTAACTATATTAGAGAAAGAAAATATTGATATTAACTTAATAGTTTCCGAAAAATTCTCAAATCTTTTGCTAGAATTTATAAAGGAGAATATATTAATTTACAAAACAGAAAATAGTCATTTTTACAAAGAAATGAAAGAACGGTATGCTGGAACTGCTTCATTTTTTGAAAAGGTGTTAGATTTAAATTTAGATATTTATATCAAGAATAATATAAAGTCTAAACAAATTATTAAAAGTGTTTTGAATAATTCGACAGATACTAATACAATAATAGAAGAGTTCGAATCTCTAAGATTAAATAGGCCGGATGCAAGTACAACTACTATCGATGATATATGTCGCCAAATGAATAGAAGACGTTTTTTAGTTCGCCCTTCATATCAAAGAGGGGAAACAATTAACCAAATGAAATCTTCAGCATTAATTGAAAGTATTTTATTAGGTATAAAGCTACCACCTATTTTTATATTTAAAAGACAAGATGGTGTATTAGAAGTAGTTGATGGTCAACAAAGGTTGTTGTCTATACTTGGATTTATTGGTGAAGATTTCATTGATGAAAAAGGAAATAGAGTTAAATCTGAAAAAAATAATTTTAAACTAAGCAAACTTAGAATTTTAGACGATCTTAATGGAGCGGCTTATAACGAATTACCAGATGAATTAAAAGATAGAATTTTAGATTTCAATTTATCTTTAGTTACTATTGACGCTAGAATTAATCCTCAGTTTGATCCTATAGATTTGTTTATTAGATTAAATAATAAACCATATCCAATTCGCGAAAATACTTTTGAAATGTGGAACTCTTATATAGACAGTGACATTATTAGAACTATAAGGACAATTACAAACAAATATAGTAGTTGGTTTTTTTCAAGGTTAAAAAATACCAGAATGGAGAATGAAGAATTAATTACGGCATTAGCATATTTCTATTATAAGGAAGATAATCCGGATATAACTTTTTTAGATATATATCAAAGAAATAACAAAATTAACTTTAGAGTTAAATCAAAAGTAGACATTACAAAGGTATTAAAT
>NZ_MRBL01000015.1:0-2531 GCF_001969855.1 Bacillus haynesii
AAATCCCAAGCTCCTTCGCGCGCGCTTTTTCTTTAATCAATGCCGAAGCGGCCGACGATAACTTCTTTCTTCTCTGCCGTCAAAGATTTCGATGTATTTTTTAGTTTTAAAGGATCGCTTATTATACTTCCCTTTCTTTACAGGAGCCTAAAATTTGATTTATCCTCAGCAGTCCAGTATTATACACATAGGGGTATATGTATTGAGGTGGTGACATTCCATTAGGATAAAGCTTGTCTGGACAAAAAGTCATCACTGGTTAGATCATTAACGAATGTGACTGAAATGTACAATTCATATCTGCATAGTAACGGTTTTGCGATGGATATATTATCATCATAAGAAAGTGGGAGGTTATCTGATGGAATACGATGATCAATTAAAAAATAGGATCAAGCGAGTTGAGGGTCAAGTTCGAGGGATATTAAAAATGATGGATGAAGGAAAAGAGTGTAAAGAACTCGTAAGCCAAATGTCAGCGGTTCGTTCCGCGTTAGATCGCGCCATTGGTGTTGTTGTCAGCAGCAACTTGGAGAAATGCGTTCGCCTTCAAATTGACAGAGGAGAAGATACCGAAGACCTCATTCAAGAAGCCGTTAATTTATTGGTTAAAAGCAGATAATGTTTAGATGGCTGTTGATAATACAGCCTCTGTACACCCCCTGGTTAAAAAAATCCCTTAAGGGTATAAAGAGCTGAAGCTTATATTTTTTTATTTTTTACATACCCATACGGGTATGAGTATATAAAAACAGGAGAGTTGATCTATGTCAGACCAAAAAGAAAAAACGACCATTGTTTTATTTAGCGGTGACTTAGATAAGGCGATTGCCGCTTTTATTATTGCAAATGGCGCCGCTGCTTATGATCATGAGGTAACAATTTTTCATACATTTTGGGGGCTTAACGCTTTAAGAAAAGATGAACCGGTGCCAGTCAAGAAAGGACCGCTTGAAAAAGCATTCGGCTTTATGATGCCCCGTGGTTCAAAGAAGTTTGGCTTATCTAAAATGAATTTTGCCGGTATCGGGCCTAAAATGATCAAACATGTCATGAAAAAGCACGGCGTGCTGTCTCTGCCTCAACTGATTGAAATGGCGCAAGAACAAGGAGTTAAGCTTGTTGCCTGTACAATGACAATGGACTTGTTAGGCTTGCAAAAAGAAGAACTCATCGACGGCCTTGATTATGCAGGAGTTGCCGCTTATCTAGGGGACGCCAACGAAGCAAAAGTGAATTTATTTATATAACGGTCTCCAAATTGAACGGTTGCTTCTTAGGGGTCTGCATAACAAGAATCCTGAAGCAGACCAATGGAACAGTGATATAAAACAGAAAATGAATATGGAGGGATAATTAATGAACATCAAAACTGATCGCGTATTAGATGCAAAAGGGCTTGCTTGTCCAATGCCCGTTGTAAAAACGAAAAAGGCCATGAATGAGTTAGAACCGGGGCAGGTAATTGAAGTGCATGCTACTGATAAAGGGTCTCTTGCTGATATACAGGCATGGGCAAAGGGAAGCGGCCACCAGTATCTCGGGACGACAGAAGACGGAGATATATTAAAGCATTTTCTTCGTAAAGCAGGTCACTCGGAAATAAAGAAAGAAAAAACGTTTCCTTATACGATCCAAAATGAAGAGCTTCAAAAAAAGGTAGAGGCGGGAGAACGGCTAACAGTAGTTGATGTTCGGGAACCTGCAGAGTATCGTTTCGGCCATATTCCCGGAGCGATTTCAATCCCATTAGGTGAACTTGAAAAAAGAGCACACGAACTGAATAGAGACGGGAAAATTTATGTTGTTTGCCGTACAGGTAGTAGAAGCGATCTGGCAGCTAAACAGCTTGCAGCTAACGGCTTTAAAGACGTTGAAAATGTGGTACGGGGAATGGAGGAGTGGTCAGGGCCTATTGAAAAAGGATCAATAAATTGAACGGCTGCAAAAGTTGCGACCATTGCAACATGATGCCAATGAGATGCTAACATTCTAAGGAGGTTTAGAAGTGGACTTTACAATCATTTCACCAAAAGAAGTAACCGAAAAGGTATTAAGAAAAGAATCGTTTTTTATTTTAGACGTACGAAATAAAGATGCCTTTAGTGATTGGAAAATCGAGGGCAGCCGGGTTGAACATTTAAATGTTCCGTATTTTGATTTAATTGATGGTGTAGATAAAATTGCAGGCCAAGTTCCTAAAGATCAAGATGTTCTAGTCGTTTGCGCCAAACAAGGATCTTCAGAAATGGTTGCACAGCATTTAGTGGATGCCGGTTATGAAAGAGTTTTTGCACTTGAAGGCGGCATGAAGGCGTGGAGCGAATTTTTACATCCAGTCAAAATCGGAGACTTGAAAGAAGGAGGCTCGATCTATCAATTCGTAAGAATGGGGAAAGGCTGTTTATCCTATTTTATCGAGACTGACGGAGAAGCAATTGTAGTTGACCCTGCTCGCACTGTTGATGCATATATAGATTTTGCAAAAGAGAGAAACGTTACAATTAAACATGTGGTCGATACACATTTAC
>NZ_MRBL01000015.1:2585-3493 GCF_001969855.1 Bacillus haynesii
AGAGGAAGTGCAATTTTCGCATGAACCGTTAATTGAAGGTCATGATGTTTCGATAGGAAACACAACCATGAAAGTGGAGCCTATCTACTCACCGGGCCATACCATTGGAAGCACATCTTTAATTGTTGATAATCACTATTTGTTAACAGGAGATATTTTATTTATTGAATCAATCGGCCGGCCAGACTTGGCTGGAAAAGCCGGGGACTGGGCAGAGGATTTACGTAACACATTGCATGAAAAATACAAACAAATATCAGGTGACTTGATTGTTCTTCCAGCTCACTTTTCGACAGTCAGTGAATTAGGTGATCAAGGGCAAGTTCAGGCTAAATTGGGTGATTTATATAAAAAGAATGCCGGTTTAAATATGGCTGAAAATGAATTCAGAGGTGCTGTATCAGAAAACCTGCCGCCACAGCCAAATGCCTATCAGGAAATCCGTCAAACCAACATGGGCAAAATAACGCCGGATGCTGACAGGCAAAGTGAGATGGAAATTGGACCAAACCGTTGCGCGATTCATGGATGAATATAGATTTGAAGATAGGGAGAGATAAAAAATGAAATCAGATAAAATAATAGATGCTAAAGGATTTGCGTGCCCAATGCCAATTGTGAAAACAAAAAAAGCGATGGACGAATTGCAATCCGGAGAAGTGTTAGAAGTACATGCCACTGATAAAGGGGCAAAAAGTGATCTAACAGCATGGGCGAAGTCAGGCGGTCATGAGTTGCTTCAAGATACAGAGGAAGATGGTGTATTAAAATTTTGGCTTAAAAAAGGTTAAATGTGATAAAAGGGGGCTATTCCCCCTTTTTATTGATGGAAAGGAGGAAGGGTAGTGGACATATCTTTTATTCTTCTACTATTTTTCATCGGATCAGTTGGCTCTTTTATGTCCGGG